>WFMW01000060.1 GCA_015488885.1 Gammaproteobacteria bacterium | reverse complement strand
CTTCTGATGCCACACTTTCTGTATGGCAATATAGACAAATTGTTGATGCTTTGCAATTGTTATTTGTGGATTTTGCCAGCACTCCGCTGGCTCAGTCATTTGACTGGGCTTACTGGAAGGAGGCTTTTGTCGATGCCCGCCCTGATAAACAATCCCCGCTGAAAGATGTTCATCCTGATAAGCTGGTGGCAGATTATGCCTCGGTGACATTTCCCGGTGGGTCGGGGGCGGATGATGTGCTTAAGGCGATGGCGCGGGCTATCCGTAGTCGGCATTATTCCATTCGTACTGAGAAGTCTTATATTGACTGGGCTGCCCGGTTTCTCCGCTCACTCAAAGATAAACCTGTGGAGGCTGTTGTACGCACGGATGTGGAGGATTTTCTGTCTGCACTGGTGCTGGAACGTAATGTGGCAGCCAGTACGCAAAACCTGGCTTTGAATGCGATCAGTTTTCTGCTGACTCAGGTTCTGGGACGTGAGAAGGATGAGTTTAGTTTCAGACATTCCAAACGTCCCCGGCGCTTGCCGGTGGTGCTGAGCATTGATGAAGTTAGCGCCCTGTTGTCGGCTATGTCCGGCAAGTATCAGCTTATGGCGGGGTTGATGTATGGGACGGGTATGCGAATTATGGACTGTATGCGCTTACGGGTGCAGGATGTTGATTTTGATTATCAGCAGATTATTATTCGTGATGGCAAGGGCGGCAAGGATCGCGTCGTGCCTTTGCCGAAACGCTATATTGCCCCGCTTGCGCAGCAGATTGAGGTGGTTACTGCGTTACATGAGAAGGATCTGGCTATGGGTGCGGGGCGTGTGTTTTTGCCCCATGCGCTGGATAAGAAATACGCGAATGCAGCAACTGAATTGATCTGGCAGTATCTTTTTCCTGCATCTAAACTGTCGGTGGATCCTCGAACCGGTCTGTCTCGGCGGCATCATTTACATGAAACGACGCTACAACGGGCTATTCGCCAGGCCGCATTGAAGGCGAAGATTCGTAAAAAAGTATCGTCGCATACCTTGCGCCACTCCTTCGCTACACATTTGCTGGCCGCCGGGCAGGATATTCGAACAGTGCAGGAATTGCTCGGGCATTCGGATATCAACACAACGATGATTTATACGCATATACTGAACAAGCCGGGGGTGACCGTACAAAGCCCTGTGGATACGTTACAGATTGAGGATTGAGGCTGACAGGCTCCTCTCCTATACCTGCCCGTAGCGATCAGCCCGTCCCAGCCAGCGACATACCAGTGGCTCGATGGCTTCCGGGGCATGATGGATTATATGTTCAGCAACCTGTTTGACTTCGGGTAGCCAGTGGCTGTCTCTGGCGAGGTCGGCAATGCGCATTTGCAGTAAGCCGGTTTGACGGGTACCCAGTACTTCACCGGGGCCGCGCAGTTGCAGGTCTTTTTTTGCTACGTCAAAACCGTTACCGGTCTGTCGTAAAATTTTTAACCGCTGCCTGCCCTGCTGCGATAAGGGCGGCTGGTACATCAACACACAGACGCTGGATTTTTTACCGCGGCCAATTCGGCCACGCAGTTGATGCAGTTGCGCCAGCCCCAGACGTTCTGCGTTGTCGATAATCATTAATGAGGCGTTGGGGACATCCACGCCCACTTCAATCACTGTGGTTGCCACCAGCAGATCGACCCGGCGATTTTTAAATGCCGCCACCACCGCCTGTTTCTGTTCCGCTTTCATGCGCCCATGTACCAGCGCAATTCGCACTCCGTTCAATAATTCTGTGAGCATCTGCGCGGTGGATTCAGCCGCCTGACATTGCAATACTTCTGACTCTTCAACCAGGGTGCATACCCAGTATGCCTGTTCGCCCTGTTTACAGGCATTGGCCACGCGTGCGATTACTTCATCACGACGTTGTGCCGATACCACTACCGTGTTGACCGGTTTTCTGCCTGCGGGTAAAGCGTCGATAACGGAATAATCGAGATCGGCATAGGCGGTCATGGCCAGGCTGCGCGGAATCGGCGTTGCGGTCATAATCAGCTGATGCGGCACATAATTTTTAATGCCTGCTGAATCGGTTCCACCAACATTAAGCCCGGCTTTTTCACGCAATGCCAGTCGTTGATGCACGCCAAAACGATGTTGCTCATCGACGATCAGCAAAGCCAGGCGGTTAAATATTACCTCATCCTGAAACAGGGCGTGGGTGCCGATAATAATTTGCCGTTCACCCTGTCTGATTGCAGCCAGTTTCTGCTGGCGACTTTTACCACGATCTCTACCGGTTAATAATACACAGCTGTTTTCAGTCTTTGAGAATGCCTGATCGCTAAACCATTGCTGAAAACTGTTATAGTGCTGTTCTGCAAGAATTTCAGTGGGCACCATCAGTGCGACCTGCCAGCCATTACTGGCTGCTGCCAGCGCGGCAATGGCTGCCACGACTGTTTTCCCCGAGCCGACGTCGCCCTGTAACAGACGTAACATGGGTGCTGGCTGCTTGATATCATCAAGTATTTCTGCCACCACTTTTTGCTGTGCGGCGGTTAATGCAAAACCGAGCTGCTGTTGAAACGCCGCGAGCAATTCAGGCTTTAAGGTTAAGCCGATGGCAGACTGTTTTTTAACGGCAGTGCGCAGCTTTAGCAAGCTTAATTGATGCGCAAGCAGTTCTTCAAAAATCAGCCGTTGTCCTGCTGCGGTAGCCGAGAGCAGCAAAGTGTCGGCATCCAGACTGTTTGGCGGGTGATGAATCTGTTGCAGTGCTGCTGTTAAATCAGGAAACCGGTAACGCTGCCTGACGGTCTCGGGCAACCAGTCCGTCATACTCTGTGTATTCAGCTGGTTAAGTACCTGGGCAGAAAGTTTTCTTAGCAGGCTTTGATGAATGCCTTCGGTTCCGGGATAAACCGGGGTGAGGCTTTGTTCGACAGCGGATGAACCGTCACTGGACGGGGTTTCATTAATACGCTGATACTCGGGATGCGCTATTTCCAGACGGTTGGCACCGAAACGTACTTCACCAAAACAACGCAGCCGTTTACCAGCGGATAACTGTTGTTGCTGCGCTTTGCTGAAATGAAAAAACCGCAGCACAATGGCACCGCTGCCATCCGCAAAATAACATAATAAACTACGTCGTGAACGCCCGCCAGATTTAACTTCGCTATATTCGACCACGCCTTCTATCAAGGCCTGCTGGCCAGCCTGCAGAGAGCCAATGGGAACCACAGTGGTACGATCCTCATAACGCAAGGGCAGATGAAACAAAACATCCTGAAGGGTGGCGATATCCAGTCGTTTTAATTTTTCTGCAATAGCAGAACCCACACCTTTCAGCGTCAGCACCGACTGGTATTCAAATGCTGCCCCGCTTTTATCCATTATTGCTTAACCATTATCGTTCATCCATTATCTTTCAGCCACCATCCTGCATCCATTAACCTGCACCCTGTATCCGTCGCCTTTTAGAGTATCATAATCGCATCCATTTCCACCCCTGCATCTCTGGGCAAGGCGGCCACACCCACTGCAGCTCGTGCCGGATAGGGTTCGGCAAAATATTCGGCCATGACTTCATTGACAACCGCAAAATCGGACAGATCAGTAAGATAAATAGTCAGCTTGACAATAGCAGATAAATCTCCGCCAGCCGCCCGGGCCACTGCACGGATATTTTTAAATACCTGATGAACCTGTTCAACAATATCACCCTCTACCATTTCCATGGTTTCAGCTAGCAGTGGTATTTGCCCTGACAGATAAACCGTTGCTCGGGTTTTCGCTGTATTTACCTGTACCGCCTGAGAATAAGTACCAATCGCCTGCGGTGCATTGTCAGTAGAAATTATCTTTTTAGCCATTTTTTTAAACCTTGTTTATGTACTTGTTTATGTAAAACCTGTTTGTAAACCTTTCCTGAATCTTGATTACGGTTGATTACAACCGGATAATACGCATGACACTGGGTATACGCCGCAGACGACGCATTAATTTTGCCAGATGAGTACGATCACGCACCTTGATCTGATATAACAGGCTAATGGAAAAACCGTCACGATCCTGCATTTCTACATTTTCAATATCGACACCGGCTTCGGACAAAATCGTTGCGGTACGCGCCAGCACGCCGGGTTTGTTTTCGACTTCAAGGCGGATATCACTGCTGAATTCGCCTGCCGCATCATTTGCCCACTGTACTTCGATGTATTTATCATTGCGTTTTGAGCGTGAACCCAGATTTTTACAGCTCTGGCGATGAATAACAATGCCTCGCCCCTTGCTCAGATTGGCAACGATCTGATCACCCGGAATAGGCCGACAGCAACGCGCGTAACTGACCACCATGCCTTCCGTGCCGCTAATAGCCAACGGTGAACGTGACTTCATTTCACAGGTTTCTTCTGAATGCCCATCAGCAATACGTTCTGGCACCAGACGTCTGACCACAATACTTGGCGGTCGATTGCCCATACCGACATCTTCCAGTAATTGAGGAAGTTTATGGAAACCATAGTCCTCCAGAGCCAGCTGAATATTACTTTCGGGCACATCATCAAGACGTAAACCCAGTGGTTTCAGGCAGCGCTCCAGCAAACGCCTGCCTTGTGACATGGCCTCATCAGCCTGCATATTTTTCAGAAAACTACGAATATTACTGCGTGCTTTTACCGTGACCACATAATTTAACCAGGCTGCATTGGGCCGACTGTTTGGTGAGGTCACCACTTCAACCGTTTGCCCGCTATGCAAGGGAGTGTTTAAAGGGGCAAAACTATGATCCAGCTTCGCCGCCACACAATGATTACCAATATCCGTATGCACAGCATAAGCAAAATCTACGGGGGTAGCATGACGTGGTAATTTGACGATATCGCCTTCTGGGGTATACACATAGACTTCATCATGAAACAGATCGACTTTAACATTTTCCAGAAACTCTATTGAATTACCGGCAGATTGCTGCATTTCCAGAATACCGGTTAACCAGTCTCGGGCACGGGCGTGTGCATCAATGGCGCCCTTTTCATCCGGTGATTTATATAACCAGTGTGCAGCAATGCCACTTTCTGCAAATCTGTTCATTTCTCGAGTACGCACCTGTAGTTCCATTGGAATACCATGTGGCCCGTATAAGGCAGTATGCAAAGACTGGTAACCATTACCTTTTGGAATTGCAATATAATCCTTAAACCGGCCAGGTATCGGTTTAAACAAATTATGCACCACCCCCAACACCCGGTAACATTCATCAACCGAGTTGACCAGAACCCGAAACGCATAAACATCCAGTACCTGATTAAATGACAGATGTTTGGAACGCATTTTGTTATAAATGCTATATAGATGTTTTTTACGTGAGATCAGTTGTGCTTCAATGGATAGTTCGACCAGACGGGCGGCCAGAGCATGGTTGATTTTCTCAATCACCTCCTTACGATTACCACTGGCCTGATTCACTGCATGTTCCAGTACCGCATAACGATTGGGATACATGGCCAGAAAGACCAGATCTTCAAGTTCATGGCGGATGCTGTTCATACCCAGGCGGTTGGCAATAGGAATATAGATATCCAGCGTTTCCTGTGCAATGCGTCGGCGTTTATCCGGTCTGAGCGCCTTCAGCGTACGCATATTATGCAGGCGGTCTGCCAGTTTAATCATAATGACACGAATATCCTGCGCCATCGCGAGTAAAACTTTCTGAATATTTTCTGCCTGTTGTTCAATTTTATTCTTGAACTTGATATTCATCAGCTTGCTGACGCCGTCCACCATCATGGCAATGTCTTCGCCAAATTCAGTGGCAATTAATTTTCGTGTCGCGGGAGTATCTTCCAGAACATCGTGCAGAATAGAGGCGGTAATACTTTTCACATCCATATGCATCTGTGCCAGGATGCGGGCAACCGCAACCGGGTGATAGATATAGGGTTCGCCGGATACCCGCAGCTGGCCTTCATGTGCCTGGGCACCAAACAGATAGGCCCGGTAAACTTCTCTTACCTGATCCTGCGCCATGTACTGACCCAGTAGATCACATAAATCAGACACAAGGAAACGTTCGGGTAGTTTGTTACTGGCAGCATATTTATGCTCGTCAGCCCGTTGTTTTTTTTGCGCTGACGGTTTGCGCGAAGATTTTTTCTGCACCACTTTTTTCTGCATCCGGGATGATGGAGGATGTGCAGAGGAATGCGTCACAACAGATTATGAAACTGAGAATATTTCTGAGAATATTTCATTGTGTTGCAGGCTGTTCAAGCCATTACAGACCCGCAGACAAATCACCTTCTATCATTGCTTCAACATCATCAATGATTGATTCTTCTTTGGCCTGTTGTTCCAGTATCTGTTTATTGACCAGATTTTCTGCCACTTCACGCAATGCCAGTACGGTAGGTTTATCATTATCACGCGGTACCATGGGTTCTGCACCCATGGCTATCTGACGTGCCCGTTTCGAGGCGACAAGAACCAGCTCGAAACGATTTTCAACATTATCCAGGCAATCTTCTACTGTTAAGCGTGCCATACTAATTCTCCAGAGTTTTTATTGTTTATTGGTAACGACTCAGCTACACGCTAAGTCGTTATGTTAGTTGTTAAAAGTTCACTGAGTAAATCAGCATATTTCTGTTGTTGACGTACTCGCAACAGACGGTTACTCACAATGATTGCTGCCAGTTCATCCCTGGCCTGAGCGAAATCATCATTGATAATCAAATAGTCATATTCCGCATAATGTGATATTTCATTAACAGCGGCCTGCATCCGTTGTGCTATCACCGTCTCATCATCCTGACCTCGCGCCATTAAACGCTGACGTAATATATTAATCGACGGTGGTAATATATGAACCGTTTTACAGTTATCGACAAGCTGTCGAATCTGGCGCGCGCCCTGCCAGTCTATTTCAAGTATAACATCGTTTCCCTGATCCAGTTGCCGCTGGATATGCTGGCGTGATGTCCCATACATATTACCAAAGACCTCTGCATATTCAAAAAAATCTTTGGCCGCTACCATGGCATTAAATTCAGCGATAGTCACAAAATGATAATTCACGCCGTCTTTTTCGCCATCACGTCGTGCCCTGGTGGTATGTGAAACAGACAGCTCAATACCCGACAGTTGTTTCAGCACGGCATTTACCAGGCTGGTTTTACCTGCTCCAGAGGCAGCAGAAACCACATAAAGTGTTGCTTTGTTTTTACCAGGCAGGTGATTGTTATGCATTTCGATTCACTGACAAATGGGCCAACTGCTTTAAAATCTGTTTACTGGCGCAATCAGCGGTAACATCATCAGTAATCGTATCAAGCTGGGCAATAGCCTGTTCCGCCTCCTGCCGTGCCATGGCTTCGGTATATTCCAGTGCGCCGGTTTGCTGAATAATAGCCTGTACCTGCTTAATCATGGCATAACCACCCTGCTCAATGGCCTGGCGTATCAGTTTAGACTGAGCTTCAGTACCCTGCTGCATGGCATATAACAGGGGCAGAGTCGGCTTGCCTTCAGCCAGGTCATCGCCCACATTCTTACCCATGGTTTCACTGTCGGAACGATAATCCATGACATCATCGATCAATTGAAACGCCGTACCCAGATGTCGGCCATAGGCTGCCATGGCCTGCTCTTCAGGCTCAGGACGTTGACACAATATTGCCCCCAGCTGTGTTGCCGCTTCAAATAATTTAGCTGTTTTACTGTGAATAACCTGCATATATTGTGCTTCTGTAATATCCGCATCATGCACATTCATTAACTGCAATACCTCACCTTCGGCAATAGTATTGGTGGTGCTGGCCAGAATCTGCATCACTCGCATATTGTCCATCTCCACCATCATCTCAAAGGCGCGAGAGTATAGAAAATCACCAACCAGTACGCTAGCAGCATTGCCGAACATGGCGTTGGCAGTTTTATTCCCCCGGCGCAAATCAGACTCATCCACCACATCATCATGCAATAATGTCGCGGTGTGAATAAATTCGATAATTGCAGCCAGCAGATAATGCAGCTCACCCTGATAACCACATGTTTTTGCAGATAGAACTGCCAGCAACGGGCGTAGTCGTTTGCCCCCGGAATTGACGATATAATGACTCAGCTGATTAACCAGAACAACCTCTGATGACAGACGCTGATGTATCACCTCATTGACCGCCTGCATATCCTTATGACATTGACTACTGATTAAATCAAATCCTGTCTGTTTGCCAGATATTTGTTTACCAGGCAGTGGTTTTTCAGGCGACTGTTTTTCAGACGACGGCTTGTTAGACAATGGTTTTTCAGATAGATGTTTTGCTGTCAAGAGTATACCCAGTTGCAGTTTGATGAACGCAAATCCTATGCAGGGACAGCGCCTGATGTCAAGTTTAACATTACCTGACAGGATATTATTATTCAAATAATGAAGTTAGCCCGAATATTTCATGGGAACGCTATAATTTTTGCTTAACATCATGAATTTACAAGTAAATATTGGCATCAGAAAAATGCACCATGTACCCGTTGCCCGCTATCCAGTTTTTGTACCAATCTCAGCGGCCCCTTTGAATGATTCGCCTGTAACCGTAGCTATGGCTACGCTTTTCGTCGAATCATCCAAATGGACTCACTGAGATTGTCCCAAAATCCTGCATTCCCATGAAATATCCGGGCTAGCGCAAAATTATCATAAATACCGCCACAATGCACTTGCCAGCATGGAAACTAAAACGTATAATTTGCGCCCTTTCATTTAACCATTTTTGGAGAACCGCTGTGTACGCAGTGATCAAAACAGGCGGAAAACAATATAAACTGGCTCAGGGCGATAAAATTTGCGTTGAGAAACTTGATGCTGAAGAAGGTGCTTCTGTTGAACTCGACAAAGTCCTGATGATTGCTGATGGTGACGAGCTGACTATCGGCACCCCCTATGTCGAGGGCGGTAAAGTCACTGCCACCATAAAATCACATGGCCGCGCTAAAAAAGTCGAAATCATGAAGTTCAGACGCCGCAAACATCACCAGAAAAGAACCGGCCATCGCCAGTATTATACTGAAATTGAAGTAACCGGCATTTCTGCATAAAACCTCTGCATAAAGCCACAACAGGCCAGAGACCATCATAAACCCCGTAGATATTTCCTGATTATTATTTATTGTAATACAGGAGGAGCAATAAACCATGGCACATAAAAAAGCAGCCGGTAGTACCCGTAACGGACGTGAGTCAGAATCTAAGCGGCTAGGCGTAAAAAAATTTGGCGGACAGGCAGTATTAGCCGGAAATATTCTGGTACGCCAACGCGGCACCAAATTTCATGCCGGTAATAACGTTGGCATGGGTCGTGACCACACCCTGTTTGCCAAAACCAACGGTCATGTCATATTTGAAATTCGTGGCCCACTTAACCGCAAAACGATTAGTGTGACACCGGTAAATTAAGCTTTATTCATGTAGCGGTAATAAAAGAGCCCCGCTTCGGGGCTTTTTTATTACCTGAACAACGGCCTTATCATCCACAACCCTACCAGTAGCGTTGATTTTTCAGTTACACTAGGGACCACCTGAAACTGCACAGTAAATTATGCGATTTGTCGATGAAACAACCATCAACGTTATTGCCGGTGATGGCGGCACCGGTGTGGTCAGCTTTCGCCGGGAAAAATACATTCCCTATGGCGGCCCGGATGGGGGCGATGGGGGTGATGGAGGTAGTGTTTTTCTAATCGGCGATGAAAACATCAATACCCTGGCTGACTTCCGCCACATACGCACCTATACAGCAGCAGCGGGGAAGCGCGGTCATGGTAAACAAATGACCGGTAAAAAAGGCGATGATCTTTTCATTCCGGTGCCGGTGGGTACTCTCATTTATGTGGATGATATTGACGAACTGATTGGCGATATCACCCGGCATGGTCAGGCCATCAAGGTGGCCCAGGGTGGCTTCCACGGGCTGGGTAATACCCGTTATAAAAGTTCGGTTAATCAGACACCCAGAAAATGCACCCCCGGTTCACCCGGTGAACGCCGCAGCCTGCGACTGGAATTAAAAGTGCTTGCCGATGTCGGTTTACTGGGTCTGCCCAATGCCGGTAAATCCACCTTTATACGCGCGGTTTCTGCCGCGCGACCCAAAGTGGCCAACTACCCGTTTACCACCCTCTATCCTAATCTTGGCGTGGTACGTGTGGACATGAATCAGAGTTTTGTGGTGGCGGATATTCCCGGCATTATTGAAGGTGCTTCAGCCGGTGCCGGGCTGGGTATCCAGTTTCTTAAACACCTGTCGCGCACCCAGTTATTACTGCACATTATTGATATCGCCCCTTTCGATGGCAGCGACCCGGTAGCACAGGCAAAAATTATTTTGCAGGAACTGAAACAATATGGCCATCATCTCTACACCAAACCCCGCTGGCTGATATTAAATAAAACCGATTTACTGGATGCTACTGAGCTGGAAGAAAAAAAACAGGCCATTATCACCGGCCTTGACTGGCAGGGGCCGGTTTATACCATGTCAGCATTAAGCAAAACCGGCACCCGGGCGATTTGCTATGCAATGATGCAACAACTGGAAAATAATAAAGCAGATGCCGAGGATGTGAACACCGGCCAGACAGAGGCCACCGACGATAACAACGCAAAAACATTATGAAATCTCGTCAGGCTTTACAACAGGCACAGCGCTGGGTAATAAAAATCGGCAGTTCACTGATTACCCATGATGGTCAGGGCCTGGATACAGCCGCTATTGCACGCTGGGCAAAACAGATTGCCGAACTGCGTCATCAGGGTAAAGAGGTTCTGCTGGTATCATCCGGTGCCGTGGCCGAAGGTATGGTACGTATTGGCTGGAAACAACGACCACGTGCCCTGCACCAACTCCAGGCCGCTGCTGCACTGGGTCAGATGGGCTTGATTCAACAGTTTGAAAGCGGCTTTAAGCAACATGGTATTCATACCGCACAGGTGTTACTGACACACGATGATGTAAGCCATCGCCAGCGCTATTTGAATGCACGCAGTACACTGAGAACCCTGCTGTCACTGGGCACCATTCCCATTATTAATGAAAACGATACAGTCGCCACGGAAGAAATCCGTTTTGGTGACAATGACACCCTTGCCGCACTGGTTGCTAATCTGGTCGAAGCGGATGTGCTGGTCATTCTGACCGACCAGCAGGGTCTGTTTAATAAAGACCCGCGTTATTACCCTGATGCTGAACTGGTCAGTCAGTCAAAAGCCAGCAACCCGGCTTTAATCACCATGGCCGGTGATAGCGGTGCACTCGGGCAGGGTGGTATGCGCACCAAAATTACGGCGGCACAATGCGCGGCACGTTCCGGTGCTGCCACCATTATCGCGGCTGGCAGCAGCACTGAGGTATTACCAAAAATTGCCCGGGGTGACAACATAGGCAGCCTGCTGATTGCCGATAGAGAACCCCTGAATGCCCGCCAGCAATGGCTTGCCAGTCAACTGAATGTGCATGGTCAGCTGATACTGGATGACGGCGCCAGCCACGCGCTGAAAAAAGCCGGGGTCAGCCTGTTAGCCGTGGGGGTCAGTGCAGTAAAAGGTCACTTCAAACGCGGCGAAGTTGTCAGCTGCCGAAATGCCGCCGGTGAGGAAATAGCCCGTGGCCTGGTGAATTACAGCAGCAAAGAAAGTGAGCTGATAAAAGGCCAGAGCAGCAAAAAAATAGAAAGCATTTTAGGCTATATTGATGAAACCGAACTTATTCACCGTGATAACCTGGTGTTAATGTCTCCCGCTTAAGACAGACGTTCGCTGAATATCAGGCGATGTCTGAGACAAGCTTTTGCCACGCGGGTTGCTGCTGGATCAAACTTAACGCCTGTTTTAATAATGTTTTACCCGGCGCCATCTGATGCCAGGTGGATGCCCCTGACGGATGTGGCAGGGGAATAATAACGGTTGCAACACCGTTGATATCCTGCCTGAACTGCTGACCAATCACCTCAACCAGTTTGCTCAGGCTAAGAAATTGCTGAATCGCGAGTTTGCCAACCGGAATAATCAGCACTGGCTGCAACAGTTCAATTTCCCGGTTAAGCCACTGGGCACAATGTGCAATCTCGGTTTTATCCGGCACACGATCACCGCCTTTTGGCTTTTTGCCAGGAAAACACCGGCACACCGCAGAAATATACACCTGCTGGCGCACACTGACCTCATCCATGCCAATGGTTTGCAGCCATTTAAACAATGTTTTACCTGCTGTCCACGCAAACGGCCTGGCCAGTTCACCTTCACGAATACCGGGAGCCTGTCCCACCAGTAAAATTTTTGCCACCACTGGCGGCCCGAGAATAACCGGCGGTATCATTTTCGGGCATAATCGACACTCACTCAGCGCCTGTTGATGCTCAATAAGTGCCTGTTGCCGAACCATAGTTTTGCACCGTTAAATTAGCTATTGAGTTGATAAAGGTCAGGAATAATAAAAGCAAAATAAGATAAAATGTGACGAATTTTGCGCATCATACCTCAGGAGGCCATTATGATAAAACTTATTCGTCTTTCCTTTATGTTGCTACTGATCAGTTTTAGCCTGCCGGGGCGTGCTGATATACTGGTATTAATCCACGGTTATCTTGGTGATGCCGGCTCCTGGGAACGCAGTGGTATTAACACCATTCTGGATAATCATGGCTGGAAACGTGCCGGTTTGTTTATCGGCAGCCCGGTTGGGCCACAACTGCTGGTTCACGCGCAGACCAGCCAGGCCAGAAATCAGGTCTATGTTGTCAACCTGCCTTCCGAAACCCCGGTGCCTGTGCAGGCCGGTATTCTGGCTCAGATGCTTGACCGGATTCGCCAGCTGCACCCCCATGAACCCCTTATCCTCGCGGGGCATTCTGCCGGTGGTGTGGTTGCCCGTGCCGCGCTGGTGCTGTACCCGCAAAAAAACGTTATTGCTTTAATCACCATTGCCAGCCCCCATCTGGGTACGGGGCGTGCGCTACAGGCCTTGAATATTACCGAAAATGATGGCCCGTTTGAACTGGTTAAAGACTTTATTGGTGGCAATGATTATCAGGCTTTGCGCCATTCCCGCGCCCTGATGCATGAACTGTTACCGGTTTACCCCGGCAGTTTTCTCGACTGGCTAAATACCCGCAAGCACCCAGATATAAAATATATTTCCGTGGTTCGCACCAACCCGGCGGGCATTCCCGGTGACATACTGGTACCCGGTTACAGCGAAAATATGAATAATATTCCGGCATTACAGGGCAAATCCAGCGTCATTTTTACCCCATCGAGTCATTATCTTAACTATGATGATGGCTTTACCCTGTTGAATATTCTTAAATCCATAGAGAAATCTAAAAAGAAAAAATAACCTGAAGATGGATAATGTGAATATTTCATAATTTTGTAATAATCAGACGTTATAGTAGTCCGGGTAGTACAAACGCATATCTATTCACAATCTATTAATCAAGATTTATTAATTATTAATGAGGAATAATTCATGAAAAAAACGATTCTGGCTGCTTTATTGATAAGCGCTGTTTCAACACCGGTACTGGCAGTCACTATCCAGGGCACCGGTTCCAGCTTCCAGTATCCGGCAAACAAAGCCTGGTCTAAACTTTATTTTGATAAAACCGGTAATAAAGTTAATTATTCACCCACCGGTTCAGGTGCAGGCATTAAAGAAGTCTCTGCCAGGCACGTTGATTTTGGTGGCAGCGACAAACCACTCAAACCCGCCGTTTTAAAAGAAAAAAATCTGAGCCAGTTTCCTATTGGTATCGGCGCTATCACCTTTGCTTACAATATTCCTGGTGTCAATAATCTGAAACTGTCTGAAATTGCTATTTCAGGGATTCTTCTCGGTAATATCGAATACTGGGATGCCTATACCATCAAAAAGGATAACCCGGGACTGAAACTGCCACATAAAAAAGTTTTATTTGTGCATCGCGCTGACAAATCCGGTACCACCTTTGGTTTTACCTATTACCTGTCAAAAATGAATACCGTATGGCGATCACACTTTGGTGCCAGAAAAGCCGTCAACTGGCCAATGAAAAACCAGATTGCCGGTAAAGGTAATTTTGGCGTATCGACAGCCATAAAAACCAACCCGTATTCCATTGGTTATGTTGATTATGCGGATGCAGTTTCCAATGAATTACATCTGGCCAGCATCGAAAACCGGGCCCACAAATTTGTTAAGCCAGACCCGGCTAGTTTTGCTATCGGTGCTAAATTTGCCAACCTGAACCCAAAAAAGGATTTTTATGCCAATATTGAGTACCCTAAGGCGGGTTATCCCGTGATGACCGCCACCTTTGTTCTGGTGCCCAATGAAAGCAATAAAAAAGTTCAGGTTGCTGACTTTTATCGCTTTGCTCTGGCCCATCCTGACACTATCTCAGCCTTGGGTTATGTACCACTACCGCCCGCTGTGGTCACCCGTATCGAAACTTATATGAATAGTAAAGGTATGAAATAAACCAGATAACGACTCAACTAACCGCTGAAATCTGCCAGCTCTGCGTTAAAAAACAGACATTTACACTTGTAAATCCCGTTTTTAGCCCTGATCTGACTGGTTTCATCGGCAATTTGAGCAGTTACTAAATCAGTAGGGTTACCCTGATATAAGGTGCCCCATGTATCACAAATTGTTATATAATTCTGCTCCCTTTATCAGGGAAACTCTGAATAAGTCGTGAAGACGTATCTTGCGTCCAGACTTGTTCAGAGCCTCCCTGAGTTTCAAGTTATTGTTTTTTGACTCAGTGACTTGCACAAAGAGATATAAGGTGGCACCTGTTTACTTTTACCCTGCATCAACCCGGACACATTCACCTCAACAACTAACTTAGAGGCCTTGTGGAAAAATTATTTAAACTTTTTGCACAGCTCAGTGCCAGTTTTGTTTTTGTGATACTGGTGGCTACGGTTATTGTGCTTTACATCACGGCTAAACCCGCCATTGAGGAATTTGGCGCGCATTTTATTATTGAACCACGCTGGGGTGTTGAGGTAACACAAAACAAACCGACGGATAGAACCCCGGCAGGGGCAACCGCTAACTCAGGCACGACAAAATCAGCCGTATCCGACCACACCTCAACAACAGACAATTCCACTGCTGATACTAATTCCAGTGATAACACCATCGATGATTCTATGGATACGCCTATGGATGATTCTATGGACAATGAATTTGGCAGTGATGAAAACATTCCCATGGATGATGATACCGATACTGGCCAGGCCAACCTGCCCGATACTGCCGGTAAAAATACAAAAATCCTCTATGGCGGTGCCATTCCTATTATTGGTACGCTGTTTTCGACCCTGATTGCTATGTTATTTGCCATTCCCGTTTCCATGGGGATTGCCGTTTTTCTATCTGAAATTGCCAACCAGCACGTTGCCAGGCCTATTGGTGTTGCTATTGAACTGCTCGCTGCTATTCCCAGCATTATTTATGGCATGTGGGCACTGTTTTATTTTGGCCCTTTTCTGGCCTCTATTTTTGGCGGCCACAGCGTGTCGTTATTAATTGCTGGCCTGGTATTAGGTATAATGGTGATTCCGTTTATGGCAGCATTAAGCCGCGATGCCATTAACACCACACCGGATGTGTTAAAAGAATCGGCCTACGCCATGGGGGCGACCAAATTCGAAGTCATTAAAGATATTATTTTCCCCTATGCCAGGGCAGGCATTATCGGCTCAATTATCGTTTCACTCGGCCGCGCAATGGGTGAAACCATGGCGGTTGCTTTTGTTATTGGCGGGGTGTTTAAATTTGCCCACAAACTGACCGACCCGACTACCTCGATACCGGTAGTGCTGGCAAATAATTTTGCCGAATCCAGTGGCATAAGCATGAATGCGCTGTTTTATTTATCTTTAATCCTGTTCGTGGTCAGTTTTATCACTATTTTTTCAGCTAAATATTTCTTTTTGAGGCGTCACTAACTATGCGCTTACTGGTGAATAAAATTGCCATCGCCCTGTCATCACTGACCGCGATTCTGGGGCTGATATTTTTAGGCTGGATTCTCATTACCCTGATTCTTAAAGGTTCCACCGCACTCAGCCCTTATATTTTTACCCATGACCTGGTTAACAATGGCATTCGCAACCTGTTATGGGGGCAATTTGTGCTTGCCGGGCTGGCTTCAGCCATTGGTATTCCAGTGGGTTTACTGGCCGGCATTTATTTACAGGAATACGGCAACCATACCCGCTATGCCGATTTTATCCGCGACCTTAGCGACGTGATGATGTCGGCCCCATCGATTGTTATTGGCACCTTTATTTATGCGATTATTGTTATCCCGGTGGGGCATACCAACGGCTGGGCCGGCATTGCCGCACTGTTTGTAATGATGCTACCTATTGTCGTGCGCACCACCGATGATATGTTGAGCCTGGTGCCTACCGAACTGCGTGAAGCGGGCATAGCTATTGGCGCGCCCAAATACCATGTTATTTTTCATATTATATTAAAAGCCGCAAAAGTGGGGATTATGACCGGTCTGATTCTGGCGTTTGCCCGCATTGTGGGTGAAACTGCCCCCTTACTTTATACCAGCGGCTCGACGATTTATATGGAAACCAGTTTAAGTCAAACTTTTCCATCAATGACCGTTTCCATCTATAACCTGGCTACTATGCCGGATGAAAAGCTGGTAGCACTTGCCTGGGCGGCCGCGCTGATTCTTACCATTGCCGTCCTTGCACTCAATCTGATCGGCCGTTTCCTGATTAAAGACAGAAGGTTATAGATAATGAAAAACAAGATGGAAATTAATCATTTCAGCTTTACCTATAAAGGTGCCAAAGCCCCTTCACTGAATAACATCACCCTGCCGGTTCAAACCCATAAAGTCACCTCGATTATCGGCCCCAGCGGTTGTGGCAAATCCACCCTGCTGCGCAGTATGAACCGTATTCATGACCTCTATCCCGGCAACACCTATGAAGGCGAAATTCTTTTACTGGACAAAGATGGCAATCAGCAAAATATTCTTGATATTAAAAAAGAAAATGAATTTATTCACTTACGTCAGAAAGTCGGCATGGTGTTCCAGAAACCCACCCCGTTCCCCATGTCTATTTTTGACAATATCGCCTATGGACTTAAACTCACCGGCTTAAAGAACAAACATAAACTGTATGATTATGTTGAAAAATCACTGCGTGATGTCGCGCTGTGGGAAGAAGTAAAAAATCGGCTGTATGATGATGCCCGCGGTTTATCCGGCGGCCAGCAGCAACGCCTGTGTATTGCCCGGGTGATTGCCTTAAAACCGGAAGTTATTCTATTCGATGAACCCACCTCGGCGCTGGACCCACTGTCAACACTGGCCATTGAAGAAATGATTTTTGAACTCAAACAAAATTACACCATCACTATTGTCACCCACAATATGCAACAGGCCTCACGCATTTCAGATTACACCGCGTTTATGTACCTGGGAGACCTGATTGAATTTGATCATACCGAAACCATCTTTATCCGCCCAAAAGAGAAACAGACCGAAGATTATATTACCGGCAAGTTCGGTTAAACGGATTCTTCCAGAGGCCTGGTGCTGAATACCTGAAACGCAAATGCCACCCTGCATTTGTATACCGTTACTATAGGCTCCACAGATAGTTTTAGGTTAAAATGCGCTATGGCAAAAAAGAAACCCAATTTTGAAAAAGCATTAACCGAACTTGAAACCCTGGTTGAAGACATGGAACAGGGTAATCTGAGTCTGGAAGAATCACTAAATCGCTTTGAAAAAGGCATTGCCTTAAGCAGTGAATGTCAGCAGGCATTGCAGAATGCCGAACTCAAGGTAAAAAAACTGGTGGCTGAAAACGCCAAACTGGTTGAATATGATTTTGTTGTGGATGACTGATGTCATCAGCACACCCTTTTGATAGCCGACTGCAGGACTACCAGCTGCGAGTCAATCGTGCGCTGAATCACTACCTGCCAGTCGAAGACCCGCCGGAACACAACCTTGCCACAGCTATGCGCTACGCCGTCACGGGTGGAGGCAAGCGTATTCGCCCGGCCATGGTTTATGCCGCAGGCGAAGCTACCGGTGCTGCGCTGGACGTTCTTGACATACCCGCCGCCGCCGTCGAAATCATTCATGCCTATTCGTTAATTCACGACGACCTGCCTGCCATGGACAATGACGACCTGCGTCGCGGTCGCCCAACCTGCCATAAAGCCTTTGATGAAGCCACCGCCATGCTGGCCGGTGATGCCTTACAGGCGCTTGCCTATGAAATTCTGGCGCGCACCAAACAACCCACCCTGCTAGCTGATAACCGCCTGATTATGTTAAAGATACTAACCGAAGCGAGCGGTGCTCATGGTATGGCAGGTGGGCAGGCTATCGACCTCGCCTCAGTTGGTAAAACCTTAAGCCTGGAACAACTTGAATCCATGCATCGACTCAAAACCGGTGCTTTGATTCATGCCAGTATTTTACTTGGGGCAATGTGTAGTGGGCATACCAGTGAGACTGAACTAAATATATTAAGTAATTACGCCCATTGTATCGGGCTGTCATTTCAAATTCAGGATGATATACTCGACGTTGTCAGCGACACTGAAACCCTGGGAAAACCACAGGGTTCAGATGAACAACAGTTAAAACCCACCTACCCGGCCATTCTGGGTCTGGAAATTGCAAAACAACGCGCTCTGGAACAACATCAAATGGCGCTGACACACTTACGCCCCCTCGGTAGAAAAGCCGATACGTTACGAGAGCTTTCGAGTTATATTGTCGAACGCCACTATTAACCCATCTGTCGCACCAACACACATCATTGATAACAATCTGTAATAACGTCTGATATTATTAAGCTATGCCATATTCCAATCGACAATGGGCGTTACTCGAAAGCATTCAGTCACCAGCGGATGTTCGCAAGTTGAGCATGGGGCAATTACCTCTGCTGGCCAGTCAGTTACGTGAATTTTTACTGGATACGGTTTCTGCCACCGGCGGCCACCTGTCTGCCGGGCTGGGAACGGTTGAACTCACCATTGCCCTGCATTATGTCTTCAACACCCCGGATGACCGCCTGGTCTGGGATGTTGGTCATCAGACCTATCCACACAAAATACTCACCGGACGGCGTAGCCAGATGCATACACTCCGACAGAAGGGCGGTATTGCCGGTTTTCCGAAACGTGATGAAAGTGAGTACGATGCCTTTGGCACCGGCCACTCCAGCACCTCGATCGCCGCCGCACTGGGAATGAGTATTGCCGCCAGACAGACCGGCAGCAAACGCCAGGCAGTGGCAATTATTGGTGATGGTGCGATGACTGCCGGCATGGCCTTTGAAGCCCTGAACCATGCCGGTGACAGCGATGCAAACCTGCTGGTAGTATTAAACGACAACGACATGTCCATTTCCCCCAACGTTGGCGGCCTCTCCAATCACCTTACCCGACTGCTCTCTGGCGAACTGCTATCGAGTGTCAAACAAAGCGGTAAAAAAGTTCTGGAAAACCTGCCACCGGTACTGGAACTGGCGAAAAGAACCGAGGAGCATATTAAAGGCATGATCACGCCGGGTACGTTATTTGAAGAACTGGGGTTTAACTATTTTGGCCCGGTTGACGGCCATGACTTAAACGCAATGATTCCTGTCTTACAGAACATATCACGCCAGCCCGGCCCCCGTTTGTTACATGTACGCACCCGCAAAGGCAAAGGATATTTTCCCGCCGAAGATGCACCGGGAAAATATCACGGTGTACCGGCATTTAACCTCAGTACCGGACAGGCAAATACACGAGATACCCCTGACACCCCACCCAGCTACACGCAGATTTTCAGTGACTGGTTATGTGATATGGCAGCAGCAGATCAACGTCTGGTTGGTATTACCCCGGCCATGCAGGAAGGTTCCGGCCTGGTCGAATTCGCCAGACAGTTTCCACAGCGATATTTTGATGTTGGCATTGCCGAGCAACACGCCGTAACTCTGGCCGCCGGTATGGCCTGTGACGGGCTGAAACCGGTAGTTGCCATTTATTCCACTTTTCTGCAACGCGCCTATGACCAGCTTATCCATGATGTTGCCTTACAGAATCTACCAGTGATGTTTGCCATTGATCGAGCCGGCATTGTCGGTGCTGACGGCCCTACCCATACCGGCGCATTTGATATCAGCTTTTTGCGCTGTATCCCCAATATTATCATTATGACACCCGCCAATGAAAATGAAGCAAGGCAAATGCTGACCACCGGTTTTTTACACGATGGTCCTTCTGCAATCCGTTATCCACGTGGCAACGGAACAGGTATTACGGTTGAAAAAGAACTCAAGACGGTTGAATTTGGCCGTGCTGTACGCTGTCGTAAAGGCAAAAATATTGCCCTGCTGGTTTTTGGCCCACAACTGAATACCGCCATCGAGGTAGCTGAAACGCTGGATGCCAGCGTTTATAATATGCGTTTTGTAAAACCACTGGATCAACAGGCAATACTTGAGGCAGCAACCGACCATCATTTACTGGTCACCCTGGAAGATAATGTCATCGCGGGTGGTGCAGGTAGCGCAGTCAGCGAGTATTTACACCAGCAGGATCACACCATCGCCATGTTGCATCTGGGTTTCCCCGATCAATTTCCTCTGCATAGTCGCCCGGAAGAGGTGAAGCATGACTGGCAGCTGGATGCTGATGGCATCCTCCAGACTATCGAATCACACTATCTTGCATTGCAAAAATAGTTAAAACCCGATAAAATCCTACTATTTTAGTCAAGTATTATTGTATGGCGTCACACTACCAGCTAAAAGTTGTTACCGAATTTGCATCCGCACATACCTTACGCAATTACCCGGGTGCCTGTAGCCGCCTGCACGGCCACAACTGGAAGGTAGAAACTGAAGCCGTAGCAACACATCTGGACGCTACCGGTATGGCAGTGGACTTCAAAATACTAAAACAGGCCGCCAGGGAGGTCGGTGACCGGCTGGATCACTATTATTTGAATGACCTGGCACCTTTTAAGGAAATCAACCCGACAGCTGAAAATATTGCCGCCTACATGTACCGTGAAATTGCAGCACGCATCAATACCGACACCATTAAACTGCTCGCGGTAACACTATGGGAAACCGAACGCGCCTGTGTGCGCTATAGCGAAAGCGAAGAGAATGAACATGTCTGAAGTCCATCAACAAAAATCCGTCACAACAAAATCCACTACCCACACTGATTTACCCGATGTACAAAACAGTCAGGATATACGTGCCATCGCCATTAACAAGGTCGGCATCAAAGATATCCTGCATCCGGTACAGGTAAAAGGTCGTAATGGTAAAACCCAGCATACCATCGCCAGTTTTAATATGTATGTGGATTTACCGCATAATTTCAAAGGCACGCACATGTCCCGTTTTGTGGAAATTTTAAACAGTCACGAGTGGGAAATTTCCGTGGATTCATTCAAAGCTATGTTAACCGAAATGACTTCCAGGCTAGATGCTGAGTGCGGCCATATCGAAATGGGTTTTCAGTATTTTGTGAATAAAAAGGCACCCGCTTCAGGCGTACACAGCCTGCTCGATTATTATGTTACATTTATTGGAGAACGCAGGGCAGATAACAATACCATCAACGTTAAAGTTGTTGTCCCTGTTACCACTCTGTGCCCGTGCTCGAAAAAAATCTCTGACCGCGGCGCCCACAATCAGCGTTCACATGTTACCGTAAATATCGAAACCGATGCGTTTATCTGGATAGAAGAAATCATTGACCTGGTAGAAGAACAGGCATCCTGCGAACTTTACGGCTTACTCAAACGTCCAGATGAAAAAATTGTTACCGAACGCGCTTATGACAATCCGAAATTTGTGGAAGATATTGTGCGTGATATCGCCCATCTGTTTAATAATGATAAACGCATTCTGTCTTATACTATCGAATCAGAAAACTTTGAATCCATTCATAATCATTCAGCCTATGCGTTAATTGAAAAAAAACGCCAGGAAATAGAATAGAAATACGTTAAATCGAGCTCAGGAGTCTAAATTATTCGAGTGCTTTGGCAAATTTATTTCTGAATTTTTCTGCCAGTGGGCTGCTGCTAACATCACCTTCTTCATCAACATCCACACCATAACGTTCATCACGCACTTCGATGCGAACCGAACCTTGCTGATCGGTGAATATCAGCTTGAGCTGACGATTTTTACTGACTTTTTTATTTCCTGAAGCATCCCCTTTATCACTGCTGAATAATTTAGCCAGCCAGCTGCTATCTTCCTTATCAGCATTTACTGAATCGGGATTTTCTGTATCCAGATTTGCCACCGTGAAATGAATAACCGTATCACCTTCCGGCTTGATAGCCTGCATACGCATCCGGTCAAGTGCGCGTAATGCGCGCCGATGGACAAAGGCCAGACTGCCTTTCATGGTTAACGCAATACTGTTCCGGGGGTCAAGGGTTACCAACGATGCATAAGGCGAATAATTAGCAGCCAGTTTTGCCTGCTGCTTTTCACTTAAACCGGCGAATAATGCCAGCCTGGCCACAATTTCACGTTCACGCTCTACATTAGAAGGCAAGGTAACCCAGATATAATCATTCCCATCACCTTCCTGAACAACGCGTTCAATACCCGTGTGCGCGACAAAAATACGGGTTTTTTTGCCATGATCAAAACGTTCGACACGCAGGCGAAATTTATCTTTCTGGTCGGGTTCAAAACGCTGAAACATAGAACTGATGAATCCAGCATCCTTGTCCTTACGTGCGATCCATTTTGTTTCCATAAATCCCAGCAATGGTTGAACCTGGGCAAGGCCAACCCCTTCCTGTTGCCAGAACTGTTTCAGTGCAGGCCAGACTTTTTCAACTGGAGCATCTACTTCCAGCCAGCTGGAACCAGCATCGTTAACCACACGAACACCCTTGAATTTTGGCAAAATAACCGTGGCAAGTTTATTATTATCCTGGAAATGTTCCAGCGCCTGCCGGGAGGGTTGTGGTATATGTACCACATCAGTTTTGTCGGGCTGAGTCAGATCAGGCGGTACTTCAAGGTTTTTATAATATTCAGCTCCCTGATATGCCGGTCGTTTATTACCAAACAGGCTACAACCTGTGATGCATACCAGTATCGAAACAAGGCTGATAAATCGGACAAAATTGCGAGAAATAGTGATGTTATACCGCTGACTGGTGGGTCTTATATTTGTTTGAATCATAGTTATTAAATCACACTGGCGGATTTAACTCCGCCTGTTGCATCGCCTCCAGTAACGGCGCATAAAACTCTTTAGATAATGGTGTCATTGGTAAGCGTATCCCGGCAGGCATTAAACCCATTTTATACACAGCCCATTTCACCGGGATGGGGTTCGACTGCAAAAACAGGTTCTTATGCAAACCCAGCAGCGGCTGGTTGAGATTTTCAGCCTGCTCACGATCACCCGCCAACGCTGCCGCACACATGGCTGCCATTGCTTTGGGTGCAACATTGGCAGTAACAGAAATAACCCCATGTCCACCGCGCAACATAAATTCGGTGCCGCTGGCATCATCACCGCTGTATAGACTAAAACGGGTATTGTCCGTTTTTTTTGTATCACCCAGCTTTGACTGCATTTCAGCCAGTCGGTTCAAATCTCCCGTAGCATCTTTGATACCCACAATATTCGGCACTTCTGCCAGGCGCACAACGGTATCACTTAGCAGATCACAGGCCGTACGTCCGGGCACGTTATAGAGAATCTGAGGGATATCCACGGTTTCAGCAATTTGCCTATAGTGCAGATACAGACCTTCCTGAGTCGGCTTATTGTAGTAAGGCGTAACCAGTAAACAGGCATCTACCCCTCCCTGTTGTGCACAACGGGTTAATGCAATCGCTTCAGATGTCGAATTAGCCCCGGTACCGCCCACCACAGGTATTCTACCGTCAACTAGCTCAACTGTACGCGCCATTACTTCACAGTGTTCGTCCATATTCAGCGTGGCCGACTCACCGGTTGTGCCCATTGATACAATAGCAGCCGTATTATTCGCAATATGAAATTCAACCAGCCTGGCAAGACTGTCAAAATCGACACTGCCATCTGGGTGCATAGGTGTTACCAGTGCTACCATACTACCTTTAAAGACACCGTTTTTAAACATAATCCACCTGAAAGAATGAAGACGCACAGTTAAGCAATATTTCAGGCTTTTTTCAAGCAGGAAAAATTCCATTATTTCAGCCCACCGCCTGACAGATTCATTGATTATCAATCAATCTAACCTATACTCAGTGACAGTAAACAAATGAGTGGAAAATAAATTGAATCCGACTTCACATACAGAACGACGCAGCTATAACCGAATTCCTTTTCATGCCGAAATTCTCATGCAGTGCGGCAATGAGGAATGGAGTTGCAATCTACTGGATATTTCACTTCGCGGAATGCTGGTCGAACCCCCCGAAAATCTTCACATCAACACGCAAAACCCCTGTGCAATGGCCTTATTTCTCAGTGAAGAGGTATCAATTCATGCCAGGGTTAAAATTATCCACCAGGATGAAGATACCTGGGGATTACGCTGGTTACAGATTGATACGACGAGTTTACAGCATTTACGTCGTTTGCTGGAATTAAATACCAGTAACCCGAACCTGCTCACTCGCGAACTATCTGAACTTGGTCGAACACATTAAAAATTGACCATATATAAACAGAAAATACCACACTGAAAATAATAGTTTTGCTTGTCGCTGAATTTGTTTAGACTGTACCTCTTTCAGCAAATGAATCGCCACCAACTATGTCAATGCAACTCGTTATTTCTGCACTCGGTGCTGACCGCCCGGGAATTGTTGATGCACTCAGCAATAAAGTTTATCAGCATCAGCTGAATATTGAAGATAGCCGCATGACGGTACTGGGCGGTGAATTTGCTATCGTTCTGCTTACCAGAGGCAGCGAAAACAATATTAAAGATTTCATTACCCAAAAACCACAGCTGGAAAAATCACTGGCCATGCAATTGCTGATGGCCACCACCCAGACGACAGATGATAGCAGCCCTGACACCATTCCTTATCAGGTTGAAGTTAGCGCACTTGACCACCCGGGTATCGTGCGTAATCTCGCCAGCTTTTTTTCTAACCGGCAAATCAATATTGTCAATCTGGACACCGACAAATATGCCGCACCTCATACCGGCACCCCCATGTTTGCCCTGCATATGACCATCGGCATACCCGCAGACATGGCTATTGCCCGTTTACGTGATGAATTCACCGAATTCTGTGATCAGTTAAATCTTGATGCAGAGTTAAAAAGTCTTTAAAACTCACCAAACTTATTCATATAGGTCATCCATGTTATCCATAGGTAAAAAAATCCAGTCATTCTGCCTGCCAGCAACCGGCAATCAAACGCTGTGCCTGAAAGATTTGCAGGGAAAAAATGTCGTACTTTATTTCTACCCCAAAGACAGCACACCGGGCTGCACCACCGAAGGTCAGAATTTCCGCGATGCAAAAACAAAATTTACCCAACAAAATACGATGATCCTGGGTATTTCCAGAGACAGTATAAAACGCCACGAAAACTTTAAAACCAAACAATCCTTTAATTTTGACCTTTTATCTGATGAAGATGAAACCGTATGCAAACAGTTCGATGTCATTAAACTGAAAAAACTTTATGGCAGAGAATATATGGGTATCGAACGCAGCACCTTTCTGATTGACCGCAAAGGCATACTTCGCCAGGCATGGCGCAAGGTAAAAATAAACGGACATATTGAGGAAGTCCTGGCTGCTGTTAAACAGCTTAATCAGCAAAGCCATGCATAATACCATACCGAAAAAGTGCATGAGCCAGCACCAAACCTATATCAAAGGCAAGGATGCCGCACTTGAATCGTCTATTGAAACGATGCAGCAGCAACTGCTTGCTCTGGGTTTCGATATCGAAGAAGCCTCCTGGCTTAACCCGGTACCCAATGTTTTTTCGGTGCATATTCGCGACCGTGACTGCGGCCTGATGTTTACCAATGGCAAAGGCACCAGCAGAAAGTCCTGCCTTGCCAGTGCGCTGGGGGAATATTTTGAACGCCTGAGCTGCAATTATTTTTTTGCCGATTTTTATCTTGGTGAAGCATTTTCGCAGCAGCATTTTGTTCACTATCCGAATGAACGCTGGTTCAAGGTTGAAGATAACGCTATTCCAGCCGACCTGCTCGATGACAGGCTCTGGCAATATTACAATCCTGATGGCATGCTCAGAGCCTCGCATATTTTTGACACCAATAGCGGTAACGGTGAACGGGGTATCTGCGCCTGCCCTTACCAACGTCAGCATGATGGTAAAATTATCTGGTTTCCGATTAATATTATTGGCAATCTGTATGTCAGCAACGGCATGTCAGCTGGCAATACTGCCTGTGAAGCGCGCGTACAAAGTCTGTCTGAAATTTTTGAACGTTATATCAAAAACAAAATTATTGCCGAAGGCATCTGCCTGCCTGAAGTGCCTGAAGCGGTCATTGACCGGTTTCCAAAAATTCGTCAGGCGATTAACAAACTCGAGCAGCATGGCTATCACCTGCGTATTGCCGATGCCTCACTGGGCGGTAAATATCCAGTGATGAGTGTAACGTTAATTAATCCTGATAACGCCACCGTATTTGCTTCTTTCGGTGCCCACCCGAGTTTTGAGGTTGCACTGGAACGTACTGTGACTGAACTGCTGCAGGGCAGAGACCTGAATCAACTCGATGGTTTTCAACCACCCAGTTTCAATCTCGATGAAGTTGCCGACCCGCATAATCTGGAAACACATTTTATCGACTCAAGTGGTTTGATTGCTGTTGATTTTTTCAAAAACACAGCTGATTATGCCTTTCATGACTGGGATTTTGATGCCAGCACTGAAGATGAATTCACCCTGCTATGCAACATTATTCATGACATGGGTTTTGATATTTATATTGCCGATTACAATCACCTTAATGTCTACACCTGCCGCATTATTGTACCAGGCATGTCAGACATTTACCCGGTCGATGACCTGGTCTGGAATAATAATAATGAAGGCGCGTTATTTCGTGAAGACATTCTTTCATTAAAAAAACAGCAACCAGCTCAATGGTCATCTATCCTTCAACGACTGGAAGAAGGTGGTTACAATGACTACCAACGGGTCGCTGAATTTATCGGTATAGCTCCCGATCCCGACACAAAATGGGCAAGTTTACGTATCGGTGAACTCAAGGCTATGTTATGTCTTGCACTGAAAAATGATGATGCCATTGAATGGGTAAACTGGTGTCTGCATATTGACCAGCTGAACCAGGCTGATACCTGTTTTTATCAGTGCCTGCAATCACTATTGCAGATTGAGCAGGATAAAGACCGGCAACGCAAAGACTACCTCAGCAGCTTTTCACAACTCTATGGCCAGCAAACACTGACAGACTGTATTTCCATTATTGAAGGCAGGGAAAATTTTTATGGCCTGCATAGTCCAGGGCTGTCGCTTGAAGGATTTTCTACCCATAAAAAATTACTTGATGGCTACCAGAAACTGCATGCAGCCAAACAGACAGAACCACTCTGAATGCTGTTCAACTGATTAATTTGCGAAGAGCCCTTTAGATTTTTGTTTACAGATAAATTTTTGTTTACAGACCAGTGATCTTGGGCTGGAATCAGTAACTACAGTTCACATAAACTGAAATCTTTACACAATAAACCGTTCCTCATGGCAATAATGGTACCCACAAATCAAATTTGACAATACAGGCAGATGAAAAAAATCACGGCCTTATAGAAGCTTCTGGCAAGACGTGGCTTTGTGGAGAAATGCCGGATCAGCTGAACGGGCTTGATTCGAAATCAAGTGAACAAATTTACTTGACCACTACATTGCGGGTTCCGAGGGTTAAAGTCCTTCTTTATTCACCATTTCGACAGGATATGATGAAATTCTGACTTTTTTCCTTCATTACCTACCTGATATTCTGCCTGATCTTTTTATATCAATACATATTCCCAGTAGATTCATTCACTTACCATATCTTCTGTCATTGGCACAAAGTATGCTTCCGTATTAATAAATATGAATTAATAACGTGGATTAAAAATAAGATATAAAGTATAGGTATAAACAGGGGTATAAACAAACAACGCAAAGGGACAATTATTGATAGACCGGGAATTTGTTCGATAACAGGTTTCCGGTGGGGTGGAAAGAACCATGAAAGCGAATACGGTTGAACCGAAATTTGAAATTAATATCGCGAATTTAAGCAGACCTACACCAAAGATAGCAGTGACTCAGTCGATGAACACACTGCTGTCAGGTGATATTCTAAAGGTAAGTGCATGCAGTAATGAGACCGTTCGGATGCTGATAGTTTTCTGCCAACAGGCAGGTTATTCCCTGTTGCTTAAACTAAAAATAAATAACCTGAACACGCTATTTATCAGGAAAAATTAATATCCACCCGTGAGTGTGGGCGCCCTAACCTGACCAAAACCATAAATCAGGCTATAAAAAATACTGCTACTGCTATAGTCAGATAAAGCACCGGTACTATTCCTGTTGCGGTATTTAATATCCAGCACACTGCGTAATTTTCTGGAGTGATGATAACTCAGTCCCAAGCCAGCAGACACAGTCTTATCGGTTCTTGACTGTTGCAGTAAACGATTTCGGTCATAATAGGTATAGAACCGACCACTTAATAAATCAGTCAGTGGATAATTCAAGTCAATACCCAATGAGCTTATGCGGCGGTCATTGGGTGACTGACTGTATAAAACTTCACGTAACTGCGTCCATAACTGAGAATTTAAACTGCCATCTTCACGCAGATAGGCCAGCCGGAACAGTTTATTGCGGATGACATCAGTAGTAATCTGTACATTGTTAACGTCACCAGCACTCGGGTCGTTGATCGTATTCAAGCTACCACTGCTGGAATCGGTTAATTCGGTTGAAAGCCGAGCCTGTAGTTTTGATGTGTTGGTGAAATTCAACTGGCCATTAAAACTCCCGGAAAAGCCGGTATTCCCCTGTCCGGTATCACGACTAACGTGGGTCACCCCAAGGTTCAGGCTGTAACTGGATTGCGGTCGCTTGCCACTGAAGTTTACATGCAGTGTACTAAACCGGGTATCCGCAATGGACGTTTGATTATAATCAATTTTACGCACACTGGCATTCAAGCCCACATTTAGCAGTGGATACATAAGATACGACCAGTTTGCTGCCAGCGAAATTTGTTTATTATCGGTAGCCTGAACTTCATAATAAAACTGCCGGTATTCCGGCAACAGGGTCAGTTTATTTCTGGCTGAAAGCTGAATGTCCCAGTTGGCGCCAAAAGTAAAAACATTGGTATCCTGCAGATTATTCGGAACATTAGTACCTAATGAATTGACCGTACGCTGGGAAAAATTATCCCGCAACAGCAAGTGGAACTGGTTTTTAACCATTTCCCAGTCCATCAGCCCGTTTAAATTAAAATAATGCTGATCGGAGAAGGTATTCTGACTGTAATGCTGATAATTCAATGTGGTATTCGCGTTTGCCCGTAGCGCACCACTTTTCTGCTCAATATTGGCACCTACATAGGCAACACCAATCGTATCGCTTTGTTTATTATTCGATGTCAATCTGACATTATCCGTGTATTCCACCCCGGCACCAACGCCAGGCTCAACTTTTAAAGCCCAGGCAGAACGATAACAGGCAATACCCAGCAACAGACACAGGCTAGTTTGCAGATAGTTCATTGGCCGCCATTTTTTCGCAAAGCTATAACCTGACAAATAAGTAATATTTTTACTAATCATGAAAAGATTGTAGCGTAAGATTCAGAATTATCGAATAAAACTGTTATTTATCTAACAAAATTAGCAATATTAAAAATTACGTTCCGGCACGGTAATAATATCGCCCGGCAATAACATGATATTGGTCTTCATCTTGCCATCCTCAAGAATATCCTTGAGATGAATATCGTAACTAACCATACCTTTTTTAGTCCGCCGATGCAGTTTGGTATCGTTGGCATCCGCATATAAATCGACACTGCCTGCTTCCAGTACCGCATCCAATACTGTCATGCCCTGATGATAAGGCATGGAAATATTCTTCACTACCGCGCCGGTCACACGGATACGGGAAAGAAACTCCTGCCCCTGCAGGCCGGTGAGAATAACTGTCACATTGGGATTTTTGATATAAACCGACAGTTTCTTTTCAATTTCCTTTGCCAGCTGTTCAGGGGTAAGCCCCACGGCCATCACATCACCGACCAGCGCCACGGAAATCTTACCATCAGGCCGAATCGGTTCACCGATGGAAAGATCCGGGTTTTTCCAGACATTAATCTGCACCTGGTCACCGACTGACATTCTGTAGGATTTGGTTAATACACTGGGGCCTCGACTGGACTGGTCTGCATCGGGTAAGGGCGAGCTTGTACCATTGCTTGCACAACCACCGATGATCCCTAAAATGTAAAAACTGAGAATTAAATATACTATTTTCATTTTTCTGATTTCATTAATAATAAAAAATTTCATGGCCATTGTATCAGTTTAGCCACAATCGACAACAATTTAACCCGGATATTTCGGGTATATTACAAATTTATCTTAAGGCCACCACTAATAATTGCTTATATCCTCTGCATGATAAGGACATAAAACACTTTATATACATGAATCTACTACATATTTTCTGGAAACACTCAACGACCTTACTTTAGTAGATTTAACATGATTACCTTACAGTACACAGCACTATCTTACTCTGATCAGTGTCTCGCCTACATAGTGAACATAATAACGTGCGGCATCAAGGTATTTATCCCAGTTATGACAACTATATCTATATAGAGCCTCCTCAGAAAGTTACACGACACAAACACCAGTGTCGTAAATAATCGATGGATAGCTATACATCCCAGAGCATTTATTACCATTAACACCATTTTTACAGAATAACGCTCGATATAATTCAACAATGCGTTGAATAATGCCAGGTAAATAAAAAACCTCGGCCAAAACCAGCAGGTTCATCACAAAGAAGATGCTGTTGATCCAGGCATAGGAGGTATTCGCTGTGTTTGTTTTTATACATCAGGCTTTGATGTGCATACAGGGTCTGGATGATCCAGTACTGTCGCAGGCGTTTGTAGGGTAACGGCATTGCCTTTACGATAAACTTTCTTTCCGGGTCTGCGGCGCTTGACGATGGCGAGATAATCTTTGTGGGCTTTTTTGTAAGGGAGGTATGTGGGTACAGCTCATCACTTAATGACGAAGTCACAATCACCACTTTCCAATCCCGAGCTAATGTCAATTTAAGTCATGACGCCAAAGCGAAACGCCTTAGGACTCCTATTTCCTTTATGTGAACCGTTTGATCCTTTTTGATGCGAAAGCTTGACGTTTTTGGCGATTAGTCCCTGTTTACTTGTGTGACATTCAAACTCAACGGTTGCGCCTACTTTCAAAAACTGACAGTTAACAAGCTCGGCCTTGCGTACCATTATGTCTGGGCCGCCTCCGTTATCGAGAAACCCGGAGTCCTTATCACGGAACCATTTCTTAACGACTGTTTTCAAAATTTCACCTCTAATTTGACATTCATCACTACACCTTGTTTGACCTGAAATAGTGGCTATTTTAGCGCACCTTAGCTTAACCAATAATTGAAAAAAAAGGAAAGTAAATCTTTTTAGCCTGATTTTATTAATTCAGGAGCCTGGGAGTCTGTCGGACTTAACCAATCGTAGCGAGGGAAAGCCGATTTGAGACAGTTTTTTTGTTATTTTGATGCGAATAGTACGACTATTTAACGATTATATTGTCAGGAACAACATAACGCGTCAACCCCTAAAGGGGTGAAACGCATGGATGCGTTGAGCAAAAATAACAGGAAATATGTCCAAATTCGGCTTTTACGCAGAGGTTGTGTTAAGTCCGACAGACTTCTGGATCGTAGAAAATAAATTTATCTTCTTAAAATTAAAGAGGCAAGAACTTAAAGTCTCGCCTCTTTAATTTTCAACCCTTAAAGGATGAGAGTCTGGCCTGCATGATATTCAACACAGGTCATATAGCAACCTCTAAATTAAATCGCTACGATATTTTCTGCTTGAGGACCTTTCTGGCCTTCAGTAAGAGTAAATTCAACTTTCTGACCTTCGGCCAGAGTTTTGAAACCAGAACTAGAAATAGCACTGAAATGAGCAAAAACATCTGGACCAGATTCTTGCTCGATAAAGCCAAAACCTTTAGATTCGTTAAACCATTTTACGGTACCGGTTGTTGTAGACATAAGTTATATCCTATTAATTAAATTTTAAATGTAATTGAGCCTTGTTATAAAAAACTATCTGATTATAAAAAATCATAAGGCTATTTGGCTGAAATGTGTTGCTATGAAATATGAAGAACAGGACGAAGAACTAATGATGCAGCATCGAAATGGTGTTACATAAATTAAAGTACTACTTTCAAGCTATCACAACTATGCCTTTTGTGAACACATTTGTCAATATAAAACATAACCCGAACATAACCTGAAAAATAGCTGCAAGGATAAAGGCGGGGGAAATAGATTCATAAAGGATAGAATTGAACGTCTAGTTTGAGTCATTTTTACCCTGCCAGGCATAATCTCTTAGGTCTACAACACTATGCGCCACCTGCTGTACATTGCCTGTACTCATGCACAGGATTATCTTTTGGTGACTAGCGTCAACCCGGCTTCGGAGTTTATGGATGACCTAAAAAGTCAGGATACAATTTGGGCACGGGCAATTTTTGCCCGTTTTTTGGGCACCGAAACCTAAACTAATGAGTGGTTTTAGCTGGCATTGAAAAAGTGAGTGTTGGTCACGTGGCACTGTACTCAATGCCAAAATGGCAGAAAATGAGCCGTTACAAGTGGTTGATTTAAAAGAAAATGGCGCGCCCGACAGGATTCGAACCTGTGACCTTCGGTGTCGGAGACCGATATTCTATCCAGCTGAACTACGGGCGCGGGGCGTGAGATTATACCAGAAATGAGTGAAAGCTTGTGTGCCTGTTTTTATTACGCTCTTTGTCAGAAACGCACTTAATTTATGACTGTACACCCTATCTCGATCACATTATGCACATCAACAAGGTATGCATATAGAACTGGCTTAACAAACTGCATTCTTGCAAGCCCCGTGTAATACTTACCTGACCAGCTGCTTCATCTGCTCATAATCATGCAGATCTGACTAAATTGTAGCAAAATAGACCTGTTTGTTCTTTGGCTATCACGATGACTGCTCGGTTGTCTCGAACGTGTCGAGCCTGGCGAAAAAGGTTTGGTGGTCGATATAATGTGCACCGTCACAGGAGAATCCCATATTGATCATGCCATCAATCAGGTTGATCGCCCCGTTGCGCAGGTAAATGGTCTGGTCCGTTAATCGCAGGCGCCGGAACTCCCTGAAAATGCGCTTAATGCGCTGTGACTTGAGTACGGATTTGTGCCCTGCAAGATCCGTATCCGTGAATTGATCAAGAAAGCCATCGTCGAGCACTTCTTCTCGCACAAATTTTTTGTAACAGAACGGTGCGTGTGCAGACCAGCAGGTCAACTGGCTGGATGAATAGTGGATTTTTATATGAAAAAAACCCTTTTTTGTGAGGAGTGCATGCACAATATCATGAATGCGGTCGATGGATGGATCGAACAGGCTCTCCACCCGCTGTTGTTGAAACAGAAACCCGCGTACCATCGGGTCTCCTTTAATCTGCAGCCATTTCTTAGGCATGTCATTATCTCCTCTTTAGACGATCTGTTGTTGTTACGCCTCTATTCTTCAGCACTCATAAAGCCCAGCAAATGCAATAGACTTGTAAATAGATTAAATATGGATACATACAGGGCCACGGTTGCCATAATGTAATTGGTTTCGCCGCCGTGAATAATATTACTGGTCTCATACAGGATCAGACCAGCCATCAACAGTATGAACATTGACGATACAGCAAGTGATAAGCCAGGCATCTCGAAAATCATTGCCCCTAAACCAGCCATAAATGCAACCAGAATACCTGCAATTAGAAACCCGCCCATGAAACTGAAATCTTTACGTGAGACAAGCGCATATCCTGATAAACCAAGGAAGATAGCACCTGTTCCTCCCATAGCTGTCATTACAATCTGACCACCATTAGTTAGAGCCATATAGGAATTAAGGATGGGACCAAGGGTGTATCCCATGAAGCCGGTTAAGGCAAAGACGAACGTAATGCCCATACCACTGTCTCGATATTTCGTGGTTAAAAATAGCAATCCTAAATAGCCGACTAATGTAAGCAGCAGTCCCGGGTGCGGTAAATTAAGCGCCATAGCACCGCCTGCTGTAATCGCACTAAATACCAGTGTCATGGACAGAAGAGTGTAGGTGTTGCGCAGAACCTTATTGGTTTCAACCGTGCTAAGGCGACCTGGATTTCTAATTGTGTTTATAGTATTCATAATGTTTACCTTTTAACCGTTACCTGTTCTTCTAATGAAAAGGGATGACTTCGCTTAAGCAGTGTTCGTTGTCGGTCAAGCCTTCTTGCCACAGCGCGTCTGATTCGATCCATTGCTCTGTCAATAGCGGCGTACATATTGATCTCTGTGTCTTTGACAACGATATTAGGTAAGCCCGCAATAATCAGCCGTAAATGGCAACATTTGTCTTTGCCGCCACGAGGCCCATTGATATCTGACAGCCTGACGACTACTTTATTTATATGGTCACTAAAATGGGACATAGAAAAAATCAGTCGTTGTTCTGAATAATTAACTAACGCGTCAGTTAAAGAAAAACCGCGTGATTGAATATCAATTTGCATAAAATTCTCCGTACACAGTTGGAATTAATTTCGTTGCAAACATCATAGGCATCTTTAAAGTATAATAAAAGTCGAATATAATTTATATATTATTCGAAAAATACGAAGTATAGGTGAAACGATGGTTAACTATAAACATCTACATTACTTTTGGGTGGTGGCTAAAGAAGGGGGTGTCGCACGTGCCAGTGAAAGATTACACCTAACACCACAGACAATAAGCGGGCAGTTAACGTTGTTGGAAAAGCGCTTGGGCGTAAGTTTATTTTCACGTGTTGGACGTGGATTGGTGTTAACAGAAACGGGAAGATTTGTATTGAGTTATGCAGATGAAATATTTTCCCTGGGTGGCGAGCTCGAAGAATTAATTCATCAGTTACCTACAGGGCTGCCAAAAACGCTACGGGTTGGTGTGGTCGATGTAGTGCCAAAATCAATAGCACATCGAATCATTGCGCCAGCGCTTAAAATCGCTGAACCGGTAAGATTGATATGCCAGGAAGCCAGAATAGACACATTACTGGGAGAACTCGCTGTGCACCGACTTGATCTGGTACTGGCTGACCGTCCGATTCCTTCAACAGTAAGTACAAGAGGATATAGCCATAAATTAGGTGAATGCGGTGTTAGTTTTTTTGCCACAAAAAAGATTGCTAAAAAACTAAAAGGCAAGTTTCCACAATGTCTGGATGGCGCGCCGATATTGTTACCAAGCAGCGGTAACCAGTTACGTTCAGGCATTGACCGTTGGCTGGACAAACACCGGTTGCACCCACGTATTGTCGCAGAATTTGACGATAGCGCTTTGATGAAAGTTTTTGGGCAGGAGGATGCTGGCATATTTATTTCGCCATCAGCGATTGAAGCTGAAGTGGAAACGCAGTATCACTCCATCTGCATAGGGCAAACCAATGAAATAAAAGAGCGTTTTTATGCCATATCTGTAGAACGAAAGATATTGCATCCTATTGTCGTAAGTATTATGGAAGCTGCGCGCGAATCATTATTTTCACATAATGAATAGGTCTGTACCCGTTGCCCGCTATCCAGTTTTTGGACCGCTACTATTGATAATGGCTCAGCGACCCCTTTGAATGATTCGCCTGTAACCGAGCTATGGCTACGCTTTTCGTCGAATCATCCAAATGGACTCACTGACTGCTTTTATATAACATCCGTCCCAAAATTCTGCATTCCCATGAAATATCTGGGTTAAAACAAATTTCGACATAAATCAACTACCCTGCTTGACTCCGTACTATAGTACAGGATTTATACTCCTGCTCAGTCTTAATGCAGGAGTGAAATAATGAATTTTTTTAATCTGTTTACCCGTTCAGGTGACAAAATCAGCGCCTTCGGTGCGGTTATATCGGCCATGGGCTGCTCAATGTGTTTTCCGGCTATTGCCAGCCTGGGTGGCGCCATGGGTATGGGGTTTCTTGCTCAATGGGAAGGCCTGTTTGTAAACACCCTGTTACCCGCCTTTGCCTGGTTAGCTTTGGTAATTAATGCACTGGGTTATTTTGCCCATAAACAATGGCTGCGCAGTTTAGCAGGCATGGTCGGCCCCACGCTTCTACTGTTGTCTTTATACCCGTTATTTGAATATAGCTGGAGTACCTATGTAACCTACTCCGCACTAATTCTGATGGTGGTTGTAGCCATTGTGGATTTAATTTATCCGGCCAGTAAACGTTGCAACGATAAAAACTGCACCATTTAACCATCACTTTAGTAATCATTAGTAACCACGGCTTAAAAAACCTGTACAAAGGACAGCAATATGAACATCATCGATATACAAGTAACAGGCATGACCTGTGACCATTGCGCCCAGAGCGTACAGGACGCATTAAATGCCCTGACCGGCGTTAAGGCCTCGGTTTCTTTTGAGCAGAACCTGGCAACAGCTGAAATCCCGCCGACATTGGACAGCACTTTATTATTGACCGCGATCGAAGCAAAAGGTTATGGCGCAACGCTGGTGGATAAAAATAACCCGGCAATAGAAGACGACCAGAATGGTTTGCATATTGCTATTGTCGGAACCGGTTCCGGTGCGTTTGCGGCAGCCATCAAGGCCGTTGAACGCGGTGCCCGGGTAACGCTTATTGAAGCCGCTGATATGATTGGCGGCACCTGTGTCAATGTTGGTTGCGTACCCTCCAAAATCATGATTCAGGGGGCACATATCGCCTGGCTTCAGCAACACCATAACTTCGCAGGCCTTGCTTACAATACTCCAGAGATTGATCGTCACACCATGGTCAGGCAGCAGCAAAACAAGGTTGAAGCTTTACGTTATGCCAAATATGAAAGTATTCTTGAAGACAGCCCGGATATTCAGCTGTTAAAGGGCAAAGCCCGTTTCAAAGACAGCACGACGCTGGTCGTTAGCAGACATGATGGCACTGAGCAGGCAATAACCGCCGACCGCTTTTTACTTGCGGTGGGTGCAAGACCGAGGATTCCTGACATAAGCGGCCTTATGGATACCCCGTACTGGACATCGACCGAAGCCTTGATTGCAGAGCAGGTTCCCGAACACCTTGTGGTATTGGGTGGCTCAGTGGTGGCGCTGGAACTGGCACAGGCCTTCCACCATCTGGGTGCCAACGTTACCATTATGGCTCGCAGCACCCTGTTATCTCGAGAAGACCCGGATATTGGTGAAGGGCTGAAAGTAATGCTTGAAAATGAAGGCATAAACGTTGTCTTACACACTGTCCCTGATACCGTTAAATATGAGAATAACGGTTTTATCATCCGCACACAGCAGGCAGAAGTACATAGCGATCAGTTGCTGGTTGCAACGGGTCGTCAGTCTAATGCGGACACCCTGGCTCTGGACAATGCCGGGGTTGAAACCAGTCACTCAGGCAATATCATTATTGATGATCATATGCGTACCAGCCAGGCCAATATCTTTGCCGCCGGGGACTGCACCACTCAGCCGCAATATGTTTACGTGGCGGCGGCGGCAGGTACACGTGCTGCCATCAATATGACCGGCGGTGATGCCAGCATTAATCTATCGGCCATGCCGGCGGTAGTATTCACCGACCCGCAGGTGGCGACAGTTGGCCTGAGCGAGCAACAGGCACAGAATCAGGGGCTGGATGTGACCAGCCGAAAGCTGGATCTGGAAAATGTACCCCGTGCATTAGCCAATCTGGACACCAGAGGGTTTATCAAACTGGTGGCGGAAAAAATATCAGGCAGAATAGTGGGATGTCAGGTGCTGGCCAGCCACGGAGGTGAAATTATCCAGACAGCCGTACTGGCAATACGCAGCCGGATGACCATTGATGAACTTACCAACGAGTTATTCCCTTACCTGACCATGGTTGAAGGCCTGAAACTAACAGCACAAACCTTTCATAAAGACGTGAAACAACTATCCTGCTGCGCGGGATAGGCAGCAGAAGTTATACACATTCCAGCAACTGATTTTTTCAACAAAAAATAACAATATCTTATCTCTATATACATCAAGTTAAGCCAAATAAATGTTACATAACACATTAATATAATTGAATATAAATTATTCATGCCATTTCTTCATGTTTCACAATAATTGACAAAAAAAATAACATTTCGGGCTTGCATTTTTTTCTTCCACAGAGTTATCCACAGGATATTGATTACCAGGCCATGCAGAGCTGACACCGCTCAGTCAATCTCAAGACCTTTTAGATGTGTTTCATTAATTCGCTTTAATAAATATTTAAACGGCAGCAGCGCGACCGGCTGTTTTTCAATCAGCGCTATATAAGGCAGATCACCCGTTGCAAACTGATAACTACCGTCCTCCATTGATTTATACAGCGCCTTCAGGTCTTTATCCAGCTCATCAACAAAGTTGATAGCCTGCGACATCTCGTCACTGTCATATTCGATGGCCTGTTTTAGATCAAAAACATCATCAATAGCCTGTTTGATCATATCAACATATTCTTCGGTAGAACGCGCACGTACAATTTTATTATTGTTTAACATGTAAACCTCTTTAACATATAAATCTCTTGAATTAACAATCGACAATAACCAATGACCGTTAACGTTGCCTGCGCTTACGCCCTTTAAATTGCGTAATCGACTGGATAATTTCCCCATAGGGTAAGGCTTCGATTGAGCCATATTGCTGTAACGCCCGTGCAACCACGTCATGAATACTGTCAGTAAGCGCATCAGCAGGTATTTTACCCTGTGTTGCCAGCAACCCCTGTAACCCCCCTGCCTGCACCCGGATTTCCATATTATGAGGCAATGGGTTCTGTGTTTGCTGTATTTTTAACGAAAATCGAGCCTTCTCACGCAGGCTAACCAGAAGGTATTGACATATTTGCGCCCGGGAGCTACTTTTACAGGCATAACCTTCACGTTGCGCGAGGCAAAAATGTCGTGAAAAATCACATACCGCTTTTTTATTCGTCAGCGCCTTTTCAAACGCACAGGGTACACGAGTCAGGGTTTTATAGGTCTGCCGGTATTCATCTTCTTCCATTATATTATTATGACTAATTACTTCACTGAATTATTTCTCATGTTCCATCACAATCGGCTTTTCCCGGTAAGCCAGCAATTGCTCCTCAGCCGATAACTGATTATCAGCAAACATCACCTTAATAATCGCTGTGTCATCGGCATCCTGGTTTGCACGTTGTTGTTTAGCAAAAAGCTTTGCCTCACGGAACTTCTCAAATTCATTGATTAATTCAAGATTTTTTACCAGCTCCATACCCTCAGGCGAGGTCATTCTAAATACATAATAAGGCATAATGAAATCTTCTTTTTTATGTTGCACTATCTGTTAGAATTGAGTGTCTGCAAGCATAAAACGCCCGCAAACAGAATATCAGTTAATCATTATACTATCAGTGAGCATTGAAAACACCACATTATGAGTACCGAATACCATTCAAAAGAACATGAAATTCTGGCCACGATACGCAAAGTATTGTCCAGTGTTGTGCGCGACACTACCCCGCCACCCAATCGACCATCGGTATTGAGGCCGGACACAATCAAAGATCTGAAAAACTGCTTTTTGCTCATCACCTCACGTGAAAAAGAAATTATCGAGCAGGCTGGCGGGACTATGGATAAACGCCCTCGCTTTGCAGACCAACCCAGAACATCACATGTGGTACCTTTCAGCAAACCAAAAAACAAAGACTGATTGACTTACCCGTAATGCACTCTAAACTTAAGAGGCATCCACCCTCAACCCAAAGGAGGTAAGGACAATGCGTGAAGCGCTGTTTGATGTGGTCTTTTTTGGAATATTGCAGGCGGGTAAGGATAAAAATACAGCCATGAATAACATGGCACAGCTATTCAAAACTGACCTCACTCATATAAAACATTTCTTTTCTGGTAACCGTAAAGTTATCAAGCACAATATTAATGCAGCAGCCGCTGAAAAATATATCGGTGCACTGGAAAATATCGGTCTGGTAGTAAAACTTGAAGCTAGTAGCGATAGCACTGATGCTGAGTCTGATCGATTAGCACAACCAGTTACCGACAAAACCACAGCCAGTAACCGCACACCAGAAAATCATATTACCCCTGTCAATGCTACTTTAGCCCCACCGGGTGTCGATATCATTGAAAACCCGCAACCTGTACTGGCACAAAAAATTGCCGACATCAGCACCATAACACTGGCTGAGACCGGTGCTGATATACTCGTCCATCCCGTGCAACAAAAGAAGCAGAAAATAGCTGATATCAGCCAGCTGAGCCTGGCTGAAGTCGGTAGTGATTTACTGGAAAAGCCCACCTCATAACAATGACCGCCAGGTTTATTATTTACATTTTGAACCGGCTTTAATGGCAGCCGGCGCGTAGGCAATGTATTTCTGACAATAACAACGATGCATCCCTTTACTCCATAATTTCTGACACATACTAACCATCTTTACCGTAATCTCACTACTGATTTCACTTTGTTTTACCTGGCTGGCAGCAATCGCCGCTACTTCTTCCTTCTGTTGCTTACGCTGTTCGCGTAAAGTTTCCAGTTGTTTATGTTTTGCCTCCTGCATACGTTTTCTTTCTGCCTGAGTTGCTATTATTTTTTTCTGTCTGGCCTGTAATAATTGTTTTTCATGCACTTTTTGCGCCGTCACCCGTTGAATAACCTGACTTTCTGCAATTTTTTTTGCTATGCCATCACTACAATTATATTCCACTGGTTTTATATGATGGTATTTAGCTGGCGGGTCTACCCAGCATTTTTTCTCCGCAACCGGTGCTGATTTATTAATAACAGGCATCTGTATGGCTGCCTGATGTAGCGGTGGTTGTGTCGGCAATTTCACCGATAACGCTATCGCCATATTATTAAAATCAGCTAAATCGTAGCTAATTTCTATATGAGTTCTATAAGGCTTAACCACAAATACCAGTCGTTTACCATGATTGAGCTGTTTCCGCGTTGCGGCATCAAGCTGTAGAATAAATTCGCCCCGCTCGCCATTAACCATACAGCGGTTATCTTTAACAACCAGACCCTGCTGTAAAAAACGGTTCTGTCTTGTCTGGTTTGCCAGGCACCAGTTGAATAAAGGTAGCGTTTTACCATCAACTTGCACATTATTAATCCCTAAATGTTTGTACTCTTCTGCCAACTTCCCCGCTTTATCCTCAGTGAATGTCAGACGCAGTTGTTTATTATCAAATGCCAGATGAATATAGTTACCTTTATTATCCTCAGTGGTTTTTACTGCAGTGCCGTGTTGAATATGCCATGGATTTTCTATACCAATAGCTACCCGCTCCTTTTTTTCAAAAGGATTATTATTTGCATATGATGTATTAAATAAAAATAAAGCTATTAAAACGAGAAACAAACGCATAATCATAGTGTTGCCATATTGAAACTATTCTACACATTCCTTATCCTGAAATCACAGGCTGCCTGTCTGTGCTATTAAGCCAAAAAATTGACGGTTATTATGTTTTATATTTATAGCACAATTAATGTAATTTTCTGTTTACCCGGTTAAAATGGCTTTATGATAAATATTCTTCTCAATGGCGAATCAAAAACCGTTACCGCATCAACGACTGTTGACCAGCTAATCAATCAGCTTGGCCTGCAAAATAAACGTCTTGCTGTAGAAATAAATCAGCAAATTGTACCGCGAAGCCGTTTTACACATCACCAGCTACAGAACAATGACCGTGTTGAAATTGTACAGGCTATCGGTGGGGGTTAATCAGAGTATCCTAACAGGCGGCCAGGGCAAAATTTCTGCCTTATTTCAGTATCACCGATAACCATCTACCACTAAAATCAGGTACAATTTCTCCTTTTATCAAACATACAAATTACCATGACTGACTCACCAGAAGCATTATCCGGCAATACTGTAACCACCACGGCAAATACACCATTAATTATCGCTGGCAACACCTACCAGTCACGTCTGCTGGTTGGCACAGGCAAATATAAAGATAATCAACAGACCGTCGATGCACTTGCTGCCAGCGGTGCAGACATTGTTACGGTAGCCATCCGGCGAACTAATATTGGACAAAATCCAGATGAACCCAGCCTGCTGGATGTTTTGCCGATGGATCGTTATACCTTACTGCCCAACACTGCCGGGTGTTATCAGGTTGATGAAGCTGTTCGTACCTGCCAGTTAGCAAGGGAACTGCTTGACGGTCATAAACTGGTAAAACTGGAAGTACTGGCCGACACAAAAACCCTGTTCCCAAACGTTATTGAAACCATGAAGGCGGCTGAAATACTGGTTAAAGATGGCTTTGATGTTATGGTCTACACCAATGACGACCCGTTGATCGCCAGACAACTGGAAGAAATTGGCTGTGTTGCGGTGATGCCATTAGCGGCACCTATTGGTTCCGGGCTGGGCATTCGCAATCCCTATAACATTCTGACTATTGTTGAAAATGCGCAGGTACCCGTTCTGGTTGATGCCGGTGTTGGTACTGCCTCGGATGCAGCCATGGCAATGGAACTGGGCTGTGACGGTATTTTAATGAATACAGCCATCGCCGCAGCAAAAAATCCGCTATTAATGGCATCGGCAATGAAAAAAGCTACCGAGGCAGGACGTGAAGCTTACCTTGCTGGACGGATGCCAAAAAAACGTTTTGCCTCAGCATCTTCACCACTGGACGGCCTGTTTTTCTGATAGCTGTCTTTTTTATACCTGCCCGGCTTTTAACAGCAACTTGAAATAGCATAATGCCAACGTTTCTGTCGTGACTGATATGACTGTCATTCATAAAGACAAACCTCAGCGTCACCCCATTCGTAGTTATATACTACGACAGGGGCGTTACACCCGTGCACAAAAAAATGCACTCGACCAGTACTGGGCAAAATATGGGGTTGATTATCAGCCGCAGCCGCTGAATTTTTCGCAATTATTTGGCCGTCAGGCGGATATTATTCTGGAAATTGGTTTTGGCAATGGCGAATCATTACTGCAACAGGCTGCTCGCTTTCCTGAGCAGGATTTTCTTGGTATTGAAGTGCATGGCCCCGGCATCGGCCATCTTATCCACTGCATCACCGAACAGGGACTGACCAACATTCGCATTATTCGCCATAATGCCGTTGAGGTTCTCCAGCAGCAAATCGGCAATAACAGCCTCAATAAAGTGCAACTATTTTTCCCCGATCCGTGGCATAAAAAGCGTCACCATAAACGTCGCCTGGTACAGACATATTTTGCCCTGCTGGTACAACAGAAACTCAAACCAGATGGCATCCTGCACATGGCAACTGACTGGCAGAACTATGCAGAACAAATGCTGCGGGTACTGGATAATACCCGTGGTTTTACTAATCTGGCAGGAAGTGGACACTATGCTGCCAGCAAAGGCGCACGCAGTGAAACCAAATTTGAACGCCGAGGCTTAAAGCTGGGGCATGGCGTCTGGGATATTATGCATAGTAAAGTATGTTAACCCAAAGTTAACGGTATTAATAATTGTATCATCGGCATTAGCCCATAAAAGGATTCTGCATATTTTCTCAGAAAGCGATACAATACGCGCATAATTTTACCTATCATGGACTGAGCCTAAATATGGAATCAGTCTACTTTAAATAAGCATTTGTTATTTTCAGGAGTACTCTAATGTCCAAAAAACATCCTATTGTTGTTGTAACTGGTTCATCTGGCGCTGGCACATCCACAGTCAAACATGCTTTTGAACACATCTTTATCCGTGAAAAAATCAACCCGGCAATTATTGAAGGTGATAGTTTCCACCGCTATGACCGCGCTGCAATGAAGCATGCTATGGCCGAAGCTGAAGAAAATGGCGATAAGACCTTCAGTCATTTTGGTGAAAATGCCAATGAATTCGGTAAACTTGAAACCCTGTTTAAAACTTATGCCGAAACCGGTACTGGTAAAAAACGTCTATACCTACACAGTAAAGAAGAGGCTGCCGCTTACCCTGGATTACAACCCGGCCAGTTCACGCCCTGGGAAGACGTACCCGCCAATACTGACGTTCTATTCTACGAAGGCCTGCATGGCGGTGTGGTAACAGAAAATGTTGATATTGCCACCCATGTCGATTTACTGGTTGGTGTTGTCCCGGCTGTCAATCTGGAATGGATTCAGAAAATTCACCGGGATAATGCGGAACGCGGCTATTCCGAAGAAGTCATTGTGGATACAATTCTACGGCGGATGAATGATTATGTGCGCTACATTACGCCGCAATTTTCACGTACCGACATCAATTTCCAGCGGGTTGCGACGGTTGACACTTCTAATCCGTTTATTGCCCGGGATATTCCTACTCCCGATGAAAGTTTTGTGATCATTCGTTTTAAAGACCCGGGTAAATTTGATACCGACTTTCCTCATCTTCTCACCATGATTCCACATTCATTTATGTCACGCCGAAACTCTATTGTTATCCCCGGCGGTAAAATGGGCTATGCAATGGAACTGATCCTGACCCCGATTATTCATAATATGATTAACACATCAAAATAAGAATATTTTGCACACCCATGCAATAACGTAAAGGCCGGTTTTACCGGTCTTTTTTATGTCGAAACGATGATCCCCGGATGAGAATCTATTCACTTATTGACGCACACTGTCATCTTGACTTTACATGTTTTAACCCTGACAGGAAGCAGCTTATTGCCCAGGCTCATAGCAACCATGTAAAAAAAATAATTATTCCAGCTACTCAAAAAATATATTGGGAGAGAATAAAACAACTCTGCCAGCAAGCTGATCTTTATGCCTGTTATGGTTTGCACCCTTACTGGGTCAATCAGCATAAAACAGAAGATCTTGCTGAACTTGAAAAAAATTTAAACGACTATGACTGTGTTGCTGTCGGTGAATGCGGGCTAGACTTTCGCCCCGGCCAGGCAGACAAAAAACAGCAACTTTATTATTTTGAAGCACAACTGACCATCGCGCAGCAACAGGCTTTACCTGTTGTTATCCATGCGGTGCGCGCAACAGAAGTGGTGCTTGATATATTGAAAAAACACCCCCATCTGCATGGCATGATACACAGCTATTCAGGCAGTCTTGAGCAGGCCAGGCAGTTAATTGACAGAGGTTTTTATATCAGCATTGGTGGTGCTATAACCTACCCACAGGCCAGAAGAATACATCGTATAGGCCAGCATATTCCCTTAAGCGCTCTGTTACTGGAAACGGATGCCCCCGACCAGCCTGACTATTCACATCAGGGGGAGCGCAATCAGCCTGCTTATTTAGTCAATACATTACAGGCAGTAGCAGAATTACGTGATGAAGACACAGCTGTTATTGCCACGCAGACGACATTAAATACAGAAAATTTATTTAATCTGCCGGGGAGCTGAGTCGTTTTTTATTATAACTATTCTTTTTATTATAACTATTCAGTAAGTCGTTGCTTTTTATTTTCTGTTCCAGCGCGACGAATCACTGATTTTCTGCATGGCTGTTTCAATCCATTCACGAGTCTCGGCCATTATCTGCTCGGCTTTTTTGCCTTTTGTTTCAATCATCGGGCCAATACATACAGTGATGGTTCCCGGCCATTTGATAAAACTGTGTCGCGGCCAGAATTCACCCGCGTTATGCGCGACCGGCAGAACCGGATAAGCACTTTTTTCTGCCAGCAGGGCACCGCCAATTTTATATTTACGTTCACTACCCGGTGCTGTACGTGTGCCTTCCGGGAATATAATCACCCATTTACCCTGTTGTAATTTTTCTGCGCCTTTCATTACCAGTTGATTAACGGCTTTTCTACCCGCCCCCCGGTTAATTGAAATCGGGTCGGTAAGCGCCAGCGCCCAGCCAAAAATCGGAATGAACATTAATTCACGCTTAAACACCCAGCGCCCCAGAGGGATAATGGCATGTAATGCCATGGTCTCCCAGGTGGATTGATGTTTGGATAAAACAATCGCATTATGTGGTGTAATATGCGCTTTGCCTTCGACAGTATAATGCAGTTTACAGATAACTTTAAGCAGCCACAGATTCGAATACGCCCATAATTTTGCAATCCACAGACGAAAATCAGCAGGCATGAAAAATAACAGCACAATCAGCAAGCCAAAAATAATGGTCGTTAACAGAAACCCGAACCAGTAAATTAAAGATCGGAGATAGAGGACAAATCGAGGAGGGATGTTTTCAGCCATTATCTTTCCCACACAAACAGACTAAAATCATGACTGAACTGACTCATCAAGGATGGCATCTGCAGCACTGGATAAATCATCATAAATCGGAATTTTCTGTTTACATTCGGCGTTCAGGATAAGCTCGGCCTTACTGCCTTTACCGGTTCGGACTAACAACGGCCTGGCATTTGCCGCATAAGCTGTTTTCATATCACCCACCGTATCACCAATAAAATAAACCTCTTCGAGTGAAACATTAAATCGCTGACCAATATCCAGCAACATCGCAGGTTTGGGTTTTCGGCAACGACAGTGGTCTTCGGGACGATGCGGACAAAAAAAGATGGCATCAATACGCCCGCCTTCCTGGGCTAACATAGTATCCATTTTTGTATGGATAGCAGACAGTGTTTGCAGATCAAAATACCCTCGTGCTATGCCTGATTGATTACTCGCTACTGTCACAATATATCCAGCACGATTTAATCTTGCAATAGCTTCCAGGCTACCCTCAATGGGCCGCCATTCACCGGGGCTTTTAATATATTCATCCGAGTCATAGTTGATGACGCCATCTCTATCGAGAATAATAAGCTTCTGCTGCATCAGCACTTAACCTTGTCGGGAGGTATGTAAACGCGACAGATCGGCGGCTCGTAAAAATAAACCATGCATGGTTTGCAGTAACGCAACGCGATTATTTCTGAGGTTCTCATCCTCACACATTACCATCACTGAATCAAAAAAAGTATCCACTGGCTCACGCAAACCTGACAGTTGTTTTAATGCGGCTTCATAATCGCCCCGATCAAACGCTGTTATCACTGCGTCATGCATAGCGTTTAATTGCTGATACAGATTTTTTTCCGCTGATGTTTCAAATAAAGCCGGATTAACACTGCCAGTATCGGTCAGTGCTGACTGCTTCAGAATATTGCCTACCCGCTTGTTTGCTGCCGCCAGACTTTCAGCTTCAGGCAGGGCACGAAATACGGTTACCGCCCGGATACGTTTGTCAAAATCCAGTGGGCGTGACGGTTTTAGCGCAACCACTGCATCAAACACATCGGCGAGCACCCCGCGATCAAGATAATACGCTCGCAAGCGGTCAAGAACATAATCGAAAACACTATCCTCTACAGCGGCAGCATCAACCCTGTCAGCCAATAAAGCCGCCGCTTTGCTGATCATCGGTTTTAAATCCAGATCCAGCTTATGTTCAATCATCGTGCGCAATATACCTAATGCAGCCCGACGCAGCGCATAAGGGTCTTTTACCCCGCTGGGTTTCTGACCAATTGCAAAAATACCCACCAGCGTATCCAGCCGGTCACTGATAGAAAGTATCTGTCCTATCAGTGTGCTGGCTGTGTCGTCACTGGCACCACGCGGTTTATATTGCTCTTCCAGTGCCAGTGCCACTTCTTCCGGTTCACCGGCTACCTCGGCATAACGCCTGCCCATCATCCCCTGTAAGGAAGCAAATTCACCGACCATTTCGGTCATTAAATCGCACTTGCTTAAAAATGCTGCACGCTTCACCTGTGTCGTATCCGCATTCAGCGTCTGCGCAATACTCTCTGCCAGTGCGGATACACGGCGGGTTTTGTCTGCCACACTGCCCAGTTTTTCCTGAAACACCAGCTTTTCAAGTAATGGAAAGAAGGCATCGAGCACCTGTTTCTGATCTTGTTCCCAGAAAAATTTTGCGTCGGCAAGACGCGGACGAATAACTCGCTCATTCCCTGCTTTAACTTTTTCCGGTGCAATACTTTCAATATTACTGATGGTAATAAAAGCATTTTTTAATTTGCCGACGTCATCAAGCAGTGGAAAATATTTCTGATTATCCTGCATGGTTTTAATCAGTGCTTCAGCAGGCACCGATAAAAAGCCCGCATCAAATTCTCCGGCGACAGCCACTGGCCATTCATTTAATGCTGTCACTTCCTCCAGCAATAGATCATCAATGATTGCACTACCGCCAAGCCGGGCAGCCGTATCGATTACCTGTTGCTTAATGCTTTGCTGACGCTGTGCAAAATCAGCCAGTACATAACCCTGTGTCTGCAACTGATTTTGATAGTCCGCAGCCTTTGCCAGGGTAACCGGTGCTGTCGTATGAAAGCGATGCCCCCGGGTCTGGTTCGAACTTTTCACGCCTAATATGGTTGCGTTTACCACCTCGCTACCATACATTAACACCACCCAGTGTACCGGGCGCACAAACTCAGCCGCTTTATCTCCCCAACGCATCCTTCTGGGAATCGGTAATTGAACCAGCGCCTGATTGATAATACCTTCGATTAACTCAACCAGAGGCTGACCTTTTTTAACTGCCTTAAAAACCAGCCAGCTACCTTTAGCTGTTTGCTGACGATTTAACTGATCCACTTCACAGCCACAGGAACAGGCAAAACCCTGCAATGCTTTAGTTGGCATACCCTTGGCATCATAAGAAACCTTTAATGACGGTCCTTTGCGTTCGATTTTTCTATCCGGCTGGGTAGCAGCAAGCTTTTTTAATAACACAGCCAATCGACGAGGTGCAGCAAAAGACTCAACTTCGTCAACAGCAAAACCAGCTTTTTTCAGACCTTCAACCACCCCCGCACTGAATGCGACCGATAAAGACTTCAGCGCTTTAGGGGGTAATTCTTCAGTTCCAATTTCCACCAGTAAATCATCGGTAACTATTTTATTGGATAAATTTTGTTCAGACACAATCAGTAAACCATGGTTATTTTTTTGATTTTGATAGAGATTCTTTGCTTATTTCCCGACAGGAAATCCCAGTGCTTCGCGTGAAGCATAATAGGCCTGCGCAACGGCACGCGATAAACTTCGTACCCGTAAAATATAGCGCTGTCGTTCGGTGACCGAAATAGCGTGGCGCGCATCCAGCAAATTAAACATATGCGAGGCTTTTAATACCTGTTCGTAGGCAGGTAACGACAGCCCCAGTTCAATCAGCCGCTGACTTTCCGCTTCACAGTTATCAAAACCGGCAAACAGTATCGTCGTATTCGCCTGCTCAAAATTATACGTCGACATCTCCACTTCATTCTGATGGAATACGTCACCATAGGTAACCACCCCCTGTGGTCCGCGTGTCCAGACCAGATCGAATACACTTTCTTTTTCCTGCAGATACATGGCCAGACGTTCCAGACCATAGGTAATTTCCCCGGTTACCGGGCGACATTCAAGCCCGCCAACCTGCTGAAAATAGGTAAACTGGGTCACTTCCATACCGTTTAACCAGACTTCCCACCCCAGTCCCCAGGCACCCAGCGTAGGAGATTCCCAGTTATCTTCAACAAAACGTACATCATGTTCCAGCAGATTAAACCCCAGTGCCTGCAATGAACCCAGATATAAATCCTGAATATCATCGGGCGAGGGTTTTAACACAACCTGAAATTGATAATAATGTTGCAGGCGATTCGGGTTTTCACCATAGCGCCCGTCGGTAGGCCGACGACAGGGCTGCACATAAGCTGCACGCCAGGGTTCTGGGCCAATCGACCTTAAAAAGGTAGCAGGATGAAACGTACCCGCCCCCACCTCCATATCGAGTGGCTGCAACACAGCACAACCCTGCTTCTGCCAGTAATCCTGAACCGCAAAGATCAGCCCCTGAAATGTTGATACATCGTAAGCCATTATATCTCTTCTATATCTCTTCTTTAGTCTCAGTCTGTTGACATTATTATAAAACACAAAGCGTGAAGTATACCCTAAAGCCAGGCTTTTGTCGGATTAAAAACATTCCTCCAACCCCCTGTTTTTAGTGGAATATCCTGAGAAACACATAGGAAACACCTGTCTAATTCCGACCTGTAATTCACAAAACAGCCTGATTGAAACTATTATATAAGTTAAATGCTCAAAAAATAAATACCGGGTTTCAAACTGAAAAAGGTAATAACGATGAGCTCAAAATTGATTCTTGCCGAAACCGAACTGGAGCAATGGCACAAACTTGTACATGAAGCAGAAGTTGATTATGGCTGTCAGCTGGATGAATCTATGCAGAGTTATCTGGTTTTCACTCTGATGCGTTTTATGAAAAAACAGGATTTAAATGCTGGCGCACTGGCACTGGACTACCTGCGTACACATAGCCTGCCAGCTAAAATGCAACATGAGCAGCTACGTGATATCGGCGATCAGTGTTTGCTGGTCTCCGGGCTATACCCGAAACGTGCTGCAAAAAAACTGGTTCGAGTTAGCTATTATGTCAACCTTGGCCGCAGCGCCTACCATCATCTTGGCACCTGCACCCAACAGGGTATGGCTGAACTTTATCACCAGCTTGAAGACACCTTCACCCTGCTTATGGATCTGCTACAGACTATACGCCAGTACAACAGCCCGGTTCTGCAACCACTGGAAGCAATGGCTCTGTGGAGCGATACCGGCAGCCGTTTTGCCTATAAGCAGTTATCGGCAAATGCCCTGCCGCTACATGAGAAACTGATGAGCACAAAGTTAAAACAGTAAGCCTGATAAATCAGGCTGTAGTAAAAATTTTATACTAAATTAAAAGCAATTACCGGGATATCTTCGGTAAATACAGAAGAGTTCTTTTCGTACCATTTTATGACAGCTGGCATGTAAAGAAAGAGCGTTCGATATCTCTTTCCCCCTTCAGTTAATCCAGTTTTCAGTCCTTAAACCAACAACCCTTTCAAATTCTTTTAAATTATTTGACACTAATATTAATCCTTCACTACGGGCACGGCCTGCTATATATAAATCATTTACCCCGATTGTTTTCCCTTTACGTTCCAGATCTGCTCTTATCTCACCATAATGTGCTGCTGCTTTCCGGCCATAATCCAATACGTCCAGTCGTGATACAAAATCTTCAACATTTCTCAGGTTTTTATCCACGTGCCTGCTCTTTTCTACGCCATGCATTAATTCTGCCAGGGTGATACTGCTAATACATAACTGTCCTGTGTGCTGGTTAAATATTTGTAGTATTTCTATTGGACGACGTTTAATGATGTAGATAACAATATTGGTATCCAGCATGTATTTAATCATCAAACGTTTCTCTTTCTGCCTGTTCCTGACTCGCTCTTGCTGTCATAAAGTCATCGCTAACACCTTCTTTAGCAAGAAAAAAACTACCCCATGTACTGTCTACCGGCGTTAAGATACGCTCTTTTCCCAAAGTCCTGACAATCACCTTTTTTACGTCTTCAGGAAAACGTGAATTTAAAACTGGAGTCAAATTTATGGATGTCCTAAATATTATTATTATGGGAGTCCTAAATATTCTGGACAAGATCGTGGCTTGCTTCGCTCTCACGATCTATCCTTATTCGTTATGCTGCTATTTCTTGATTAACGTCCCAACCAGGAAACACTAAAACTGCTGGGTGACACTTGAGTGCCCTAGCTAATACTTTGGCTCTTTCTACACCCAAATTAATTTTGTCATGCTCAATAGCTGAAAGCGTAGATTGAGGAATACCTGTTATTGAAGATAATTCATTTTGACTTAATTCTTGTAATTCACGAATTATTTTTACAGATTCGCCAATAGAAACATCGACTCTTTTTTTTGCTTCTTTAAAATCTTTCATATTATTTTCTCCGGTAATCATGCGGTGTTACTTTGATTACTTTCACAAATAGCTGTTCATTTTCTATTTTATATATGATGCGGTACTGTAGGTTTAAACGAGATGAGCGATAGCCTCTCCACTCTCCGCGTAAAGCCTCATCATTGAAACCTTTTATTTTCTTTAAACCCGATGGCCCTGATATTGCTACTATATCTTTCCATTTTTCATACCTTTTAAGAATGTCGATGGGTAGCGCCTTCAAGCCTTTTAATGCACCCTTGTGCTCATATATTTTCCACATACTAAATACAGTATATATATCATATATGGTATGTCAAGTTTTTATAGCATAACGTTGCGATAATCGGCGCGGTTTTTGCGTCCGATTTATTGCCTTGTTATGTGCTTATGCCGCAGACAATTGAGTAACATGTAACTCTTTGCGATGCCGCTCAGCCTGCCAAAGATCATACTGTGATTGTTGATTTAACCAACTCTCAGATGATGTATTAAATGCGATAGATAAACGAACAGCCATTTCCGGGCTTATGCCAGATTTACCATTAAGAATAGCTGACAATGTTTTACGACTGACACCAAGCCCTTTTGCAGCATCAGTAACGGTTAAACCTAAAGGCTCAATGCAAAGTTCTTTTAGTACTTCGCCTGGATGTGGGGGATTGTGCATTAACATACTATAGTCTCAGTGATAATCTTCATAATCTACGGACTCGGCATGTACACCATTAAAACTGAAAGTTACACGCCAATTACCGCTAACACGTACAGACCAGCTTTTAGCTCTATTACCTGTGAGTTGGTGCAGGAATAAACCTGGTAAATTCATATCATCAGGTGATGTGGCAGCATTAAGACGACCAAGAATTAATTGAAGTCGTTTTGCATGTTTGGCCTGTATGCCAGATTTACGACCAGTTTCAAAGAATAATTCTAGCCCTTTATGCTTAAAGCTCTGTATCATTTACAGAGTGTAACCCGTAACGTATCGGGTGTCAATAATTTTTATCTCTTTTCACGTTGCGATAATCGGCGCGTTTTTTGCGTCCGATTTATTGCCTTGTTATGCGATTTTCGCCACCCTATCTGCAATTTCATCTGTAAGAGCCACATTCATAAACATGCTTTTGGGAAATAAATAATCTTCTCCTGATTCATCAACGACCCGTAATTGGCCATGTTCTGATGCTTTTTCATCTGGCAAGACTTCATATAACTTCCGTTGTTCTAACGAAACCTCATACCCGTTGTTTTCTATACAAATTACGAATTTATGCATAATTTTGATACCTCACTGTTGCTAAAGATAGCGCTTTATCTTATATTCACGTTTCCCGATTCCATTTGCTTCATACCAATGAAGCTCAACATCCACAACCGCGCCGTCAGCAAGCTTCACGGTTGCCGTACCTTTTCTTTTCCGCCACCGACCCTGACCATACAGCTTTCTGAGGCGGGCTATTTCTCGGATTCCTGAGCCTTGAGCAAATGTTTCAGCCTCTTGAATTGTACCGATTATTTCAAAATCCACTTTGTTCACCTTTGGAGGTTTTTAAAACCTCGGTTCCGCCGTGGGCGCAACTCTCGATACGGGTGGGTGGTTAGCCCTTTCCCGACAGGGCCTTTCACCCTGCAAGATGCATCAAGATTAAACTTGACGCTCTAACGCCCATGCTAACTTGCCATTTTATACAGTGCAAAACGAAGTGGCGCACTGTATAAAATGGTCAATGTTGGGCTAATTGTTAGCTCTTTTGACTTTTAATTAACCTGGAAAGTCACATGTTTACCCGTTCTTTCAATCATATCAATCAGTGCATCAATTGTGAACTTTGCTGATTTACCACGCATAACATCTGAAACTCTTGGGCGAGTAACATGTAGAACGTGAGATGCTTCTTCTTGTTTTAATTCTTTATCTTTAATCCACTCGCTTATTGTGCACATCAACTGAGCTTTGATTTTTAATTTTGTTGCTTCTTGCTCTGAAAAGCCTAGCTCTTCAAAGATGTTGCTACCACCTGAGGTTACATGAGTGATTGTAGTGTCGATATTATTCATGATTTTTCCTCTTTAAGTACGGCGTTAAATCTTGCCTTTGCTATTTCAATATCTTTTGAACGTGTTTTTTGTGATTTTTTTTGAAATGAATGAAGTACATAAATTTTTTCTGAAAATTGTGCAATATACATGATGCGAAAAGCATTACCATCATCATTTATGCGGATTTCTTTAACTCCGGAGCCAATTGTTTGAAAAGGTTTCCAGTCTTCTGGATTTAGCCCATTTTGAACTCGGTGCAATTGATAACCCGCATCTTGCCTGGCTTCGGCTGGAAAAGAGAGCAAGTCTTTATAGCTAGAGCCTACCCAGTAAATTGATTTTTCATCACCCATATAACAAATGTATAAAATTTAATACAATTTGTCAAGTATTTAGGATATTCTTCTTCAAGCTAACGCCGCAATTCACCGGAGGCAAAAAGCATAGTGAGGTACGAACGACGCTTTTTGACATCCGCGTGGAATTGCCTTGTTATGTTTCTTAATTTGATTTCTGCTCATATATTATTTCTTACGCACCAATGTAAGCCCATCGGCTATAGGTAACATACTCAAATCTACCCTTCCGTCATTTTTGATCTTTTCATTTAGAGTACGCATTGCCAAGATATCTGCATCAGATATCCTTGTTTTTAAGTCTTCATCCAGTAACTCTGGATCAACAACGGAACCAAAAAGAAAAACATTATCAATAGCAATTAGTCCACCAGAGCGTAACAACTTTAGTGATTTTTCATAATATCCATCGTAGTTAATTTTATCAGCATCAATGAAAGAAAAATCGAATGTATCTTTTTGCCCCTGATTTATTAATTCATCAAGGGTATCTAATGCTGGGCCAATTTGCAGATCAACCTTGTTTTTAACACCAGCATTTTCCCAGTATTTCCTTCCGATATCTGCCCACTCTGAATTTATATCACACGTAACGATGATGCTGTTGTCTGGCATGGCCAATGCGACGCTTAGTGCACTGTATCCTGTGTATGTACCAATTTCCAGGGTTTTCTTTGCACCAAGAATTTTCACCAACAATGCTATAAACTGACCTTGCTCTGGTGGGATTTGCATAATTGCACTGGGGTCTTTAGCTGTTTCTTCGCGCAACTCTATTAATGCATCATGCTCACGTAGTGATGCCGAAAGCATATATTCATATAATCCTTTCGATATTTGGATATCACTTTTTTCCATCTGCTCTCCTAAAAAACATAACGTTCGAGTTGTGCGGGCGGCGCGTTTTATGAGAAGCTCCGAACGAACAACTTGGTACGCCCAGCATGGGCGTGAACTAATGAGGTGAAAGTCATCTGTAGGAGATTCACTTGTTTAAATTATTTTAAACATTATAACTACAGTTCGCCCGGCGCACGATCCTGACTATAAGTTTCACCACTTAGCAGTGTCTGCTCGGCACGTGCCAGCTCACGCCCCAGGTACGCTGCATGATCTAGCCGACTGATAAATTCATGTTTTATGATATGCGTATATAAGGCAGCAGCGTTGTCTGCGGTAAAAATCCGATTTAGTATACCCCTGTTACTGTAGTGTTCGACCACCAGTTGCTGCTGCGTGCGATCGGGCATCACCACAAAATAACCAGCCGGATCAAGTTTCAGCCTGCCCGGTTCATCGGCTTTTTCAACCGATACAGAAATAATATCTTTCAGCGCACCAGCAAACGTACCCGGGTCATTACTCGCCGTACGGATAATTAAACTCTGCAATAATGTGACATCAACTTCACCGATTTGATTGATAATCCGTACCTGTTTACGAAATGCTTCGACGTATTCCAGTGGAATGTTTTTCAACATTGGGCGTTTGCCTTTTGCTTCAATGATACGCATGTTTTCATTCACGCCATGCTCACTAAGCGCGACCAGTGATTGGCCGGGCAAATGCCCAATCGCCTTTCGTGTATCCTCACCACAGATAATTAAATAGCGAATATGTGGATTCGCCAGCACATTACGAATGAGATGTTCGATGCCGAGATTTTCTGTATGCAAGCCACCAATAATTGACAGGCCTTCAATCGGGCTGTTTTTTATTTCATCGATCAGCTGATCAGAATTTAATGTACATACCGCAACCGGTGCCTGAAAACGCAGCACCTGATAATCACCGGGTAGTGGCGGCCAGCCATCACGGGTTTCCGGCTCCTGTGTTGCGCAGTGCTCACCTTCGGCAATAGCCGGATCAACTTCAGCCGCCATATTCTGCGCCACTGCAGGCCAGCACACATCACAGCCAAGACAATCATAACGTTTGGTCTCAAACAGGTTCTGTGCTTCACTTAATAACTCGCCAAGCGTTTCGGTTATCGCACTAAAGTCTTTTAAGGTGTTAACCGTGGTCTGAAAACAACCACAACGCCAGCATTTTTTTGCCACCATCGCCAGTCGAAGTTCGTTTTCAGCCTGTTCTAATGGTTTTGTATTATTTTTCATAATACCTAACTCCTGTCGCATTAAATTCATATGTAAATAACGTATATTCCGTTATATCAGGGCAACTTATTTATATTCATGACTGGTGACATGAACTGATATTTTTTCTGGAACATCTGCCTCATAGATACAGCTGACAGCGCTGAATGATAAGTAAGCTGTTTATTCATAAGACACTAATTTTACCTGTGCGAAGAACCCATAAACTGTCCATAGCGCAATGCCAGTGCTGGCATTACCAGCAGATTCAGTATGGTCGAAGTGGTCAGGCCACCCAGAATAACAATGGCCATGGGGCCTTCAATGGCGTTACCGGGGGCCTGACTGGTCAAAGCCAGTGGTAATAAACCCAGCGCAGTAACCAGCGCAGTCATTAGAATGGGCACCACTCGCTCTTTCGCGCCACGGATTGCTGTCTGCTGTCCCCAGACAAAATGCTCGTGGCGGGTTAAATATTCGTAATGCGCGATCAGCATTATAGAGTTACGCAGGGTAATGCCAAAGACCGTCACAAAGCCGACCATGCCGCCCATTGATAACGTGCCATCCAGAAATACCACAACGGCCAGCATCCCCCCCACCAGCGCAAACGGCACATTAAACAGAATCAGCAACAAATTTCGCGGCCAGACCAGTACCAGAGAAAGCAGCAAAGCAATCGATACTGCCGCGATTAAGGCACTGGCAAGCAGGTGTTGTGTGGATCGCGACTGGGTTTGCGCCGTGCCTGCGTATTCCACATAACTACCGGCTGGCAGATGAATGTCACGCGCAATAGCCTCCCGAGCCTGCGCCACAAACGATGCTGTATCACGCCCCACAACATTTGCCGTTACCGTAACTACACGCCGCCCGCCTTCGTGCAAAATGGTTTTAGCACCGCTGGTAACATACAACCGTGCCAACTTATCCAGCGGCACATAAATACCACTGGCACTTTTTATTAGTACTCTGCCTACCTCGGCTACACTGGCGCGGTCTTTAAGCTGCAGAATAACCGAGACATCAAAAATTCGGTCGTCATCATAAACCTGCCCCACCACCTCACCGGCATAAAGAGTGTGCAGAGTATCGAGGACATCCAGTGGATGAAACCCCCAGCGCTTTATCGCCGCTGGTTTTAATTTCACCACCAGTCGGGGACTGCTGGGTCGTGCCTGCAACTGAACTGCGCTGGCACCGGGTATTTTACGTAGAAGCTGCACAATGGCTTCTGCATTGCTGTTCATTGTAGCGATATTCCTGCCAAAGATATGGATGACCACCGCAGCCGTCTGCCCGGAGACGGTTTCCTCAATACGTTCGGACAGAAACGTTTTTACTGCAAAATTCGCCCCCGGAATACCCGTCAGGGTCTGTTCAATTGACCGCCTCGCCATCTGTGACTGTGCACCATTCAAGGTTTTGAGGCCCACATCAAACTCACTGGCATTCGGTCCCAACACATCTTCCGATTGCGGCGAGCGACCAATTTTCTGGGCAACCGAACGCACATAGGGTAACTGCAACAAGGTTCGTGCAACTGTTTTCCCAAGTAATTCTGTCTGTTCTAATGACGTACCGGCGCTCTCGGTCATATGGACGATGTAGTGGCCTTCCCTGAGCTCCGGGATAAATCGTGCACCAAGAAAAGGCACAATGGCCAGACCTGCAATCGTGGCCAGAATAACAGCCACTATCACCAGACGATAATGGCGTTCAACATGAGTCAGTAGCCGGGCATAATGTGGCTTGAACCATTTACTCAGTGGCGGCTCGTGGGCTTTAAGCCCGCTATGAGCCAGCAGCAGATAACTTAGTGCCGGGGTTACCGTTAGCGCCACAGCCAGTGATGCCAGTGTTGCCAGCACGTAGGCGTAGGCCAGCGGTCCGAACAGACGGCCGGCCACACCCGGCAGCGTGAGCACCGGAATAAAAACCATGGCAATAGCAAGTGTGGCGTAAACCACTGCGCTACGCACTTCCAGCGTGGCATCGCGGATAACCCGTAACACTGGCTGTGATTGTGCCGCCGTCTGATTCTCACGTAGTCGGCGATAGATATTTTCAACAGTAATAACCGCATCATCGACCAGCAGTCCGACCGCAATTGCCAGGCCACCAAGCGTCATGGTATTAAGCGTGTAACCCAATAGTTCCAGCGCCAATGTCGCTGTCAGTAACGACAGTGGAATCGCCACCAGCGAAATAAGTGCCGTGCGCCAGTTAAATAGAAAAAAGAACAGTACCAACGCAACCAGCAAACCACTGACTACCAGCGTGGAACGTAAATGCTCGATGGCGCGATGAATAAATGTGGTCGGCCGGAACAGGTCGGGTGACATCTGGATATGCATCGCTCTGAGCGCCGGTCGCAGTCCATTCAGCGCTTTTTCAAGACGCTGTGTGACCTGTACCGTATTGGCACCATACTGTTCAAAAATGCTTAATTCGACACCCACACGGCCATTAATCAGCGCTGCACCAACCGGTGGCTGGGGTGCAGCGCGCACATCAGCCACTTCTCCCAGTGTGACCGGTACCCCATGACGGGTGGTCAGGATAATGTTCGCCAGTGCTGCCGCCGTGATCGACTGGCCCTGTGTCTGCAATTCAATACGTTGATTGCCAGTATCAATAAACCCTGACCCGCGTATGCCGGTTGCACGCTTTGCGGCTGTGGTCACCTCCGTAACGGACAGGCCATATTGCACCAGCTTTTGTGGGTTTAGCTGAATTTGCAACTGGCGCACCTGCCCGCCGGTAACAACCACATTCGCTACCCCTGCAACTGCCAGCAGGCGGCGGCGCACCGTCCATTGTGCTACCGTATTCAAATCCATCAACGAACGCGTTGTGGAAGTTAGCCCGACAACCAGCACCTTACCGGTTGAAGAAGTCAACGGCATCATCACTGGCGATTTCGCACCGGCGGGTAACTGGCTGGAAACAGGAACCAGGCGTTCGGCCACCATTTGACGATCACGATAAATATCACTATTCGGGTCAAAGGTTGCGGTAATTAATGACAGCCCCATAATCGAGTTCGAACGCAAGGAGCGGATACCCGGCACCCCTTTTATCGCATTTTCTACCGGGGTGGTAATAAGCTGCTCAACCTGACGGGGCGAAAGACCGGGAGCCTCGGTCTGCACCACTACCCGCGGTGGCGCGAACTGTGGAAATACATCATATTCTGCATCACCCAGACGATAACCACCGTAAATAACCAGCAGACCGGCGATGACAAGTATCACCCAGCGGTGCTGTAGTGAGGCATTGACTATACGCCGGAGCATTTGTTAGTCCTCATCGTGATCACCGCCACTGCTTTTAGGTGCCTCTGCCAGTGCCTGTACCGACAGTAGTACTTCAGCACCCCGACTAACAATCCGTTTACCCGGTCTGAGTCCATCGGCCTGAAACCAGCCACCGGGTACCGGCATATCGGTACGCACCGGTGTACGCACAAAACGCGCCTCACCTGCACTGATATACGCCCAGGCACTACCGTGAAACCAGACCACGGCATTTTCCGGCACAACAACGCCGCTACGCCGAGCACCATAAGACATTAAACCGGTTACACCAAGCCCATACGGTATGTGACTGAGCTGAGAAATCGCGAGGAAATAATAACTTTGTCCCTGTAGGTCAGAATCGGTTGTTGGTGCAGACGCAAGCAGTGTTACCGTTACCGTGGTGGCATTGGCTAATAACAGCCGGGCGGTTAAAGGCGGCTTCGCAGGAGCTTCAGCCAGCGGCAATGTCAGTCTCAGTAATCGACTCTGACCTGCCGCCAGTTGTTTAAAAGACGGACTATATTCGTTCATCCAGCGAGTAATCAAGCTCCCCCACCGAGCTTTGGCTTTACTATTGGCAGTAAATTTCCGCGATTCGGCAATCTGCACAACGGCCTCATCAGAACGCCAGACTGCATAGGCCTTTTGAAGGTTTTTTTTCGAGGCACCCTGATGTTGATAAAGACCATTCAGACGCTGGTACTCCGCCTTTGATGCATCAAGCCGGGCACGCGCCTGACTCACCTTTGCCTGCGCCCCGACAAGTTGCTGATAGCTATTGAGTAAATCATCCGGCTTAACAATCTGACCATAAGCCCTCAGACTCGCCTGATAAGAATCTGACCTGAGCACTTTTGTCTGTAGATCAATGGCTTTTCGCGTATCGGTATCAAGCTTGACATAGGTGATGCCAGCGTGCGTAAAAACACGCTGCGGTGATGAAATGGACGGCCCTTCGTCATCCTCATCAGCGTGCGCACTACCCCCTACCGTCAGACCGGAACTGGCGATAACAGCGATGACCATAAAAGTGATTAATTTTTTCATTGTGATGCTGTCTCCGTAAACGGATGATGAAACAGAGTCGGCGATGACGAAACCATTTCTTCCATGCTTTTGGAAACGTCATCCGGCTGCTGTAACGAATGTTCCAGCGTATCTTCCAGTGCCGCCAGTGACTGTTCGGCCTGTATCTGCCGTTGTAGAACATCAAGATGATACCCCTGTGTTTTTAACCGGGTACGCAACAGATCGACACGATCCATTTCCCCTGCCCGTCGAGAGGCCTGTGCCAGAGCAAGTTCTGTCTGGCCTGTAGTGAGTAGATGCCGGGAAAGTTTTAAACTGCGATTACTTGCTCGATAAGCTACCAACGCATGGTTGAATCGGGTCATAATATGTTCCTGTAACAGCCGAAATTCAGCCGCCTGTTTTTCTCTGTGCGCACGCGCCGCAGCAATCGGCCCCTGATTTTGATTAAAAATCGGCAGGCTGAATGAAAATCCTAGCGACCATCGATGCACCCCCTGATCCCACTCGTAACCCGGACCAATTTGCAGATCGGGATACTGCTGTGCAAGTGCCAGTTTCAGCGCCTGAACACTGGCAACATAGCGCACCAGTACGGCGCGAATATCAGCACGCTGCGTTAGTGCATAGGTTCTAAAACGCGCAACAGGTAGATTACCCGGTGAGGGTAGCTGCTGTATTGAATCAAAGTTAAAACGTATGCCGCGTAACGCCGTTACCGGCACCGACACCGCGCCAGCAAGTGCCGTACGTGCCTGACTCACAGCCATCTGCGCATCGACAAGACTCAAACGTGTATTTGTCCACTTCAGCTGCGCCTCAACCACTTTCAACGGTGAAACCTGGCCTGCCACAAACTGTTGCCTGAGCGCATGCAACAGTGACTGAGCATCCTTACGCTGATTATTTAATAATATTACCCGGCGTTGTGCAGCATAAAGCTGGAGCCACGGCTGACGTACATTCGCCCTGATCTGCCACGCACTTTGCACCACATCAAGCCGGGCTGCTTCAGCCTGATCCAGTGCCTCGGCAATACGATACGAGCGTTTCCCGGCTGTCAATATCGGAATAGCAACCGACAGATCAATCGTCCAGGGTGATACTGCAGCAGAATTTGTCGCATACCGTGGAAGAAATTTGAGAACAGGATTCGGGTACGCGCCCGCAGTGATCGCCTGGGCACGGGCACCTGCCCATCTGGCACGCGCAAGGGCAAGTTCAGGATGATAATACAATGCCACCAGCGTAAGGTCATCCAGTGTCCATGCTTTTAGCGGCCATGTCATTTTCGGATGGTCGCGCTGAGCCTGTATAAAGTGATGTAACGCTTCACTGTCTAATGTTCGTGTCGAGAAGATGGCAATATTTCCTGTTGCCGAGAGCGGTTCTGGTTGATAACTCGCGCAACCCGTCAACCCTGTCAATAGAAAGACCGAGATAAGCAATGTAGGCAGTATAAATTTGTAGGCCATTTTTATTTCACAGAGCAGGCACGCTTCTTGACACGAAAGTCCCATACAGAGGCAATGACCAGCGCAACGAAGCCAGTCAGTTCTAATGGTTTTGAGTAGCTGCCATAGAACACCCACAGTAGCAACGCGGCAGATGCAATACTCAGCAATAGCGGGCCTGGATACCGATGCACGCTATAGGAATACCCCATACCCGCTAATGCAAGAAGCAGTAGACCACTGATCAGTTCCGCCAGCAGCCTTTCGTCGATCTCGATGCTGACACCGATAAAGGAAAGCAGCGCTACCGTGGCCAAGGTGCCATAACACGCCAATACAGCAAGCAGGCTGGTCGCTGATCCCAGCCAGGAATAATCTTTTCTATTCGGTGTCTTATTTGCCATCTTCACCCTCCCCTGCATGCTTAGTCATTTTCGATAATATCGAAATGTATAGTCAACAAAAAAACACGTCATCCGAGCTGTGCCTCCAGCATCTTCAAGTCACCCTTTAGCGCCTTCAGGAGATCCACGCTGTGTAACCGGTAATACACCATCTTGCCATTATCACGTTTACGCAGCCAGCCTCTGCCGCGTAAGAGCTTCAGTTGATGCGAAGTAGCCGCCGTGCTTAATTCCAGCACGTGGGCGATATCGCACACACAGAGCTCGCCCTGAGCGAGTGCCAGTAAAATCTTAAGTCGGGTGGCATTACCCAGCAACTTGTAGAACTCCGCCAGTTCGGGCAGTCGCTGTTCCTCTTTTGAGAGAGCGTTCTTTATCTTATTGACCTTATCGTGATCAAAGCAGGGAACGTTGCAGGTATCCGATTTGGTTGCGATGGCAGTAACTTTTTTCATTGCTCCAATACATTTCGATATTTTCGAAAATGATTTCACATTGCACGGACTGAGTCAAGTAAAAATATACCGCCGTGTTGCAGCACCTTCTGGCTTCGCCTATTTACCGGCTTTTCTCGTAGCCCTCTTGCTGGCCGCTGTCTTTTTAGTAGCAACTTTCTTCTTTGCCATTGCCTTGACGGGGCGTTTCACCTTCTTTTTCATGGCAGGCTTGCTGGCGGGACCGGTGCTTTTTACCTCAAGAGTCAACGTTTCTTCGGCGGCCATACGCGCCAGCAGATAGGCAGTACTCTGCTGGGTTAACTTCAGGGCTTTGGCAATGCCTGCAAGGTCATGCCTTCCGGGTTTGGCAACCGTGTCGAGCACGTCCTTTTCCTTGCTTTGCAACCATTCGCTGAACAAGGCGTGCAGCTCAGGGGTTGAAAATGCAGCCATTGAGGCGGTTTTCTTGATGGATGAGGTCATGTCCTTGCACATCTGCATGGGCCCGCCGCTTTCACTATCACCGCCACCCATCATTTTCTTCATCATCTCCATCCCCATCTGGGGACTCATACCTGGCTTATCCATACTAACCTCCTCGTTTATTTATCAAGTTGAGATTTTAGTTCTTCAGTCATCCCCTTCAGCATAGAGCCAGCCAGATCTTTACGGGCAGCAGGCTCCAGTTCGGAAAACATCATCGACATGCAGCGAGGCATCATATTCTGCATAAAAGCCATACGATCTTCTGCCGACATTTCTTTGAATACACTATCCATCATGGTTTCCATCATGTGAGGCATATCCTCGGGCTTCATCATGCCCGACATCATCTTTTCCATTACTTTTTGCATTGTTTCTTTCATAACATTCACACCTTTTCTTAAATAAACTTAAACTTTCTGAAATACCGCACCATAATGGTAAGGGCCAACTTCGACGACTTCATCCAGTTTAAAACCCGCTGGCTCTACATAGCGTTGTACATCTTCCGGTGTCATCCGCAACGTCGTATCGGGGCCTCTGGGTAAATCAAATACAGGCGTTTGTTCTCGCGGGCGTTTATGCCAGTTAATCACCGCAAACTGCCCACCGGATTTAAGCACCTCGTGTACGGCCTGCGACAGTTCTGTTTTATCCGGTACACCGTGAAAGGTATTGGCGATAAAAACAAAATCGACTGGTTCTGTTAGCTGTTTGGGTAATTCACGGGCATCGCCGAGAATAGCGTGGAAATTTGGATTGTCTTCGCAGCCCTGTTCTGCCTGTCCGAGCAGATCAGCATCCAGATCTAGCGCCCATGTTTT
>WFMW01000059.1 GCA_015488885.1 Gammaproteobacteria bacterium | reverse complement strand
CGTTTATGGAAGCGATTCGTCAAATGAGGGTAGAACTTGGGCACCAGCACGCGCTGTTTATCCATTTGACCCTGGTTCCCTATATTGCCACAGCCGGTGAAGTAAAAACCAAACCGACCCAGCATTCCGTTAAGGAATTACGTTCTATCGGTATTCAGCCCGATTTATTACTGTGCCGCTCCGAACGTCTGTTGCACGAAGACGAACGCAGGAAAATTGCATTATTTACCAATGTGCAGGCCAAAGCTGTTATCTCGGCTGTCGACCTGGATAATATCTATAAATTACCCGGCTGGCTGCATCAGCAGGGGGTGGATGATATTATCGTCAGGCAGATGCAGCTGGAATTAAAACCGGCTGACCTGTCGGACTGGGATAAAGTGGTATCGGTCATGACCCACCCGGCACATGAAGTCAGCATTGGGATGGTGGGTAAATATGTCGATTTAACCGAATCTTACAAGTCACTGAATGAAGCGCTTACCCATGCCGGCATCCAGAACAATGCCCGGGTTAATATTCGTTATATCGATTCTTCTGTACTTGAATCCGGGGATAATTCGGTTCTGGATTCTCTTGACGCCATACTGGTGCCCGGTGGTTTTGGTGACCGGGGGATAGAAGGCAAGATTGCCGCCATTCAGTACGCACGCGAGAATAAAATTCCCTTTTTGGGTATTTGCCTGGGGATGCAACTGGCAGTGATTGAATTTGCCCGCCATGTTGCTGGGCTGAGTGATGCCCATAGCAGTGAATTTAATATCGAAACGACGCACCCGGTTATTGCCCTGATTACTGAATGGCAGGATGAATCCGGACGTATCGAAAAACGCGACAGTGATTCTGACCTGGGTGGCACCATGCGTCTGGGTGGCCAGCATTGTGATTTACAGGCCGGTAGTCTGGTACGCGAAGCCTATGGCGAAGAACATATTGTTGAACGTCATCGTCATCGTTATGAATTCAATAATAAATATCTGGCGCAATTAACCGCAGCAGGACTGATCGTCAGTGGTAAATCCAGTGATGGCAACCTGATGGAAGTGGTCGAGTTAAGTCGTGATCAACAGCTTGCGTCCAATACTAGCCATCCCTGGTTTCTGGGTTGCCAGTTCCACCCCGAATTCACCTCAACACCACGTTCTGGGCATCCACTATTTACCAGTTATATTAAAGCTGCCTTGTCGTATCAGACTGGCCGGACAGCGCTTGATACAACATCAGGGAAAAGCTGAACAAGGTTGCAGTGAAAAAACTCGCATTGTTGCTGTTTTTATTACTGATCTGGCTGCAATATAAAATCTGGTTGCAGCACGGTGGTATCCCCGAAGTGCTGCAACTGGAACATGAAAAAGCAAAAGTCAGTACACAGATCACCCGCCTGAAAGAACGCAATCAGTCACTGGAAGCTGAAGTACAGGATCTGAAAAAAGGCAGGGCAGCCATTGAAGAACGCGCCCGCAGCGATCTGGGCATGATAAAAAAAGGTGAAGTGTATTATCAGGTTATTGAACCGGTCAAAAGCAAGCCGCCCAAGCAAGCAGATAAAAAAGCAACCAAAAAATCAGCGAAGCGATCAGCCGGTGAATACAGTGAATAATATTGTTACCCCTCTAAAATAATAACCTGCATTGATCCGTTATATGTGCAAAACCATATTAGACGCGATTACCTCCTTGCAAACACAGAGCGAAATCAGCAAGGAGTTATATTTAATTCAAATACTATTTACAGCCTCTACTTCATGAATAGTGTCACCGGCTGCAATCTGAAATATAATAGGCGTTTTTTAATCGCCCCACATGAGTCTGTAGAGTCCTGATATGTCATCAAGCATTATTTACACCCTGACGGATGAAGCGCCTGCTTTAGCCACCTGTTCCTTTTTGCCTGTGGTACAGGCTTTTACCCGGCAGGCCGGTATTACGGTGCAAACCCGGGATATTTCTCTGGTGGGACGGATTCTGGCCTGTTTCCCCGATTACCTTAGCGCTGCACAGCAACACCGTGATGATCTTGCCGAACTTGGCGCACTGGCGAAAACACCGGATGCGAATATTATCAAGTTACCCAATATCAGCGCCTCTGTTCCCCAGCTGAAAGCGGCGATAAAAGAATGTCAGACACTGGGGTATGCGCTTCCCGATTACCCGGAAGACCCGGTCAGTGAGGCTGAACAGGTGATTAAAAAACGCTATGCGCATGTACTGGGCAGTGCGGTGAACCCGGTATTGCGTGAAGGCAATTCTGACCGTCGTGTTGCCCCGGCAGTTAAAGCCTATGCGCGACAACACCCGCACGAAATGGGCGCCTGGACAGCGGATAATCAGACCCGTGTGGCTTCAATGTCTGGCGGTGATTTTTACGGCAGCGAACAGTCGGTCGTCATTGACAAAGCCGGTGAAGTAACCATTACCTTACATACCGATAGTGGTGAATCGCTGGTATTAAAGCCATCAACCCCGGTACTCGACGGTGAGATTATTGATGCAGCCGTGATGTCTGTGCAGGCACTGGATGACTATTATGCCACACAGATAGAAACTGCCCGCAGCCGGAATCTGCTGTTATCGCTGCATTTAAAAGCCACCATGATGAAAGTCTCAGACCCGATTATGTTTGGTCATGCGGTCAGTGTTTATTACCGGCCGGTACTGGAAAAATATGCCGCGACATTCGACCGGCTGGGCATTGATCCACGTAATGGTCTGGGCGATATCTATGCAAAAATTGCTGCTTTACCTGCGGCTGAAAGTACGCAGATAAAAGCCGATATTGATGCGGTTTATCAACAAGGCCCCAAACTGGCGATGGTCGATGCGGCAAACGGTATTACCAATCTGCATGCCCCGAACAAGGTGATTGTCGACGCATCCATGCCGGCAGCCATTCGTTTCTCAGGAAAAATGTGGGGCCCGGATGGCCAGATGCACGAAACCCTTGCCATGATTCCCGACCGCAGCTATGCCGGTGTTTACCAGGCAACGATTGATTTCTGCAAGCAACACGGTGCGTTCGATGTGACCACCATGGGCACGGTGAGTAATGTCGGTCTGATGGCACAAAAGGCCGAAGAATACGGCTCGCATGATAAAACCTTTGAAATGCCGCAGGCCGGAAAAGTCTGTGTCACAGATGCTGATGGCAAGCTATTAATGCAGCATGACGTGGAACAGGGCGATATCTGGCGTATGTGTCAGTGCAAGGATATTGCGGTAAAAGACTGGGTGAAGCTGGCGCTAAAACGTGCACGTCTGACAGCATTACCGGCCATCTTCTGGCTTGACGATCAGCGCGCGCATGATCGCAATGTAAAAAACAAAGTACAGGCCTGTTTATCCGCAGAGGATACCCGCGGGCTGGATATACAGATCATGACACCGGTGGCTGCCACCCATTATACCCTGGCACGAATGAAAAACGGTGAAGATACTATCTCGGTTACCGGTAATATATTGCGTGATTATCTGACCGATTTATTCCCTATCCTTGAACTGGGCAGCAGTGCAAAAATGTTATCCATTGTGCCGCTGCTTGCCGGGGGCGGGCTGTTCGAGACCGGGGCAGGGGGCACGGCTCCCATGCTGGTCACCCAGCTACGTGAACAGAATCATTTAAGCTGGGATTCATTGGGTGAATTCCTGGCTCTGGCTGTTTCGCTGGAAGAGATGGCACAGAAAACCGGTAGTCAAAAAATCCAGGTGCTGGCTGATGCCTTGAACCGGGCCAATAGTGAATATCTGAATAACAATCGTTCGCCATCGGAAAAAACCGGCGCTATTGATACCCGCGGCAGTCATTTCTACCTCACCCTGTACTGGGCACAGGCACTGGCAGAGCAGCAGGATAATACGGAACTGAAAACGATTTTTACCCCGCTGGCAGAACAGCTGCGGGAGAATGAGAACGCGATTGCTGACGCCTTGCTGGCTGAACAGGGAACAGTTGTTGATCTGGGTGGCTATTACCATCTGGATCCAGAAAAAACCGCAAACGTCATGCGCCCGAGTACAATATTCAATGCAGTCATTGATGATTTATAAATGATGCTATTCGCAGACTGGCTATAATTTTTAAACGACCTGTCCCGCGCACCAGCCTGATGACCAGGCCCACTGAAAATTATAGCCGCCCAGCCAGCCGCTGACATCAACCACTTCGCCGATAAAATACAGACCATCAAGCTTTTTTGATTCCATGGTTCGGGATGACAGTTCATCACAGTTAACGCCGCCAATGGTGACCTCAGCAGTTCTATAACCTTCTGTTCCACCAGGCCTGATCATCCAGTTCTGTAGTTTATCAGCAATGTTTTTACTGCACTGCTGTGAGATTTCCTGTATCGGTTTTTCAATAATTTCATCCAGCAGCACGGTTAATAGACGCCTTGGCAATCGTTCAGCTAACACATTCTTTAGTTTCTGGCGGGGTTGCTGTTGGTGACAACGACTTAGATACTGAACCAGATCCATATCAGGTAACAGGTTGATATTGATAGTCTCACCATTTTTCCAGTAGGATGAAATCTGTAAAATTGCCGGGCCACTCAGCCCCCGGTGGGTGAAGAGCAGGTTTTCCGTAAATGCGATGCGCGCATTGCTAACTTCACAGTAAACTGAAATACCGGAAAGCGACTGAAAAGTTTCCCTGTCCCGAAGTTGCAGGGTAAAGGGTACCAGTCCGGGACGGGTTGGCTGAATACTGTGACCGAACTGCTCGGCTAGCTGGTAACCAAAAGGTGTTGCACACATTTTCGGTATCGACAGGCCGCCACTAGCAACCACCAGCGAGGCTGCCTGATAAATTATCGGGGTATCTTTATGGCTGCCTTTTAGAATGAATGTACCACTATCGGTTCTTTTGACAGTTGAAATATTATGGTTAAGGCAGATGCTTACCCCGGCTTTTCTGCATTCGGCCAGTAACATGGTGAGAATATCTTTAGCACTATTTTCACAGAATAACTTACCCAGATCGCGTTGCTGGTAAGCAATATGATAAGCCTTGACCAGAGCAATAAAATCCCATTGTGTGTAACGACTTAAGGCGGATTTACAAAAATGCGGGTTACCTGAGATAAACCTGTCTGCTTCGATGTCCATATTGGTAAAGTTGCAACGGCCGCCACCGGACATAAGAATTTTTTTACCGGCTTTATTAGCATGATCCAGTAGCACAACTTTGCGCCCGCGCTTACCAGCTTCAATGGCGCACATTAAGCCCGAAGCACTGGCACCGATAATCAGAACATCGGTGTTCAATGCTTGCTGGTTAATCATTCTGCTGACTCTTCTGAGGAATACTCAGGTAAGTATATGATATCCTCTGGGGCATGTATTCAGCCTGGTGAGGCGGGCAGGGAATCAGGCAGCTTCCTGTTTCTGCAAATACTCTTCATAACTGCCATGAAAATCCACCACCCCATTGGGAGTCAGTTCGATAATACGCGTTGCCAGTGAGGAAACAAATTCGCGATCGTGGCTGACGAAGATCAATGTGCCGGGGTAAATTTCCAGTGCCTGGTTGAGTGATTCAATAGATTCCATATCCAGGTGATTGGTGGGTTCGTCCATCAACAGAATATTGGGTTGCTGTAACATCAGTTTGCCAAATAACATGCGTCCCTGTTCACCCCCGGATATTACGTTAACCGGTTTTTTTATCTCATCCTGTGAAAACAGCAGACGGCCAAGGGTGCCACGAATAACCTGCTCATCGTCATTTTCCTTGCGCCACTGGTTCATCCAGTCTATCAGCAGGGTGTCTGAATCAAAATCTGCACTGTGATCCTGAGCGTAGTAACCAAGCTCGGCATTTTCCGACCATTTCACCGTACCTGAATTCGCCTCCAGATCGCCGACCAGACATCGCATCAGCGTGGTTTTACCAATACCATTGGGGCCGATTATGGCAATGCGTTCGCCAACTTCTACCATCAGGTTTAAATTGGCGAACAGAGTTTTATCAGCCGGGGTTTCATCAGCCCGGGTTTTATCAACAAAACTTTTTTTCAGGTTTTCCACTTCCAGCGCAAGCCGGTGCAGTTTTTTAGCCTGTTCAAAACGGATATAAGGGTTCTGTCGGCTGGAGGGTTTAACATCTTCAAGCTGAATCTTTTCAATCTGTCGGGCGCGTGAGGTCGCCTGTCTGGATTTGGATGCATTGGCAGAAAAACGGCTGACAAAAGATTTCAGTTCGGCAATCTGTGCTTTTTTCTTCGCGTTATTAGCATACAGACGTTCACGTACCTGCGTTGAAGCAATCATGTATTCATCGTAGGAACCCGGGTAGAGACGAATTTCACCATAGTCAAGATCGGCCATATGCGTACAGACGCTATTCAGAAAATGGCGGTCATGGGAGATGATGATCATGGTGCAGTTACGGGCATTGAGGATACCTTCCAGCCAGCGAATGGTATTAATATCGAGGTTATTGGTCGGTTCATCGAGCAGCATAATATCAGGGTCGGAAAATAACACCTGTGCCAGTAGAACACGTAATTTCCAGCCGGGGGCGACAGCAGACATTGGGCCATAATGCTGTTCAGCCGGGATACCAACACCCAGTAATAGTTCACCGGCACGGGCTTCCGCAGAATAACCGTCCATTTCAGCGAACTGAGCTTCCAGATCACCGGCACGAATGCCATCAGCTTCAGTCATATCCGGGTTGGCATAAATAGCGTCTTTTTCCGATTTAACCGCCCATAATTCTTCGTGACCCATAATAACGGTATCAATCACATGAAAGGTTTCATAGGCAAACTGATCCTGCTTCAGTTTACCTATACGTTCAGACGGGTCTTTGGAAACATTACCGGATGTAGGTTCCAGGTCACCGCCAAGAATTTTCATAAAGGTGGATTTTCCACAGCCATTGGCACCAATCAGACCATAGCGATTGCCATCGCCGAATTTAACCGATACATTTTCAAATAAAGGTTTGGCACCAAATTGCATGGTGATATTTGCAGTGGTTAACATAAATTTTTCCGCTATATATCTTAAAAGTATTAAATAACTTTAAATATTAAATTCTAAATATTTGAATATTAAATAATCGATAGTTATTATGTGTCCAATCACGCAGCCTGTTGTGCATGGTTGCGGTGTCGGCGACTCTTTGAACGCCTGTTACCGGATGTTTGTGCCGACGAGGCATAATTGCTGCTTGCCGAGCGTTTTGATTTTGGCCGTCTACCTTTATTGTCATTGCTGGACGAAGGGCGATTATTACTGCGTCCCCGGTTATTGTTACGACCCCGGGTAATGGGTTCGGCTTTTATCGATGGATCCGGTTCAAAATCTTCAATAATACATTGAGGAATATCACGTTTAATCAAACGTTCGATGTCTTTCAGCAGTTTATGCTCATCTACGCAGACCAGTGACATGGCTTCACCCTGATTGCCAGCACGACCGGTTCGTCCAATACGGTGGACATAATCTTCAGCCACATTCGGCAGTTCAAAATTCACCACATGTGGCAAATGATCGATATCAATGCCACGGGCTGCAATATCAGTGGCAACCAGGACACGTACGTCACCCTTTTTAAATTCTGCCAGTGCCCGGGTACGTGCGCCCTGGCTTTTATTGCCATGGATAGCGGCTGCACTGATGCCATCGCTAATCAACTGTTTACTGAGACGGTTGGCACCATGTTTGGTACGGGTAAAAACCAGTACCTGCTGCCAGTTATTTTTGCCGATGAGTAAGGAAAGCAATTCACGCTTGCGCGTTTTATCGACCGGATGAATCACCTGAGTAACCTGTTCAGCGGTAGTATTGCGACCAGCAACCTCAATCAGGGTGGGCGATTTTAATAGCCCGTTGGCCAGTTTCTTGATGGCACTGGAGAAAGTAGCAGAAAACAGCAGGGTCTGTTTGTTTTTCGGCAGCAGAGCAAGCACTTTACGAATATCATGGATAAAGCCCATATCCAGCATCCGATCCGCTTCATCCAGTACCAGAATATCGACCTGTGACAGGTTGACAGAGCGTTGACCGACATGATCCAGCAGTCGCCCTGGCGTTGCTACCAGAATATCGACACCTTTAACAAGTTTCTGTTTTTGCGGATTGATGCTGACACCACCATAAACCACGGTAGCACGTAGCGGCAGGTATTTGCCGTAATCCCGGACACTTTCATATACCTGAGCAGCCAGTTCGCGGGTAGGGGTAAGTACCAGTGCACGTAATGGCCGACGACCTTTTTGTGGCCGTGTGCTTGCCATCAGGCGATGCAGCATGGGCAGGGTAAAACCTGCCGTTTTGCCGGTGCCGGTTTGTGCACCACCCATGATATCCCGACCATTAAGGATAAGTGGAATAGCCTGTTGCTGAATAGGTGTGGGTTGCTGATAACCTTTTTCGGCGACAGCGCGGTGTAATTCGGTCATTAGACCGAGTTTTTCAAATGACATACGAAGATGTACTCCAGATTTTGGATCGGCCTAACAAAAACAGCTGGTTGAGATGTTCAGGTTCGGTCCAGGCGGAAATTATTTATGGTTTTGGCTTGTTTTGAGGATAAACAACGCACTGTGGCGCTATTCCAGAGATAAGCTGCTTAACCAGAATATCCCTAACCATTATTCATAACAGTGTGCAGACCGAGTGCACAGGAAATTGAGCGCGTATTATACAGCAAAAAACAGGCTTGTGCCTTTTAGCAGCTATTTTTGTGGCTAAATCCCTGAATGATGATGGCGATGGATGGATAAAGGGGTGATTTGTCGTTGATTTGATAAAAATCGTTGTTAGAAGTTAAAAAGAATCTGCTAAATGCTTGTATTTACACTTGTGTGCATTATAATACACCGCGTGTATGTCTGTTTGACTGGTTTCATATAGACGAGTTTCATTTAGACATACATTATGCTACATTTTCTATCCAGGTTTTTTGTCATGAAGTTTTCTTGCTAATACCTCGTAAGATTTGTAACACTCTTTTTTTAATATTTTTCTTGATGAGGTACATCATGGCTACAGGAACCGTAAAATGGTTTAACGAATCCAAGGGCTTCGGCTTTATTTCTCCTGCTGATGGTGGCAAAGATGTTTTTGTTCACTTTTCAGCTATTTCAAGTGATGGCTTTCGCACACTTGCCGAAGGTCAACAGGTGACTTTTGAAGTTGAAGATGGACCGAAAGGCCCACAGGCAGTTAATGTACAGGCCTAAATCAGCCCAATACATAAACTGCAATATATAAACTGAAAAAACCCGCGATTATCGCGGGTTTTTTTATGCCCGTCATTTTTATAATTTATCCCCCTTATAATTTATCCCCCTTATAATTTATCCCCCTTATAATTTATCCCCTATGTTCTTACCCAACGGCATACTCTTACGTAACGGCACTCACTTACGCAAATACTTTATATTTTACCGTCATTCCTGCATGCTTTTAGCAGAAATCTATCTGATTATTAGCAAGACAGTATTACGCCTGCGCGTTATGGGTAACCCGTATCTCAGTTAGTGAACCTTTGAATAAGTCGTGACTACACCTTTATACGTCCAGTGTTCTCATAGCTGCGTGACTAGGTAATTGAAATAGAGTAACTATTCCAATCACTTAGCGCCTTGCTCTAAAAAATTCCGGTTCTCAATCTTAGTTACCACTATTCATATTACGCATCTGATCAGGTAGATTTCTGGCATTATCCTTAAACTGATCACCCACATCAACGGGGTTAGGCATACTAACGGAAGGCGCTGACCAGCCACCTGGCATATCACCCATACGGCTGGGTGCATTGAGCATATCATCCCAACCCTGGCTGAGATTATGTCTGTTAGGGTTCATCCATGCACCGGGACCGCTGTTCCCCCAGAAATTATTATGGTGGCGACGTTGGAAATAAGGGTTATAACCCGGGTTGTTAAAGCGAGATGAGGGATTTGGTGCAACATGATTCTGCTTAAAACTATGATTTGGATTAAACCCGTTCGGCCTGAAATGAGCTTGACTGGCAGGTGCTCGGTTGTAATGCATTATATTTTCAGTTTGTGGTGGCTGTCTGTTATAGGTATTATGGGCAGAGGATGATTGCCGATAAGCCGGTGTTCTGGCACTCTGGGGAGGAGCAGGTTGACGCCAGGGGTTGGTGGATCGTGATGCTGTACGATGTTGATATTGCTGTGGTGGTAATTGATGGTTATGATGAGCTGGCCGTGTGTTGTACCGTGGTGAGCTATACCGACCCGAGTTATAATGGTTTCGGTTGTACTGGTTTGGTCTATACTGATTCGAATTATACTGGTTTGAATTATACTGCTTAGAATTATAATCAGGTGACCAGGGATTCTGGCCATTATCAGCAAACACCGTTGTCGCAGTCATGGCTGAAATAATGGCAGTAGCAAGTAAAAACGGACGTGGTTGTAATTTCATTATTAGGTCTCATTAGTGATTTACATCAGTAAATAACAGTAACAGTTCTGAAGTGAAAAATCATCAGCAGTCTGCCAAATTTAACCAGGATATGTGATAGAAATGCGACAAGTTGATTTCAATAACAACACTTGATGAATAACTATTTGCCTTTGGAGTATATCTGAAATCCAAGAGATACTCTTATCACTGATAATTTTATTTTCAACATGTCTGCTTAATAATGAAATCTATTAATCTATCCCGTCCTGCTGATTTGCGTGACTTATTTATGCAGCAGGGATTGCACAAAGATGACCTTGAAAGCAATCCTTTTAAACAGTTTGAGAACTGGTATCAACAGACCCTGAAAACAGATATTGCCGAACCCACTGCCATGTCCCTGGCAACCGTTGATAAACAGGGGCAACCCTGGCAGCGCATGGTTTTGCTTAAACTTTATGATGAACAGGGTTTTATCTTTTTTAGCAATTATGGCAGTCGTAAGGCACAACACATCCAGCACAACAATCGTGTCAGTTTGCTGTTTCCCTGGTATCCGCTGGGGCGACAGGTAAAAATTACCGGCCTGGCAGAAAAAATTTCCGTGGCAGAATCGCTAAAGTATTTTTCTACCCGCCAGCGCGGCAGTCAGCTTGGTGCCTGGTCATCGCATCAAAGCCAGGTGATTAAAACCCGTGCCATGCTTGATAGCATGGTGGAAAAAATCAAACACAAATTTGCCAATGGTGAAGTTCCCCTGCCGGATTTCTGGGGTGGCTACCGGGTCAGGCCAACCAGCTTTGAGTTCTGGCAGGCCAGGGAAAACCGCCTGCATGATGTGTTTTTCTATCAGCCTGATGATAATAAAGGCTGGGAAATTCAGCGGCTGTCACCCTGATGGATTCATATCATATTTTGTTGTAACTGAATACCGGTCGGTATTTTTTACATATCTTATTTTTCTAATATAGTGCCTTTTTACCAAGCTACTGAAATACAAGAAAACTATCTTAATGGCATAAAAATTGCTTCAATTATAAAAATAGGGTTAATTTGATAGTTTCTGTAAAGATATTCATAAAAATAAACTGAGAATAATAATGAAATATAAAAGTAAAGGTCTTTTTCCTTGTGAAAAAAACACATTAGTTGTTGTAAGAAAACAGTTAATAAAAAAAATAACCTGCCTGTCGCTAGCTATCGGATTAGCGGGTACTGCCCTGTCTGCTCAGGGACTCACTATTACGCCGACTTTTGTATCGGGGTTCGATTCAGCTGCTCAAACCACAGTTAATCAGGCAATCAATTTTTTTCAATCTCGAATAAGTGATAATGTCAATTTAAAGATTAAATTTGTCAACAGTGGTTCCGGGCTTGGAAGTTCATTACAAAGTATTTTCGGGTTTAACTATGGGAACTATCTGAATGCCTTGAAAAATGATAGCAACAGTGTGAATGATACAATAGCTTTGTCCCATCTGCCTTCGACCTCTTCACCGGTTCCCGGAACATCAAATACCATTCTGTTAACCCGGGGTAATGCCGTAGCTGTCGGGTTAGATACTACGAGTATATCGGTACCTGATGGTAGTAGTTCCTGGGATGCCACTATTTCATTGAACTTAAACAAGACTAATTTTAATCGTACCAGCATTGATCCAAATAAATATGATTTGCAAAATGTGGCTATGCATGAAATAGATGAGGTATTAGGCAATGGTTCATGGTTGGGGCAGCCTGATACAAGTTTTTTTTCTCCCATGGATTTATTTCGCTATACATTGGCTGGTACCAGAACCTATACAACTGCTGGTGATAATGCCTATTTCTCTATCGATGGTGGCGCCACGCAATTAGTACAGTTTAATCAGGATTCAACAGGTGATTATGGCGATTATCATACCGGCAGAGGTGTGCATGTTCAGAATGCTTTTGGTACGCGTGGTGTTTACGCAACAAATATGACAACAGAACTGACCGGGCTGGATGTGATAGGTTATAACCTGACACCGGTACCGCTGCCACCCGCTTTCTGGTTAATGTTTTCCGGACTGGGTCTGTTAACATCATTAAGAAAACGTTGTTCCAGTTGAATTCTTTCAAGCAGGAAGTTTCCAAATACAGTAAGCGCTGCGGTTTTTTTCTGGCATGGCTCCTGTTCCTTGCCGTTATTCTGCCAGCGGTTAGCAGGGCAGGTGAGGTGGCTGACAAGACAGATAGCCGGTTACCGGCTACATTCAATGTGTCTGCATTGCGTATTGATATAACTTGCCAGAACGGTAATGCAAACTATTCCCCCTGGCGGATACAGCTGTCAGGTAAGTGGGGAGGCAAATTATTCCATAAGGCCAGGCAGCAGAACTTTGCCTATTCAGATAAGCAGCTTATAAGTTTGTTTAATCAGTTGAATGAAATACATTTTTTTAGCCTGCCAACACAATATGCTCCTTATCCTGTTGCCGGTCTGGGATCTGATGGCAGGGTGAGGATGGCATTCAATATTACGTCCAGTGCCAGTAGTAATAGTCTTTGCGTATCAGTATCCAGCTATAAAAAATGTGTTTATTACGGTGCAAACAGGATTCCTGTTGCGCTGGATAAAATCGTTCATCGTGTTTTTAAGCAGGTAAAAGCGGTAACTGACGTACACTAATACTGATATATCGACAAAGATTTTTTCAGTAATTTTCCAGCTTCCAGACATCATAAGCAGGAGTTTCATAAGGATGGCTGCGTTTCATGGCTGTGATGGCCGCCTGCAGAAATGGCTGTTCACATACCAGTTCGATTTTAATTTCCTTTACCTGCTCAAGTTTATGCCGTGAACCGATTGTCGGTTGGCTGCCAGCAAGTGGACGGAACTGACCGGTGCCGACGGTTTGCCAGCAGCAACAGTCATAATTGCCAATATGCCCCGCGCCTGCATCAAACAGGGCCTGCTTGACTTTTTCTACCGCATTTTCAGGGATATATACACAAATCTTATACATACTTCTGTCTGTTTCAGTTGCCGTCTATTTTACCTGAATTTACGGATTCAGGTTTCCATAATAATTCAGGGTATTCGTCCGACCTGAAATAGCATACACTATACCGCTTTCAAAAATACTTCAATAAACAGGAAATAACCGTATGAGTGGTGGTATACAACTGTCATCCGAGATGATTGCAGAGATTCGGGCAGTCATAGAAAAACACGATCCGGCGGCCAATAACGATATGTATGTGATGCAATATCTGACGGCGATAACCGGTTACCTGCTGGCTCATCAGGGTCAGCCGGGAGTGGATAAAAAAAGACTGCTTGATGATCTGCAACATTTTATGGGGCAGGTTGTCGAACAGGTTGAAGCTGATCTGGCACCCGCTGAGGATGCATTTGGTATCTGGAAACCAGGCCAGAGTTAATTAATAATGCCTGTAACTACTCACGGAGTCGTTACTAATGCCTTAAATTTGATGCTGACTATTTGATTAATACTAATGGATATTGAATTCTGGAATCAACGCTGGCAAAACAATCAAATTGGTTTTCACCAGCAAAAAGTGAATCCCTACCTGAGCTATTTTTATGGCACCAAAGGCATGGATCCGGCGCGGCGTGCGCCATTAAAAGTTTTTGTTCCCTTATGTGGCAAGTCACTGGATATGTTGTGGCTGGCACAGAACGGTTATGCTGTACTGGGTGTGGAATGCAGTGACCGGGCTGTAGACAATTTTTTTAGCGAAAATGGGCTGAATTATCAGTCAGTAAAAAAAGACGATTATGCCTTTTATCGGCACACCGGGCAGCTGGCGGATATTGAAATCTATCAGGGTGATTTTTTTGCTTTACAGGCAGAAGATTTTAGCGGTATTACCGATGTCTTCGACCGCGCTGCGCTGATTGCCCTGCCTGAAGACATGCGACGCAGCTATGTGAACAAAATGGCCGAACTACAACAGCCAGGGACTCGAACCCTGCTGGTAACCCTGAGTTACGCTCAGTCCGAAATGGACGGCCCACCTTTTTCTGTCAGCGAAGCTGAAGTCAATGAGCTATATGCAAAAGATTTTCAGGTCGAAAAACTACTCTATAAAGACGCGCTTGAGCAGGAGGCACATTTTAAGGCAAAAGGACTCAGTGCCCTGACTGAAACGGTCTATAAACTTAAACGTAAAACATCAACGTAAACCATTCATCTTAATAAAAAATATAATTCATTCCTTGTCTCTGAAACTATGCAAAACACACACAATAATACAACATCAATAACAGCAGAAACGGTTCCCTCAGCTAACACCTCCATTAGCGCTTCAAACCAGCAGGAAACATTAAAATGTCATCCCTCCTTTGAGCACATCCGCAGCTATCCGATTGCGTCGCTGAAGCTGACCTTACATGAATTTCGCCATATTAAAACCGGTGCACTGCATTACCATATGCAAACCGAGCATAGTGAAAATGTTTTTCTGGTGGCGTTTAGAACCGTGCCGATGGATTCAACCGGCGTCGCGCATATACTTGAACATACTGCATTATGTGGCAGTAAACATTACCCGGTACGTGATCCGTTTTTTATGATGATACGGCGCTCGTTAAATACGTTTATGAATGCTTTTACCAGCAGTGACTGGACGGCGTATCCCTTTGCCAGCCAGAATAAAAAAGATTTTAATAACCTGCTTGACGTTTATCTGGATGCGGTGTTTTTTACCCGGCTTGATGAAATGGATTTTCTGCAGGAAGGTCATCGTCTTGAATTCACCCAGGCGGATAACCCTGACAGTGAGCTTGAATATAAAGGGGTTGTGTTTAATGAAATGAAAGGCGCCATGAGTTCACCGGTGAGTGTGTTATGGCAGGAATTCAGCAAATATCTGTATCCAACGACAACCTACCACTATAACAGCGGTGGCGAGCCTGAAGATATTCCTGATTTAAGCTATCAACAGCTGAAAGATTTTCATCGTACCCATTATCATCCGAGTAATGCGGTGTTTATGACTTTTGGTGATATCCCCGTTTTTGAACACCAGCAAAAATTCGAACAGCAGGCCTTGTCACAGTTTCAGAAACTGGATAAAACCATCGCTGTGTCAGCGGAAAAGCGTTATCTCGCGCCGGTTGCGGTTGAAGAGGCCTACGCCTATGACAGTGCCAGTGATGATAACGCAGAAAATAAAACCCATCATGTTATGGGCTGGTTACTGGGGCCATGTACCTCCCTGGATGAAATGATGAAAGCCAGTCTGCTCTCACAGGTATTACTCGATAACAGTTCATCGCCGCTGCGTCTGGCGCTGGAAAAAACCGAGCTGGGTGCAGCACCATCACCTTTGTGCGGGCTGGAAGATTCCAATTACGAAATGTGTTTTCTGTGTGGCCTTGAAGGCAGCAAGGTAGAAAACGCCAGCGCATTTGAAAAACTGGTGATGGATGTATTACATGATGTCGCAGTAAACGGCATTACCCAGGATCGGCTGGAAGCTGTATTGCATCAACTGGAATTAAACCAGCGCGAAGTGGGTGGGGATGGTTACCCCTATGGCCTGCAACTTATCCTGCAGGGTTTAAGCGCGGCGATCCATCGGAGTAATCCAGCCAGCCTGTTAAATCTGGATCCGGTTATCGACGCGTTACGTGAATCGATAAAAGACCCTGCGTTTATCAAACAACTGGTTACTGATTTATTGATTAACAATCAACATCGGGTTCGGCTGACATTGCGCCCCGATGAACAGTTGAGTCAACGTAAGGAAATAGCGGAAAAAACTCGCCTTGCCGCGATTAAAGCGGCACTTTCTACCGAAGATAAACACCAGCTTGTTGAACGTGCGGCAGCACTGGCACAGCGTCAGACGCAACCGGATGACCCCGGTCTGTTACCCAAAGTCGGTCTGGATGATGTACCGGCAGAAATGAACATACCCCAATCAATAGAAACTGAACTGGCCTGTGGTCATGCCAGTATCTATCAGCAGGGGACAAACGGCCTGGTCTATCATGAAATTGTCTGTCAGCTACCGGCATTAAATGAGGAGCAAAAAAATCTGTTACCGTATTTTTCCGCCTGCCTGACAGAGCTGGGTTGCGGCGATAAAGATTACCTGCAAATGCAGGCCTGGCATTCCAGTGTCAGTGGCGGCATTCATGCCAGTCACAGCATTCAGGCTTATACCGATAACGCACAGTTATCACGCGCCTATTATTTATTTCATGGTAAAGCCCTGCAACGCAATAATAAAAAACTGGCAGAATTAATGGCCACCACTCTGGATGCGGTGCGTTTTGATGAACATGAACGCATTGCAGAATTAATCACCCGGATGCGTGTCCGGCGCGAGCGCAGTGTCACCGGCAGTGGCCATACGCTGGCAATGACAGCTGCCGCCAGTGGCATCAGTCCGGTAGCGGCTTTACATCATCAGTTTGGCGGGCTAGCCGGGATTCAGGCGATTAAGTCACTGGATGATACCCATAAAGAAAAACACAAACTACAGAATACGGCAGAAATTTTCAGCCATATCCACCAGAAAATACAGCAGGCGGAAAAATCTTCCATGCTGGTGCTGGAAGCGGATAAACAGACACAGATACTGGATGAATTTGAGTCTGTCTGGTTGCCACGTAAACCCGGACAGAACAGTGAATTTATATTACCTGCTGCCCGGCAGCAAATTAATCAACTGTGGATTGCCAATACCCAGGTCAATTTTTGTGCCCGTGCCTATGCCACCGTTACCATGGAGCATGAAGATGCGGCAGCACTGGCTGTATTGGGCGGGTTCCTGCGCAACGGTTATCTGCATACGGCTATTCGTGAGCAGGGAGGCGCTTATGGCGGCGGGGCATCCCATGATGCAAATATTGCCGCCTTTAAGTTCTTTTCCTACCGTGATCCGCGACTGAGCGAAACCCTGGACGATTTTGAGCGTTCAATTGACTGGGTATTAAATCAGCCACATGAATACCGTCAGCTTGAAGAAGCTATTCTGGGCGTGATTGGCAGTATGGACAAACCCGGTTCGCCTGCGGGTGAAGCGCGCGTGGCTTTTCACCATGCATTGCACGAACGTACAGCTGAAAAATTGCAGCGTTATCGCCAGCAAATTCTGGCTGTCAGTCTGGATGATTTAAAACGGGTTACCGAAAAGTATCTGCAACAGGGTTCAGCAAATACGGCGGTTATTACCAGTGCCGCTACGCTGGAGAGTACCGGTGATCTGGGGATGGAAGTCATTCATTTATGAACTGACTTTTTGTTTGCTTAAGAGGGTAAATCGGTATTTATAAAATTATCCAGACAAAATTTATCCGGACAATAATGGTTGCTGTCCTGTTACCAGTGTCGTTTAAAGTCTGTGCCGGTAAAACAACAACTGAAAATGCAGGTGACATTCTGCAGATTTTACTGCCTTTAAGTGCGTATGCCAGTACTTTTTATATTGGCGATACAGTGGGCAGATATCAGTTTTATCGTTCCTTAAGGTATCGATTTATCTGCAAGCTGGTAAATGGCAATTGTTGGCCTGGCATTTGCTGTATCATTATTTTCTTGAATTCTGTAATATTTCCCGTGCACAATTCAGTGCGTTATAGAGGAGCGTATTATGTCCTGTATTAACCGTAATCAATGCATACGGCATACCCATCACATAACCGATACGTCACTTTCCGAAACATTCTGTAACACCATCACGCCGGTATTCTGCGCCTGTATGATTGCCGCTCGTGGCATGTTTTCAGGTAGCCATACGGGCATTCTGAAAATGCAATATCAATTCAGATATTTTACTGAATTTATTCATAATGCATTATTCGGCGTTGTGTTTTACAACCTTACAGATAGATTCGGAATTTATTCATTCATTTTTTTTAAAAGGTAAATAATTATGAAAGTCGCATATATTTTTTCTACTCAGGGCCATTCTGTTTCATACAAACTTGGCAAAATGATACTGCCACAACTTGAAGAAGATGCACACGGTGTTGATGTGGTTGGCATGTTCTTCTTTGAAGATAACGCCTATGTCTTGCAGCAGGGTAATCCCATTGGCGAACGTCTGGCCACAGTGGCACGGGATAAGGGCATGTTGTTAATGGCCTGTGATCAGTGTGCTTATGAACGTGAAATTGACGATAAACTGGTCGAGGGGGCAACCATTGGCTGTTTCCCGAATTTATATGCGGCGCTGTCAGGTAATATGCCTGATCAGGTTATTACCTTGTAACACTGTAAATGCCTCTGATAGTATGTTGCTATCAGAGGCGATAAACACACAAACAGCAATACGATGTCAGCCATTTAATCCGTATAATGAATATCCTGTTTATCGGTTCCTCAGGTAGTCTGTCTTTGCTTCCCTTTAAAACCTTGTTAAACAGCCGCTATCACGTTGCTGCTGTCGGGATTTATCATCCGTTAGTGATGAACACAAAAATTATTGCACTGGAAAATGCATCACTGGCGCTGGCAGCCAGACACAATAATATCCCGATCATTGATTTGTCATTATCTGTTGATGCAATTGTTGATCAATTATCCACCTATGCCATCGATATTATTTTAATGGCCTGCTACAGCAAACGATTGCCGGATGAAATCATCAACCATGTCAAGGGCAACTGTTTTAACCTTCATCCTTCCTTGCTACCGGCATTTCGCGGGCCTGAACCGGTTTTCTGGCAGCTGAAGCTGGGTGCGAAAACCGGACTAAGCTGGCATCGAGTCGTGCATCATTTTGATGCCGGTGAGATTGTCATGCAGCAATCGCTGCGGTTTGATAATGGCGCGAATTACCGGCAGATTAATCATCAACTGGCAGAGTACGGGGCAGTATTAATGCTGCAATTACTCGCTGCTTATGGCTCGGGAACCCTGTCAGCTGTGGCGCAGAATGATCAACAGGCCAGTTACTATCGCTATCCTCAGGCTGAAGATTTCAGTATTGATACCCGTACCATGCGTTCGGCACAACAGGCCTATAATTTTATCTGTGCTACGCGTATTTTTGCGAATGATTATCTGTGTTATACCGGTACCGCTTGTTACCGCATCAATAAAGCAATCGCTTATTTAGACACAGGCAGCCGTAAAGGGCTTACAAAACAGGGTAATTATCTGTATATCCCCTTCCATAACAGTGTGTTAATTGCCGAAGATGCTGGTAAACTACGCGACTGCTAAACTTTGCCCTCTACTATGAAAGATCAATATCAGCTGGTTGAAACGCGTTTGCAGGAAAAACTTGAAAATGGCACGACACGCTGTCATTTATGCCTGTGGCGTTGCAAAATCAGCCACGGTCAGCGTGGTTTCTGTCAGGCGCACGTCAATCGCCATGGCACCCTGTATAACCTGTCCTATGGAATATTATCCTCGATTGATATCGATTTTATCGAGGAAAAACCGGTCAGACATTACCGTCCCGGTACAAAAGTCATGTCGGTTGGCAGCTATGGCTGCAGTTTTCGCTGTGGCGGCTGCCATAATCTTGATATTTCCTGGGGAGTCAGCGTGCTGGATGATCTTGCCAGGGGGCAGTCCAAAGAAGCCTGGGTGCCGCCACAGCAACTGGTCGATGCCGCCATACGCGCAGGGGTGCAGGGCATAGCCTTTACCTATTCAGAACCGGCAGTGTGGCTGGAGTATGTGCTGGATGTTTGCGAGCTGGCGCATCAGGCAGGATTATATACTGTGTATGTTTCCAACAGTTTTGTCACCGACGAAGCACTGGCGTTACTGGCCGGGCAGGTCGATGTGTTGTGTTCGGATATAAAAAGCCTGCGCGATGATTTTTATACCGAAATCTGTCGACCGGCAAAAGTTGAACAGGTGCTGGCGTCGATTAAAAAAGCCCATGATCTGGGTATTCATGTGGAAACCCGTACCAATATTATTCCGGGCAAAAATGATGACCCGCAGGAACATTATAAAATCGCCTGCTGGATAAGAAACAACCTGGGGGCAGACAGCCCCTGGCATATTACCCGGTTCTTTCCTGCCTATAAGCTCAGTGATGTGCCAAAAACGCCTGAATACATGCTGTTTGACGCAGAAGCCGAGGCAAAGCGCGCGGGTTTGAAACATGTTTACGTGTATAATGATAAAGGTTGTGACTGTGCCACCGAGAACAAACCGGTTGAAGTGTTTCTAAACAGCAGCGCAGAAGCCTTGCATCAAATCAAACATTGTGCGGCCAGTTGCTGTGGTGAACAGGGCGTACTGCTAAAAAAATATGAAGAACAACAGTTAGAGGTTAATAATGACAAATAGAGTTCAGTGTGTGGTATTAAAAGTTGAAGCAGAAGGTCTGGATGCACCACCGTTTCCCGGTGAATTAGGTGAGCGGATTTATCAAAATGTTTCCAGAGAAGGCTGGAAGCAATGGCTGGAACGACTGACGACGATTATTAACGAAAATGGATTAAACACTGCCGACCCTAAAAATATTGAATTAATCGAAAAACACATGGCCGGTTTTTTCTTTCAGGAAGGCGATTATGGCCAGGCACCAGCCGGGTTTAATGCTGGTGGCGCGAAAAAATAAAAAATGCAGAAATATATAAATGTATTCAGACCGGGATACCGTTAACCTGCTCTTGAATAGACCTGTTAAAGGCAGGCTGAAATGGCTATAAAACCGGTTCCAGAGCAATTATCTTCAGGTCTGAAATTTCTATGTATTATTTTGACAGGTCTGGTTTTTTCTGCCTGTAGTCAGTCAGATAATGCGACGACTAATACCTCAGACTCATTGCTGGCAAAAATACATAAACGTGGCAGGCTGATTGTATTAACCACCAACCTGCCAACAAGCTACTATTATAATCGTGATAATCAGCTCACTGGCCCTGAGTATGATATGTCGCAGGCTTTCGCGCGTTTTCTCAAGGTTAAGATTGAATATAAACTTTATGATTCAACCCGCACGCTATTGCAGGCCTTAAAAGAAAAAAAGGGTGATATTGCCGCAAACGGTTTAACTGTGACGACTGAAAGACTGGCCGAGTTCGATTATGGCCCGGTATATCAGCATATTCAGGAGTATCTGGTCTGCCGTCGTCAACATAAACCCATCAATCGAAAAGCTGATCTGAAAGGCTTGAAGGTTATGGTTGCCGCCGATACCAGCTATATTGAAACCCTGAAAGCCTATCCTGACATAAACTGGGTCAGCGATACTGAAAATAACACTTCCTATTTATTGCAGCAGGTTGCCGCCAAAAAGATAAACTGTACAATCAGTGATTCCACACTGTTTGATATTGAACGTCGTTATCATATTGAATTGCAGAATAAATACACGCTTGCCAAAGGTTCAAAACTGGCATGGATGTTAAACAAGCATCACGAAAAACTCAAAGCGTCAATCAACACCTGGTTCAAAACCTATAAAAAAACCGGCAAGCTGGCTCAGCTGATGGAAAAATATTACGGTTATGTGCAAATTTTTGATTACGTTGATACGCATAAATTTCTCAGCAGAATAAAAACCCGCTTGCCCCAATATAAAACCTTTTTTATTCAGGCTGCCACCATAAACCATATTCGTCCATCCTTGCTGGCAGCACAGAGTTATCAGGAATCACACTGGAACCGGAAGGCAAAAAGCCCGACCGGGGTGCGCGGTATTATGATGCTGACCCAGCCGGTAGCAAAATCACTTGGTGTCAGCAACCGTTTAAACGCCAGGCAGAATATTTTTGCAGGCGCAAAATTTTTTGCAAAAATGGAAAAGATGGTTGCCAGTGCCAAACAACCTGACCGTTCCTGGCTGGCACTGGCTGCCTACAATATTGGCCGCGGCCATTTTCGCGATGCCCAGTCACTGGCACGTAAACGTCATAAAAATCCGAATATCTGGGTAGAAATGAAAACCGTTTTACCATTGCTGGCACGCAAAAAATATTATAAAACCCTGCGTTACGGTTATGCCAGAGGCAGTGAACCGGTACGTTATGTTGCCAGAATAAGGGGTTATGATGATTTATTACAGAACTATTTCCCCCGTTAATAATCTATATAACGCCTTGCACCATTTTTTATCCAGTATTTTTTATCCAGTATTTATTATCCAATAATTAACATACAATAAACTTTTTTAATGGATATGCTTTTTGAGAAAGCAAATGTAGGATGTAAATATTTAGGATATAAATATTGAAAATAAATCTTCTATATTATAAAATGCTAATGTTATAAGTTGTTTACCCTGTCTCAATAATGTATCACAATTTCACCTGCCAGTTTTTAAAAGATTTAATAAAACAGGGCGCTCAGTTAATTGATGTGCGTTCACCCGTCGAATTTAACCGGGGAGCCTTACCCGGAGCGGTTAACATGCCTGTTGATCGTTTTAGTTTATTCAAGGATGATATCGACAAGACTCGACCGATATTATTATATTGTCGTTCTGGGCAGCGTTCTGAAAGGGTGAAACGTTTCCTTGATTCATGCGGTTTTAATCAAGTGTATAATATTGGCAGTTACCAGAAATTTACTGGTTGTTAAAGTATTCTGTCGAAACCCGTCAACAAATTTACAACAGGAAATCGCAATATGGCTTTTACTCTTAGTGTCGAAAATATCAAATGTGGCGGTTGCGCGAATACCATTACCACAAAACTGGCTTCGTTGGAGGGGATAAAAACGGTTGATGTGGATATAGAAAACGGCAAAGTATGTGTGGATGGTAATGATAACCAGCGTGAAACGATAATCAATACTTTATTAAAGCTGGGGTACCCAGAATCTGGCACTGTCGAAGGTATTACCGCCGCTAAAGCCAAAGCCAAATCTTTTGTTAGTTGTGCTGTAGGCCGCATGAGCAAATAATCATGAGAAACTAATTTTGGTGCTAAAAGAATACTGATTGAAAACCAGACTGATTTAGCTATGACGCATTACGTGTTACCATTCGCCCCCGATGAAAACACGTGACTTTTATTACCGGCTACCCGAGCATTTAATCGCTCAGTCCCCACCTGAAAACAGAACTCATAGTCGTCTACTACATTATTCGCGTGACAGTGCGCAAATGATCCATACTCAATTTACGCACCTGGCTGATTTTATCCAGCCAGGTGACTGTCTTGTATTTAATGATACTCGGGTGATACCAGCAAGATTATATGGTCGCAAACAAACCGGGGGAAAGGTTGAAATTCTGCTTGAGCGTCTGGTTAACCATCGATGCGCTCTGGCACATATTAAAGCCAGTCATTCACCCGGAACTGGCAGCCGAATTACGGTTAATGGAAATAATGGCACCTCGGGGTATCAACTTGAGGTAAGTGGGCGTAATGAGGATTTATTTATCCTCAGCAGCCTGCAGGAAGACATGACAGAAATTATGCGCCAGGCGGGCCATATGCCATTACCACCTTATATAACCCGTGAAGATACAGCGGTCGATTTCTCACGTTATCAGACTGTCTATGCCCGCAACCCCGGCGCAGTTGCCGCACCTACCGCTGGGCTGCATTTTGATGAATCGCTGTTACAGAAACTTAAAGATAAACAGGTAACATTTGCCTACGTTACCCTGCATGTTGGTGCGGGCACCTTCCAGCCGGTACGTGCCGACAAACTTGAAGACCATATCATGCATGTTGAAACACTTAGTGTTCCACAGAAAACGGTTATGCAATGCCAGCAGGCACGTGAACAGGGAAGGCGAATTATTGCAGTGGGTACTACATCGGTGAGAGCGCTGGAGACGGCCTCACAAGCGGGTAAATTACAGGCTTATGAGGGTGAGACACAGATTTTTATTTATCCGGGTTATCGTTTTAAAAGTGTGGATGCACTGATTACCAATTTTCATTTACCGGAATCAACCCTGCTGATGTTAATCAGCGCGTTTGCCAGCACAAATGAAATTAAAAACTGTTATCAGCAGGCCATTGAACATGAATATCGCTTCTTCAGTTATGGTGACGCGATGTTTATCACGTAATATAATAAAACTTAACTATATAATGTAACATACTGATGTTATTCAATTTAATAAAGAAAGATTCAGATAAAAATCAGGCGCGTCTGGGCGAACTGGTGTTTGATCGTGGACGGGTACAAACACCGGCATTTATGCCCGTTGGCACGTATGGCAGCGTTAAGGCCATGACAGCAGAAGAACTTCTTACACTGGGTGCAGAAATCATCCTTGGTAATACTTTCCATTTAATGTTACGTCCGGGAACCCCCATTATTCAACAACATGGTGATCTGCATAATTTTATGCACTGGCAGGGCCCCATATTGACTGACTCTGGTGGTTTTCAGGTTTTTAGCCTGGCTAAAATGCGAAAAATTACCGAACAGGGGGTCATCTTTCGATCCCCTGTTGATGGGAGAAAAGTCGAACTTACCCCCGAATCCTCGATGCAGGTTCAGCAACAACTGGGTTCGGATATTGTGATGATTTTTGATGAATGTACCCCGTTTCCCGCCACCCAGAAACAGGCGGCGGACTCAATGCGCCTGTCATTACGCTGGGCACAACGCTGTCGTGAGGCACATGCGGGCAACCCTTCTGCCCTGTTTGGTATTGTACAGGGTGGCATGTATGAAGCCTTGCGTCAGGAATCGGCAACCGGTCTGGAGGCCATCAGTTTTGATGGTTATGCTATTGGCGGTCTGGCAGTAGGCGAACCGGTGGAACAGCGCAATCAGGTACTGGATTATACAGTACCATTATTGCCAGCTGACAAACCCCGTTATCTGATGGGCGTAGGGCGGCCTGAGGATATTATCGAATCGGTTCGTCGAGGTATTGATATGTTTGACTGTGTCATCCCGACACGCCATGCCCGCACCGGCTTTCTATATACCTCGACCGGTATTTTAAAAATCCGTAACAGCCGATATAAGGATGATATTCGCCCTGTTGACGAAAACTGCAGTTGTTATACGTGCCGTCATTACAGCCGCGCTTATCTTCGTCATCTGGATAAGTGTGGTGAAATTCTCGGCGTACGCTTAAGTACGATTCATAATCTGCATTATTATCAGGATTTAATGGCACAAATTCGACTTGCCATTGAAAATAATCGGTTTGAAGATTTTGCTGCCGATTTTTTTACCAAAAGTCTATACGAAAAACCATTAATATAGCGCGATCTATGGCATAATAGCGCGCCATAAAAACCCGTTATCCAGAATATCTGGTCTGTTTACCTATTGTTATTATTAGAGGCATTAAATGAATTTTTTTATATCTGACGCCATGGCAGCGGCTGCCACGTCACCGGCACAGGCAGCTAATCCGCTCGCTTCATTACTGTTGCCCATTGGTCTGGTTGTCCTGTTTTACTTTTTTCTGATTCGTCCGCAAAGTAAACGCCAGAAAGAGCATAAACAGATGATTAATGAATTACAGAAGGGTGAAGAAGTGCTTACAACAGGTGGGATACTCGGTAAAATCACCCATCTGGATGATAATTTTATTACCCTCGAAGTTAGTAAAGACGTCTCTTTAAATGTACAACGTAGCGCTGTACAGACGCTAATGCCCAAAGGCACAATTAAAGAACTGAAAAAGAACTGAATGAATGTTCAGTATCCATTTATGGCAAACTCCTTACAGAGTAAGCTAATAAATAATAACTTTAATTAATAACTTTAATTAAATAATAACTTTTATACTTAAAATAGGCTGGTTATGCTGAATCAATATCCGTTATGGAAATATATTCTGTTAATTGTTGTCATTATCGTCAGTATGGTTTACGCAGCGCCCAATTTATATGGGCAGGATCCTGCCATACAGATAAGCCATCATACAAGATCATTAACCCAGAATGATAAACTATCCATCGAACAGATTCTTGAAAAAGGCAAACTTACTTATAAATCTGCAGAGTTAAAGAATGGAAAACTTCTGGTTCGTTTTAATAATGAAACGACGCAGCTAAAAGCCGTTGATCTGCTGAAGAAAAAACTTTCAAAAGAATACCTCACTGCGCTTAATCTGGCTCCTGCGACGCCTGCATGGTTAAGAGCATTCGATGCCCAACCGATGTATCTTGGGCTGGATTTACGTGGTGGCGTTCATTTTCTGATGGAAGTGGATATGGCTGCAGACCTGAAACGATTACGCGAAAGTCTACTTTCTGATATGCGTACGTATTTACGCGATGAAAAAATTCGTTATCGGGGTGTCAGACTCAAAAACAATACCATGCAGGTAGCGTTTCGTGATAAAGAGAACTTCAGCAAAGCGGCAGAGAAATTACCCCGGCAGTTTCGTGATATTGATTTTACTGAACATAGCGATTCATTAACGCTGAGTGGGAAACTGACGGAAAAAGCCACACGTGCAGAAAAAAGATCGGCCTTACAGCAGAATATCATTACTCTACGTAACCGGGTTAATGAGCTGGGTGTTGCTGAGCCAGTTATTCAGCAGCAGGGAGAAGCGCGAATCGTGGTCGAATTACCGGGTATTCAGGATACTGCCGAAGCGAAAAAAATTCTTGGTGCAACAGCAACACTGGAGTTCCGTTTAGTCAAAGGCTCTGGCGCAGAAGCGGCTGATGCAGAAAAAACCGGACGTGTTCCCCTGCAGTCTTTACTTTTCCATGAACGTAATGGTACCCCGATATTACTCAGTCGCCGGGTTATCGTTACTGGTGATCAAATCATTGATGCTGCCGCTACCATCGACAGTCAGTCCGGGACACCAGCCGTTTCAGTCAGACTCAATGGTAAAGGGGCGAAAAAAATGGGTGAGACCACGCGTGAAAATATCGGTAAGCCCATGGCCGTTGTTTTTATTGAAAATAAAGTTGAAACCCGACACGTTGGCAACACTACAACCAAACATCGTACTACCAGTAAAGAAGTGATTAACGTTGCCACCATACGTGGGCAGTTCAGTTCGCGCTTTCAGGTTACCGGCTTAAAATCACAGGAAGCCCATGATCTGGCATTATTATTACGTGCTGGCTCATTGCGTGCCCCGGTTGAAATTGTGGAAGAACGCACCGTTGGCCCCAGTCTTGGACGTGACAATATCAAGAAAGGCTTTCAATCTGTCATTATCGGGTTTATTCTGGTGCTTGTCTTTATGGCCGTGTATTACAAAGTATTCGGTTTGATTGCAAATATTGCATTAACAGCAAACCTGGTTATTATGGTAGCACTACTATCGATGATTCAAGCAACCTTAACCTTACCGGGTATTGCCGGTATAGTATTAACCGTAGGTATGGCGGTGGATGCAAACGTATTAATATTCGAACGCATTAAAGAAGAACTTAGACTTGGAAACTCGCCACAGGCAAGTATTAATGCCGGCTATGAAAAAGCCTTCAGTACCATTACTGATGCCAATGTCACCACTTTACTGGCTGCCCTGGTATTATTTATTCTGGGAGCAGGGCCGATTAAAGGTTTTGCGGTGACCTTAAGCATTGGCATTATAACCTCAATGTTCACTGCCATTGTCGGTACCAGAGCTATTGTAAATATACTTTATGGGCGTAAAAAAGTTACCCGGGTTTCTATTTAAACATCCTATTTAATCATCCGATTTAACCAATCTCGACCGGATAATTTTATTTGAAATTTGAATCTAATAACCGTAATAGCAGTATTCATTCAGTCTGTTAATATCAGGAAATACTATGTCACAACCAGCGGCTACAAAAATTATCGATTTCATGGGCAAACGCAAGATTGCCATGACATTTTCTTTAACTTTAATTGTTATTTCACTGTTTAGTCTGGCAACCCGGGGGTTAAATCTTGGTATTGATTTTACTGGTGGCTATCTTATCGAAGCCAGTTATCAGAACAGTGCCAATCTGGATGCCATAAGAACCGCATTAAATAAAGCCAGATTCAAGGATGCAAAAGTACAGAATTTTGGCAGCACCAAAGATATACTGGTACGTATTGCACCGCGTAATGATATTAATAAAGCCAGCATTGGTGATAATGTACTCACCGTTTTAAACTCGGTAAGCAAGGGAAAAGTACAGATGCGCAGGGTTGAATATGTTGGCCCTCAGGTAGGTAATGAACTGCGTGATGATGGCGGTATTGCCATGCTGGTCGCCCTGGGCGGTATTTTGATTTATATTAGTATGCGCTTTCAGTTCAAATCTGCCGTAGGTGCCATTCTGGCTCTGATTCATGATGTAATCATTACTACCGGCTTCTTTTCCGTGTTTCATCTGGAATTTGATTTAACCGTACTGGCAGCGATTCTGGCGGTTATTGGTTATTCACTAAACGATACCGTTGTGGTACTTGACAGAATTCGGGAAACATTCCGTAGTTTACGCCGCACACCGGAAATCAAGATTATTAATATGTCGATTACACAAACTCTGTCCCGAACTTTGATGACATCCTTTACCACCTTGCTGGTATTATTTGCTCTGTTTATTTTTGGCGGGGAAGTTATTCATGGCTTTGCAACGGCTTTAATTATTGGTATTGGCATCGGCACCTATTCATCCATTTATGTTGCCAGTAGCCTGTTAATGACCATGAATGTAAGCAGACAGGATTTTCTTGTCGTAGCCAAAGAAAAGATTGTTGATGATAATCCTTAGGGAACCTCTGAACAAGTCTGGGTACAGCAGATTGAGAGCCAGAATTTTTCAGAGCAAGGCACTAAGTGATTGGAATAGTTATTCTATTTCAATTGCTTAGTAACGCTGCTATGAGAAATCCTGGACTCAAGATGCGTATCCACGACTTATTCAGAGGCTCCTTAGTTCAGATACCGGACAATAAAATATGGAAATAGCGACAGGTAACAGCACACATATGGATACGACAAAGGCTGTCAGCACTGCCTGGTCGCAGATCATCGACAAACTTAACCACAAACCTGTCTTACTCCTCTGTAATGCCAGCGCAAATTATTCTGCCTCGGCGCTAAAAAAATATCTTACTGAACGGGTACCGGAATCCTGTAAAGTAGCGGCATCATCATCCTGCCTGGGTGCAATGAATAATAGCGGTTATCACTCTACTGAGGGTTATGGTCTGGGTCTGATTGCCTTTGCAGACGATGGCGGAGATTTTGGTATCAGCCTGCTCAGTCAGTCAGATAATCCCGAACTGGTGGCGGCTCAGGCCATACGTGAGGCGATCAATGATGCGGATCGCCCCGGTGAACTACCTGACCTGGTCTGGATGAGTGCAGCTCCCGGCTCAGAAGAAGCCGTACTTGATGGGATTGCCTCGGTGATAGGCCGTCATGTACCGGTTATCGGTGGTAGTAGTGCTGATAATACAATCAGTGGTGAATGGTGGCAGTTTAGCCGTGACAGTCTTGAAACTGACGGCGTGCTATTGATAGCCATGTATCCTCAATGCCAGATTGCGCTGTCCTTTCATAGTGGTTATACGCCAACCAACCATTGTGGCACTGTGACCAGAGCCAACGGTCGCATCATTGAACAGATCAACAACCAGCCTGCTGCTGAGGTTTATAATAGCTGGACACAGGGGCTGGTCGATACACAGTTATCCGGCGGTAATATCCTGCAGGTTTCTACCTTCCAGCCACTCGGACGTGAAGCTGGACAAATCCAGAATGTCCCTTATTATGCTCTGCTTCATCCAGAACAGATTCTGGATCATGGTTCTATCCGTTTATTTGCTAAAGTTAATACTGGCGATCTACTAACACTAATGTCAGGCTCCCCTGACAGCCTGAGTCACCGTGCAGGTTCTGTTGCCAGTGGTATTCTGCAACGCCAGAACTGGGATGGTTCGCAGATTGCCGGGGCACTGGTCGTATACTGTGCGGGTTGTATGCTAGGCATCCAGACACGGATGACTGAAGTGGCCAGTGGTTTGCACAATGCCCTTGGTCATGCTCCGTTCCATGGTATGTTTACCTTTGGTGAACAGGGCTGTTTTATTGATGGCATAAACCATCACGGTAACTTAATGATCTCAGTGGTTATTTTTACCCAGAGTTGAAGTGGATACGCCTATGCCAACACAACAGCATTCAGAATCTATGCAGGAAACGCTGTTACATCTTGAAAAAGCCCGGCGCCAGGAAAGCCAGCTCCGTAAAGAAAGTGATGCCATTCTTTCCGGCCTGTCGGCACTGGTCAGTGCCAGTTGTCGCAATGAAGTCCTTTCTATTCTACGCAGCACTTTCCAGACACTGATTGGTTGCGATGATTGCTGGGTATTACAGCGACAGGATAATCACCTGATTAGCGAAAACAATACTGTATTCCCTGTATACCACGGTTTCAGTCGTGTGCTTGCTGGTGGCGTTCTTAATGCCTTCGATGTCACTCAGGTTCCTGAATGGCAGCAAATAGATAACCATGGCATACACTCTGCCATGCATTTACCGCTAAACCTGCCTTCAACGAATGGCATGCTGATATTAACCTCAGCAAAACCCGCCGCTTTCACCCACGAATCCATCGAGCTTGCAATGCGTGTTATTCCATTAACGGAACAGGCCATTACAAAAATAGAACATATTGAACAAACCCATGCCGCACAGATGGAAGCACAGTGGAAACTAATGCGCCTGATTATGGATCATGCCCCCATCGGAATCTTTATGCTAAACAGACAGGGACGGGTAATGTTTGTCAATCAGGCTTTTTGTAAAACCGTTGATATCCCTGAGTCACACTTTATAGCGGCTAACCATTATGCTGAAGTATTGCCTGAATCGCTGGCGAAACAGTGCAGTGTTTCTGATAACGCCTGCTTTGAACAGGGTACTACTATCACTGCACGTGAAACCATCATCAACCCGGATGCGAAAGAACGCATTGTCAACACCATCAGGGTACCCGTGCATGATAAAAATGGAGACATTAATGCACTTGTTGGAATTTGTGTTGATATCACCGAACAAATTACCCGTAACCATGAAAAAGAACAGATGCAACAGCAACTTCTGCATACCCAGAAACTGGAAAGCCTGGGGGTGCTAGCCGGGGGTATTGCCCATGATTTTAACAATATTCTGGCGGCCATCATGGGTCATGCCTCCCTGGCAGAAAGTAAATGCAAGCGTGATCCGCTGGCGGTTGAACAACATCTGGACAGAATTGTAACCGCTTCTGAAAAAGCGGCAGACCTGTGCAAACAAATGCTTGCTTATTCCGGGCATGGCAAGTTTATTGTCAAACCACTGGATGTATCACAGTTTGTTGAAAGTATCCTGAATATTCTCGAAGTTAGTTTAAATAAAGGCGTTGTATTAAAACTGTCACTTATGGAAAATCTGCCAATGATCGAGGCGGATGCCACGCAAATCCAGCAGATAATCATGAATCTGATCACCAATGCTAACGAAGCCATTGCCAGCCGCAGTGGTATTATTGCCATACGTACTGGTATGATGGAGGCAAAAGCAAACTATCTGGCACAATGTTTATGCGCAGAGAATATTCACCCTGGTCATTTTGTCTTTATCGAGGTATCGGATACCGGCTGCGGGATGAATGCAGCAACCATCGAAAAGATTTTTGACCCGTTTTTTACCACCAAATTTACCGGCAGGGGTTTGGGCATGAGCGCCGTACTGGGTATTATTCGTGGCCATCAGGGCGCACTAAAGCTCTATAGCGAACCGGATCAGGGCACCACATTCAGGGTGTTACTGCCCGCACTTAAATCATCACCATGCAGTACAACCGCTACCGAAGAATATAGCCTGGAAAATACCGGCATCGACTGTGTACTGATTGTCGATGATGAGGAAAGTATTCGTGACATCACCACCATGATGTTAACCGATGTTGGTATTGAAACGATTTTAACCGCAGAAGATGGCCGAGAAGCCCTGCAAATTTATAAACGTGAAGCAGAAGCCATCAAGCTGATTATTCTTGACCTGACCATGCCACATATGGACGGTGAAGAAACCTACCGCCAGTTACGCCTGTTAAATCCAGATATAAAAGTCATTCTCACTTCCGGCTACAGCAAGCAAAGCGTTCAGGATCGTTTTGCCGGCAAAGGACTCTGTGGTTTTTTACAGAAACCCTTTACACCACAAACCCTTAACGACGTGATTAAGGCATCGTTTTAGTGAAGGAATCTCTTAACAAGTCTGATTATTTCATCTGGTCTGATTATTTCAACATGTCTAAAACCTCATCCACATAATGATAATAAATCCGTTCCTGCTCAAGCCGTAAATTATGCCGGTATTGATGTTTGAGCAGAGCCTGATAGAGTTTATTTTCTGCAGGGCTGAGATGGTGCAGGGTGTTGTGCTGCGGTTGTTTTTCTTCGACCCAGAATGGCTGGTGG
>WFMW01000058.1 GCA_015488885.1 Gammaproteobacteria bacterium | reverse complement strand
TGAAATATAAAGATACTGTCATTCTTCTTTATGCCAAGGCACCCTTACCTGGTAAGGTAAACACCCGCCTGATTCCGTCAACAGGTATTCAGGTTGCCACCCGGTTGCAGTATAATCTTTTACACCAGCGCTTATCATCATTAACAACATTACCAATATGTAATGTGGTTTTAATGTGTGCACCGGACTGTCATCACCCCTGTTTCTGTCACTGTGGTGATGTATATCAGCTGCCGCTGATAACGCAATCTGGCGCAGATCTGGGGCAACGTATGGCAAACGGCATATTGCAGGCACTGGCCACGAAATCGTATGTTGTGGTTATTGGTACCGATGCACCGTCATTGACTCGTGCAGCCATTGAACAGTCAATTCAACAGCTCCATCAGCCATCAACCGATGTGGTGATTAATCCTGCAGAAGATGGCGGCTATGTTTTAATTGGTCTTACACAGAATACACAGGCAGTTCTACCAACTATATTTACCGGCATTGACTGGGGAAGCGGAAAAGTTTTACAGCAAACCTGCAAAAAAATTAAGCTTGCTGGATTGCATTATAAACAAATGCCAACTTACTGGGATATTGACAGTTATGCGGATTACCAGCGTTACCTGAAAAATCCAGATGTAGGACAGGATGGCGATAGCGTATTCCACCAGAGCATATAACCAATACATTTCGTTTGCCTGTGTGGGAATGCATATGTAACGGACAACGTAAACAGTGGCATGGGTTACCACGCAGAGGCGTAGCAACCCCATATCATCTAAATCAAGATTTTCCTTTGGCATCGTGCCCTCCACCCTGCGGGCGCTATGCGTGCAAAATTGTTCCAGACAATTTTGTCGAACCCTTGCTGGGGTTCATGTCCTTTCTCTCGCCATAAAAAAGCCCCTTTTTCAGGGGCTTGTCGTTGATGGCAAGTATGGCAGAGAGGAAGGGATTCGAACCCTCGATACCTTTCGGTATACATACTTTCCAGGCATGCTCCTTCAACCACTCGGACACCTCTCTAGAATTTTCTTGCATAATGGCAGCTTTCAAATATAGTACTTGCTGAGCAAAGTTAGCATGCTGCATGCTCGTTATTCGGCACATCGTGTGCCTCACCCCTCCAGGGCTATAATCGAGAAAAACATCGATTATATTCAAAATTGCTCCGGGCAACTTTAGTCAACCACTCGGACACCTCTCTAGAATTTTCTTGCATAATGGCAGCTTTCAAATATAGTACTTGCTGAGCAAAGTTAGCATGCCGCATGCTCGTTATTCGGCACGTCGTGTGCCTCACCCCTCCAGGGCTATAATCGAGAAAAACATCGATTATATTCAAAATTGCTCCGGGCAATTTTAGTCAACCACTCGGACACCTCTCTAGACTTTTTCCTGCATTGGGCAATTTTCAGGGACGCAAGGTTACGTTACCTGAACGTAACTTGCAAGTAGTCTGCTTATTCATCAAACAGGCTATGTATCAAAAAGATTTTCCAGAATTTCTTTTGCACCTCGGCCAAGCAGGTCGTCGGCAAGCTGTCTGCCAAGGGTTTCGGCTTCACTGCGATGGCCGCTGATATTACCGCTGACAATATTGCTGCCATCAGGCTCACCCACCAGAGCGCGAATATGCATGGTGTCACCATCCAGTTGTGCGTAGCAGGCAATGGGTACCTGGCAGCCACCTTGCAGGCGATGGTTGAGGGCGCGTTCGGCGCGGATGCGATCACTGGTGTCGGTATCATTGAGCATGGCGATGAGTGACAGGGTTTGTTCGTCACCTTCACGTGCCTCCAGGCCTATGGCACCCTGGCCGACAGCCGGGAGAATCCAGTCTGAACCGATTCGCTGTTTAATTCGCCCGGACATTTCCAGTCGAAGCAGACCGGCGCAGGCGAGGATAATGGCATTGTAGTCACCGTTGTCAAGTTTTGCCAGACGGGTATTGACATTGCCACGCAGATCCTTAATGGTCAGATCAGGGCGTTTATGCAGTAACTGACAGCGGCGACGCAGACTGCTGGTACCGACAATGGCACCTTCTGGCAGTTCATCGAGTGAGTTGAAGGTATTGGAGACGAATGCATCACAGGGTTCTTCGCGTTCCAGGATGGTTGACAGGTATAGACCCTGCGGAAAATCCATGGGTACATCTTTAATGGAATGTGCTGCAATATCGGCCTTGCCGTCGAGCATGGCAACTTCCAGTTCCTTGACAAACAGGCCTTTGCCACCGATTTTTGCCAGTGGCGTATCGAGAATTTTGTCACCCTGGGTGGAAAAGGTGACCAGTTCGACTTGTAGTTCCGGGTAGGTAGCAAGCAGGCGGGTTTTGACATGTTCGGCCTGCCACAGGGCCAGTGGGCTTTTACGGGTGGCAATACGTAAGTTTGTTTTCATTGGTATTTTGCCGATTGGGTTTAGAATATTATTATGCTCGCATTATACTTTAAAAAGGGCGGATAAGTAGTTTGTCTTTGCTTGTCGCCTATTGTGCAGGTTTTTCCTGTGCACGTCAGAATGATAAAAATACCATGGCCAATGACGTTACTTTTTATGTATAATACCACGACTATGGTGACCTGCTCTGGTTCCCTCGCGACGACTAACTGTGAACCCCGCCAGATCCGGAAGGAAGCAACGGTAACAGTGACTTCGGGTGCCGGGGTGTGGCTGGAGCAGGTTGCCGCCCGATTTTCATTTGTTTATCCTGTTTTCAGCTTCCCCAGGATTATTATGATGTCTTTAAGCTATCGTTTGGCAGATATGACCCATTACCCGAATGATGCATGTTTTGGTATAAACCGGTTTATTAAAAATTGCTTTACTAGAAACGGGGTATCCGCTTGAGCTATCAGGTGCTGGCACGGAAATGGCGACCAGCCAATTTTCAGGAACTGGTCGGGCAGGAACATGTACAGCGCGCCCTGATTAATGCTCTGGACGATGATCGGCTGCATCACGCCTATCTCTTTACCGGTACCCGCGGCGTTGGCAAAACCACCATTGCGCGCATTTTTGCCAAATCACTTAACTGTGAAACGGGCGTTACCTCAACACCCTGCGGGGTTTGTTCTGCCTGTCGGGAAATTGCTGAAGGCCGTTATGTTGATCTAATTGAAGTTGATGCCGCCTCTCGCACTGGTGTCGATGATACCCGTGAACTACTGGAAAATGTGCAGTATGCCCCCAGCCGCGGGCGTTATAAAGTGTATCTGATAGATGAAGTGCACATGTTCTCCAAAAGCAGTTTTAATGCACTGTTGAAAACACTGGAAGAACCGCCGCCCCATGTTAAGTTTCTGCTTGCTACCACCGACCCGGAAAAACTACCGGTAACCATTTTATCCCGGTGTTTGCAGTTTAATCTGAAACGTCTGCCGGTAAGTTTAATCGTCAACCATCTGCAGCATATTCTGCATGAAGAAAATATAGAATTTAATATCAGTGCATTGCCGTTGATTGCTGCAGGTGCCGATGGCAGTATGCGTGATGCTCTCAGCCTGCTTGATCAGGCGCTGGCGTTCGGTGGCGGTAGTATCCGGGAAGATGAAGTACGTGACATGCTGGGTACCGTGTCACGCGAACGGGTACTGGTTATTTTACAGGCATTATTTAACCGTGATGCCAGTGCGGTGATGCGTGCCGTCACCGTACTGGCTGAATTTTCACCCGATTATGAGAATGTGCTTGCCGAAATATTAAGTGTTTTACACCATATGAATCTGGCAAAAGTGGTGCCTGATGCACTGGATGAATTTATCAGTTGTAAAACGGCTTTGCTCGAAATGTGTGAACAGGTGGAAGCTGAAGATTTACAACTGTTTTATCAGATAGCATTAATTGGGCGGCGTGATTTACCACTGGCTCCTGATGCGCGTGCCGGTTTTGAAATGGTATTGTTACGTATGCTGGCCTTTCGTCCGCAGGCATCACAAAAACTGACCAGTGTTGCCTCAGATAATCTGTTATCGGCGAATAATCGTTCATCGTCAGGATCACCAGTATCACCACCAGATACTCGGCAGGCGTCATCAGCAAATACAGGCACAACGACGGGCAGAGGTGCTGAAAACGTGATTGCAGGTAAGCAGCAGGCGGCTGTGGCTCGGGCAGCAATTAACCCGACTTCTGCGCCAGCAACGATGCCACCTGGTCAGCCGTTAACCAGTCAGTCGGTAGCGGCGGAATCATCCAGCCAGCAAACTACTGCCGTTGCATCAACGCTCCATCAGGTTAGAGAAGCCACGCCGTATGAACCCCAACTACCTGCAGCAGAGAACGTACCGGCTAGTAACAATGAAGTGGCGCTGTCAGTCGATAAACCGCAGGCATCCTCTGAACTGGACTGGTGTCATATTGTGCAGGAACTGTCACTGGGTGGGCTGGTCAAACAACTGGCCATAAACTGTGCTTTTAAGCAACGCCAGGCGAATCGGCTTGTTGTACAACTAGATCAGGAACATCGCCATCTATTAAACCCGAAAACCAGACAACGTCTGCAACAGGCGCTGGGTGAGTATTTCGATATTGATGCTGAACTGGAAATCAACATAATTAACCGCAACAACAAGCCAGCAAGAGATATCATTGAAACCCCGGCACAGGTCACTGAGCGCAAACAACAACAATGTCAGCAGCAGGCGGAGCAGGCAGTTGGTCGGGATAGTTTTGTACAGTTGTTAAAAGAAACCTTTGATGCCGAAATTATTCCGGGTTCAATTAAACCGACAATGAAATAAAAAGAATCGAAGTAAAAAGTAAGCCTGAATCCGTAGGTTCATCGTGGATACAGGGTAAAGATAAGCGAAATAACACGAGCAAAGTAAATATAGAAGATAGAGGTAGTAATTATGATGAAAGGTGCCATGGGCGGTATGATGAAAAAAGCGCAGAAAATGCAGGAAGAGATGCAAAAAGCCCAGGAAGAAATTGCTAATATGGAAGTTGAGGGTCAGGCTGGCGGCGGGTTGGTAAAAGTCTTGATGAATGGTCGTCATGAACTGCGCCGGGTACAGCTTGATGACAGTTTAATGAATGATGATAAAGATATGCTGGAAGACCTGCTAGCCGCTGCAGTGAATGATGCAGTGCATAAAATTGAGGCTGAATCCAGCAGTAAAATGTCAGGTTTAACGGCGGGGTTGAATCTTCCTGGTGGCATGAAACTACCCTTTTAATAACATCATTTTGATGTTCATTCTGGGTTCCTGTTTTTTTGCCTGTTCTGGTTGAATATTATGATGTCACCGCTGTTACAGCAATTGATTGAGGCGCTGAAGTGCCTGCCAGGTGTCGGTCCTAAATCGGCACAGCGCATGGCTTTTCATCTGCTTGAACGTGACCGCAATGGTGCCAGCGAACTGGCAGTAGCCCTGCAACAGGCCGTGGCAAATATCGGTCACTGTGAACGCTGTCGCACCTTAAGTGAAACCCCGTTGTGTGGAATCTGTGCCAGTCCATCACGTGATGACAGCAAGCTGTGTGTGATTGAAACCCCGGCAGATGTTTATGCGATTGAACATATTGGCGAGTTTCGTGGCCGCTATTTTATTCTTATGGGGCATCTGTCGCCGCTTGATGGTATCGGCCCAACTGAACTGGGGCTGGACAAGCTGGATAAGCAACTGGCGGCAGGTCAGGTTGAAGAACTGATTCTAGCCACCAATCCAACCGTTGAAGGTGAAGCGACAGCGCACTATATTTCTACCATGGCAGCCAGGCACGGGGTGCTGGCTACACGTATTGCTCATGGTGTACCACTGGGTGGTGAGCTGGAATTTATCGATTCAGGAACCCTGGCGCACGCTTTTTCGGGTCGGCAGCGACTGCTGTCGTGACCGGTTTAATCCGGCCTAAAGACTGAGAACATCACACGCTCCGCATGGGAACGCATGCGGAGATGAAAAGTCTGGCTGATGCGATGAATTATCGCATAGAACGTGGACGCAGTAATGCATCATTGATGCATGTCAAAGCCTGAGCAGGTATTTGTGGATATAATCTTTCGGGAGCAAAATAAAAATGAGTGACTGTCTATTCTGTAAAATTCGAGATGGTGAAATACCATCAAATATAATTTATGAAGATGAAAATGTGCTGGCGTTTGAAGATGTCAATCCGCAGGCTCCCTTGCATGTTCTGGTTATTCCCCGCCGACATATTGCTACCGCTAACGATTTACAGGCGCAGGATGCCCCGCTTATTGGTCAGTTATTCCTCGCGGCAAAAAAAATTGTTCAGGACAGAGGACTGGCGGAGGATGGATACCGTATGGTTATGAACTGTAATGAACAGGCCGGGCAGACAGTATTTCATATTCATCTACACGTGCTGGCCGGACGCATTATGCACTGGCCGCCGGGTTAAGGATATAATGAAATTTCCAGTTATAATAAAACGTATTCTGCTGCCGGTTTTATTGCTGCTAAGCGCAGGAGCTTATTGCGCACCACATGGTAAAACCCTGTTTGCGCGGCATTGCTCTGCCTGCCATGGCAGCCATGGTATGGGTGGTGTGGGGGTGCCTATTGCTTTGCCGGCATTTATTAATAGTGTTTCTAATACCTATCTGACAAAAACCATACGACATGGCCGTCCTGGACGCATTATGCCGGCTTTTGAGAAGCTAAGTGATGCTCAGGTCGTTGCGATTATAAAATTCATGCGCAAGTGGACATGGAAACCGGCGCCCAATGAAGATGATACCCCGGTTGTTGGCAACAAAAAACATGGCCGCTTATTGTTTGCCAGACATTGTGCGCGTTGTCATGGCAAAGACGGGCAGGGTGGTAAAGGAACCGGTGTCACTTTTTCCAGAAAACGGGATTTGCCGATTATCGCGCCAGCGTTAAACAATGCCGGTTTTCTCGCTGCCGCCAGCGATGTCATGATACGCGATACGATTACCTTTGGGCGTAAAGGGACACCGATGGTATCAATGTTGAAAGCCGGTTTATCGAGAGAAGATATTAATGATCTGGTGGCTTATATTCGCTCTTTTACGCCCGCTGCCAACAAACGGGCACAGGCTATCCATGCCAGTGGTGACCTTTCACCGATTATTACCATGGCCTCACCTTATGGAATGAAAGAGACCATTGAAAATATCAAACAGGCTATTATTAATCAGAATTTTACCCTGATAAGGGTAGATTATCTCGACCATGGTCTGGTCACAAAAGGCCATGAAGACAAAAGCAAGGTAGTGATTCATTTCTGTAACTTTAAATTTCTGTTTAACGCGCTGGCGATTGATCCCCGGGTAGGCATGTTTTTGCCCTGTCGCATTACGGTGACTGAAAAAAATGGCAAAGTACGGTTGACCACGGTTAATCCACAGCGCTTAAGCAAGTTGTTTAATAATCACGAACTTGATGAATCCTGTCGCGCCATGCATAAGGTGTATCAATCTATTCTGGAGGATGCCACTTTATGAAGCCTGTGCAGAAAAAGTTAACGACCTGGTTTTTTAGCTGCCTGCTGTGCGCCGTTTTTATGCGCCCTGTTTTTATACAACCTGTGTATGCCAGTGATTTATTAATGGTGCGTTCACAACAGGCTTTTCCTGAAGCCATGTTGACCCTGCAAACGTCGATAAAAGAACATGGGTATACCATTACCCGGGTGCAGCGTGTTGATGTGGGGCTTACCGGTATGGGTTATCACACCGATAAATACCGGGTGGTGTTTGTCGGCAAGGCAAAAGAAATACATTATCTGGTGAATAAATATCCCGCTCTAGCTGCCTATATGCCGCCGCAGATTTCTATTTTTGCCGAACAGGGTGAAACCGTTCTGGTAACCGCAAACCCGGAAATTTATGCCCCCATGGTTGATGATAAGGATAAAGTCATATTCCGACGCTGGGAAAGTGATGTTTATTCGGTATTTGATGATATACGCGCCGCAGATGAATAAATAAATTGGTGTTTTTTTATATTTTATCAATATCTGGTTTACTAAGGTTCTTTCTTGCAATACAGTCCACTTCAACGTAAGATTCGCGCTTTTCAGGCGCATAGCTCAGTTGGTTAGAGCGCTACCTTGACATGGTAGAGGTCGGCAGTTCGACTAAATTGCCCGGAGCAATTTAGAACGCCTGTTTTGTAGGCGGCCCGAAGGGTGGAGGGCAGGAGCCCGGAATAATCTGCCCGTGAAATTGACTCGGTATGAGAGTTATAGATATTTTTCTGTATTTTTTGTGAACATTCAGGCGCATAGCTCAGTTGGTTAGAGCGCTACCTTGACATGGTAGAGGTCGGCAGTTCGAATCTGCCTGTGCCTACCAATAACAAAGTTGTCAACTTTTATATATCAAGTATAAAGCAAGCGGCCTTTCGTGGTGGTCGCCACTGGAGAAAAACATGCCCGTAATTACCCTGCCTGATGGCTCCAAACGTGAATTTGAACACCCGGTTACTGTGCTGGCGGTGGCGCAGTCTATTGGCCCGGGTCTGGCGAAGGCAACACTGGCCGGTAAGGTGAATGGTGAGCTGGTCGATGCATCGTATGAAATCAATGACGATGCGGCAGTGGCCATAATTACCTCAAAAAATGAGGAAGCGCTGGCACTGATGCGCCATGATGCGGCGCATATTATGGCGCAGGCGGTACAGGAGTTGTATCCCGGTACTCAGGTGACGATTGGTCCGGCCATAGAAAACGGGTTTTACTATGACTTTGCCCGTGACAAACCGTTTACCGATGAGGACTTACCGGTCATTGAAGAACGTATGCGCGAGATCGTGAAACGCGATCTGCCAATTGTCCGTGAAGTGGTTGACCGTGATGCAGCCATCAGACAATTTGCGCAGCTGGGCGAAGAGTATAAAGTGCAGATCATCCAGGATATTATCCCGGAAGATGAAGAAGTTTCCATTTATCGTCAGGGTGACTGGTTTGATGTCTGCCGTGGCCCGCATATGCCGTCAACCGGTAAACTGGGTAAAGGTTTCAAGTTGATGAAAGTTGCCGGTGCCTACTGGCGGGGTGACTCCAGTAATGAAATGTTGACCCGTATCTACGGGACGGCCTGGCCAGATAAAAAACAGCTGAATCAGTACCTGCATCAGCTCGAAGAAGCTGAAAAACGTGATCACCGTAAGCTGGCCAAACGGCTGGATTACTTTCATATGCAGGAAGAAGCCCCCGGCATGGTGTTCTGGCACGACAAAGGCTGGTCAATCTATTTAACGGTACAGCAATATATCCGCGATAAATTACGTCAGCATAATTATCAGGAAATTCATACCCCGCAAATTGTAGACCGGACATTGTGGGAAAAATCCGGCCACTGGGACAAGTTTGGTGAGATGATGTTTACCACGCATTCGGAAAACCGCGATTATGCGATTAAACCGATGAACTGCCCCTGTCATATTCAGGTCTTCAATCAGGGGCTGAAAAGCTACCGTGATCTGCCTCTGCGACTGGCTGAATTCGGTTCCTGTCATCGCAATGAACCCTCCGGTACTCTGCATGGTTTAATGCGGGTACGTAACTTTGTACAGGATGATGCACATATTTTCTGTACCGAAGAACAGCTACAGGAGGAAGTCTCGGCATTTATCGATCTGGTTTATGAGGTGTATGCTGATTTTGGTTTTACTGATATTCAGGTGGCACTGTCTACCAGGCCAGATCAGCGGGTAGGGGATGATGCGGCCTGGGATAAGGCGGAAAAAGCGCTGCAGGTTGCTTTGGATAACAAACAGCTGAACTGGAAGCTGCAACCAGGTGAAGGCGCCTTTTATGGGCCGAAAATCGAGTTTGTGTTGCGTGACTGTCTGGGGCGTGAATGGCAGTGCGGTACCATGCAGGTCGATTTCTCCATGCCTGGCAGACTAAATGCCCAGTATATTGCAGCGGATGACAGCCGTCAGGTACCGGTGATGTTACATCGAGCTATTCTGGGTTCGATGGAACGATTTATAGGCATTTTGATTGAAGAACATGAGGGTAAATTTCCACTGTGGCTGGCACCGGTACAGGCCGTTATTCTTAATATTACCGATAAACAGGCTGGATTTGCCCAAAAAGTGCAAAAAATTCTCACTGATAAGGGATTTAAGGTCGAATTGGACTTGAGAAATGAGAAGATCGGCTATAAAATTCGCGAGCACATTATACAACGAGTTCCCTATATGCTGGTTATCGGCGATCAGGAGCTTGAAACCAATACAGTGGCCGTTCGTACACGAGACGGTGAGAATCATGGCGCAATGTCAATGGAAGACCTTGTGGAACGATTTTCAGCCGAAATCGCGTGCCGCGGTCATGCTGTTTTAGAGGATTAAAACTATCGCTGCACCAAAAAAAACGCGTTTAAATAGCGACATTAATTACCCGCAGATTCGAGTCATCGATAATGAGGGTGAACAATTAGGTATTATGACCAGTCAGGACGCACTGGCAAAGGCAAAAAGTGTCGGCCTGGATCTGGTGGAAGTATCACCGAATGCTGCGCCGCCAGTTTGCCGGATTATGGATTTTGGTAAATACCGCTTCGAAAACAGCAAGAAAAAACAGGGTGCAAAGAAAAAACAGAAACGGACTCAGGTAAAAGAAATCAAGTTTCGTCCCAGAACAGAAGTCGGTGACTACAATACCAAACTCAATAAACTTAAAAAGTTTCTTGAAAGTGGTGACAAAACCAAGGTAACCATGCGTTTTCGAGGTAGAGAGTTCGCGCATCAGGAACTGGGAATGGAATTATTACGACGCGTGATTGCCGATCTGGAAGAAATTTCCACCATTGAACAAATGCCGAATATGGAAGGTCGTCAGATGGTCATGGTTTTAGGGCCAAAGAAAACGAAATAAAACGCAGGTCGGATTAGTGTAAATTGAATTCGGCAGATTTTAAAGATTTATAGTTCTGGAGAAGGCTATGCCTAAGATGAAAACAAACCGGGGAGCAGCAAAACGCTTCCGTAAAAATGGTTCTGGCGGGTTTAAACGCGGGAAATCATTTCGCCGTCATATCCTGACCAAGAAGAGCACCAAACGTAAGCGTCATTTACGTGATGATGCAACTGTTCATGAAAACGATACTAAAATGCTGAAACGCATGTTGCCGTACGTTTAACCTTACTGGAGTAAATAAAAATGCCAAGAGTAAAAAGAGGCGTACAGGCCAGAGCTAGACATAAAAAAGTATTAGCCAAAGCAAAAGGTTATTATGGTGCGCGCAGCCGTGTTTATCGAGTTGCGAATCAGGCCGTTATCAAGGCTGGTCAATATGCATACCGTGACCGTCGGGTGAAAAAACGTATGTTCCGTTCTTTGTGGATTGTGCGTATTAATGCAGCCGCCGTCCAGTGTGGTATCAGCTACAGTCGTCTGATTAACGGCTTAAGTAAAGCCGACGTTGAGATTGACCGTAAAATGCTTGCTGACCTGGCAGTCAATGATATGAATACCTTTACTCAGATAGCTGAAAAGGCTAAAACTGCCCTTGCAGCTTAGTATATAGCAGGTTGATGCTGATTAGAAAAAAGGGGGAGAATGCTTCCCCTTTTTTATTGCATTGATGTTTTTATGGCTGATTGTTATAGCTGATCGTCTTGTAAAAAATCATAGGAGTTAAGCGTGGATTTACAAAAGTTAACCGCGACAGCGTTAAGCGATATTAATGCGGCTGACAAACTTGAAACACTGGAACAGCTTCGGGTGCATTATCTGGGGAAAAAAGGTAAGTTAACCGCGTTGCTTAAAACCCTGGGGCAATTACCGGCTGAGCAGCGTAAAACCGCCGGGCAGGAAATCAATCAGGCCAAACGCGACCTGCTACAAACGCTTGAAGATCGTAAAGTTGAACTCGAAGCCCGGGTGCTCAATGCAAAACTGGCCAGTGAGCGTGTTGATGTAACCCTGCCGGGTCGGGCACAGTCCACAGGCGGTCTGCATCCGATTACACTTACCATGGAGAGGATCAAATCCCTGTTTATGCCACTGGGTTTCAGTGTTGCACACGGGCCTGAAATCGAAGATGATTTCCATAATTTTGAAGCCCTGAATATTCCTTCACATCATCCTGCCCGTGCCATGCACGATACCTTTTATTTCGATGCCAGCACGCTGCTGCGTACCCATACATCGCCGGTTCAGGTGCGTTATATGGAGAAACATAAGCCGCCATTACGGATTATTGCTCCAGGACGAGTCTATCGTTGTGATTCGGATTTAACGCATACTCCCATGTTTCATCAGGTTGAAGGTTTAATGGTGGACGAAAATGTCAGCTTTGCCGATTTAATGGGTACCCTGTCTGATTTTCTCAAACAGTTTTTTGAAAATGAAAATCTGCAAACACGATTTCGTCCATCCTATTTTCCTTTTACCGAACCTTCTTCTGAAGTGGATATACAGTGTGTGATGTGTGGCGGTGAAGGCTGTCGTGTCTGTGGTCATACCGGCTGGCTGGAAGTGCTGGGCTGCGGCATTGTGCACCCGGAAGTATTTAAGGCAGCAGGCATTAATAATGAGCAATACACCGGTTATGCCTTTGGTATGGGGGTGGAACGGCTGGCGATGTTGCGTTATGGGGTGAATGACTTACGTCTGTTCTTTGATAATGATTTGAAATTTATTAAGCAGTTTAAATAATATATTTATACTTTAATAATCAAATATATATACAATATACTTAAAAATATTATTAATCAGGTTTCAGTATGAAATTTAGTGAACAATGGCTGCGGAGCTGGGTTGATCCGGCACTGACAACACAACAGATGTGTGATCAGTTAACCATGGCCGGGCTGGAAGTCGATGGTGTGGAGCCGGCAGCGGCTGACTTCAGCGGGGTGGTTGTCGCTCAGGTTGAAGCATTGCAGAAACATCCCGATGCCGATAAATTAAATATCTGCCAGGTTAATGATGGCAAGCAGGTATTACAGATTGTCTGTGGGGCGCCGAATGTGCGTCAGGGGCTTAAAATTCCGCTTGCTACCCTGGGTGCCTGTCTGCCGGGTGAAAAAACCGG
>WFMW01000057.1 GCA_015488885.1 Gammaproteobacteria bacterium | reverse complement strand
GTCTTGTTGTTCAACTTATAACTGTTTTTTAACTGATTAATAATTTACCTTTTATGTATTGCCATAGCCATAAGTAAAGAGGGAAATAAAATGTATAAAATAGCTTTTGCAATAATTACAGTTATGTTGTTAAGTGCTTGTGGTGGAGGTGGAAGCACTGCAACTGTTGGAACAGGTGGAACAGGTGGAACAGGTGGAACAGGTGCTGTTAAGGTTATGCCGCTCAATGATACCGGCATTGTCTTTGGAGGAAATTATCCTAATGGTAACAATTCCACTTGCATAGGTGAAACCATTGCCGCTCAAGATTGCAGCTACGGACGTGATGCGCAGGCTACGGCAGGCACCCTGGTCAAGGTGGGTGGTGGGAATGCTGGTTTTGATTTCACCAAGCTCGATGCCAATGGTCAACCACTGGCCAACCAGAGTCAAAGTTATGTAGCACAGCCCTGGTCTTGCGTTAAAGATAACCATACAGGTCTAATATGGGAGGTAAAAACCCCTCCGGGCTCTGGTGGTATCCATGATAGTAGCAATACCTATCGTTGGGGGGGTAAAACTGCCCAAATCAAGTCTGGGCAGTCATACGGTACCCGCTATAGTGATTGGGATACTCTTGTTGATGGATCCAACAGTGCGGGTTTGTGCGGCTTTACTGACTGGCGTATACCAACAATTTCAGAGTTGGAAACTATTATTATCATGGATCAAACAGCTACTACTATAGATCCTCAGTATTTCCCTTTTGTGTTGTTATCCATGTACTGGTCTTCGTCACCGAATGCTAGTGATTCAGTAAGTGCATGGCTGGTCAGTTTCAATGATGGCATTTCTGGCCTGGATTCACGCTCAAGAATTGATGGTGTACGTTTAGTGCGTAGTGCACAATGATTATGCGAGAAGGTATGAAAACGTTTTGGTTGATAATGTGAATACCGTATCAAAAAAGATGTACATTCCAGCATCAGATTGCTATTTTGATACATAATAGCGGGTTAAATGAAGGAAATTGTTTCTTTACAGAAAAACTCGAAGTGTTTTAACATTTTCAGTATATAGCATAACTGATCACGAAATATATAAAAAAGTAGCCTAATGGTGCCAATTGGTTGGCAATTATATTAGCAAGTATTAATAGGGAGAAGAACATTATGAATCCTTTTATTATTTTTAGTTATTTACTAGTATTTTTTGCTAGTCTGTCGGCACAGGCACAAGTCTGCCAGATTGCCATACCAGCTTCAGCGCCCGATAGCCGATATCAGGTGAATGGTAGTGGCACTGTAACTGATTTACAGACAGGTTTGATGTGGAAGCTATGTGAAGAAGGATTGACTGGTATAAGCTGCACAGTCGGTACAGCTAAAACATTTACTTGGCAACAGGCTTTGCAACAGCCATCAGTAACAAATACCCAAGGTGGTTTCGCTGGTCATGCAGACTGGCGTTTGCCAAATGTAAAAGAGTTGGAATCACTGCGAGAAGTAAGTTGTGCTGACCCTAGTATCAATGCTACAGTTTTTCCGAATGAAGGATCCTCGAATGTCTGGTCTTCGTCACCGTTTGGACTTGATCCTGGCAGTACATGGTATGTTAATTTCAATTATGGCTATTCAGATGGTAATAATTTCAGTATCGGTAGCCGTAGCAATAATAATCGAGTGCGCTTAGTCCGTGGTGGGCAATGATTTGGTTAGGTTTTTCCAAATAGGATAGGCTTTTCTTCGCTCTGATGAGTGAAAAAAGATGCTAATACTCACAAAACCTGTTGAAATATAAGACTTCTGATAGTTTTATAAGCAAGAGGTAATATGAGTATCAGCATCTCACCGAGTATTTTGGGTCTGACGGGTCAAAGAGTCAATGAAATCACGCTAAATAAACACCATAAGACGGCACATATTCTTTGCAAAAGGGATAAACGGAGAAAAGCGATTGATCCATTAACAGGACAAAAAGGCACCATCAATCGCTTTGTAAAAAGACAGGTTCGTGATGTTCCGCTTATGGGCTACCCCTCCTTACTCCAACGAGTCAAATAAATAGACTGTTCAAAGGAACATTAAAGGGTCAAAGTCGATAAAATAAAAACATCAGTGTTCAGCGCTGTCAGCAACATCTACAATTCATCACTTGCGTAGCACACATAACAAACACTCTTTTTCTCATTAAACTTTAATAAATAACCAGATGCTTATAAATAAAAAATAGTTGACAATGATTATTATTTCATTAAGGTGGAAATATCAGTTTTGTTTTTCTGAATAAAACCTGTGTCGCAATGACGACCAAATGAGAAAAAAGAGGAAGGGGGGAGAGGGTGAATCAAAAACTGATCAGTGCGCCAAGCACTTACTATAATCATTTCATCATTTGTGATAATACGTTTTTAACGTATCACACATATCTTTTTATTGGAAAATATTTATTGCCTGCTGCAGATATCTGACCGCTGCTTCTGTTTTCAGCCTGTCTTTTTTTATTACATCAGAATAGTTTCTTTATCATAAAGGTTCTAATCAGTATTAGGATGAATACCTAAAAGCAGTAAAAATATATTATCTACAGCTATTCTAGTTATTGTTTTTCACGTTGGGGATTTGTGGCTATGGTATGCAGGAAGAGACGAACCTTAGTAATGTTGGTGATGGTATTTACGAGTTTATTTGTAACAAGCTGTGCAACAAATAAATCTGGCTCTGGTGGTATGGGCGACAATGAAAAGACTGGTACTTATACTGGTGCAGCTATTGGTGCAATATTGGTGGTATCCTTGGAAAACAGTTAGGTGGTAAACAGGGAATAGCCACAGGTATTTTAATTGGCGGTATACTCGGCGGCTATCTGGGTAATCATATTGGCGCATCATTTGATGAACGCAATAAACGTATAGCAGCGATTCAAAAAAAAACCGGTATTAATATTCATCAAGCTAGTTATTCCACATTAGACAGCAAAAATAAAGATGCTTTTGAGGCTAAAATTAAACATCTGGATGCAAAGTCCAAACAAAAAGCATATCAGAGTAAAGTAATATATAAGGTCGTGGTGCCTTCACAGTTTGCATCAGGATCTTCCCGTCTTACTTCCCATACAAAATCATTTTTTGATGATGTTATACAAGCGTATAAAGCAGATGGCGTAAGAAAAGTTATGATTGTCGGTCATGCTGACAGTAGCGGTAGTGCACGAGCAAACCAGCATTTATCCGAACTTCGTGCCATGGCTGTGGCTCGAGAATTTAAGCGAGAAGGATACCCTGCATCACTCATTTATTATCAGGGTGCAGGAGAGTCTGAACCTGTTGCCGATAACGCCACAGCTCAAGGGCGAGCAAAAAATCGTCGTGTTGAGATCGTTGATGCAAACAGTGTCCATGATCTGGCACTAGCTAAACGGTTTAGTATTGTTGAATCAAGAGTCAGGCTAAAAAAAGTTGAACAGAGTAAAGCACAAAAGCATAAGGAAGTGTTGAAACCGGTTGTCCATCCTGTAACAGCAATAAATATTCCCGGTTCGAACAGTATCCTGCCTTTTCATGGCACGCCCTATCGAGGGCAGAAATTAGTGATTTCAGGGTATACAGCCGGTAATACTGAAAAGTCAGCTTCAAGTGGGATTGCTGAAATCGTCATTTCATCAATGATAGGAACGGCACATGCCTCAGAAAGCGATTTAATCCCTGCTTTTCCAGACGATGATATGGCTGTTTCTGGTGCCATCAAGCGGCTGGACGGAAAAGGGAAATCAAAAGATTTGTATACCCCGGATGACTATTTACCCGGGTATTACAGGCAGCCGGTTTATACATATCTTAGTGGTGATGCCTTCTTCTTCCTGGTGCCGGTATCTGTGTTACAGGAAGAAATACTGGTCGACCAGAAGCCCATAATGGCAGCTTATAAACGCTATGATGGTAAGGGTGATAAACCTGATGTGCGTCTGCATGGTACGGCACGGTTATATGTGAGTGATAACAGGATGTTATATCGCTGGAAGGCGGATAAAGCGGTGGCGAAAAAAACGGGTATTATGGGGCTTGATATGGTACTCCCCAAATTCAATAAAACAGCATTTAATAAAACCCATTCACAATCACTGGATGCATTCGTTTATTATCTGAAGAAATCAAAGCTTCAGGTTAGCAAGATACAGTTGAAGTTAAAATTATATAAAGAATCTAATATTAAGTGGAGGATTTAGTTATGTGGTTTAAATGGCATTGGTTAAACCTGGGATTGAAAATAAAATCAATATTTGGCGGATTGAGTCGAACTGCACATGATGAAGTTGAAGACGTGTCCAAAAAGGATGAGCCAAAAATTTCAAATGGACAGGCGCTGCATTATGAAAATGACGTGGCGAATCGATATTATGATTTCTGGGACCTGGACTTTTCCAATATGGGTCGTATGAATCTTTATTTTGTAGTAATTATTGGTGCGGTCATTACTACACTCGTTCGTTTTGCCATGGTTGGTGTGAATCCACAGACAATGAGTAAGGATTATCTGCTTCTTTCGGTAGCGGGCATTGGTGGCTTATTATTAGTATTATTTATTTTTGAAATATTCCGTAATAAATCTGAAGATAAACCTGTGACAGAGGAAGACTATGAAAAAGCGAAGTTATGGATGCACTATATTTCAGAAAAGGCACGGCATCCTCTGCCTTTGTGGGCAAAGCTTATTGTAGGTATTGGTCTGATGGTTGAGGCTGGTGCTATATCAATTATTGCTGCTTCATTTGTTTCAGATTTGTCCAAAAATGTATCTATGTATGTTGGCATTCTTGTTGGAGTTTTGATTGCTGCTGGTTTGGGTTTACTTATTCATAAGGCTGGGGAGAATTTATACCGGGAACATCATAGAAAACGCTTACATCGTGTGATTCGGAATGAAGGTGGTCGTGATAAAGATGAAGATGGTGGATGGGTAAGTGAAACTTACAGAGTATTGAAAACAGATAAAAATGACTTTCATACTGATGGTGGTAGTTTCTTTGAGCGAAATGGAATTATGCTGGCTGCAATATTAGTGATTGTTATATTAGCATCTCTGGCATTTTATCAACGAGCTGAGTTAAATCTTGATATTATTGAAAATCAGCAACAGGCGGAGACAACTAATGATTTATTGACACCAGATATGGCATTAATGCCGGCAGAAGTAACAAAGACACAGAAAAATGCTCAAAAAGATATTGTTGATGAGAAAGCATCGCATGCAGAAAAAGGAATGTATGCTGCAATAGGTATTCTTACTATGGTGTTTTTGATTATAAATGGAGTGGGGATTATGTTTGGTTATAATTACTCGTTTTATAATGATGATAGCAAAGATTACTATAAGGCTATAATTAAATACAAAAAACAGCAGTTTCTGCATGCCAGGGATGTAGCATATGCAACCCTTGCTCGGCAGAAAATATTAAAGAGAAGTAATCAGTTTTTTGCAAAATTTCAACAGCATGCGGTAAAGCAGGCTAAACGTGAAGGGCAATGGACTCATTGCAGGAAGCATTAAATGAACGTGGCGCATATCGTATGGAGCACTTTGTAGAAGAACGGGGGAAAACGCAGGAAAAGAGAGTTAAATTACATGGAGTTGCCGCGTGAAAAAATACAATACCATAATATTGTGTGCATTATTGCTGGTTTTTTCTACATTGACACAGGCTGCCAGGATACCTTTTTCACGAACAAGTTATGAGGCAATTGGTAAGACTGACGAATTAAAAATGCCTGACGCAGCTTTATTTGTTGTAGCAGATGAAAGTGTTGGGTTCGATAAAAATATGATCATGCGTGCTGATGAAATGATGGTCGAATGGCTGGCACCTGGGAGAAATATTGAAGTCATTCGGTTCTCGTCAGGGGTTAAGGGACGTTATACCGAGGTTGTAACTTCAGGCAGATTAGATCCTGAGCCGAGTGAAGATTTTATTAATCAATTAAAACGCAGTGAACTGAGTAAGTTTCAGGTTTATCATCGAAAGCAATTAAAAATAGCAAAAATACAGGCGCAAAAAGCGCTTCTGTCAATTATTCGAACCTCGAATAAGGCTGTTCCCTATTCAGATATCGTATCAAACATGAAACATGTTGCTGAGCATATCAGGCGGTTTCCTGCCAGGCGAAAGGTTGTGCTGGTTATTTCAGATATGTTTGAGAATTCATCAATAACAACATTCTATTCAAGAGGGCATGTGAAAAACATCAATCCTTCTCGGGAACTAAAAAAAGTATTAAAAGCTGGCATGGGTGCTAATTTTGGAAACAATGTGACGGTGTATGTTATGGGATTAGGCTATTTCTGGTCGGGTGAAGGTTCCGGGCGGGAAAAATATTTAGACCCAAAACGTGCCGATAAAATAGCTGGCTTCTGGAAGAAATATTTTGAAGCAGGTCATGCAAAAATTGGTGAAATTGGTGAGCCACTAATGTATGGAGCGCTTCAGTAAAACAACGCTGACTTTTTTATTTATTTAAATTACATAAAAAACCGGAAAAAACAGATATTGATGTATCTATCAAAGGCAAAGATAACGGAAGAATGCTTTTACTTTATAATCCAGATAAGGGTTGTTTAAATTTGCAATTTCTACTGTAACAGGAATTTGCACAAACTAATTGTAATTCATTGATGTGTATTACGGGCTCTGTAGGAAAGGACAGAAACTGTCGACTTTTCTGCATATTTATTAGAGAAAACTTAATAAAAAACGGAGATAGGCAATGGCGTTAATTAAATGTAAAGATTGTAATAATGAAATTTCTGATTCAGCAGAATCATGTCCAAAGTGCGGAGCACCAGTTCCTAAAACTATAGGGCCCGATGAAGAACAGTGCCCACATTGCATGACAATAGTGCATTCAAGTGCAACTAAATGTCCTGGCTGTAGAGCTGTAAAAGGTTATATATATGATCCGAGATATGGGGCGTTTGGAAAGACTGGCACGATAGTTTGGGCTTAATAGTTCCAGCTATTACAATAATAGGGCTTCCTATATCTGCTTACGCTGCTTATAGGTTATTTGTGACTGGGCCACGATGGTTCGCATCAAGGGGTGCTGATTAAAAAGAAGCTGCAGAGCGACCAGATATTGCCATCGCAACAGCTCGTTATCAGCTTCGACAAGTATTCAGTAAAACAGGAACAGACTGGCAATCAGAATTAATATGGTGAGTTTGCCTGCTTAGGTTATTTGAGTATTTCTTTTGTCTTTATGGCAAGTAAATGAGATTAAAAAAGGAATGTTAGAATAAATAAAGTCTATCAATATATGAAATAAAATGAGTTTATAAGTTTTGGACAAATAATGAACAAATTGATTGCAACATAGATCGTCAAATTACTAATCATACTTTTTATGATTGGTTCTGTTATTTCCTGTGCTGGTGGAGGTGGTGGTAAGTATTCACCGGCTTTGACAGGGGATACTTACTGTCAATAACATCTGCTCTGAACAAGGTGTTCGTTATTAACAGGAATTATTAATGGCTATTAAAAAAGAACGATGTACAGAATGTAATGGCTCTGGAACTGTGCTTAAGCATATGTATTCCTCTGGCCATATAAATGGATCAGTGAATCATGGTCCGGGACAGGTATCATGTCCAGGATGTTACGGACGTGGATATAGAGATGTTGTAGATAATGGTGCGGTAGATTCTGATACACACGCTGATAACCAGGCGAATCGTGATCTTGAATTAGCGAGTAGCTGGTATTCAATGTTATGTGTATTGGCATTTGTCGGTGCAGTAATGTACGGAATAGGTCTGTTTGAAGATAGTACATCACCGATTGCTGTAAAAATAAAAACAGAATATATTGGTTCAACTGGTTATGTTTCTGAAGCGGTTGGTTACACATCTATAACCTTTCTGAGCCTGGTCGTCGGAATTTTAACACGGCATCTTCTTCGCTGGGTGGGGCTATTTGGGATAATAGGTTTCAGTGGGTGGTTAATATACCAAATGAATCGTTAGGCTTAGCAATACCCACTACTAACTATTTGGAGTAGTCAGTAATCAGGGACATTGATGGATTGAGATAAATATCATCTATGCTGACGAATCGCCTGCCTAATTTTAATGTGTCTGCATGAATTAGCTGTTTTCCTGCGACTCTGTTTATCGTTTGCCAGACAAATTCTGTACAGTATAGCCTATCTTTAGTCTGTAAATCATATTCGCTGTCAAATGGGATTTTTTCAGTAGCTTTTTTTAATGCTTCTGTTGCTATTGCATGTCTTTTATCAGCGGGTAGTTTTATTCTGTATACAGCCCAGTCAGAAGCATCTTTCAGAAAGGAGTCTAATTTTTCGACCACAACACCATTAAAGTTTTTTTCATCCTCCAGCACTGAGTGAACAACAACCATTGCTGTTTTTGTCTGCACTAGAATACCGACATGTGAAAAACGTTGTTCACGCTGCGAAAAACTTCTTGCAATTTCAGATACTAATCCATTACCCATGCGTAGAACTATATCACCGCTACTGATTTCTTCAGGATAAGGAAAACGATAGCCTGCATGATGATTAACAGGCCATAATTTATCTACACTGTATATAGTAACAAGTAGCAGAAAAACAGATATAGAGGTGACTCTAAGTATCAGTGTTTGTTTTCGTGAACTTTCCATGTGCCATCAAGCTTTACCAGATGTAGTATTTTTACTTTGGCTTTTGGATTGCTCTTATAAGTGACTATGGCCCTATTACCGTCAATCTTTTCATTAATAAGTTGATAATTAAAATCTGGATCTACAGGAATCTTTCCAAAGCTACTCGCCATTAATATTAATTTAGCGGTATCTTCTGTGGCCAGTTGACTTGCTTTTGAGACCTTACCCGATGCCATGTCACCAAGAAATTCTTTTGCGGTATCTGATGGCCCATTGCTGCATCCTGATAATAAAATAATAAGGCTTAAAGGTATAAGTAAATTTTTAAAAACAGTAATCATCATCACATCCTCTTCATTTTATCAGTAATAGTTTTAATCCTGATACTTTCAGTATTCTGGTAATAAAAATCAGTCAGGAACCCATTTTTTCCTCAATATTCCTGACACGTTTTTGTATATCAGCCAGTACCAGAAAGGCACCACCGACGAGGGCGCAAAAAATAAAAGCGCCAAATAACGCACCAATACCCGCAAAAAAACCAGCTGCGCTCCAACCACCTATTAACGAAGATATAAGAATTAACCAAATAGCTATTTCTATGAGTAACTCATATGAATTTACAATCACTTTACTTAACATAATAACCCTCCAGTCTTGGATAATTTACCTTTAGCTAAACTCCTTGCCAATTTCTACTATTCCTGACATCAATTATATTTGCCACTACAATGGAAATATTGATTTACATGTGTATTCATGTGTAAACAATGAAATACTAGGAGCCTGTCCGAGAATAGGAGCCGTAGCGAGGGGAAGTGGATTTGAGGCATATTTTTCACTATTTTGAGGAGAATAGCACGGCTATTTAACGATAAATAGAGGGAAATATGACCAAATTCCACTTTTCCGCAGTAGGCTATCTATTCTCGGACAGGCTCCTAGGGTAGATAATAAATCTGTTCAACTTAATGTGACTTTGTCAACGACGTTTTCATTCACGATGTTATTGCCGTTTTTCAGTATTTAAATTGTATTTTTGTGTCTATTATATGTTTTTCAATGACATCAGTTTCCGGCTCAATGAATTACCTGCATTTAATGATTTAGGCAAACAGATACGGCTTGTTGTCTATAGGGTTAAGATAAATAGAAAAGCTGTTATTAAATAAAACAAGCAAGTTCTATACCATAAAAAATTAATACATATAATTCAGCTAGATAAATTAATATTAGTATATTCGTGTTTGTTAAAGTGTAAACAAATTAATACGGTATAAATGCTTAAAAATTTACTTTTAATGATGCATATTTAAGCTTTAAACTCCTTTATACATGTATTTAAATGTGCTCTCAACGGCTGACTAATACTGTAATTTTTTGTGACACCTGATTTGTGATGCCTAAAATGAAATGGGTCGCAAAAAAGGATTAAATAATATTTTTGAATGTTCTAAGTACCAGGGCTCGATGATTTTTTTATTGTTCCCAGTGCTCTGTGTGGGCATGCATAGTTGCTAGCTGGTTACCTGAGCATTGTAAATGGGGTTCATAAATTGTTGTAGTATTGGTAGCTATAGTGTACGCAATCGGGCCGCCCGGTTTGGCATGAATGCCAAATCCAGGCTAAATTCTCATCTCAGAGAATTTTCCCCTGGGCCGGTGCAATACACGGCAGGCTGTAAGTGGGGTAAGTCACAAAAGATAAAAAATTGGCAGTAGGTGGCCTGATAAAACTCAGAACGCTCTGCCGGATTTTTTATCGTTGCAAGTTATATATCGTGATGTTGATCGTCCGGGGATGCATTCCCACGCGGAGTGTGGTTTAATCATACAAATGATATGTGGGAACTCTATAATGAATGGCCTTTATGTAAGCAAAATTTTTACATAATTTTTATATTTTACTCTCATTCCTGCATGCTACCACAGTCAGGCTGTGCACAAGCTTTAGCAGGAATCCAGGAGCCTGTTCTCGGACAGACTCCTGGCTGATTATTGGCCAGGGAATGATGATGCAGTGTTTAAATTTTCCTTACGTGAATGCCATTGTGCGGAGCATGGTAACAATATATGCTCTAGTTTATAGATATATAAAACAATAATATATAATAAGATTTTAAAGTAGATAATAGTATGATTAGCAGTTCGGATTTGCGCCAGACCTTCCTCGATTATTTCAAAAACAAGGATCATCAGGTGGTTGCCAGTAGTTCACTGGTGCCAGTCGATGACCCGACCCTGTTGTTCACCAATGCGGGCATGGTGCAATTTAAGGATGTGTTTCTGGGGCGGGATAAAAGACCTTATACGCGTGCTACCAGCAGCCAGCGCTGTGTACGTGCTGGCGGTAAACATAACGATCTGGAAAATGTCGGTTACACCGCGCGTCATCATACGTTTTTCGAGATGCTGGGTAATTTCAGTTTTGGTGATTATTTCAAGGAAGAGGCGATTGCTTATGCCTGGGAATTTTTAACTGAGGTGGTTGGCCTGCCAGCGGAAAAGCTCTGGGTCACGGTTTATGCCGACGATGATGAAGCAGCCGATATCTGGTTAAACAAGATAGGGGTTAATAAAAACTGTTTTAGCCGGATTGGTGATAAGGCCGGTAAACGCTACCATAGCGATAATTTCTGGGCGATGGGGGATACCGGTCCTTGCGGCCCCTGTACTGAAATTTTTTATGACCATGGTGAAGATATTCCGGGTGGGCCGCCGGGCTCGGCAGATGAGGATGGCGACCGCTACATTGAAATCTGGAATCTGGTGTTTATGCAGTACAACCGCAATGCTGATGGTGAAATGAAACCGTTGCCTGCACCTTCCGTGGATACCGGCATGGGGCTGGAACGACTGGCTGCTATTTTGCAGCATGTCCACAATAATTATGATATTGATCTGTTCCAGCATTTGATCCGGGCGGCGGCAAAAGTCACGGCCACCACCGACCTGGCTGATAAATCACTGCGGGTGATTGCTGACCATATTCGCTCCTGTGCGTTTTTAATTGTTGATGGGGTGATGCCGTCCAATGAAGGTAGAGGCTATGTGTTGCGTCGTATTATTCGTCGGGCCTGTCGTCATGGACATAAATTAGGCAGGACTAATCCTTTCTTTTTCAATCTAGTACAGCCGTTAGTTGAAGTAATGGGTGATGCATATCCCGAGCTGGCCAGGGCGCAGAAAGAGGTTGAACATGTGCTTGAACTGGAAGAGCAGCGGTTTGCGGAAACCCTGGATCAGGGGATGAAAATGCTGCAGCAGGACATCAACCAATTACAGGCTAAAATCATTCCCGGTGAAACCCTGTTTAAACTTTATGATACCTATGGGTTTCCAGTGGATTTGACCGCTGATATTGCGCGTGAGTGCGGGCTGGAAATTGATCAGGCCGGTTTTGAGCGGGCGATGGCTGCGCAGCGTGAACGCGGGCGCAATGCCAGCCAGTTTGATATGGATTATAACCAGTCGATACAGGCGAACGCGGAGAGTATTTTTACCGGTTATCAACAGACGGCACAAACCAGTAAGGTAATGGAGCTGTTCAATGCAACAGCATCGGTAGCATCATTAACTGCCGGACAGCAGGGTATTGTGATACTGGATGAAACCCCCTTTTATGGTGAGTCCGGTGGGCAGGTGGGTGATACCGGCCAGCTGAAAAATAATAATGCTGTATTTCTGGTCAAGGATACGCAGAAGCAGGGTAAAGCCATATTGCATATTGGCGAACTGGTTTCCGGCCAGCTTGACTGTGGCGATACTGTGGATGCCGACGTTGATATTGGAGCACGCCAGGCAATCAGCTGTAACCATTCCGCCACGCACCTGATGCACGCGGCATTACGCCAGGTGCTGGGTGAACATGTTGCACAGAAAGGTTCGCTGGTAGATATACAACGGTTGCGGTTTGATTTTTCCCACTTTGAACCGGTTACTACGAAACAATTACGTGAAATAGAAACGATCGTCAATGCGCAAATTCGCCATAATACGCCTGCCATGGCGACTGAAATGAGCCTGGATGAAGCCAGAAAAACCGGTGCCATGGCCTTGTTTGGTGAAAAATACGGCGATGTGGTGCGCGTGGTGACCATGGGCGAAAAAACCGCCGATAAAACCTTTTCCACCGAATTATGTGGCGGTGTTCATGTGCAACGGGTGGGTGATATTGGTCTGTTTAAAATCATTGCTGAAACCGGTATTGCCTCAGGGATCAGACGTATAGAAGCGGTTACCGGTGAAGCTGCGATTAACTGGGTGGAAGACAGAGATCAACAGCTTGATACGCTGGCGCATCTGCTTAAAAGCAGTCGTGATGAAATTAATGGCAAGGTAGAACAGTTAATCAACCGCCTGCGTGAGCAGGACAAACAGCTCAGCCAGTTAAAGGCCAGGCTTGCTGTCCAGGCAGGGAATGATTTAGGCTCCCAGGCTGAAGAGATTAACGGTGTCAGGATTGTTACCGCACAGTTGCCTGAAGCTGATAGCAATACGCTGCGTACTACCCTGGATCAACTGAAAAACAAACTGGGTTCGGCCGCCATTGTGCTGGCCAGCGCTGAGGATGGTAAAGTGAAACTGATTGCCGGTGTCAGCAAGGATGTTAGCGCTAAAATCAAAGCCGGTGAGCTGGTCAATATTGCCGCCGCAGAAGTGGGCGGTAAAGGTGGCGGGCGTCCAGATATGGCACAGGCAGGTGGAAACAATCCAGCGGCTATTCCACAGGCACTGGCTGCAGCAAAAAGCTGGTTGCAAAGTCGTTTGTAGCAGTGGCAATGGTAGCCTGCTCCATTGCATAAATTAGTTGTAACTTATATACTTTGCCGCTTTTGACAGCATTCATCCATCCTTTCAGGAGCTTATCCGTGAATAGAAGCTCCTGAGATAAAAACATATCCATAGCTTATGACTCTGATAGTACAGAAATACGGCGGAACCTCGGTTGGTTCGATTGAAAAGATCGGGCGAGTGGCCGATAAAGTCGCTGCACAGGCTAAAACCGGTGATAAAATAGTCGTGGCTGTCTCTGCCATGAGCGGTGAAACCAATCGCCTGATTGAGCTGGCACAGACAATGAGCCTGAAACCCCATGCGCGTGAACTGGATGTACTGGTTTCCACCGGCGAGCAGGTAACGATTGCCTTATTGAGCATGGCGTTGAATGATCGTGCTTGTGAAGCACGTTCCTATACCGGCAGTCAGATTCGTATGTTGACGGATAATGCCCATGGCAAGGCAAGAATTAAGGATATTCAATGTGACCGTATCCGCAGTGATCTGGATGCCGGGCGTGTTGTCGTGGTCGCCGGTTTTCAGGGTGTGGATGAAGATGGCAATATTACCACCCTGGGCAGGGGTGGTTCAGACACCACGGCAGTGGCGATTGCTGCAGCATTGAATGCCGATGAATGTCAGATTTATACAGATGTTAACGGTGTTTATACCACCGATCCGCGGATTGAGCCAAAAGCCAGAAAACTGGATACCATTACCTTCGAAGAAATGCTGGAAATGGCCAGTTTAGGTTCAAAAGTCTTACAGATTCGTTCGGTAGAATTTGCCGGCAAATATAATGTCCCGTTACGGGTCCTGTCATCCTTTGAAGAAGGTGAGGGGACGTTAATCACACTGGAGGAAGATAACGTGGAACAGGCGTTAATTTCAGGTATTGCATTCAATAAAGACGAAGCCCAACTGACGATTACCGGGGTACCGGATTATCCCGGTGTGGCCTCAAAAATACTTGGCCCGGTCACCGCAGCCAATATAGAAATTGATATGATCGTACAGAATATTGCTGACGATGGCACTACCGATTTCACCTTCACCCTGCAGCGCAGTGATTATGAAACTGCAAGCAAGCTGTTAACGCAGGTAAAAGACAGCCTGGGGGCAAAAAAAGTAATCGGCGATGTTGAAATTGTCAAAATTTCACTGGTTGGCGTTGGTATGCGTTCACATGCGGGGATTGCCAATACCATGTTTGATTCCCTGGCAAAGGAAAATATCAATATCCGGATGATCTCTACATCAGAGATAAAAATATCCGTTGTGGTTGAAGAGAAATATCTGGAACTGGCTGTCAGAACCCTGCATGCTGCCTTCGGATTAGATAGTGACGCTGCATCCAAAAGCAGGTAAGATAGCGGATAACACATTAAACCAGTGTGTATAAATAACTGGTAACGGTAGTTTTCCTGAACTCTCGCGCAGTTCAGGGTTCCTATTTGATGACTAAATTACAACATGGAGAAAGGAAATGTTGATATTAACCCGCCGTGTTGGCGAGACCTTAATGATTGGTGATGACGTAACCGTAACAGTGCTTGGTGTGAAAGGTAATCAGGTGCGTATTGGTATTAATGCACCCAAAGAAATAGCAGTGCATCGTGAAGAAATTTACGAAAGAATAAAAGCTGAAAAAAATGCAGGCAACTCTGCCTGATTTAGCTAAAAAATACTTTACCTGCTAATCGAAGACAGGTATGCTTCGCACCCGAGTGTTATGCATACCTGTCTTTTTATTTGCCTCGTTCAACAAATACGAGACAGGCAGTTATTGCTATAATTTAATACACCGGAGAAATGGCCGAGCGGCTGAAGGCGCTCCCCTGCTAAGGGAGTATGGGGTTTATAGCCTCATCGAGGGTTCGAATCCCTCTTTCTCCGCCATATTCCTAAACATACACCAGTGTTTTTCTGGTGTATGTTTAGGAATATGGAGGACAAAGAGGATTTGGTTCGAACCCTGGTTCGAAAAAATCGCCTGGAGCGATTTTTATCATCACGTTTTATGTGATGACCCCGAAGGGGCGAGGGCAGGAAAGCCCGAGTAATCCCTCTGTTCAGCAACCAGAAAAAGGAAAAGGTAGCCATTTTCTGGTGTATGTTTAGGAATATGGAGGACAAAGAGGATTTGGTTCGAACCCTGGTTCGACAAAATTGCCGGGAGCAATTTTGAATGTGCGAAGCGCAGCCCGAAGGGTGCAGGACAGGAAGTCCGAAATAAAAAATCGCCTGGAGCGATTTTTATCATCACGTTTTATGTGATGACCCCGAAGGGGCGAGGGCAGGAAAGCCCGAGTAATCCCTCTGTTCAGCAACCAGAAAAAGGAAAAGGTAGCCATTTTCTGGTGTATATTCAGGAATATGGAGGACAAAGAGGATCCGGTTCAATGCGAATATAATTAATATTGACCTTAGACCAATAAACCACGATAATTGCGCCTCACAAAATAAGCGCCTGTAGCTCAGCTGGATAGAGTACTCGGCTACGAACCGAGCGGTCGGGAGTTCGAATCTCTCCAGGCGCGCCATATAAACAAAAAAGCCCGCTCATAAAGCGGGCTTCGGATTGATACTGCTTCGTTGATCAGCTGTGATAACGACAACTAAAAACCAGTATCAACAGATCGAGTGATAATAACTCAATATTCCGACCATATAGTCTGAGCATCTCATTTTATGATTATTCATTCTGGAATAATCATGAGCTTCCTAAAGTTTTTCTGTTAGCTGTCGATATTTTATATTGACCAGCCTGTGGAGCTGGTGTTATAGCTTTTTACTAACCAATACGGGTTACAGACAATACGGGTGACAGATTTATGAATAAGATTAATATTGCACTGCTGGGGCTAGGGGATATCGGTCAGGACTTTGCCGAAAACTTTCTCGAAATTATTCAGGAAAAAGGAAAACCGGTGGAAATTGTTGCTGTAGCACATGATGATATGACATCACCGGTTGTTATGGGGTTTCAGTCCAGTGGTATTACTGTCTATGAAAATGCTTTGCAGGTTCTGGAACTTGGTGAGAAAGTAGACATTATTTTTGACCTGACCGGTAATAACAAAGTCAGAACCAGCCTACGTCAGGGCTTACAGGCTGACGGTAACCGGCATACAGTGATTGCACCGGAAGTTATCGCAAAATTATTATGGATGTTTTTTGACAGTGATGAACAGCAACTTGAACTGTTACAGGCAGCTGGTTACTGATAATGTAATAATGCAAGTAACAACACAAGTGCTTTTTCGATACTCTGTAGACGTACAGCTTGACGATCACCATTAAAATGAAAGGCAGAAGCCTGCTTGCTTTTGCCGCGCTGCCCCCAGCATAACCATACCAGCCCGACCGGTTTGTCCGGGCTGCCGCCGCCCGGTCCGGCAATACCGCTGATACTAACGGCTATATCAGCATCAGTATTGGCAACTACTCCGTCATTCATTGCCCGCACAGTTTCACTACTGACAGCACCAAATTCATCAAGTATCGTTGTAGATACGCCAAGAATACCATGCTTTAACGCGTTGCTGTAACTGACTATCGAACCTTCAAACCAGACTGAACTTCCAGGGAGATCGGTAATGATTTTTGCCAGCCAGCCGCCGGTACAGGATTCGGCTGCCGCCAGTTTCATGTTTTTTTCAGTTAAACACTGACCAAGTTGTGCGGCCAGTTCATGCAATGAAGCTTCTGTTAAGGTGTCTGTTGTCATGGTTGGCTGAATATTTTTTCCAGTTGCTGTCGATTGATGGGGTAGGGTAAGACAGCATGGAGTTTAAAAATGGTATTTAATTTTTCCACATACGGATATTCGTTTTTTTCCACCAGCACAATCACTTTTGTATGTGGGGAATATTTTTGCAGGCCATATAATAAAACATCCAGATTACTGATATTGACACCGGCGTAATTATTGCCATAACCGTATTCAAATTCGGCCAGAATAAAATCAGGCTGCTGTTTTTTTAACAGCGAGAGTGCCTTACGCATTGAGGTGACCCGGGTTTCAGTCATTGCCAGGGTTTGACATAAGGATGTCAGTTCAGGCAGTGGTGAAATATCTTCAATGGTAAACAGGATTTTTGACATAATCAAACATTATAAAGCAGCTGACGGTGGAGATAAAATTTTTATCTGGGAATTTTTATCTGAAAACGCATGTTACAGTAGCCTGAATATAATAAAATCTCCGTACGTTAAAACCATAGATTGTAAGCATTTTGAAATTTCCTTTTAATAATCAGCCTGAAAATGTGCGCATTGAACAGGTTCGTTCCTTATACAAACAATCTGGTTTTCTTATCTTCGGATTAATCGCGGCCATTGTTATTATTGCGGTTCATTTCTGGGGTCGAGTTGATCCGTTGATACTGAAAAGCTGGGTTGCCGCCAATTTTACCTTAGCCGGTTTGCGTTTCTGGATGATTAAACGTTTCTGGCAGATTAATCCACAGAAAACGGCAATAAAATGGGGCTATTTTTTTATGGCCACGTCAATGCTATCAGGTCTTATCATGGGGTCTCTGCCGATATTTATTCTGGATTTATCTGATATTATGGGTATCTTGCTGGTATCGACTGTTTTTACCGGCATGGTGGCAGGTTCACTGGTAACTTTATCGTGTTTTATGCCAACCCACTCGTTGTTTTCTATCTTCACACTAGGCCCTTTTATTTATCTTTCATTGCTCGATAATAACCCTGTGATAAATGAATTTGGCATTATCCTGTTCATTTATCTGCTGGTTATGCTGGTTTTTTCCTTTATTGTTAACCGTAGTATGACCGAATCTATTCTGCTGCGGTTTGAAAATCTTGACCTGATCAGGGATTTGCGTCGGCAGAAAATACTGGCCGAACAGGCCAGTAGCGACAAGTCGCGTTTTCTTGCGGCTACCAGCCATGATTTGCGACAACCATTACATGCGCTGGATCTTTATCTGGGGGCGTTGAAAAATCGTTTAACCACCACGGAACAAACTGAGTTGCTGGAAAAATCAAGTCATTCCAGCCATGCACTGGGGGAACTGCTCAATGCATTGATGGATATTTCCCGACTGGATGCGGGCAATATTAAAGTCAAATTAACCACTTTTGATGTGCAACCGTTATTGCGGCAGCTGGTGGATGAGTTCCAGCCACTGGCAAACGAAAAAAACATGCTCATCGAACTGCAGGAAACTTCATTCTATATCGAGAGTGACCGGGTTTTGTTTTCGCGTATCATACGTAATTTACTGTCTAATGCGATCAAGCATAATGATTACGGTAATATCGTCATAACGCTTGAAGAACATACAGACTATATTCATATTTGTGTTAATGACCAGGGGAAGGGTATTAGCGAAACCGAGCTGGATAATATTTTCTCAGAATTTTACCAGCTGGATAATCCTGAACGGGATCGAACCAAAGGGCTTGGACTGGGACTGGCCATTGTTAAACGATTGTCCAGGCTGCTGTCACATCCGGTGAAAGTAAAAAGTCAGCTGAAGCTGGGAAGTTGTTTTAGCGTGCAGGCACCAATGTCCAGTGTTATTAGCCATGTTAGTACCCGGGCACAGCAGCCGACTTTTTCAGCGCAAGAAAAGCTACCCGCAGGGCTGTTTGTTGTTTGTGTGGATGACGAGCTGAGCGTCAGGGATGCGTTACGTGTATTATTGCGCAGCTGGGATTGTGAAGTGCTGGTCAGTGACAGCGAACAGCAAATTATTGAAGAGTTAAAAGCTTATAATTATCCACAGCCCGATATCATTATTTCTGACTATCGCCTGCGTGAAAATAAAAATGGTGTGCAGGTGATTAAAGCGATTTGTCAGTATTACCACACTACGATAGCATCAATTATTATGACCGGCGATACCACTACCGAGATTCGTCAGCAGGCAAAATCAATCAACAGCGAAATAATGTTCAAGCCGGTAGAAGCGGATAAGTTGTTACAGAAGTTAATATTTTTGTCCAGGGAGCCTGTCCAGTCCAATATGTCAGGAACCGCCGATACCGAGTAATTCTCTACCAATATTTGCTGCCTGAGTGCGATTGTCAACATTCAGTTCACGTAAAATCCGGCTGATATACTGTTTGACGGTGCCTTCTGAAAAATGCAGTTTTTCACTGATTGCCTTATTGCTGTGGCCATCAATAATAAAAGCCAGTATCAGCTTTTGCTTGTCACTGAGCTTTAACGCTGACTGGCTAGCGGCGGTTGCGGGAATATATTTAACACCATTCAGTACCTGCTTAATCGCCTGTAAAATTGTTTCACCACTGGATGACTTGGTAACATAACCATTCGCCCCGGCATTAATGCAGGCAGTAATGGTAAGCGGATTTTCATCAGCAGAAACGATAATAACAGGGGTTTTAGCGCATAATTCGCGAAAATATTCGATGCTGATCACCCCCTGCATACCAGGCATACCCAGATCCAGCATAATCAGATCAAAAGACTGATTTATCAGCCGGTGTTTCACTTCGTTAAATGAGGCGGAAAATGTTATTTCCAGGTTAGCATCAAGTTGGTTTAACCACACCGCCATGCTGTCACGAAACAGACCATGGTCGTCAGCAAGTAATATTTTCATGAAAATATGTAACGCAATTATTCGGTTATCAAAGTCTTTATAATAGGAGAAATACTAACTAAAGTTAATAGCATATCTATTTTTTTTAATACACAATTGTATTAATAAATTTAAAGAATGAAAAATAGTATGGAAATACAATCTCGCAATAACCGTTCATTATTTCCGCGTAGTCTTTGTCGGGAAAATTATTCAATTATTTTTTTTGGATTTCAATGTCTGTTTTTGACGATACTATTAACTGCTCAGGCGTTAGCAACAACTTTTCCTGCAACGTCAGGTAGTAAGATTGGTGACACGGTAACCAACCCGCTAACCGGCGCTAACGAGACGGTAGTTGCTCTAATTAAGGATAATGGGGGTCAGGTTGTTGATGTGGTAACTTCTACCGGGTTGTTGCTGTTTACGAGAAACACAGTTGGTGATCAATTTCAAGCTGCTGACCCGGCGAATCCGACCGTATTCAATACTTATCAGGTTGTCGCAGTAACGTTGAATGCGACTACCGGCCTGGTTGAATCGGTGGATTATAATCTAGTCGCCGATGTCGGAGCGAATCCTGCCGTTACCCCAATTACACAAAGCACAGTTGATGATCAGAGTGCAACATACAACACCATTCCGCCAGGCGTTACCGGTGCCCCGCCGGGGACGGATTTTAATCCGATTCCTAACGGTTCAGGCCCCATCAAAGAGAATCATAAGGGCTCCAGAGGTAGAGGTGGCAGTGATGCCTATGGCGTTAGTGTATGTCTACCAGATTGGTTAGGTGGCGGCTGTGACACAATCGGCAAGAAAGGTTCAAAGGGTAAAAACGGCGGAACAGGACCCACAGTAAATCGTACCATCGGTACCACCCATGGTGGCATCACCACTACGAGTGCGACTCAGGATGGTATCGAGGTGACCAGTGCGGGCGGTAATGGCGGAACAGGTGGCGATTCATACGGAAATATTTCTGCTTATCGTGGCGGTAATGGTGGCAACGGCGGAAAAATCACCCTGGTTAATGGGACGACGGTTAAAACAGCAGGAAGTAAGGCTCATGGGATTGAAGTGGTCAGTCGCAGTGGTAAAGGCGGACGCGGTGGGGACGGTATCCTGTTTGCAGCCAGTGGCTCTGGTGGAAATGCCCGCAGTGGAGGCCAGGTCTCTATCACCAATAACAACTCGATCGAAACGGGTGGTAATAACGCGCATGGCATTTATGGCCTAAGCGTCGGCGGCACCGGTGGTAGCGGCGGTGGAGGCTGGGGTATTGTCGGGAAAGGAGGCAGTGGGGCCGCTGGTGGTAGTGGCGGAAAAGTCTCCATAATCAACAACGCTCTGATCCATACAAAAGGCAGGGGTTCTCATGGGATATTAGGTCAGAGTATCGGGGGCACGGGCGGTAATGGCGGCGATGCAGGCGGAATCGTAGCTTTTGGTGGCGGCTCTTCTACGGGTGGAGCGGCTAGTAATGTCACTATCACGCAGCAAAGTAATGGCAATATTGTTACAGACGGCACCTATGCGATAGGCATTTTTGGTCAGAGTATTGGTGGTAGTGGCGGCGATGGGGGAGCAGCTGGGGGGATCGTGTCCTTTGGCGCCAAAGCAGGGTCTGGTAATAGCGCAGGCCGGATAAATATTACCACCGATGCTGGCAGCCATATTACCACTAACGGTGATTATTCTGTCGGTATCTTTGGCCAGAGTGTCGGTGGTGGCGGGGGCAGCGCCGCGCCCACCGGGGGTGTTGTTAGCATGGGGGGACGTGGTGGCTCCGGGGGTAATGGATCCACCGTTTCTATCACCAATGGCGCTGTTATTAATACGTCTGGAAAATATTCTTTTGGTCTGTTCGGACAGAGTATTGGCGGCGGTGGCGGTTCTGCTGTCGGCACCGGCGGTCTGGTTGCTCTGGGTGGTAGTGGTTCAGCAGGCGGTTCTGCGGGTAATGTAACGCTTACCAATACGACGGCTGGTGTGGTTCATACCAGAGGAGAGTCTGGTCATGCTGTCTTTGCTCAGAGTATTGGTGGTGGTGGTGGCTCTGGTGCCGCCGCAGGTGGTCTGGTTGCGCTTGGTGGAAAAGGCAGCAGTGGTGGTAGCAGCGCTACGGTCACGGTTACAAATAATGGTGCGCTGATTACAGAGGGTAAAGATGCACGCGGCATTTTTGCCCAGAGCATCGGTGGCGGAGGCGGCTCTGGTGGTGGTACGGGTGGTGTGTTTGCCTTGGGTGGAGGCAGTTCCACGGGCAGTAATGGCGGGCAGGTCAACGTTACCAATAAGGGCAATATTGCAACTTCACTGACAGGTTCGGATGCTATTTTTGCCCAGAGTATTGGTGGCGGTGGTGGCAGCGGGGCCTCTTCCGGTGGTCTGGTGGCGCTTGGTGGTTCTGGCAGTGGTGGTGGTAATGGTAATCGGGTGACAATCACAAATAGCGGATTTTTATCAACCGGGGGTCGTCTGGCACGTGGAATATTTGCCCAGAGTATTGGCGGCGGCGGTGGCTCCGGGGGAACTAATGGGGGGTTAGTTTCCATTGGTGGTTCTGCTGGTGGCGGTAGTAATGCCAGTGATGTAACAATTAAGAATACCGGTAAAATTAATACCAAAGGGGATTGGGCAACGGGTGTGTTTGCTCAGAGCATTGGTGGTGGCGGTGGTTCGGGCGGTAATAGTGATGGGGTTTTGCTGACCATTGGCGGTAAGGGCGGTTCGGGTGGCAATGCCGGAAACGTTTCTGTTAATCATGGTGGCATCATTACTACTCAGGGCAGTGATGCCAGCGGTGTTTTTGCTCAGGCCGTCGGTGGCGGTGGGGGTAATGGCGGCAGTTCAAATTCCGGTTCAGTATTTGCCGGTGTTGCTATTGGTGGGTCTGGAGGCGCGGGTGGTAATGGGGCAGACGTAACCATTGCGCTGGACAAATTTAATCTGAGTGGTAATTTGTTAGCCTCCAGCATTCTAACTAAAGGTGATCGCTCCAGTGGTGTGCTTGCCCAATCAATTGGCGGTGGCGGCGGCAATGGTGGCAGTGCCATTCAGGCAACGGCAGGTACCTTCGGTTCTGTTTCAGTGGCATTGGGGGGTGCTGGCTCCTCGGGTGGTAAAGGCGGTAGCGTTCATCTGAATGGCAATGGTAACGTCACCACCTTTGGCAATAACGCTACCGGTGTTAACCTGCAAAGTGTTGGCGGTGGTGGTGGTAATGGGGGGCTGTCTGTTGCCGCTTCTCTGCAGGTAGGAATCGGTGGTGCAGGGCTTGGTGTTGCCCTTGGTGGGTCGTCTGGCAGCGGGGGTGCCGGAGGTGTCGTGAGTTCGGATTACAGCGGTGCTATCAAGACATCCGGTGCCTTCTCCAGCGGTCTGGTTGCTCAATCGGTTGGTGGTGGCGGCGGCAATGGGGGTACGGCTATCTCGGCTGTAGGCAGCATTGGCGCCACGGGTAGTGGCGCCATCGGAGTCGGCATTGGTGGCAGCGGCGGCAATGGTGGCAGCGGTGGCAAGGTAGATACGACACTGAACGGTAGTATCGAAACCGGTGGCGATCAGTCAACTGCCATACTCGTACAAAGCATTGGTGGCGGTGGCGGTAATGGCGGTATGACTGTTGCCGCTGTCGGCTCGGCAGCAGGTGTTGGTAGTGGTGCTATTTCTGTTGGCGTTGGTGGTACTGGTGGTACTGGCGGTACTGGTGGTGAGACAAAGGCAACAATTGGAGCTGATGTAACGACAACGGGTGATGGTTCGAGTGGCATTGTTACCCAGACGATTGGCGGTGGCGGCGGCAACGGTGGGTTGACGGTATCGGCATCCGCCTCCGGTGCAGGTATTGGCGGGGGTGCAATTTCTATTGGTGTTGGTGGCACGGGTGGTACTGGTGGCGAAGGCGGTATCGTCAACACAGACTATAATGGGTCACTGGAAACAAAAGGTGATAACGCTGTCGGTCTTCTGGCTCAATCGGTTGGCGGTGGCGGTGGCAATGGGGGTGGTTCGATAGCCGCATCATTGTCTGGTGCCGGTGGTGGCAGTGGTACGGTGAGCGTGAATCTCGGTGGTGCGGGAGGCTCGGCAAATGATGGTGGTAAAGCAGGTGTTAATACGGCTGTTACTCTGAAGACGACGGGTACGGCGACAACTCAGGGCGATAATTCAGCGGCCATTGTTGCTCAGTCGATAGGTGGTGGTGGCGGCAACGGTGGTTATAGTATTACGGCTAATGGTTCGGGTGCCGGGGCTGGGAGTGGAGCCATAACTGTTGGACTTGGCGGCAGCGGTGCTGGCGGTGGTAATGGTAAGGACGTTGTAGCGATCATTACGTCTACTATTTTGACATCAGGTACTTCTTCAACAGGTTTCCTGGCACAGTCAGTTGGTGGTGGGGGTGGTAACGGTGGCTTTAATGTCTCGGGTTCTTTATCTGGTGCGGGTGCTGGATCCGGTGCTGTTGCTATTGGTCTGGGTGGTAAGGGAGATTCTGGCGGTACTGGTGGTCTGGTAACGGCTTCTTCATCAGGGGTGATTACCACTGTGGGCACAGGTGCCGCAGGTTTTCTTACACAATCAATTGGTGGTGGGGGTGGTAATGGTGGCTTTAATGTCTCCGGTTCAGCCTCTGGTGGTGGAATTGGAAGTGGTGGCGTTAGCATTGGTCTTGGTGGTTCTGGTGGCGGTGCGGGGACAGGGGGCGAGGTAAATGTCACATCAAGTGGTAATGTGACCACCAACGGCAATGATGCCACAGCTATTATGGCGCAATCAGTAGGTGGTGGTGGTGGTAACGGTAATTATAATGTTTCGGCCTCTGCCTCGGGTGCAGGTGTTGGTAGTGGTGCAGTGACAGTGGGTCTTGGCGGTACGGGCGGTACAGGCGGCAAAGGTGGCAAAGTTGGTTTAACAGTAACGAATGATGTAAATACAGCTGGGCGAAATTCATCAGGTGTCGTTGCTCAGAGCATTGGCGGTGGCGGCGGTAATGGTGGCTATAATGTGGCAGGTGCGGTTTCGGGTGCAGGTGTTGGCAGTGGTGCTGTCTCGGTGGGTTTGGGCGGGGCAGGCGGTAGTGGTGGCGACAGCAATGTGGTGATAAGTGCTTATACTGGCAACATAATAACAAAAGGCAACCATTCAACTGGCTTGCTGGCGCAAAGTATTGGCGGTGGCGGTGGTAACGGTGCCGGCGATATAGCGGCAACTCTGTCGGGGTCATCAACAGGCAGTGGCGCGATCAGTGTTGGTCTTGGCGGTAAGGGTGGTGTAGCGGGTAATGGTGGTAAGACAGGTGTTGATCGAGCCGTTACGTTGACAGCGGGTGGTCATGTCACTACGCATGGTGACAGTTCGGCGGGTATTGTTGCACAGAGCATTGGTGGTGGTGGCGGTAACGGTGGTTATAATATTTCTGCTGATGGCTCTGTCTCCGGTGTTGGCAGTGGTGCTGTTGCAGTAGGGCTTGGTGGTCAGGGTGCTGGTGGTGGTGCAGGTAAAGAAATCAGCGCAATAGTAACTTCTATTATCCAGACATCTGGTAGTAACTCAACGGGTTTTCTTGTCCAGTCTATTGGTGGCGGTGGTGGTAACGGTGGCTTTAATGTCTCTGGCTCTTTATCTGCTTCTGGCACTGGTAGTGGTAGTGTTTCACTTGGTTTAGGTGGTTCTGGCGCAGGGGGTGCTAATGCCGGTAATGTGATAGCCACGTCAAAAGGAAGTATTACAACTACTGGTAAAAATTCGTCAGGATTGGTTATACAGTCCATTGGCGGTGGTGGTGGTAACGGGGCATTTGATGTCTCTGGTTCGGCCTCTGGTGCGGGTGTTGGCAGTGGTACGATTAACGTTGGTCTTGGTGGTTCTGGCGGCGGTGGGGCAACTGGCGGAGCAGTGACTGTTTTCTCAAGCGGTGATGTAAGTACCACAGGAAAAAATTCTACCGGGATTCTGGCTCAGTCTATTGGCGGCGGCGGTGGCAACGGCGACTTTAATGTTTCCGGGGCAATCTCTGGTGCTGCTACAGGTAGTGGTGGAATTAGTGCTGGTCTTGGAGGCAGTGCGGGTTCTGGTGGTATGGGTGGTGCTGTTAACCTGACGGTAAAAAATAATGTTACCACGAGTAAACAAAATTCATCGGCTGTTATTGCACAGAGCATTGGTGGCGGTGGTGGTACCGGTACTTTCAATATTTCTGGTGCAATATCAGGTTCAGGTGCAGGAAGTGGCGCGGCTTCTGTGGGCCTTGGTGGCACCGGTGGTGGTGGGGGTGACGGTGGACAGGTATTGTCAGATCTCGACGGTCATTTCAAAACATCAGGTTTAAATTCTACTGGTGTACTTATACAGAGTATTGGTGGCGGTGGCGGTAATGGCGGATTCAAAATAAGCGGTTCACCAACGGGTGCGGGTACGGGAAGTGGCTCAACAAGTGAAGGCTTTGGCGGTGCGGGTGGCAATGGTGGTATTGGTGGGATTATCACCTCTGTCCTCAATGGTTTTGTTACTACAGGCGCAGATAATTCTTCGGCAATTGTTGCTCAATCTATCGGCGGTGGCGGTGGTAATGGCAGTATGGCGATTGCAGGTACTATTGCTGGGGGTGGCACTGGTAGCGGAGCAGCCAGTATTGGCACGGGTGGATCTGGCGGCAGGGGTGGCAATTCCTCGGCAGTAAGTAATACAGTAACTGCCACGGTCAAGACCAGTGGACATGCATCGACAGGTGTGTTGGCGCAATCAGTCGGTGGTGGAGGTGGCAACGGTGCGATTGCAACCTCAGGTACTATTACAATGGCAGGAACGGGCAGTGGCGGTGCCAGTGCTGGTGTTGGTGGCACCGGTGGTGATGGTGGTCTCTCTGCAGCTGTGACTAACCATGTTGAAGGTTCGGTGACGACAACAGGTAGTGATTCTGCTGGCATTATAGCCCAGTCCATTGGTGGTGGCGGTGGTACCGGAGCAATGACTATTGCCGGGACATTTACCGGCGGCGGGACAGGAAGTGGTGCTACCTCTGTTTCTGTCGGTGGTACAGGCGGTGGTGGTGGTGATTCCGCAGCGGTTAATAATACTGTCGTTAAAGCCACAGTAAAAACTGATGGTGACAGGTCGATAGCTGTGCTGGCACAATCGGTAGGTGGCGGCGGCGGTAATGGTGGTATGACTATTGCGGGCACTATTACTGCTGCAGGCACTGGCACAGGTGCTGCCAGTGTCGGTGTCGGCGGGTCTGGTGGTGCTGGTGGTAATGCTGCGGCAGTAACGAATAAGGTTGAAGGTTCTATTTCAACCAAAGGCAATAATGCTACTGCTGTTGTTGCCCAATCCGTTGGCGGCGGCGGCGGTAATGGAGGTTTATCAACAGCCAATACGGTGGCAGCTTCTGGAAAGGGGGCAGCTGGCGCATCTGTTGCTATTGGCGGTGTTGGTGGAGGTGGAGGTGATGCTGATACTGTCGATAATAATGTGAATGCAACGATTGTGACACTTGGTGATAACGCCAATGGTGTGCTGGCTCAGTCGGTTGGCGGTGGTGGCGGTAATGGTGGTATGTCAATTGCGGGTACTGTTACTGCTGCAGGCACTGGCAGTGGTAGCGCCAGTGTTGGTGTTGGTGGTTCTGGCGGTGATGGTGGTAACGCTGCGACAGTGACAAATGCAGTTAAAGGTTCTGTGAAAACGGGTGGTAATGGTGCTATCGGTATTATTGCTCAATCCATCGGTGGGGGTGGTGGTAATGGTGGTATAGGCATTTCAGGGGCTATTTCAGGTTCTGGTTCAAACGGTGGTGCTGTCGCTGTTGGCGTTGGTGGTTCTGGCGGTCTGGGTGGTAATAGTGCGAAGGTAATAAATACTGTCGATGGTCATGTTTTCACCAAGGGTAAAAATGCTTCTGGTATTGTTGCTCAATCTATTGGTGGCGGCGGTGGTAATGGTGGTCTCACTGTGTCTGGTGCAGTTTCTGTAGCTAAATCAGGTAGTGGTGCGGTTTCTGTTGGTGTAGGTGGAACAGGGGGTGATGGTGGGTTCTCGGCAGATGTCGTTAATACAGTAATGAATGGATTTGTGCAAACGCAGGGTAAAAATTCAACTGGAATATTAACGCAAAGTATTGGTGGTGGTGGCGGCAACGGGGGTATTTCTGTCAATCATTCCATCAGTGGGTCGAAGGCTGGTAGTGGCGCACTGGCAGTTGCTGTTGGCGGTATTGGCGGTGGTGGTGGTAATGCAGGTAATGCCATTAGTAAGGTAACGGGTGGTGTGGTAACAACTGAAAATAATTCTATTGCTATTCTTACACAGTCTATTGGTGGTAGCGGTGGCAACGGTGGTATATCGACTGCCAGTTCACTCAATATGAGTAAGGAAAATGGCGGTTCGCTGGCTGTAGGTGTCGGTGGCTTTGGCGGCGACGGTGGTGATGCTGGTTCAGTGTCCAGTACTGTTAATACAACAGTTGCAAATAACCAGATTGGAACAAAAGGTCAGGACTCAACTGCAATTATTGCCCAGTCGGTTGGTGGCGGTGGTGGTAACGGTGGTATCAATGTGTCTGACAGTATCAACCTGGCAAGTAAAAATGGTGCGGCAATTGGTGTTGGTGTCGGTGGCTTTGGCGGTGGTGGTGGTAATGCTGGCAATGTTAACCTGGCAGTGACAGGAAATGTGGTGACAGAAGGTAATAATTCACATGGTTTAGTCGCACAATCTATCGGTGGTGGTGGTGGCAATGGCGGGACGAACGTATCAGGCACACTGAATGTTAGCAAAACCGGAACGGGTGGTTCTGTCGCTATTGGTGTGGGTGGTTTCGGCGGGCTGGGTGGTAATGCCGGTAATGTTGCGGTGAACTATAAGGGAACGATTTCTGCTCAACCACGAACGTTCGTTCCACAAACTACTGATTCGACAGGTGCAGTAATCCCTGCACATTATGAAACTAAATCAGGGGATGGTTCTGATGGCATCCTGGCTCAGTCAATCGGTGGCGGTGGCGGTAATGGTGGCACCAATGTAAGTGGTGCACTTTCGTTTGCCTCATCTAAAAATGGGGGTAATGGGCATGCTCTCGTGATAGGTGTGGGTGGTTTTGGTGGTAGCGGCGGTACTGCTGGTGCCGTTAATGTTACTGTGTCCGGTGGTAATACCATTACTGCTTCTGGCAATGCGCGTTCGGCAATTATTGCTCAGTCTGTCGGTGGTGGTGGTGGTAATGGTGCGACGAATATTAGTGGCGGTATTGTCACCGATGCACCAATTATTCTAGGAACCGGGGGCTTAGGTGGCGATGGTGGTACAGCAGATAAAGTCACTGTTGTTGATACAACAAATATTATCACTAAGGGTGAAAGATCATACGGTATTTTAGCTCAGTCGGTTGGTGGCGGTGGTGGTAATGGCGGGCTGAATGTTAGTGGTAGTCTCACTTACAATAAAGAGGCAAACATTCCTGCAGTGACTATTGGCATAGGTGGTTTCGGCGGTGCGGGTAATATTAGTAATGATGTTTCTGTAACACATAATGGCACGATTACAACTGAAGGTAAATCGGCGCATGGTATTTATGCCCAGTCTGTTGCCGGTGGTGGTGGTGATGGTGGTTATAATTTTTCACTTGGGCTGGCACTGGCAGATTCGAAAAATTCGGGCGGTAACAAAGATGTTTCCTTTGTTACCGGTATCGGTGGACACGGTGGTACGGGTGCTGATGCAGGTAATGTAGATGTCAAATCATTGGGAACGATAACAACTAAAGGTGATTTTGCACGGGGAATATTTGCTCAGTCTGTAGGTGGTGGCGGGGGTAATGGTGGGTTTAATTTTTCTGGTAACTTTGCACAAAATAGCTCATTAATTACCGCAGGCGTTGGTGGCTTTGGTTCGGGTGGCGGAAATGCAGGTAAAGTGACGGTTGATCGTGGCTCGGTTACTATGCCTACTGGCACTATTATCACTACTGGATTACATGCTCATGGTATTGAAGCGAGTAGCATTGGTGGTGGCGGCGGTGATGCTGGCATGAACATGGTGATTGGTTTTAGCCTGGCGGGGAAAGACACAAGTTCCGGTAGTGGTAGTTCGTCCTCACCGCCTAAGCATCCTCAACATACGGGTATTGACCCCAGTGTATTTACAAATTATGACCAGGTTCTGGCTGAGTTAAAAGGACGGAACCAACCAGATTCTGCTAGCGCGGGGGATACTGGAAAATCGGCTTTTGCTGTACAGATTGCTATTGGTGGAGCCGGTGGTGGTGCTGGAAACGGTAATTTAGTAACTGTTGACAATATCGGTGATGTTGTCACCAGGGCAGCGCAAAGTTATGGTCTGTTGGCACAGTCTATTGGTGGCGGTGGCGGTAATGCTTATATCAATATTGCCGGGACTTATATAGATAAAGGTAAGCGAAATAAAGGCTTTAATCTGGCACTTGGTGGTGCAACTGGAAATGGTGGTAATGGTGCAAAAGTTAATGTAGACCAGAAAGGGAGCATTGAAACTTTTGGCAGAGATTCATACGGTATCCTGGCTCAATCCGTTGGTGGCGGAGGTGGTAATGCCGGGCTGGATTTTATTTATACAAAGGCATCGGGGGGTAAAATTGGTATCTCATTGGGTCGTCAGGGCGGTTCTGGCGGTTTTGGCGATACGGTGACACTTAATGCTGAGGGTGGTGTTAAAACGCATGGTGATGGGGCTTATGCACTGCTGGCACAGTCCATTGGCAACGGGGGTGGTAACAGTTCTTCCCGTTCTATTTCAATAGAGAAAGCATCACCAGACGATACTAGCCCAGCGCGGTCGGCTACCGTATCCATTGGGATTAAGGGCGGCCAGGGGGGTAGTGCAGGTAACGTAATACTTGCTGCAAAAGATCGACTCAGTACAGATGGTGATAATGCGGCTGCAATATTTGCGCAATCGGTAGGTGGCGGTGGTGGTAATGGCGGTAGTGCAACGGGTTTTGGTATTTCTTCGGAGTCTGCAAATCTGGTTATGGGGGGTAGTGGTGGACTGGGTGGAAGTGGCGGTACTATTGATATTACCAGCTTTGCACAGGTACATACGAAAGGCAGGAATTCAATTGGTATATTTGGTCAGAGTGTCGGTGGTGGCGGTGGCACGGGTGGTATGGCTCGTGATATTTTGCTTAGTGGTGCAGGAACTGGTGCAGTTTTGTCTATGGGTGGTCGCGGAGGAACTGGATCTGTTGCAGGCAAAGTTACAATAGAAAATAAAGGCATCATTGTCACTGCGGGAGATGACGCTTATGGCATTCTGGGGCAAAGTCTTGGCGGCGGTGGCGGTAATGGCGGCATGACGATTAATACACTGAGAAATAAATCAACCGATAAAGGAACTCAATTAGCGGTTGCTATTGGTGGCAATGGTGGTGATGGTGCCACTGGTGGCAATGTTCAGGTTACGAATCGCGGTAGCATTGGCACCAGTGGTCGTGGTGCTATCGGGGTGTTTGCACAGTCCATTGGTGGGGGTGGTGGTAATGCTAAGCAGGTGGTCACGGCATCGCTTTCCAGTAAAGGAGCGGGTAACAAAATAAGTCTCGGTATCGGTGGTCAGGGTGGCACAGGTGGTCAGGGCGGTAATGTTGATGTCAAAAATTTAAGGAATATTGATGGTACAGCAGGTGAAATTATTACTGCACAGACTAACTCTCACGGAATTTTTGCCATGAGTGTTGGCGGCGGTGGTGGTACAGGTAGTACAGTAGTTACGGCAAATGCTTCAACAAAGGTGGGTGAAGAAAACCCGGCTAATTCGCTTGCTTTTAGTCTTGGTGGCGCTGGAGGTACAGGGGGCAAGGGCGGCAAAGTCACGGTGACTAATAATATTGGGGTTACTACTTATGGCACAGAATCTCACGGTATTATTGCTCAGTCTATTGGTGGTGGTGGAGGTAATGGGGGTGTAAGTCTTTCCGGAAATATGGTTTTGGGTAACGGTGATACGGCAAGCCATTCTATTGCTGTTGCCATTGGGGGTAAAGGGGGCAATGGCAATGCTTCCGGCGATGTTAGCGTGATAAATAATGGCAATATTGAAGTATTTGGCAAAGGCTCAGACGGTGTTTTTGCCCAGTCTATTGGTGGTGGCGGTGGTAATGGTGCCTTTGCCATGGCATTGTCTAGTAATTTGCTGACAAATCCAAGGAAAAATCCCCTGCCGTTACTGACAAATTTTGCTCTTGGTGGTGCCGGCGGTGCCGGTGCTAATAGTGCCAATGTTGTGGTTAATAACAATGGCTCAATCATTACCCATGGTGATAATACTTATGGTATTTTTGCCCAATCCGTTGGCGGTGGTGGTGGGGCAGTTGGTTTTTCGATTTCCAGCCCGGTCTGGATGGCAACGAATATGCTTGTCCCTGTAGTTCTTGGTAGCCGCGATGGTACAAGTGGTACTGCCGGTAATGTGACAGTGAATACTAAGGGTACTATTCAGGTGCTCGGTAACAACAGCCATGCCTATCTGGCCCAATCCGTTAATGGTGGTGGTGGCAATGTCGATATGTTTCTGGATGTAAGTAAGACTGCACAGAAAAAAGGCACGGGCAGTGTGATTAATCCTGTTACTAATGGTAGCCCGCAAGGTGGTGGAGCCAAGGAATTAGCCTTTGTTTCAAATACACTGAAACTGGGGGCGATAAAAGCCGGTATTGGGGCAGCAGGTGACTTTGTGACAAAACATCTGGGTGATTTAATAGCACTAGGTGAAAATTCTTCTGCATCAAGTACGCAATCCGTTGGTGGCGGCGGTGGCAATGCGAATGAGAATGTTGTTATTAATAAGGATGCACAAATCAAGCTTGATTTATTGCTTGGTAGTGAAGGGACGAATGATGGCAATGGCGGCAATATTAATTCTGATCGTACGGGCAATGTATCAACGTCGGGTGATACATCAAAAGGAACGTCTGTTCAATCTATTGGTGGCGGCGGCGGTGAATTAACGGTAGCGGTGAAAAGAGTCCCCGATTCGACAGGTGCAGGTTCGACTGCGACAGGCGGGGCAGTAACAGCATTGTCTATAGTATCCCCTGTTAGAACATCGCGATTCGTGCATTCGAAGCTGACGGTAAGCGATTACAATTCACTGTATGGCCTGGCATTACCAGGATCTCAGACTATTGATGACAGTAATGCGTCTACTGTGCTTGCTATGGGGGCGAATGGTGGTTTGAATAATTCTGCTGGCAGTATTAACAATACTTATCGTGGCAACACACAAACAACCGGTGATCGTTCCCTGGGTATGCTTATTCAGAGTATTGGTGGCGGTGGTGGTGATACGCGTATCAGTGGCGTCGGTACCCTTAGTGTTAATTTTGGTGGTGCCAATGGAGCTACGGGTGATGGTGGCAATATTAATATTAGCAATAACGGTGATATTCTTACCACAGGTGCTTTATCACACGGAATTGTTTTACAAAGTATTGGTGGCGGTGGTGGTACTGTTTTTACTGATTTATCAGCGCAGAATATTGGTATTGCCACTCATGCAGATAATTCTGGTAATGGTGGAAATATTACTTTTGATCAGACAGGTAATATTACTGCAACCGGTGATAATTCCATTGCTCTGCTTGCACAAAGTTTAGGTGGTGGTGGCGGTGCGCTTGATCGTTTATTTATTAATAGTGCTGGGGGTCATGGCACGTCAGCTGATATTCATCTTAATGTCAACGGTAATATGGTTTCCAGCGGGGCAAACGGTATTGCTGTTTTTGCGCAATCTGTTGCTGCTGATGGTGAAGGCAATATTATAATCAATCTGCCGCAGGGTAAGCAAATGGTCGGAGGCACCGGTGGTGCAGCACTGGTTATGTCAGGTGGTGTGGATAATAAATTTATTAGTCATGGTAGCGTTATGACTAAAGATATGGTTAGTGGAATGGCAATTTATGCCACCAGCGGAAATGATCAGGTTGATAATTATAAGATACTCGATGGCCAGGTTTATCTGGGTGAGGGTAATAATTCTTTTGTTAACCATGAGCAGGCAGTTTTTGTTCCCGGACGGGTCGTTTATCTGGGAGCTGCTGGAAATATGTTAGTGAATAATGGAACAATGGCAACTGGGGATACAGATCTCGCTCAAGATACAGAACTGTCGGGGAGTTTCACACAATCCATAAATGCTAAGGATCTTATTGAGCTGGATTTTGGTACTGATAAAGTTGATAACATTGCCGCGACAGGCACTGTTTCTCTGGCAGGAAAACTTACATTATCTTTGCTCAATCCTCAAAATGTTCTGGCAGGCAATTTTTCTAAAGTCGTGTTTTCCGGTAAGCAGGGCGTAATAGATAATGGTATAGCGTTATCAACGTTTAAATCCAGAGTATTTACAACTGAGCTACAGTATCCAGATGCTAACCAGGCAACATTAAATTATAACGTTGATTTTTCACCTGCTGGTATGGGCTTAAATTTGCTTCGGGTTGGTGATTATTTCAACAGAGTTCAAAATGCAGGCAGTTCGCCAGTATTGGCTGATGTGGTGAAACATTTGTTATATATTCCTGATGATAAAAGCTATCGCAATGCATTATCACAACTAAGCCCAGATTTTTATGGTGAACAACAATTAAAATTGATAAATGATAGTGATAAATTTTTACAATCATTACTGAGTTGTCATGAAGCTAATGGAAAATATCGATTTACCCGCGAAGGCAGTTGTTTTTGGTCATCATACCAGGCTGAAAATATATCGCACGATGCCTATGATGACTACAAAGGTTCACGCTTTACAACTGATGCTTTTTCTATAGGACTACAAAAAACATTTAGTACAGGCTGGTCAACTGGTATCGCCATATCACAGGCACATAGCAATGGTCAGGGTTATAGTGATCGCTGGCATTCAAAAGGGGATACGAATCAGTTTGCTCTGGCTCTAAAATATCGTGCAAAGGGTACTAAACTTGCTGCAGTAGTATCGATTGGTCAAAGTGATACGAATACTTTACGTCAGGGTAATCTGGTAAATGCTTTTTCAACCCATATAAATCGTCGATTGAATACTGTTGGTGGTTTATTGCGTTTATCTCATGATATTGAAAATAATACAGGGTATTTATTTTCCTATGTTGATTTTGGGGTAACGCAGATCAAGGCAAAAAGGGCAACGGAAACAGGTGCAGGTGCATTAAACCTTATCTTGCCAGCAAATAATGAAACACATCGTTTTTTACGCCCAGGTGTTGAAACGGGGATGGAAGGCATGTTGAGCGATAATACGAAGTTACGCTTTTTTATGAATTTCTCTCTACAGCATAAGCTCTCAGCTTCTAATACCACTGTTTTAGCTGGCTTTCAGGCAGCACCTTCAATGGCTGATTATATGCAGGTGCCGGTTGATATTGGGCAGAACCTGTTTAATGTGAATTTTGGTGTGGATCTTATTACAAGAAAAAACCTGTCAATCAGTCTCGAGCATAATAGAATGATTGATAATCATATTTCTATTTATTCTACTGAGTTGAGACTTAGTCTTCCATTTTAGAAAATGGCGTACATCAATAACGGGCAGGTCACCTATTAAAATACAGACCTATGGCTATAAAAAAGGCTATATAACTCATGACAAGAAATTTCACGGTAAAACTCGCTGTATTACTTGTGTCTTCATGTGTCACGTATAGTTTATAGGCGATAAGATTTGCCAGCGAGCCAACCAGGCTGCCAAACCCTCCTGTATTCACGCCCCATAATAAAGCTTGCCAGTTTGAGGTGAATTTCGCAAACAACAGGGTTGCGGGTACATTACTCATGATCTGGCTGGACAGGGCGGAAAACAGGAAGATATGTCTGGAATGATTAATTTCAGTGGCCAGCATGAGTTTTAAATTATCTGCGATGCCAAAAAAGAACAGGAAACTGAATAATAGTGCATAATCAATGCGCAAGGCTTTCCTGTCAAATATAAGGGCAAAAAGAATGGTCAGGATTCCTGTTGAAACAGGGAGTACATGGAGAACCGTCAGTAGAACAATAAAAAGTAGTATTCCATAGATATATGCCTTTTTATTAACTTTCTGTATTACCTTTTCCTGCATACCACTTTTTGTTTTCACTAAAAGTGAGAAAACAATTAGCAAACCGAAAAAGACCAGGGAAAAAGGAGCGATGGTTTTTATGAATGTATAAGGATGAATGGCATAAAACCAGTAAATAAAGAGATTTTGCGGATTACCAAATGGCGTCAATGCAGAACCGGCATTGACGGCTAATGCCTCTAGAATAACCAGAATATCTTTTCGATTGACATTGAGTGATAAGGTAAGAGGAACTATGACGATTAAGGCAATATCATTGGTTACCAGCATGGACAGGAAGAAGCTTGTTATCACTAATTTTAACGGTATAGCTTTTCCCTTTTCTATATTTTGGGCAATTTTTAATATGAGACCACTTTTCTGTAAACCACTAACGGTAACAAAAAGCACAAACAGAATGAACAATACCTGTATTTCCTGAGTTGAATAGACGGGAAAATGTCTGGTAGAAAAAATTGTCAGAATCAGACCGGCAGCAGATGCAATAACCAGCCATTCTTTAAGAATAAAATCAACAAATATTACCTGAGTTTTCAATCAGGAAACCTCTGATCAAGTCTATCTCTGCGTGGTTTAACGTGTTCAGCGCAGTTGAGCTGCATTCAGAGTACCCTTAACATTTTTTCGCATTCCTGCAGGTAGGTCTTGCGGCGAAAGATAAACTGCCAGCGTGAACCACCGCATTGTTGCCATAATACCGCTGAGCGGATGCCAGCGAGCAATAGTGCGCGTACCTTGCTGGCGTTAGTCTCATTACTGAGGTACGGCTGTTCACCACTTACCATGATTTTTCTACCCAGGGTGCTGATGGTGGTTTTGTAGAGTTCAGCAATTTTGCTGAAAATAGTGTTGTGGCTGAGGCTGAAAAATGCCAGCTGTGACTCGATGGTTTGCAGGCCATCGGTAATGTTGTCCAGCATTTTTTTATTGCGTGACAGTTTCCTTTCCAGCGCAATCATTGAAATAGCATATTTTGTAATTTCCAGATCTTCTGTTGGCTGGTTATTGCTGAGTTGTTCCTGTAAGACGTGCAGACCATGATTAACACCGGCAATATTGCCATACACGGCGGCAACATTGTCGGCATCGATGCGAAACAGACTTTCAATGCTGGATTCTACAATCGCACTGTTGGCCGTGCCGGTGTTGGCAATCTGCTTGACCAGTGAGGCAGCCTGAAAAACGCCTGCAAGAGCCAGCGTTTTATCCTTTGATGAATGTGTCATAAACTTAAATATGCCGGTTAATACTGTTATACATTGTACATGTTCTCAATAACGCCACCGCCCAGGCATATCTCATGGTGATAAAACACGATGGATTGCCCTGGAGTAATGGCGCGTTGCCGGTGGTTAAAACGCACACGCAAACCGCCATTGTCTGTCTGCTGAACAGTGCAGTCCTGATCGGCCTGTCGATAACGTATTTTTGCTGTTATCTGCGTGTTTTCCGGCCATCTTCCTGCAATCCAGTGGTACTGATGAACGTTCAGAGTGTTATTAAATAGATGGGGATGATTGTGCCCCTGTGCAACCATTAGTCTATTGCGGGCTAAATCTTTTTCCACCACATACCAGGGTTCCTCATCGCCATCTTTGACGCCGCCTATACCCAGCCCCTTGCGCTGGCCCAGCGTGTAATACATCAAACCGTTATGCTGTCCCAGTTCTTCGCCATCGAGGCTCTGGATAATACCCGGATTGGCAGGAATAAATTTTTCCAGAAACTGATTAAAACGCCGTTCACCGATAAAGCAGATACCGGTGCTGTCTTTTTTATTATGGGTGATTAAATGGTTTTCTCTGGCCAGTTCGCGTATGCGCGGCTTTTCATAGCCGCCAAGAGGAAACAGGCTGTGAGCAAGTTGATATTGATTAAGTGTATATAAAAAATAGCTTTGATCCTTGTTACTGTCGCATCCACGCAGTAGTTGTACCTGCTGATGATGCGCTTGAATGCGGGCATAATGACCGGTGGCAATTTTATCGGCTCCCAGCGTTAGCGCATAATCCAGAAAGGCACGGAATTTAATTTCCCGGTTACATAATATATCCGGGTTCGGGGTACGCCCGGCCTGGTATTCATCGAGAAAATGCTGGAAGACCCGATCCCAGTATTCGCTGGCAAAATTAACCGTATGCAGCCTGATGCCGAGTGTGTCACAAACTGCCGTGGCATCTTTCAGGTCTTCGGTTGCTGCACAATAGTCTTCATTATCATCCTCTTCCCAGTTTTTCATAAACAGCGCTTCAACCTCATAGCCCTGTTGTAAAAGCAGCAGGGCGGCAACGGAGGAATCCACGCCGCCGGACATACCGATAATAATTTTCTGTTTATGTTTCACGAGTATATGTCACGATAAAATGTCATGATGAGAAATGGTAATAGAAGCAGCTCACAGATTTAATTTTTAAGAGACTTTTGCTTGCATATCTGTCAATAGCGCCAGCGGATAACGTTTTTCCGCCAGGTAATCTTCAATATTGCCAATGACCATGGGTGAACGCAGTTGATTTTTTCTGGCTTTGATTTCATCCAGGCTCAGCCAGTGGGCGGCAATAATGCCATCGTCCAGCGGTTGATTGTCATCATGATCGTGGACCTGCCCGCAGAAAGTAAAGCGCAGGAAGGTGCGGTTGTTTTGCGGGTGTTTCCACAGGTAGATACCGGTAATGGCCTCAGGCAAAAAGCCCCAGGCGGTTTCTTCACGGGTTTCACGAATCACCGCATCAAGCAGGTTTTCATCCGGGTCAAGGTGGCCGGCAGGCTGGTTATAGGCATTTTTACCTGCAATAGTTTCTTCGACTATCAAAAATTTGTGGTCGCGTTCAACAATGGCAGCAACCGTTGCATGGGGTTTCCAGATGGGGGATTTTGATAGCATTATATTGATAGCACTTTATTGTCTTTGCTGAGGGGTTGTATAACTGACTGGGTTATCGGTCTAATCATATCGGGTTATCGGTCTAATTATTTGCGCCAGAGGATTTTCTGGTTTTATTTTTTCTGGCAGCCATGCGTTTATAGATGGAATAGCGCCACATTCCCTGAATGCCAATATAACCCAGAATACCTGAGCCTATAGCCAGCACAGCACAACCGGTTAAAAAGGGTTTCCAGCTGGTAGCCATGCCGTGTAACAGCCACTGCAGGGTCGGTTCAAAAGTAAAGTGTGAGGGAGGGGTATGTAAAATCCAGGTACCAAGTAGATAGGCAAAATAGAACATTGGCGGCATGGTCAATGGATTGGTCAGCCATACCAGCATGACCGAGATGGGGAGATTGGTACGGAAAAAAATTGCGGTTGCCGCTGCCATAATCATCTGTGAGGGCAGGGGTACCCAGGCAAAAAACAGCCCTACCGCAAAGGCACCGGCGACTGAACGTCGATTCAGATGCCATAAATTTGGTTCATGTAATACTTCACCAAATATAGATAAACTTTTGTTTTCCTTTATCTTTTTATGGTCTGGCATTAAGCGTTGGAAAAACTTGCGCGGCATGATAGAAAACAGATATGGTTAGCGGGTTCAGAAACAGGAAGGTATTATAACCTTTCGTGAATTATTGTGGTATGGTGCGAAAGTTTTACAGGGCATTTGGCCCGGACAGGAATGGTCAAAGGGATAAGTAAATATCAATGTTATTATCGGCGGTTTATTTTCTCAGTGGTATTTTACTGGTTCAGCAATGGGCGCAGTTGCCTGATCTGTCAGGCTTCCTGATTATTAGCCTGTGCCTGTCTGTATTGCTTGTTGTTGCTGTTTATTGTCGCTTTAGGATGGCTTTTCGACAGGTAATTAAAGCTTTGCTGTTGTTTTTTGTTGGCATTAGCTGGGCGTTATTTTTTGCACAACATGCATTACAGTATCGTCTACCTGAGTCGCTGGCAGCTAAAACAATAAAGGTACAGGGAAAAATTACCGGTATCCCACAACATGAAAAGCACGCTGAGCGTTTTTATCTGCAGGTAGAAAAGTTTGTGCCGCTGCATCGTTCATCATTCAAGCTTATTCATCCACCACGTAAAATTCAACTGAGCTGGTATAACAGTAAAAAACACCCTGTCAGGGCTGTTCATGCTGGTGAAGTCTGGCAATTTATGGTGCGATTAAAACCACCACATGGTTTTTTTAACCCTGGCGGGTTTGATTATGAGGGCTGGTTGTTTGCCCATGGGGTAGATGCTCGTGGTTATATTCGACCAGCCAGTCAGGGAGCTGTCTGGCAAAATCAACGACTGCATGCCGCTTCAGCCTTTTCGGTTGATGCCCTGCGCGAGAAAATTAGTCGATCAATCGGGCAGTGGCTAAGCTCGACCAGCCCGGCAGGATCACAGGCCGGTTTCCATGCGAATACTCAGACTGCGGCGATGCAAGGGCTGGTGACTGCGCTGGCAGTGGGTGAACGGCATAATATTCAAACTCAGCAATGGCAGGATTTATTGCACACCGGCACCAACCATTTAATGGCAATTTCCGGGCTGCATATTGGCCTGGCTTATCTTTTTGGCTATCTGTTCGGGCGCTGGCTGTTTGCCATGCTCCTGCCATCAGGCTGGTTGCAACGGCTGCCGGCGCAATATTCAGGTATCGTGCTGGGTTTGGGGGTTGCCGTTTTATATGCTTTGCTCGCGGGTTTATCTATCCCTACCCAGCGGGCTTTAATTATGCTAGTCAGTTTTGCGCTGGCTACATTATTGAAACGCCATTTCAGGTCAACGGATGCGCTTGGACTGGCCCTTTTTCTGATTCTTGTGCGTGACCCTCTGTCGGTATTATCACCCGGATTCTGGTTTTCGTTTATTGCGGTAGCGGTTATTTTTTATACCCTGACAGACCACCATGCAGTTTCATTCAGTCTGGCAGGTGAGGTTGATCAACCAAACTATCAACAAAGTCATCAACAAAGTCTGTGGCAGCGGCTCAGGGGGAAAATACAACTGTGGATCAAGTTGCAATGGATGATTACTCTGGCGTTGTTTCCGTTGTCTTTATATTTATTTCAACAAAGTTCATTAATTGCGCCAGTGGCTAACTTGATTCTAGTGCCTTATGTCAGTTTTCTGGTTGTGCCTTTTGTGTTGGTGGCATTATTTTTTTATCCATTCTTACCTGGGGTAAGTGAACTGGCTGTGCAGCTTGCTGCCAGCCTGCTACAGTGGATCTGGCCATTTATTCATGGGCTGGCAGATCTACCTTTTGCCTGGTTTTCACAGGGCGGTATTGCATGGTGGCAGATGACACCTGCGATGTTGGCAATATTGGTCTGGTTAGTGCCTCTGCGTTATATGAGAATGTCGGGGAAAATACCGCCATGGTCAGTGCGATTAATGATGGTGATGTTGTTATCGATGCCGTTGTTAGTCAGCTTAATCCGGCAAACCCGGATGACAACTATTGCAGCAGGAGGGTTTAAGTTAACGGTGCTGGATGTCGGCCAGGGGCTGGCGAGCGTGATACAGACCGCACATCATACACTGGTTTTTGATAGCGGCCCGAAACTGGGTGCTCATCTTGATGCCGGTACGGCGGTGGTCGTGCCTTATCTGCGCGGCAACGGTATTCACCATCTCGATGAGCTGGTTATCAGTCATGGTGACAGTGACCATATTGGTGGGGCGGCATCTATTATCACTGCCTATGCTACCACGAGGTTGATGGGGCAGGATTTACAGACATTATCGGCAACCCGTAAAACAGCCTGTAATCAGCGCTTGCACTGGGATTGGGATGGGGTTAATTTTCAGTTTCTCAGTCCACCTTATTCACCGATGGCAGTTGTTTCTTCAATAAAAAGGGGGCTACACAAAAGACGTAATAATCATTCCTGTGTATTAAAAATAGCCGCTGTCGGTGGCAGTGCTTTATTTACCGGTGATATTGAAACCGTAGTGGAAAAACGTTTACTCAAAACACAGGCCAGTCATTTATCCGCTGATGTACTGGTGGTGCCACATCATGGTAGTAAAACTTCATCCAGCCCAGCTTTTATTCGGGCAGTACATCCACAAATTGCGATTGTCCCGGCGGGGTATCGAAATCGTTATCGACTACCGAATCATAAGGTGATAAAGCGCTATTTGCAGGCACATAGCCGTCTGTTTGAAACCGGCTTAAGCGGTGCAGTCAGTATGATATTTACGCCTGATAAAGGCCTCACAGCAGTGGATGCTTATCGACAATCGCATCATCATTACTGGAACGCTGTTTTTAACCGTCAAATACAGTAAAATGAGGGTGTTTTATTATTCGATTATATTATTTAGAGTGAAGGGTGGTCTGTGTTTGAACTGGTAAAATCCGGTGGCTGGTTGATGCTGCCAATTATTCTATGTTCCATTATCGCAATGTCGATCGTTGTGGAACGTTTCTGGAGCCTGCGACGTGAGGTAGTCTTACCAGAACATCTGGTGGCGACAGTATGGAATGCTATCAAGCAGAATAATCTAAAACCGGCGATGATTGAAGCGCTGGCAAAGCAGTCGGCACTGGGGAAGATTCTCAGTGCGGGTCTGAAACATCGTCATGAAAGCCGTGAGCGCATAAAAGAGTCCATCGAGGAACGCGGTCGCGAGGTGGTTCATGATCTGGAACACTTTCTTAATACACTGGGTACCATTGCCTCTATTTCACCCTTACTGGGTTTATTAGGTACGGTTGTTGGTATGATTAATGTTTTTACCGCTATTACAAGCTATGGTGTCGGTAATCCAGCGGTACTTGCCAGTGGTATATCGCAGGCCATGATCACGACTGCAGCGGGTTTGACGGTTGCCATTCCCAGTCTGATTTTTTACCGTTTCTTTCGTCGCAAGGTTGATTCTATTGTGGTGGTTATGGAACGTGAGGCAATAAAAATGGTGGATGTATTAAGTTATCATCGTTCTGTCGATTGTGCGGATACCCGGTCTCTGGATAATAATTCTCAGGGCAATGAAAAACGCAATGATGATAATGTTGAAGATTTTGCCGAAGCAGGAGAAAGCGAGCCAACTGAAGTAATGGACTCTTCGGCAACACAAACCTCGTCAGGCTCCATCTTATGAATTTACGTCCTCATCATAAGGAAGAAAATATCGACATCAATTTAACGCCATTAATTGATGTGGTGTTTTTATTGCTGATTTTTTTTATGGTTTCAACAACGTTTGACCGAAATGCAAAATTAAAAGTTAACCTGCCAGAAGCCTCAGCAAAAGCCACACGGGTACAGGATGATGCTATCGTACTGACGATTGATGCAAAAGGAAAATATTATATCAATAATCGTCAACTGGTAAATACAACTTTACAAACATTGAAGCTGGCATTAAGCAAGACACTAGGTAATAAAACCCCTGCGGCAATTAAAAAACAGCATATTATTTTGCGTGCCGATGGAAAAACGACACATGAGTCTGTAGTGCGGGCGATGGATGCTATCTCACAACTGGGAATAACCCGGCTTTCCATCGCAACGGTAGAGAATAAATAATATTATGTTAGAACAATCCATAAGCCAAAAAAAGGTTGATCAGCAAAAAAAACAGTTTGGGCTTGATATTTATCTTCGACTATTACGATATACTTTCGTCTATTGGAAAATTTTTGCGCTGGCGATTATTGGCATGGTGATTATAGCCCTGTCATCAACCGCATTTACGGCTTTAATGAAACCGCTAATGGATGGCAGTTTTGTACACCGTGATCCCACTACCATAAAATGGGTACCTCTGGCATTGATTGGTATTTATCTGATAAGAACACTGGGTGCCTTTGCCGCTACTTATGGTATGAGTCTGATTGGCCGCAATGTGATTTATATATTGCGTAATGAAATGCTGGACAAGTTGCTGAGCATGCCCAAATATTTCTATGATCGTTCAACCACCGGTGAGTTAATGTCAAAATTTACCTATGATGTTGAGCAGGTGGCGCATGCTTCAACCCATGCTGTTACGGTTTTTATCCGTGACACACTTACTATTATCGGTTTACTGTCGTGGATGATTTATTTAAATGCATTATTGTCATTATTGTTTATTGTGGTAATGCCAGTAGTCACTTTGCTGATTGTCTGGGTATCAAAACGTTTTCGCCGTATCAGTCAGCATATTCAGGGTAGTATGGGGGATGTTTCCCGTGTGCTGGAAGAAGCCATTAAAGGTAACCAGGTGGTAAAAATATTTGGTGGCCAGCAGTATGAAAAGCAACAGTTTGATCAGGTTAATAGCTTAAACCGTCACCAAAATCTAAAGATGCAAATGACCACCGCTCTGAGTCAGCCTATTGTACAGTTAATTGTTGCCTGTGCACTGGCTGTACTTATTTATCTGGCAACCCTGCCAGGGATGATTGAAAAAATTACTGTGGGTACTTTTATGTCATTTCTGGCGGCAATATTTATGTTGATGCCGTCGGTTAAGGCAATCACCGCAGTGGTCAGTGACCTGCAGCGTGGTATTGCAGCGGCACAGAGTATTTTTGATTTTATTGATCTGGAAAAAGAAAAAGATACCGGGCAATATGAAGCTAACCGGGTTAAGGGTGAGCTTGCGTTTAAACAGCTTAATTTTAAATATCAGCGGGCAAAGAAAAACGCGCTTGAGAACATTAACTTTACTATTAACGCTGGTCAGACAGTGGCGATTGTGGGTCGCTCAGGCAGCGGCAAGTCAACCCTGCTTAATTTGATTCCACGCCTGTATGAAATCGAGGAGGGTGAGATCACCCTCGATGGGCATAATATTCAGGATTATACACTGCAGAATTTGCGCTCACATATCTCCTATGTGGGTCAGGATGTGGTGTTGTTTAACGATACTATCAAACATAATATTGCCTATGGACAAATGAAAGATGCCAGTCAGGCACAGATTGAAGCCGCCGCCAAGGCAGCCTATGCCACAGATTTTATCAGTAAATCAGCAGACGGTTTCGATACCATGGTCGGTGAACGCGGAGTGATGTTATCGGGCGGTCAGCGTCAGCGAATTGCGATTGCCCGCGCGTTGCTGAAAAATGCGCCGGTATTAATTCTGGATGAAGCTACTTCGTCGCTGGATACCGAATCGGAACGCTATATACAGGCATCGCTGGAAAATCTGATGAAAAATCGCACCACGCTGGTGATTGCTCATCGCCTCTCAACCATCGAAAATGCCGATATTATTATGGTGATGGATCAGGGAAGAATTGTAGAATCAGGTACGCACGATGAGTTATTAGTGCTCAATGCGCACTATGCCTCATTGCATCGTATTCAGTTTAAAGATGCATCCTACCAGCCGCCTGATGAAATTCTGGTATAGACGAAATACACTGGCCTGGTTGCTGTGGCCGGTTTCGGTGGTGTTCTGTGTGCTGGGTTTTATACGTCGCTTCAGTTATACCAGTGGCATGCTTAAACCGGTTGTGTTTACCACGCCGGTGGTAATTATTGGTAATATCAGTGTTGGTGGTAGTGGTAAAACACCGTTGCTTATTTCAATTTGTGATTATCTTACTCAGCAGGGCAGAAAACCCGGTGTGGTTAGTCGAGGCTATGGCGGGCGGATAAAAACCGTTCATGCTTTAAGCTCATCTGATCTGGCAGTAGATGTTGGTGACGAACCTTTAATGATTTATCAACGTACTGCCTGTCCGGTGGTGATTGGCGCTGACCGGGCAGCAGCCGTTGACTATCTACTGTCCAGTCATGACTGCGATATTGTGTTAGCAGATGACGGCTTACAGCATTATCATCTGGCGCGGACAATGGAAATTGCTGTTGTTGATGCACAGATAAAGCATGGCAACGGTTTCTGTCTGCCTGCGGGGCCATTGCGTGAGCCAGTCAGACGTCTGCAAGAGGTTGATCTTGTTATTTATAATGGCATCCCTGATGGCACTGAATGGGAAAGTAAAGACAAGCTGTTTTATCAACTTGATTTTTCGCTGATAGTTAATTTACTCAATGCTGAACAACAACCTTTGAGTATATTGAAACACCAGCGGGTTATCGCTGTTGCTGGTATTGGCCAGCCCTCACGTTTCTTTCGCCTGTTACAACAACAGGGGATGGATATAGAACCCCGTGCCTATGCGGATCATTATGTTTATACGCTGGAAGATATAAACAGCTGGCAGGGGAAAACGGTTATCATGACAGAAAAGGACGCGGTGAAGTGTCGGCCATTGATACAGCAACAGCATACCCACGCTCAGTTCTGGTATCTACCGGTTAAAGCGCACTGGAGTGATGCGTTAACCCGGTTTATGGCCTGGCGGCTGGAAAATCTTATCACCGGTAGTGAATGATCTGTTTTATAACAGAACTTGTTAATAGCCAGGAATCTGTCGGACTTAATGCAAGCTAACTGTGTAAAAGCCGAATTTGGATATGTTTCCCGTGCACTGGTTCCTATGCTCCGCGTGGTAACCAGTGGTAAAATAACGAAAAATCTGCCTCAAATCGGCTTTCCCTCGCTATGATTGATTAAGACCGACAAACTCCTGGACTTTTAATCGATTTTAGACATTTTTATGAATAAAAAATTATTTATGAATAAAAAATTACTTTCAGTCATTGTTTGCCCATTATGTAAAGGGCCATTGCATTTTGTGCGCAAGCAGAAAATATTTATCTGTGAAAAAGACCAGTTAACTTTTCCTGTGCGCAACAGTTTTCCTGTCTTATTACCTGGCGATTCATGTAAATTATGAAAAATTATCAATCATGAAAAATCATCTATTTTTTGCCAGTTGTTCAAAAGGGCTGGAAGATATTCTGGTTGCTGAATTGACAGGGCTTGGTATCACCGAGATAAAAACAGGCAACGGGGGCGTCCATTTTGAAGGTGAAATGAGACAGGCCTACCTGGCCTGTTTATGGTCACGGGTAGCCAGCCGTATATTATTAAAACTGAGCGATTTTTCAGTTAACAGTGAAGATGATTTATATGCAGCCATAAAAATGATTGACTGGTCAGCGCATATGACCGTAACCGATGATTTTGCCATTGACTGTTTTAGCTCTCATCCTGCAATCAAAAATAGTCATTATGCAACCTTGCGTATTAAGGATGCGATTGTCGATCAGTTTAAGGAAACCTGTGGAAGTCGCCCTGATGTTAGCCGGGAACATCCTTCTATTCGTATTAATGTTTATTTAAGTGAGCGTGAGTGCATTGCCTATCTTGATCTTTCTGGTGAGCCACTCCATATGCGTGCTTATCGGCAGAGTGCGGGCACAGCACCATTACGTGAAACCCTGGCTGCAGCCATGTTATACCGGGCAAAATGGCAGGATTTTGCCGACAATAAGCAACCATTGTTTGATCCAATGTGCGGAAGTGGTACGTTATTAATTGAAGGGGCAATGATAGCCGCAAACATGGCACCGGGTCTATTACGTGATTATTATGGTTTTTTAGGCTGGAAACAGTTTGATGCTGATTTATGGTCACTGCTACATCAACAGGCAGAGCAGGGGCTGGCGCAACGTATAAAAGATTTACCGGTTATAGTCGGCTGTGACTATGTTAAACAGGTATTAGACATTGCAGAAAAAAATATCGCTGCTGCCGGTTTTTCTGCACAGATTAAACTCGAACTTGCCGACACCAGCAAAACTATTCCTTTTCTACCTGCCGGGCAGGGACTGGTAATCAGTAATCCGCCTTATGGTAAACGCCTCGGTCAGATCCAGCAGTTACGCACATTATATTTACGCCTGGGAAAAAATTTGAAACAGTTCTTTCCCGGCTGGACAGCGGCCATTTTTACCGCAGAAGACGAGCTGGCAAAAAGTATTGGTTTACGTGCCTTTCATAAAAATACACTTTTTAATGGTGCGATTAAATGTACGCTTTATCAATATCACATTAATGATAATCATCGTGATGATAAAGCTGTCTCGGGCAGTAATCTGGATAGCAGGCAGGCTGAAACCAGATTGTTTTCACCACATAAGGAGGTTAACGAATATGTACAGATGTTCGTCAACCGGTTGAAAAAAAATAATAAACATTTGACAAAGTGGGCGCGGAAAAATCATATCAGCTGTTACCGGATTTATGATGCCGATATTCCACAGTATGCGGTTGCCATAGATCGCTATGAAGGCTGGATCCATGTGCAGGAATATGCCGCACCAAAAACCGTTAATCAGTCAAAAGCCTTTCGACGATTAACTGATGTGCTAGATGTTATTGCGCAAACACTTGATGTAGAAGCGGATAGAATTGTACTGAAGGTAAGAAAAAAACAATCAGGAAAATCCCAGTATCAACAACTGGATAATAAACACAAACGGTTAATTGTTCATGAATCAGGCCTGAAATTTATTATCAATCTTTATGACTATCTGGATACCGGTCTGTTTGCTGATCACCGTAAGACACGCCAGTTAATCTATCGGCTGGCGGCAGGCAGTAAATTTCTTAATTTATTTGCCTATACTGGTAGTGCTACTGTCTATGCCGCTGCTGGTGGTGCAACCTCGACCACAACAGTTGATATGTCGAATACCTATCTTCAATGGGCAGAAGAAAATTTACGTTTGAATGGGTTCAATGGGCGAAAACAATCTGTTATTAATCACGCATTCATTCGCGCCGATTGTACACAGTGGTTATGGGAGGCAAAACGTGCTGGCAAGTTATATGATTTAATTTTTCTTGATCCGCCTACTTTTTCCAATTCAACAAAAATGCAGAATAGCTTTGATATTCAGCGTGATCACGGTGAATTGATCAGTTTGACGATGCATCTGCTACAACCGCAGGGGTGTTTGATCTTTTCCACCAATGCCAGAAAATTTAAACTGGCTAAAGCACTGCAACAGCAGTATGCGGTGAGAGAAATAACTTCAATAACCATGACTGAAGATTTTCGACGTAAACCTCTGCACCGCAGCTGGGGTATCGCCTTTGACGACGAAATCCTGCAAGTAAAACTGCGTGGATAATTGATGTTTGAATGCCTTATCAACGACATTCTTCCAGTTTTAAAGACTCGCTGCTTGCAGGTTTGCCTGGTTTGAGTTTGAGCTGTTCAGGAGCGTATTAATTAGCTTATCCTCAAGGTCAATACGTGTGGCAAGATGTTCACCAAGTTGAGTGAGTTGAGCAGGTAATTGTTTTATTAGCGTTTTATCAAATTGCGTATTATGATCATAGCGGTCATTAAACGCAACAGCGACCTGTGTCGTTGTTGAAATTACCGGCATAATTTTCTGCGCCAGTTTTATTATTTCATCGCGACGTTCATTGCCTTCTTCAATGCGGCGATAGAGTTCAAAATGGCCGATAGCAAGGTAATCAACCAGTTCCTGACAGAATTCCTGTAATGACTCCTGTGTATGATCGGGATTATCCATATCTTCGATCTGTTCAATCAGACTATAGTACTGGCCGAGAACCGTGTTTCTATTTTCAATAAGCTGTTTGATTTCTTTTCTGGCACGTTCCCGACGTTCATTGGGTGCCAGTGTATCTGTTTGTGGTGGGGCCTGGGTTGCCATAAAATCTCTCCCGTTTTATTAGTATTTGAAATCTTTGCAAGATACAATCATAAGTAAAAAAAGCTAAAGTCTCTCTGTTTTTCATTAGAAACTGAATACTGCAAAAATCTCTGTATATAACTAGTCTGTATATAACTAGATTGTACTAAAACATCACAAAAAATCCATAATTATTTTCAATAGTATAGCTGCTGATATTAATAGAAGTGCCCTTAAGCCTAAAAAGGCAGACCATAAAGCAGACGATAGACGGTGACACCGCTACTTATGCGAACACCAAATCCCAATCGTGGTTTTTTTAAAAATAAAAAATCAGGCAAGTTAGCTATGCTAAAACCCACTTCATTTGCACTACCAACCCGTATTGGGTTTTTAGTCTGTGCAAGAAAAATCAGGTTATTTGGATAATAGTAATTAATATAATAAAAACTGAGGTCAATATTCCTTCCGCCAGCATTTAGTTCTGTGTGAATTTGATAATCCAGCCCGGTTTCAATCAGTGCATAATCTGGATTCTGATCAGAGTTTTTTGAATGTTCTGTCGCATAGAGTATTTTATTACCCAAGGTGACCTGGTTTCCCTTATGGTTGATTTTTACATAACTTTTAATGCCAAAACCAGTCACTAGAATATTTGTTTTATTATTTAAATCTCTGGCAAATCCATAATCGCCAAATGGAATCACTGTCCATTCTGGTGTGACCGGGTATTGATATTCAATGCCTGGCAGGAAGGTTAAAGTGCCTACTTGGTTCAAGTTTGGGAGGTTTCCTGATTCGAGCCCGTTAAAATCCAGCAACCCGAAAGTCACCGGCAGTTTTAATACCCAGCCTGCCTCAGTGTCAGTTTTTTGTTTAATTGTGTGGTCAAAAGGTAGTTGTATGACAAAAACTTTTTGCCCTGATGACACATAAAAACCCGTACCAAGGTAACTGGCAAAGGCGAAATTGGTTAAACCAGCGGTAGATTTAAGAGAACTCAGGCCTGCGTTGGCAGGGTATGAGCTTATTAACAGGCAGAATATAAAAAGATAAATAAAAATAGCCTGCCTGGCTAAAAATTTAAAAAGCAATGTGAAACCTTTGTAGGCTAAAATTATAAGTAAAAATGGCCGCTGAAATTTTCCCCAAAATGTATAGCGACGTTGGTACACAGTGTACTTTACTGATACCAATCTCCATTAACCTGGTCATAGTGTTAAAACAAATTTATAGTATTTCTATGAGATACCCTGGTTAAATGGTTATTTTATTTTGTAACTGCTGAGTAATTCCGCTACAATTCGCTACTGCACAAAAGCCGGAGTGGTGGAATTGGTAGACACGTCGGATTCAAAATCCGATGCTAGCAATAGCGTGCCGGTTCAAGTCCGGCCTCCGGTACCAATATAACGGCTATTTTACTTAGTTTAACCTTAAATTATAAAGGATGCCGGGAACGGTAAAACTCTGACGGTACTATACCGGAATCACTTGCTGCTTGTTGTATAAACTACGTTCTTCTTAAAAACACCTGAAATCCTGGATTCAGGCTATAATGGCACTCCATTTAATCAAATTGAGTTTATATTTTGAAGTGCTCACAAACGGCTTATGGCTGTGAAGATGTCGAACCGCATGGTTTTGTCAGTTTGATGGATCTGTATGAAAATAATTTTATCCGTATTCGTAAGCTAATTCCTGCTTTACAGGCAAATATACCGCCACATCATCAACATAATAGTACAATATTATCCTATGCTGTCTCACGGGTCGATGGCTGCCTTGATCTGCATTGTCATTTACTGGAACAGACAAAATATACCACTACCTTTGTTTTAACCTATTATTTTGCCGAACCGGACCGGCAACCACCGGTTTATATCGCTGAACCACAATTGCATTGCCGTGTTTATCATGATGCCTGCCTGGTTGAAGTGTTGACAGGTCATTTGTTTCATGGTCGTCTGAAATATGACCATTTACCTGCTTCCGCAATAAAAATAAAATGGCAACTTAATCGTCTGTTATATAAATGGCTGGGTTATTGCTTATATTCTGGTCATCTGATTAAGCAGTTTGAAAACCAGCCTTCAGTAGCTGATATTTCTTCTACTGTAAGTTCCATGTGAGCTTAATGGAAAAATGCAAAGGTCTTTTATGGCGTCGTTTACCTGGCTATTTCCTGGAAACGCAGAATGTATGGGAAAATCTATCCGTATCTTACTCCTGATTCGGTTTAGTTCCCGGACAGATCCAGATCCTTTTTTATCTACCAGGGTATGTTAGAAATATTCTATATAAGAGAAATCTAATATATGTTATTATACGCTTTTATAATATCGGGGTGAAATAATGGCAATCTACAGACGATCTATGTCGCGACACAGCTGGCGGTACTTTCTATTATTGCTGGTAGGTACAGGTTTGAGCATTGCTGTTTTTCAATTTGTGAAGGCTGAATCATCGGTGCCTGTTAAGCCGGTTGATGCCAGCAAGCTAAAAACGGCTGTCGTTCGTCTGGACACATTTAACCGTGAATTTCGTCTCGATGGCGAGGTTGAGGCGATTAATAAAACAACCGTTTCGGCGCAGACACACGGCACTATTGAGAAAATCATGGCGGATGTGGACGATTATGTAGAGAAAGGTGCGTTGATCATACGTCTGAATGATGTACCTCAGCAGGCGCAGTTAAAAAAAGCCCTGGCGGGTGAAAAAGAAGCCAAATCCCATTTATCCAGTGCCCAGGATGCTTATAAACGCATTAAAAATGTGTTTGCCAAAAAGGTTGTTTCCAAAGCAAAAATGGATCAGGCAACTCATGATTTATCGGCTGCAAAAGCACGTCTGGAAGCAGCTCGTGCCAGCCTGGTGGAGGCGCGTGAACAATTATCCTATACCCGCATCATAGCCCCTTATAATGGCATTGTAACAAAACGCTATGTTGAAACCGGCGAGACTGTGCAGCCGGGAACAAAATTAATGACCGGGCTTTCACTGGAAAATTTACGCGTCAATGTTAATGTGCCGCAAAGTTTAATTAATAAAGTACGTAAATATGTGAAAGCTTATATCTACACTTCTGCCCCCATTAACGGCTCAACTATACGCGTTCAGTCAGAAAAAATGACCATCTTTCCTATTGCGGATAAAGCCTCCAATACCTTTAAAGTACGCCTTGATCTGCCAGCAGGTATCAAGGGTCTGTTTCCGGGTATGTTTGTTAAAGTCGGTCTGGTTACCGGTGAAAAACAGGCATTGATGATACCACAGAAAAGTATTGCCTATCGTTCCGAAGTGACAGCGGTATATGTTGTTGGAAGTGATGGCCTGATTCGTTTTCGCTATGTACGCCTGGGTGGGAAAAGCGGGACTTCCCGGGTGGTTTTGTCCGGTTTGATGCAGGGTGAAAAAGTTGCCCTGGATCCGATCAGAGCAGGTGCAATGTTAATTGCACAACGTCAGCAATTAATGGCAGGGCAGAAACATGACTAAGCTTGGCCTGTCGGGAAGCATTGCCAGACATTTTCTGACTTCACAGATAACCCCGCTACTGGCTCTGGTCGGCGTGTTACTGGGTATTTTTGCAGTCGCGGTTACACCACGTGAGGAAGATCCGCAAATTAATGTGACTTTTGCCAATGTATTTATTGCCTTTCCGGGTGCGTCGGCTTCCGAGGTGGAAAGTCTGGTGGCAACCCCGGCAGAGCAGGTGATTTCAGAAATTAGTGGCATAAAACATGTTTATTCCACCTCAACACCAGGTATGGCGATTCTTACCGTACAGTTTCTGGTCGGGCAGAATCGCACTGATGCTATTGTTCGACTGTACAACAAACTTTATTCCAATCGGGACTGGCTGCCAAAAAATATTGGTGTAGGACGGCCGATTATTAAACCCAAAGGTATTGATGATGTACCGATTATTACTGCAACTTTGTGGTCTAAAGATAAACACACGGGGGCTGATGAACTCAGTCAGGTGGCGCATGGTCTTGAAACCGAATTAAAGCGTATTCAGGGTACCCGTGATATTTACACCATTGGCAGTCCAGACCGGGTCGTTCATGTGGTACTCGACCCACAGGCGCTGGCAGGCTATAACATTGATATTAAACAACTGAGTGATGCGCTACGGGCGGCAAATGTTTCGCATAACAATTTAACCGTTACCAGTGATAATCATCAGATTCTGGTACAGGCAGGCAGCTTTTTAACCACCGCGAATCAAATTGCCAATCTGGTTGTTGGTGTATCGGCGGGCAAGGCGGTCTATTTACGTGATGTTGCAAAAATAAATTATGGTGTCGATTCGCCATTACACTATGTCTCTATTGCCGCAGGTAAGTCAGGTTTAATTAACCATACCATTCATGCTACTGTTATTAATCAACCACAACCTGCCGTTACACTGGCGATTGCAAAAAAACCGGGTACCAATGCTGTCACCATTGCTAATCAGGTTATCCATCGTCTGAACCAGTTAAAAGGTACTTTTATTCCTGACAATGTTGAAGTTACTATTACGCGTAATTATGGGGTTACCGCAGAGGCAAAATCTGAAAAGTTAATTCATAAATTAATTATTGAAACCGTCATTGTGACGTTGCTGATTGTTGGCGTGCTGGGCTGGCGTGAAGGCATTATTGTTGGTACGGCAGTTGGTATTACGCTATTAATTACCCTGTTTGCTTCATGGGCCTACGGGTTTACTTTGAACCGAGTGTCATTATTTGCGCTTATTTTTTCCATTGGTATTCTGGTTGATGATGCCGTGGTGGTGGTGGAAAATATTCATCGGCATCTGTCTATCAGGAAGAAAAATTTGCGTAAACTCATCCCTGTGGCCGTTGATGAAGTGGGTGGGCCAACGATACTGGCAACGTTTACGGTGATTGCGGCACTGTTGCCAATGGCTTTTGTAAGCGGCTTAATGGGGCCGTATATGAGCCCGATACCGATTAATGCAAGCATGGGAATGCTTGGTTCGCTGGCCGTTGCCTTTATTTTTACCCCCTGGTTCAGCTATATTATGCTGCGTAAACATGCCAGCCTGCCGCAAACAGAAATACGCGCAGAAAATCAGCAGGAAAGTCACCTTAATCAATTTTTTAGCCGCTTAATGACACCTTTTTTAACGCATACCAATAGCAATAGAAACCGCTGGTTATTGCTGGCTGGTATTGTTTTTCTAATTATGGCTGCTCTGTCACTGGTGATGTTTAAGGCGGTTGTGCTGAAGATGCTGCCTTTCGATAACAAAAATGAATTTCAGGTTGTACTGGATATGCCAGAAGGCACATCGCTGGAACAGACGACACGAGTGTTGCAGGAAATGGGGGCGTATATTGGTAAGGTGAATGAAGTCACCGACTATGAAGTTTATGCTGGCACCGCTTCGCCAATCAGTTTTAATGGCCTGGTACGTCAGTATTATTTACGTAAAAGTGCTAATGAAGGTGATATTCAGGTTAACCTGATTGACAAACACCAGCGTGAACGTGAAAGCCATGCTATTGCTCAGTATGTGCGTAAGCCGCTACAGGCTATTGCAAAAAAATACCATGGTAATGCGAAAATAGTTGAAGTACCGCCGGGGCCACCCGTTATGTCGCCGATTATTGCTGAAGTATATGGTCTGGATTATGCCGGTCAGATTCGGCAGGCCAGAAATCTACGCAAAATTTTTGCATCCACAGCCGATGTCGTCGATGTGGATGATAGTATTGGTTATCCAGAAAAGAAATTAACCGTTGACGTTGACCGTCAGCATGCGGCCAGACTCGGGGTTTCACAACAGCTTATCAGTGAAGCGTTAAATACCGTATTAAAGGGTACCGATGTGACCTATCTGCATGGTAACCATCTTAAATATGCAGTGCCGGTGCGGGTAGAATATGCAGATGCCGACAAGGCGGATGTCGAGCAGGTGCTGGCATTGAAAGTACGTTCAGCCAGGGGCAGGCTGGTACCGTTAACCGATCTGGTAAGTATTCATGCCGGGACGCGTGAACAGAATATTTACCATAAAGATTTATTGCCCGTGGTTTATGTAACCGGTGACAGCGCCGGGAAACTGGATAGCCCGTTGTATGGCATGTTTGCGATTGCGCAAAAAGTCAAAGCGCAGCATCAATTAAAGCAGTGGTATATTACCCAGCCGGAAGACCCTTATGAATACAGTTTAAAGTGGGATGGGGAATGGCAGATTACCTATGAAACTTTTCGTGATATGGGGCTTGCCTACATCGTTGGTCTGCTGATGATCTATCTGCTGGTAGTGGCGCAGTTTCATTCCTACAAAGTGCCGCTGGTAATTATGGCACCGATTCCATTGACTATTATCGGTATTCTTCCCGGTCATGCCCTGTTACACGCACAGTTCACCGCTACCTCGATGATAGGCATGATTGCGTTGGCGGGGATTATTGTGCGTAACTCTATTTTACTGGTTGATTTTATTAATCAGCAGGTAGCCGAAGGCATCGATTTTCATCTTGCGGTAATTAATTCAGCTGCAGTACGTGCCAAACCGATTGTATTAACCGGTATTGCCGCGATGATCGGTGGTTTCTTTATTATCAGTGACCCGATTTTCGGTGGTCTGGCCATCTCCTTAATCTTTGGTTTGCTGGTATCTACTATCCTGACATTACTGGTTATACCGGTGGTGTATTATGCGGTCATGCATAAACACCTTGAGCGGCTGCTGCCAAAGTCTGCCTGAGGGCAGCAAGTGCGCCGTCAATCAGAACCAGGTCTATCAAAACATGGCGCGTTAAAACACTGTGTCTGCATGACTGAAGTATGGTAAGATTATACGGTTTAATAAGGGAGCCTCGGAACAAGTCGTGAATACACATCTTGAGTCCAGAATTTTCCATAGCTTTGTTACTAAGCAATTGAAATAGAATAACTATTCCAGTTGTCTGGCGCCTTGCTATGAAAAAAATTCTGGCTCTCAATCTGCTGTATCCAGACTTGTTCAGAGGTTCTCGAGACGTATTTTAATGCGCATATTCATTGGCATGAAATAACGCTAACTGTTCACCTGAATCCGTAGGTTCATCATGGATTCAGGTGAACAGTAAATCGTTGCAATGAATCGTTACAATTAACCATAACTGACACGATGTGCTCTGAGCAGTTACTAATGACTTACCCTTAATGGCAGCCTAAATGGCAGAATTTGCAAAAGAAATATCCCCGGTAAACCTCGAAGACGAAATGCGGCAATCCTATCTGGATTATGCCATGAGTGTGATTGTTGGTCGCGCTCTGCCCGATGTTCGCGATGGCCTTAAACCGGTACATCGACGTGTGCTTTACGCCATGAATGTACTCGGTAATGACTGGAACAAACCCTATAAAAAATCAGCACGTGTGGTCGGTGATGTCATTGGTAAATATCACCCGCATGGTGATACGGCGGTGTATGACACCATTGTGCGCATGGCACAGCCATTTTCATTACGCTATATGCTGATTGACGGACAGGGTAACTTTGGTTCGGTCGATGGCGATGCCCCGGCAGCCATGCGCTATACCGAAGTGCGGATGGCAAAGATTGCCCATCAGCTACTCGCCGACCTGGAAAAAGAAACCGTTGATTTTGTTGAAAACTACGATGGTTCCGAGTCTGAACCGACTGTTTTGCCTACCCGGGTGCCGAATATGCTGGTCAATGGTTCATCCGGGATTGCCGTCGGTATGGCAACCAATATGCCACCGCATAATCTGGGGGAGGCGATTGATGCCTGTCTGGCATTGATTAATAACCCGGATATGACGATAGATGCCATCATGGAATATATCCCGGCACCGGATCTGCCCACAGCAGCCTTGATTAATGGTACCAAAGGCATTCGTCAGGCTTATAAAACGGGTCGTGGCCGTATGGTTATGCGTTCACGGGCGGCGATTATCAGCAATGAAAAAAATGGCAAGCAGACTATTATTGTCAGCGAAATTCCCTACCAGGTAAATAAGGCAAAGCTCATTGAGCGTATTGCTGAACTGGTCAAGGAAAAACGTCTGGAAGGTATTACCGCGCTGCGAGATGAATCTGACAAGGATGGTATGCGTATTGTTATTGAGCTACGGCGTGGTGAAGTTGGTGAAGTCGTGTTGAACAACCTGTATTCACAGACTGCTATGCAGACTGCTTTCGGTATCAATATGGTGGCACTGGTCGATGGTCAACCGCAATTACTAAATCTGAAACAGATTCTCGATGCCTTTATTCGCCATCGGCGTGAAGTGGTTACCCGTCGTACTATTTATGAATTACGCAAAGCCCGGGCACGTGCACACCTGTTGGAAGGCCTGGCAGTGGCGCTGGCTAATATTGATGCCGTCATTGCGTTGATTAAGAAATCTTCCAGTCCTGCCGTGGCCAGGGCGGGTTTAATCAATACAGTATGGCCGCCGGGCATGGTGGTTGATATGGTCAAGCGAGCCACTGAAAATGCCGATATTTCCGCTTCACGACCAGATAATCTTGACCCGCGTTATGGCTTGAAAGACGATGGTTATCATCTTTCCGAAGCGCAGGCGCAAGCCATTCTTGAATTAAAACTGCATCGTTTGACCGGCTTAGAGCAAGATAAAATAGTTAATGAATTCAAGGATATATTGGAGACAATTAAAGAACTTATCAAGATACTTTCCAGCCCTGAAAGATTAATGCAGGTGATTCAGGATGAGCTGATTGAAATTAGAGAAAGTTTTAATGATGATCGTCGTAGTGAAATTATTGCTGACCAGTTAGACCTGACCATGGAAGATCTGATTACCGAAGAAGATGTGGTCGTGACTGTTTCTCATGAAGGCTATGCCAAATCGCAAGCTATGGATGTGTACAACACGCAACGACGTGGTGGGCGAGGAAAATCGGCAGCAGATGTGAAAACCGCCGATTTTATCGAATCTTTATTTATTGCGAATACCCATGATACGCTATTGTGTTTTTCCAGCCTGGGTAAAGTTTACTGGCTGAAAGTGTATCAGATTCCCATGGCGGGGCGCGGTTCACGCGGTAAACCGCTGGTAAATCTGTTGCCGCTGAATTCTGGTGAACGGATCCATGCTGTGTTACCGGTACGTGACTACAAGGATGATCAGTTCATATTTATGGCAACCAGCTCAGGTACAGTTAAGAAAACGGCACTATCTGATTTTTCCCGACCACGTGCATCCGGTATTATTGCCATTGATTTACATGATGGGGATAAACTGGTAGACGTCGCCATTACGGATGGTTCACGCCACATTATGTTATTGTCAGATGCAGGTAAATCGGTGCGTTTTTCAGAAACCGATGTGCGTGCAATGGGGCGCCTGGCGGCTGGTGTACGTGGAATGCGTATTGCTGAAGGTCAGGAAGTGATCAGTATGATTCTGGTTGCCGAGCAGGGTTCCATTCTTACCGCAACAGAAAATGGTTTTGGCAAACGTAGCAATGTTAACGATTATCCGCTAAAAGGTCGTGGTGGTCAGGGCGTTATCTCTATTCAAACCAACAAGCGTAATGGTAAAGTGGTTGCTGCGGTGCAAGTGCGTCCTGAAGATGAAATTATGATGATCAGCGATAACGGCACCCTGGTTCGTATAGCGGTGGCCGACATCAGTGAAATGGGGCGTAATACACAGGGTGTGCGCCTGGTGCGTTTAACAAACCATGAAAAACTGGTTGAGCTTGCTAAAATTGAGGCGATGGATAATGAAGCTGCCGATGATGACAAAGTCGGTGGTGACTAATTTATCCAGATATTATTAATCCATATTTTAATTTTTTAATCATATAGTTATCGAATATATTTAATCTTATTTATCGATATATTTGTACGCTACGGGTAGGTGTGAAAATGGCAGAAATCTTTCTCGTATCGGTATTAAGCAGCGGTTTCTATATATTTTTCCAGTGAGAATTTCATGAGCAGAGTATTTAATTTTAGTGCCGGTCCGGCAATTTTACCTGAAACTGTTTTACAGCAAGCCAGTGCTGAAATGCTGGACTGGCAGGGTTCGGGTATGTCAGTAATGGAAATGAGTCACCGTGGCAAGGAATTTAAATCGATTGCTGAAAAAGCTGAAGCAGACCTGCGTACTTTACTGGCTATTCCCGATAATTATAAAGTTCTGTTTTTACAGGGTGGTGCCAGTATGCAGTTTGCAATGGCACCGATTAACCTTCTGGCAGGTAAAAAAAGTGCCGATTATCTGCTTACCGGGCAGTGGTCAAAAAAAGCCGTTGCCGAGGCAAAACGCTATGGCGAGGTCAATCTTGTTGCCGACACCACCGAGAGTAAATTTACCACAGTACCGGAAGCGAGCAGTCTGGCTTTTGACCCCGACGCGGCTTATGTGCATTACACGCCGAATGAAACCATTGTCGGGGTTGAGTTTCCATATATTCCTGAAACCGGTGATGTACCACTGGTTGCAGATATGTCTTCCAATATTCTTTCGCGCCAGCTCGATGTCAGCCATTATGGTTTGATTTATATGGGCGCACAGAAAAATATCGGCCCGGCTGGTTTAACTATTGTGATTGTTCGTGAAGATTTAATCGGCAAAGCGAATCCAGCGATGCCGGCAATGCTGGATTATAAAACCCATGCGGATAATGGTTCCATGTATAACACGCCACCAACCTATAGCTGGTATGTGGCCGGGCTGGTGTTTGCATGGGCGTTAGACCTGGGCGGGCTGGCTGCCGTCGAAGCCATCAATCAGCGTAAGGCTGAAAAACTGTATAAAGCGATTGATGATTCCGCGTTTTATACTAATCCGGTTGCACTCAACTGTCGTTCCTGGATGAATATACCGTTTATCCTGGCCGATGCCGAGTTAGATGCGACTTTTATTGAACAGGCAGCCGCAGCAGGTTTAACTTCCTTAAAAGGACACCGTTCTGTAGGTGGTATGCGCGCCAGTATTTATAATGCCATGCCCGAAGCAGGTGTTGATAAACTGATTGCCTTTATGCAGGAATTTGAACGTACCCGGGCATAAAAACAAAATTAAAAATTAGCGTTGCAAGATAAAGAATAAATAAAGTTTACTGCTAACTTAAAACTTTTTAAAACATAGGTTATGTACAAATAGATTATGTATAACATAAAAACCATTAATAATATTTCCCAGAAGGGCTTAAGCCGTTTACCCTCCGGTAATTATCTGGTGGATCCCGATATAGAAAATCCAGATGCCATTATTTTACGTTCGCAAAAATTGCATGATATGGAAATCGCCGAGAATTTACTGGCGGTTGGTCGTGCCGGGGCGGGTACCAATAATGTACCGGTGGAACGTCTAACACAAGCCGGGGTAGTGGTGTTTAATGCCCCTGGTGCTAATGCCAACGCGGTAAAGGAACTAGTTATCGCCGGGATGTTGCTGGCTTGCCGTAATCTCTGCCAGGCCTGGGAATATGCGGCAAATGTTGAAGGTAGTGATGAAGAGCAGGCAAAAGCTGTCGAGGCTGGTAAAAAACAGTATGTGGGTTATGAACTACCGGGACGTACTCTGGGGGTTGTTGGCCTGGGGGCTATCGGGGTTAAAGTCGCCAATGCCGCAGTGGCGCTGGGGATGCGGGTGATTGGTTTTGATCCGACCATCACCGTTAAAAGCGCGTGGAAACTGTCTTCTTCGGTGGAGGAAATGGCCAGTGTTGACGAGCTGATTGCACAGGCTGATTTTATTACTTTCCATGTACCGTTGATTAATGCAACAAAAAATCTATTAAGTGCACCGCGTCTGGCAGAAATGAAAACCGCTGCGGTGGTGCTGAATTTTTCCCGCCAGGGTATTGTTAATGATGATGATATACTGGTAGCCATTGAAGAGGGAAAAATAGGTGCCTATGTGTGTGATTTTCCGGCACAGAAACTTAAAAATAATCCGCATGTGATTACCCTGCCGCATCTTGGTGCTTCCACCGTGGAAGCTGAAGAAAACTGTGCCATTATGATTGCCGACCAGCTTAAGGATTTTCTGGAAAACGGTAATATACGTAACTCAGTTAATTTTCCCGCCGTCAAACTGACTCGCGGTGGTAAGGCACGTATTGCCATTACGCATAAAAATATGCCGGATATGATCGCTAAAATTTCCAGTAGTGTTGGTGATGCCGGCTTTAATATTCATCATTTACGTAATGATTCCAGAAATGATATTGCCTACACGTTAATGGATATTGAATGTGAGGTTGATCATGAGATGATTGATCAAATTACGGACATTGAAGGCGTATTAAAAGCCAGGATCGTGCAGGCCTGATGATTATCCGTGGTAATAATAAATGGTCGATATTAACCCGCTAACCGAAATACGCCAGCAGATTGATGAAATTGATCAGTCGATTCAGCATCTGGTTTCCGAGCGTGCCCGCTGTGCAGCACAGGTCGCACAGGTTAAACAGCAGCAGGGTGAAACCGGCCACTTTTATCGTCCTGAACGTGAAGCGCAGGTATTGCGCACAGTCATGGAACGTAATAGCGGGCCGTTGAGCGATGAAAGTATTGCCGGCATTTTCCGAGAGATTATGGCTGCCTGCCTGGCACTGGAAAAACCCTTGCAAATTGCATTCCTCGGCCCGGAAGGCACCTATTCTCATGCCGCTGCAAACAAACATTTTGGTCGCCTGATACAGCCACAGCCGGTCAACAGTATTGAAGAAGTCTTCCGACTGGTGGAAGCTGATGGGGCCAGTTTTGGCGTGGTGCCAGTAGAAAACTCTACCGAAGGGGTGATTAATTACACCCTGGATTTATTGATGAATTCATCTTTGTCAATCAGTGGTGAAGTGGCCCTGCGTATCCGTCATAATTTACTCAGCAAGGCATCGTCGGTGGCAACAATCAAGCGGGTTTATTCACATCAGCAGTCTTTGGCACAATGTCGTCTGTGGCTGGATAAAAATCTGCCTGATAGTGAACGTATTGCCGTTAACAGTAATGCCGAAGCCGTACTGCTGGCCTTGCAGCACGAACAGTCTGCGGCAATTGCCGGTATCCTGGCAGCTGATATGTATGATATTCCGGTATTAAAGGCCGATATTGAAGATGAACCGAATAATACCACGCGGTTTGTTATCATCGGTCGCTACCAGGCACCACCCAGTGGCTGTGACCGAACCAGTCTGCTGGTATTTGCCCACAATCGTGCCGGTTCCCTCTACGACCTGCTTAAACCGCTGGCCAAACGCGGCATCAGTATGAGTAATATTGAATCGCGGCCTTCACGTCGTGGTGTCTGGGAATATGTTTTTTTTATTGATGTCGATGGCCACTATGAAGATGACAGGGTTGCTGAAGCCATCGAAGAAATCGGTAAAACCTCGGCAATGGTAAAAATACTGGGTTCCTATCCCCGGGCGGTACTTTAACGCTATGCAGGTGTTATTATGACGCATCGTTTTATTACCCTGGCAACGCCCGGTGTACAGCAGTTACAGCCTTATCTGCCCGGCAAACCGGTTGCCGAACTGGAACGTGAACTGGGCATTCAACACGCCATTAAGCTGGCTTCCAACGAAAATCCGCTGGGCCCGTCACCGCTGGCACTGGCAGCACTGCGGCAGGCACTAAGCAGTATCAATTATTATCCCGACGGAAGTGGTTTTGCGTTAAGCCAGCGTATTGCCGAACTTAATCATGTTGATATTAGCAATGTCACCCTGGGCAATGGCTCGAATGACATTCTGGAAATGCTTGCGCACGCTTATTTAACACCAGCGGATTCAGCCGTTTTTTCCGAACATGCTTTTGCCGTCTACCCGATAGTGGTGCAGGCCGTGGGCGCGCGCGCGAATATTGCCAGCACCCTGTCGGCAACCGATACAACCATGCCATTGGGTCATGATCCAGATGCTTTGCTTGACAGTATCGATAATACCACCCGGCTGATTTTTATTGCCAACCCGAACAATCCGACCGGCACCTGGCTAACGCCGCCACAGTTGCTGGGCTTGTTTGAGCGTATTGCCGATGACATTATTATCGTTCTCGATCTGGCGTATATGGAATACATGGATAAAAGTCTGCAACCGGATATTGCCGACTGGCTGCAACGTTTTCCCAATCTGGTGATCACCCGAACCTTTTCCAAAGTTTATGCGCTGGCGGGTTTGCGTATTGGTTATGCGCTTTCCCATCCTGATATTGCCAATATTTTAAATCGTGTCCGCCAGCCGTTTAATACCAGTTCACTGGCACAGGTTGCGGCGCTGGCTTCGCTGGATGACAGCGAGCATCTTCACAAAAGTGTGGCGATGAATAATGCCGGTAAGGCTATGCTGGAAGCGGCGTTTGATGCCATGCAGCTGGATTATTTACCAACCATGGGTAATTTTATCGCCTTGCATGTTAAACAGAACGGGCAGGCTTTATATGAGCGTTTATTAAAGCACGGTATTATTCTGCGCCCGGTTGCCAATTATCAAATGCCCGACTATTTGCGTATCACCATCGGCACCGAAACCCAGAATCAGCGTTTGCTTGCTGCCCTGGCCAAGGAGCTGGGTTAATGCACAGCAAGCAGGCATCCACACCAACGCAACCCGATTCAATTCCAGCCATCCCGGTTTTATGTGTTATCGGTACCGGTTTAATTGGTGGTTCACTGAGTCTGGCATTAAAACAGCAGAACTACTGTGGCCGCATTATTGGCGCCGGGCGTAGCGAAGCAACGCTGCAACGGGCTAAACAGCTGGCGATTATTGATGATTATGACACCTCCATTGCGGCGGCAGTGGCGCAGGCTGATATGGTATTTGTGTCGGTACCCCTGGGTGCTATGTCAGCGGTTTTCGAACAGATAAAACCGGCATTAAAAGCCGATGCGGTGGTCACCGATGCGGGCAGTGCCAAACAGCAGGTCGTGAACCTGGCTGAAAAAATCTTTGCCGAACACAGCCAGCGTTTTGTTGCCGGCCACCCCATCGCAGGCACAGAAAACAGTGGCCCGGCTGCCGCCTTTGCCGAGCTTTATCAACAGCGACGGGTGATCTTAACGCCAACGACTCACACCCTGGCTAGTGCGCTGGAGCAGGTAACCGCCATGTGGCAGGCCACCGGTGCCACGGTTGAAAGAATGGACGCAACACACCACGATAAAGTGCTGGCAGCCACCAGCCATCTGCCGCACGCCATTGCGTTTGCCCTGGTGGACTGTCTGGCATCCATGGATGATATCGACGAAATCTTTCGTTTTGCTGCAGGTGGCTTCCGTGACATCAGCCGTATCGCCTCCAGCGACCCGGTTATGTGGCGTGACACCTTTATGCAAAATCGTGAACAAATCCTGGAAATGATACAGCGTTACCAGGCCGAGCTTGATATCATCTATCAGGCTTTACAGTCATCCGATGCCGCTTCACTGCAAGCCCTGTTTACACGCGCAAAAAAATCACGTGATCAGTTTGTTTGATGCATAGAATATAGTTTCTCATGGTTCCTGTCGCTCGAGTGTCATGATGAATACCATGAGACATTTGTGCTGTACAAACTTCCCTTGTCAAACTTCCCTTTGACTCAGCGCCTGATTCCATATAATATTCACCTCCGATTTTACGCACATCTATTTTGGGGCTATAGCTCAGCTGGGAGAGCGCAACACTGGCAGTGTTGAGGTCAGCGGTTCGATCCCGCTTAGCTCCACCAATTTCTCAGGACAGGAATGAAGATTCTCGTTACCGGCGGTGCTGGTTTTATCGGCTCAGCTGTGATCCGGCAATACATTCATCATACGCATCATCAGGTGGTTAATCTGGATGCGCTTACCTATGCAGGTAATCTGGAATCACTGGCTGAGGTTGAACAGCATCCCCGTTACGGCTTTGAGCATGTCAATATCTGTGATGCAAAGGCTGTGGAAAGTGTTTTTGTCAGGCAGCAGCCCGATGCGGTAATGCATCTGGCAGCTGAATCGCATGTTGACCGCTCGATTGACGGGCCTGCAGCGTTTATCGAAACCAATATTGTCGGCACATATCAACTGCTGGCTGCTGCCAGAAACTATTATGCAAGTCTGAGCGGCGCTAAAAAATCGGCGTTTCGTTTTCATCATGTATCCACCGATGAAGTTTATGGCGATCTGGATGCCAGTGGTTATTTTACCGAATCGACGCCTTATGCACCCAGCTCACCTTATTCGGCCAGCAAGGCTTCGTCTGACCATCTGGTTCGTGCCTGGCAGCGTACCTATGGCCTGCCGGTGGTGATAACCAACTGTTCCAATAATTACGGCCCTTACCAGTTTCCTGAAAAACTTATTCCACTGGTCATTCTCAATGCGCTGGAAGGTAAACCGCTGCCGATCTATGGTAAGGGCAAGCAGATTCGTGACTGGCTGCATGTGGAAGACCATGCGCGAGCCTTACGTCTGGTGCTGGAAAAAGGTAAAAATGGGGAAACCTATAATATAGGCGGGCATAATGAAAAAACCAATCTACAGGTGGTAACGACTATCTGCCGTCTGCTCGATAAACTGCTGCCTGATTCAGTGCATATTCCTCATGCGTCATTAATTACCTTTGTTGCCGACCGCCCCGGCCATGACCGGCGCTATGCGATTGATGCTGATAAAATTGCTGCAGAACTGGGCTGGACACCGGCTGAAACCTTCGACTCGGGGATCGAAAGAACCCTGCGCTGGTATCTGGGTAATCGCGACTGGTGTCGGCATGTGCAGGATGGTTCCTATCAACGGGAACGTCTCGGAACACAGGCATAGCAGGTCATCAATGAAAGGCATTATCCTGGCCGGTGGTTCCGGTACCCGTTTATATCCCATAACACAGGGTGTCAGTAAACAGCTTACGCCTGTCTATGACAAGCCGATGGTTTATTATCCACTATCGGTATTAATGCTTTCGGGTATTACCGATGTGCTGATTATTTCTACGCCGCAGGATTTACCGCAATTCAAGGCGCTGCTTGGCGATGGTAGCCGGATTGGTATGCAGTTTTCCTATATTGAGCAAGCTTCACCGGACGGACTGGCGCAGGCATTTATTCTGGGTGAGCATTTTATTGGTGACAACGATGTCTGTCTGGTGCTGGGTGATAATATCTTTTACGGGCACGGTTTGATTTCCATGCTGGAAAGTTCCATGGCCAATGTAAAACAGCAGGCCAAGGCAAGTGTGTTCGGTTATTATGTAAAAGACCCGCAGCGTTACGGGGTGGTGGAGTTCGATACCAACGGCAATGTGCTGAGTATCGAAGAAAAACCGGCGCAGCCGAAAAGCCACTATGCTGTGGTCGGTCTGTATTTTTATCCAAACAGTGTGGTTGATATTGCCAAACAGATTAAACCGTCTGCACGCGGTGAGCTGGAAATTACCTCGGTAAATCAGGTTTATCTGCAGCAGGAAAATTTACGGGTTGAATTGATGGGGCGCGGTTATGCCTGGCTGGATACCGGCACCCATGAAAGTCTGCTGGAAGCCTCCAATTATATCCAGACGATTGAAAATCGACAGGGTCTGAAAATTGCCTGTATTGAAGAAATTGCCTATGAAAAAGGTTATATTAACCGGGCACAACTGATTGAGCTGGCCCAGCCCTTTAAAAAGAACCAGTATGGCCAGTATTTATTACGTCGGGCAGAGGAGTAAAGCAGGTAAACCAATGCGTATTATTACCACAAAAATTCCCGATGTTTTAATTATCGAACCCAAAGTATTCGGTGATGACCGGGGCTTCTTTTTTGAAAGTTTCAATAAAAAAGAGTTTGCTCAGGCAACAGGTATTAACAGTGAGTTTGTGCAGGATAACCATTCAAAATCTGCCCACGGGGTATTGCGTGGCCTGCATTATCAGCTAAAACAGGCGCAGGGGAAACTGGTGCGCATATGCCGTGGTGAAGTACTGGATGTGGTCGTCGATATCAGGGTTTCCTCACCCACATTTGGCCACTGGGAATCTATTATACTGTCAGCGGAAAACAAACGTCAGCTGTGGGTGCCACCCGGTTTTGCGCATGGTTTTGTGGTACGCTCGGAAGCGGCTGAGTTTTTATATAAAACCACAGATTATTATGCGCCGGAACATGAACGCTGTATCCGCTGGGATGATAAGGATCTGGGCATAGACTGGCAATTAACCGGGCAGCCGCTGGTGTCTGAAAAAGACAGCCGGGGTGTTACATTAAAAGAGGCTGAAAAATTCGTATGAAAATTTTACTGTTTGGAAAACATGGCCAGCTCGGCTGGGAGCTGAATCGAAGTTTGCAGATGCTGGGTGAGGTTACCGCACTGGGTCGCGAGGACGTGGATTTCTCCAACCCGGAAAGTTTACGGACGGTTATCGACACGGTACAGCCTGCCATTATTATCAATGCTGTTGCCTATACTGCGGTTGATAAAGCGGAAGAGGAAGTAAGCCTGGCGACGGCCATCAATGAGACCGCCCCGGCCGTGTTAGCGCAGGAAGCGACAAAACGCGACATATTACTGGTGCATTATTCTACGGATTACGTTTTTGATGGCAGCAAAGACGGTGCCTATCTTGAAACCGATAAACCGGCACCGGTGAATGTCTATGGCCGAACCAAGCTGGCAGGTGAACAGGCTGTGCAACAGGCTGGCGGTGATTATCTTATCTTTCGCACCTCGTGGGTTTATGCGTCCCGAGGGCATAATTTTCTGCTGACGATTCTCAGGCTGGCGGGCGAACGTGACAGCCTGACGATTGTTAATGATCAGCTGGGTTCACCGACCTCTGCCCGGTTGATTGCCGATACCAGTGTCCTGTGTTTGCAGCAGTCATTGCAGGAAAAGGCTGCAGGAAATTTTATGTCCGACCTGTATCATCTCACCACATCGGGACAAACCAGCTGGCACGGTTTCGCCGAGGCGATTATGCATATGGCTGCTGATATTTTCCAGCAGCCATTAAAGTTAAGTCATATTCAGGCTATTCCGACAAGGGATTATCCGACCCCGGCAAAGCGCCCGCTGAATTCACGCCTGCAACTTACTCGTCTTGAACAGCATTTTGCTGTGACCATGCCTGACTGGAAACGGATGTTACAGCTGTGTATGGAAGAGATTAAAGAATAATCCGGGTCGTTACGTTCAGCGTTTCCTTAATCAAAAAAGTAAGCCAGGGTTTCAAAAAGAATAAGGCAGGGTTTCAAGCTTGATAGCAGGGCCATTTGCGTCATGCAGTTTTAAGGCTGACTGGCTATCAGCAATCTGGATAACAGCCAGTGCCTCAAAGCCATGATTCACAGCAGGCTGTACATTGACTAACATACCGGTATTCTGTCCAGCACTCGCCTGTTGGGCAAAAATTTTATCACCTGGCCGGGGCGGCGATGTCTCCGCCGCATCAATAAAAATTTTATACATCCGTTTCTTGAGTTTACCCAGATAATGCATTCTGGCGACAATTTCCTGACCGGTATAACAGCCTTTTTTAAAACTCACGCCGCCCAGTAATTCGAGGTTAAGCATCTGTGGCACAAAAGCCTCACTGGTCACTTTGGTAATAACGGGCAGACCAGCCTGAATATTAAGGCCTTCCCAGGCATTAGCTTGAACCGGTGTTGCAAATTCACTGATCTGCTGCCAGCAGGTTTGTGCGTTTTCTGTCTGCGCAAAAACATGGCAGCGTGCTTGTATATCGGTGTTATTGATAACGATATAATCATCACTGGCATAGACGGCACAGGGTTGTTTGTTATCAGCGGTTTTATTAAAAAATGTGGCGGCATCGATTTGTAAAAGTTCAGCAAGTTTATTGCAGGCCTGCTTGCCGCAGATACCGAGATGTACCAGTTGATCGCTGACATCCTGTATCGCCACCTGCGCGTGAACAATGTACTTTTGAAGGTGTTCAATAACCGTTTCCACCATGCTGTGATGCAGGCTGAGAAAATAATTTTGCTGATACTGAAATAATATGAAATCAGCAATAACCCGGCCCTTGTTATTACACACCGCATTAAGCTGACCGGTCCGAGCATTGACCAGACTGACATCATTGGTAAACTGACCCTGCATAAATGTCATGGCATCGGAACCGGCAATAACAATCAGACCATAAGCCGATAAATCACAAAGCATGTCGGTGTCGCCCGCAAAGGATGTTCCAGCAGACTGATTTTGTGTTTTGATCGTGTTGAGATTAACATCGTTTTCAGTCAGAAACTGATTCCACTGTGTATTCATGTTTTTATACTATTAATTATTTATACAGGCGATCAACTGATTAATTTAGGATCATAGCTTAAATAACAGGCAATTTTAACCCTGATATTGTCATGTTATTTTTTAGTGTCTATCACCCTGACAGAATATTTAGCCATTTGAGTGTCATGGTGATTATTTCCAGGCCTTCGACCTGAGATTGTGCATCAGGGATACTCTGAATAAGTATGGTTAGAATCAGGCTTGTTCAGAGTATCCCTGGCATTCTATCAAAAGGACCTTTATGAATATCCATTAATAACCCCGCCTGATTGCCATGAAACAATGAAACGGGTAATTTAACGGATCAATAATAGCATCGAAAGTCAGAGGTTCCTCCAGTTTACCCCAAACCCTTGCTAATGAATATTTCTCAGGTTGTGACCGCACTGACAAAGGTATTATTTCCATGGTTGATGATATACGTTTGCACACCTGTGCAAATGTATATCATCACTTTTAATCGCTCCAGCAGAACATGCAGTAGAATATGTGTGTCCAGTGAAGGTGTGGCTAAACGCTCAGGAAAAAACTATCAACCGGTACTCCAGCCACGCGGACGTTGCATTCCGGCTATTTTGCACGCCTGTTTCACATACCCGTAAGGGAACAGGTGAAATAGTTGGGTTTTGGCGTCTTTTTTGCTGTAGTTACCTGTCTCCATCAAAAAACCAACCACATGACGTACATCCGGGGCGACTTTTTTCTCCATCCAGTATTCACGCATAAAGCCAAGAATCTGCCAGTATTCATCGGTTAATGTCAGTTCTTCCTGTGCAGCAAGATCTGCGGCAACTGTTTTATCCCAGTCTTCTGGATCAACGAGATAACCTTCGCTATCCAGATTCACTTTTACTTCAGTATTCATAATCAACCTCATCATTGGTAAAGGATGATGCATTTTATCAATCACGATTTGTATCGGTCAAACGATATTATATGATAGTTAATATCGATATGATCGATATTAAAATCCAAATCCTTAGCCCGGATATTTCATGGGAATGCAGGATTTTGGGGCGGATGTTATACAAAAGCAGTCAGTGAGTCCATTTGAATGATTCGACGAAAAGCGTAGCCATAGCTACGGTTACAGGCGAATCATTCAAAGGGGTCGCTGAGATTGATCCAAAAACGGTATAGCGGGCAACAGGTACACAGTGTATTTTTCTAATACCAATATTTATTTGTATATTCATTATGTTAAGCCATATTTATAGCGTTCCCATGAAATATTCGGGTTAGGTTCGTAACCGCAGAATATTCGCCCCATCCATGGGGCTCACCCCTTCGGGGCCGTGCAAAAAGCGCACGTTAAAAATCGTTCCAGACGATTTTTTCGAACCCGGCACGCGTGTTCTCATCCACGCCATCTCCACCAATAAAAAAGGCCACCTGAAAAACAGGTGACCTTTATTATTGGTGGAGATGGCGGGAATCGAACCCGCGTCCGCAAGCACTCCGCCATCGGCTCTACATGCTTATTTCGTCTATTGATTTAACGCTGTATTACCCGACGAGCAGGGAAAATATAGCGCGATTTCTGTTAGGTTTTAGCGAATCCACCCAGAACAAACTTCATCGCGAGCTTATATGAGTCGACCCCGGTTATCTGAGCGTATAAGCACACATCAGGCCGAGGGCTTTGAGCAGGTTCTTAAGCTGCTAAAGCGTAGTTGTCGTCGTTGGCAACTATAGGTTTTGCGACTGGTTTTACGAGGAAACCGCACCTCGGCATGCACCTCAGGTTTCGCTACCCACGTCGAAGCCGTGTCATCCCCTGAAGCTGGTATTATACTTTATTTATAAATGTATGGCTGTATTTGTTTTTTTCAAGTTAATGCAGGTTAATGGCCGTTTAAACTGATCCTTATGCCGCTGTCCAGGACGGTGATCATTGTTTATAATAGCACTCTGAATAAAGAGCCTTTTAACCTGAATTTTTTCAGGGGTCTGACAAAACTGATGCCCCATTCTTGAGTATACGACTATTATGAAATTTATTGTGCAACCCGGCTACCAGTGTCGGACACTACTGGGGCGGATTCGTGTGCCGGGTGATAAATCTATTTCCCATCGTTCTATTATGTTTGGTGCTATTGCTGAAGGTGTCAGTCATATCAGTGGTTTTCTTGATGGTGAAGACAGTCTGAATACCCTGCGTGCCTTCCGTGCCATGGGGGTAAAAATTGATGGCCCTGATGATGGCAGAGTAAGTATTCATGGTGTTGGTATGCATGGTTTGCAGTCGCCTGCTGCGCCCCTGAATGTGGGTAATTCGGGTACTTCCATGCGCCTGTTGGCAGGTCTGCTTGCGGGTCAGGCTTTTGATCTTGAACTGCGTGGAGATGCTTCGTTATCAAAACGTCCAATGCAGCGGGTGACCGACCCGCTGACATTAATGGGTGCAAAAGTTAAAACTGCCGAGGGTGGCAGGCCGCCATTGAAAATTACCGGGAGACAGCAACTCAAGCCGGTGCAGTATACCTTGCCGATGGCCAGTGCGCAGGTTAAGTCATGCTGTTTGCTAGCTGGGCTCTATGCTGAAGGGACTAGCTGTGTGACCGAGCCGGCAACGACCCGAGATCATACTGAACGTATGTTAAAAGCTTTTGGATGGCCGGTGACGATTAACAGGCACAAACAAGGCCTTACCGTCTGTGTTACAGGTCAGGCGATATTAAAAGCTACCGATATAGATGTGCCGGCAGATATTTCTTCTGCAGCTTTTTTTATGGTGGGTGCCACAATTTCGACCGGCTCGGAGATTGTGCTGGAACATGTTGGTATCAATCCGACCCGTACTGGTATTATCGAAATCCTGAAACTAATGGGGGCGGATCTTACGTTATTAAATGAACGTGAAGTTGGCGGTGAGCCAGTGGCTGATATCTGTGTGCGCAGTGCTCGTTTGCAGGGGATTCATATTCCGGAAACACTGGTACCGCTGGCGATTGATGAGTTTCCTGTCTTATTTGTTGCGGCTGCCTGTGCTGAAGGCGAAACCCGCATCACTGGTGCTGAAGAATTACGGGTAAAAGAATGTGATCGCATTCAGGTAATGGCCGATGGTCTGCAAGCTCTCGGCGTTGATGCGGTCGCTACCCACGATGGTATGATTATTCAGGGGGCAGCGGATATGGTGGCTTTTCATGGTGGTGTGGTGGGTAGTCATGATGATCACCGTATTGCAATGGCGTTTACGATGGCGGCACTACGCAGTGATGGTGCCATCCACATTGAAGACTGTGATAACGTCAATACTTCATTCCCGGGTTTTGCCAGACTTGCCGAGATTGCCGGTATGACTATTCAGGTGTGTGATGAATAAGCCAGCAGTGATTTGTCTGGATGGCCCAAGTGGCGTAGGTAAAGGCACCATCTGTCTGCTTGTTGCAAGAAATCTGGGCTGGCATATTCTCGATAGTGGTTCTCTGTATCGTCTGACGGCATTAAAGGTGTCACGTGAAAATGTAATGCCCGATGAAGAATGTATTGCGATGCTGGCAAAATCACTGGCGGTAGAATACCGTGAGGATGGGGGTAATCTTGAAATTTATCTGGATAATGAAGAAGTTAACCAGCTTATTCGCAGTGAAGAGGTAGGTGTTCTGGCCTCAAAAGTAGCAGCCATGCCAGCCGTACGTGAGGCTCTATTGGCGCGACAGCGGGCTTTTTTGCGTTCACCAGGTCTGGTTGCCGATGGCCGTGATATGGGGACGGTGGTTTTTCCTGATGCATCACTTAAAATTTATTTAACGGCTACACCTGGAGAAAGAGCAAATAGACGTTATAAGCAGTTGAAAGAAAAGGGAATAGATGTTAACCTAGCGAATCTCACTGAAGACTTGCAACATCGTGATCAACGGGATATGAATCGGGCTAGTGCACCGCTTAAACCTGCTGACGATGCAATCATTGTTGATACGACACAATATAATATTGATGAAGTTTATAGCATAGTAATGAAGTGGGTACAAAAACGCATTGTTACTGTCACCTGAAGCTACTTAGTAGTGGTGGTTATTAGTAACTTTGTATAAACAGGTGGTCTGTCCAATGACAGGCCGTTTTATTAACTAGCCGTGTTCATTTCTGTGTCTCTTATACAGATAAACACTTACAACTCTTATTTTAATCAAACTATTATGTCCGAAAATTTTGCCGAATTATTTGAAGAAAGCCTGCGTGAAACCGATATGGGAGCCGGTAACGTTGTTATTGGAACCGTTACCGACATCTCTGATGGTTATGTTATTGTTTCAGCAGGTCTAAAATCTGAAGGAGTTATCCCCGTCAGTCAGTTCACCAATATGGCGGGTGAACTCGAAGTGGAAGTGGGTGATGAAGTTGAAGTAGTACTGGAAGCCGTTGAAGATGGCTTTGGCGAAACCCGCCTTTCACGTGAAAAAGCCAAACGTGCGAAAGCATGGATCAATCTTGAAAAATCCTTTGAAGATGAAGAAATCATCAAAGGTGTTATTACCGGTAAAGTCAAAGGTGGCTTTACCGTTGAGCTGGGTGATATTCGTGCCTTTCTACCAGGTTCTCTGGTTGATGTTCGACCAGTGCGTGATACAGCTTACCTGGAAAATAAAGAACTGGAATTTAAAGTTATCAAGCTGGATCAGAAACGTAATAATGTTGTTGTATCCCGTCGTGCTGTGGTTGAGAACGAATACAGTGAAGAGCGTGAGGCATTGCTTAACAGCATTGAAGAAGGTAAACCCATTAAAGGTGTGGTTAAAAATCTTACCGATTATGGTGCCTTCCTTGATCTGGGTGGTGTTGATGGCCTGTTACATATTACGGATATGGCATGGAAACGTGTTCGTCATCCTTCTGAAATTGTCGAAGTTGGTCAGGAAGTTGAAGTCATGGTGCTTAAGTTTGATAAGGAAAAAACGCGAGTTTCACTGGGTCTGAAGCAGTTAGGCGAAGATCCCTGGACTGAAATTGCCCGTCGTTATCCTGAAGGTTCACGTCTGTTTGGTAAAGTCAGTAATATTACCGATTACGGTTGTTTTGTTGAAATTGAAGACGGTGTTGAAGGTCTGGTGCACGTTTCTGAAATGGACTGGACCAATAAAAATGTTAATCCTGCAACGGTGGTGACTCTGGGTGAAGAAAAAGAAGTCATGATTCTGGATATCGATGAAGAACGTCGTCGGATTTCACTGGGTATGAAACAGTGTCTACCAAACCCATGGGATGAGTTCTTTGCCACACATAATAAGGGTGACAGGGTAAGTGGTACTATTAAATCTATCACTGACTTCGGTATCTTTGTTGGTCTTAATGGTGAAATTGACGGCCTTATTCATATGTCAGATATATCCTGGGATGATTCAGGTGAAGAAGCCATTCGTGAATTCAAAAAAGGCGATACCATCGAGGCGGTTGTTCTATCTATTGATGCAGAACGTGAGCGTATTTCACTGGGTATCAAACAAATGGAACAGGATCCGATTTCTACTTTTATCGCTGCAAACAAGAAAGGTTCTATTGTAAAAGGCACGGTACTTTCTGTTGATGCCAAAGCGGCAATTATTGATCTGGGTGAGGGCGTTGAAGGCACACTGCGTGCTTCTGAACTTTCCCGTGACCGGGTAGAAGATGCCTCAACGGTATTGAAAGTCGGTGATAAAGTCGAAGCCAAATTGCTGGGTGTTGACCGTAAGAATCGAGGCATTGCATTATCCATTAAAGCCAAGGATTATGATGATGAAAATGAAGCGCTGAAAGACTATTCTGATCATCAGGATTCAACAACCGGTGCGGCACCAACATTAGGTGATCTGCTAAAAGAGCAAATGAAAGCAGGAGATTAAATGCTGTTGAGTAAATCAGGGCGATAATAAATGGATATTCAGGGCAGATATTATCTGCCCTGAATAATGCTCGATGATGGGCATTACTATGTATTGATAAAGCAAATTGAGGAAGGGTTAATGCTATGACTGAAGAAATGCTGACAAATGCAATGATGAAATCTGAATTGATTGAACGTATTGCACGTAAGCAAAGTCACCTGGCTTATAAGGATGTTGAGCTTGCGGTTAAGGGATTGCTGGAACTAATGAGCGCATCACTGGCCAGTGGTGAACGGATAGAGGTACGCGGGTTTGGTAGTTTTTCATTACACTACCGACCGCCACGCTCAGGCAGAAATCCAAAAACAGGTGGTTCTGTCATGCTACCAGGTAAGTATGTCCCGCATTTTAAACCTGGCAAGGAATTACGTGAACGGGTGAATAATTCCATAAATAAGGCCTGAAACAGCCTGATAGTTTTATTTGCAAGTACGTATTCAGGTATATACCAAATGGCGGTTTTAATTTTTCCTGGCTTACCTGTTCAACTTAATCAAGATGTTGCAGTCTGTTTGCTGCGACACAGATTTTATTTTCATTATTTTGAATAGCCATTTCATCAATCAGAGTTAATTCAGCATTTCTCTGCCATAAACATGTTTGATTTCACCCGGATATCTATATGGTCACTGGCCATTTTCCCTTTGCTTATTGTTGTTTTATGGTTATTGTTTCGTCATAAACAGAAAAACAGTAAACAGCAATCCAACCTGTCATCCGATTATTTTAAAGGGCTAAATTATCTGCTTAACGATGAGCAGGGTAAGGCACTTGATGTTTTTGTTAAACTGGTTGAAACTGACTGGGACACTATTGATACCCATTTTGCACTGGGGAAAATCTACCGCAAAAATGGCGAAATGGACAAGGCCATAAAAATTCATCAGGGGCTGATTGGACGCCCGTCTTTGCCAGAAAAATATCGCAGTAAAATTTTACTTGAACTGGGTTTTGACTACCTTGGTGCAGGCTGGTTTGATCGTGCAGAAGGTTTATTCAAGGAAGTGCTTATTGAAGACAAACAGTCAAAAGTGGCCAGGCAAAACCTTATTTTAATCTATCAGCAGGAAAAAGATTGGTACAAAGCCATTGATATTGCTGTTGAATTGTATAAGGTTAACGCTTCTGTTAAGGGGCCGATGATTGCACAGTATTATTGTGAACTGGCTGAGATGGCACGTACCAAAGGTGACATTAAGCAATTATTAAATAATACTGAAAAAGCATTAAGTTATGATAGTAACTGTGTACGGGCATCAATATTACTTGCTGAACAAAGTCAGCGTGAAGGTAAATATCGCGCTGCGATAAATTATTTTGCAGGTATTGAAAATCAGGATGTTGAGTCGATGACGTTAATAATGGATGCAATGCTAATCTGTTATACACAGTTATCTGCGTTAAATGAATTTTATACTTACCTGTTAGCGCTTGAACAACGTCATGAAAAATTATTTCTACAAACGGTTATTACCGATGTACTTGAACAGATAAAAGGAAAATCATCAGCGGTGCAATATCTATCAATAAAACTAAGGCAACAGCCCAGCCTTGAAGGTATGCAAAAACTACTGTCATATAAGTTTACTGATATTAATACACAGACACTGTGTGATGATATGAAAGGAGCACTTGGTTCAATGCAAAAGGAAAGGATGGCATTCCGTTGCCGTCAGTGTGGCTTTAATACCAACACGCATTACTGGCTGTGTCCCAGCTGTAGTCATTGGGGGAAGATTAAACCATTGCTGGGTGATACCTGTAAAATGAGTAATATATAAAATGAACAACAGAGGATCTATCAATATTGATGCCTGAAAATAATACTCCATCGGATAAAGCTAAAAAACCTGCATGTGAAAAGCCTCTGGAAAAACGTCTGATTGTGGCGCTGGATTTTTCAGATGAAGATACCACGCTTCATTTTGTTGAACAGATCGATCCTGATTTATGTCGGGTAAAAGTAGGTAAAGAATTATTTACCAGTTGTGGCCCATCATTGGTTAAGATACTGGTTGCAAAAGGTTTTGATGTTTTTCTGGATTTAAAATATCATGACATCCCTCATACCGTTGGCAGTGCCTGTCGTGTAGCGGCTGATCTGGGCGTCTGGATGATGAATGTGCATGCCATGGGTGGGCAGGCCATGATGGAAGCGGCACGAAATGTACTTAATACGGCTGATTCGCCCTTGTTGATCGCAGTGACCCTTTTAACCAGTAGTGGTCAGAAAGAACTGGATGCACTTGGTATTGCCTCGACACCGGTCGCTTTTGTCCGCAAACTGGCAACCATGGCACAGACTGCCGGTCTGGATGGTGTCGTCTGCTCGGCACAGGAAGCGGCTATGCTACGAAAGACACTGGGAGCTGAGTTTAATCTGGTTACTCCAGGTATCCGCCTGGCAACGGATTCAAGCGATGATCAGCTGCGTATCTGCACACCAGAGCAGGCAATAAACAATGGTGTTAATTATCTGGTTATTGGACGGCCTGTCACTCAGGCAAAAGATCCGTGTAAGGTGATTCTTACAATCAATAACAGCATTCGCTGATAGCGGTTAATCACCGATTTTAATAAGGTAGCGTTACTGCATGGGCTTGTAGCTGCCTACAGGTTTATACAGTTATCTATTAACTATAACTATTGGATGTTAATCCAGGGATGTAACAATGAAATCATTATCTACTTTATTTTTTCTCTTATTACTGTCAGTCTCTTCATCTGTATTTGCTGCAAAAGTCAATATCAATATGGCTGATGCAAAAACGATTGCCAGTACGATGAAGGGTATTGGCCAGAGTCGTGCCCAGGCGATTGTTGACTACCGCAAAATCAATGGTAAATATCATTCCATTGATGATCTGGCAAAAGTAAAAGGTGTCGGGATTAAAACACTGAAGAAAAATCAGGCGAACTTTACTTTTTAGTCTGTTTTTGTATAAATCTGGTTTATATAAACCCGTTAACCGTTATCAGGCTGATAATGGTTAACGGGTTGTTCAGGTATTTCCTGATATGGAATAAGTTTGAACACGGGATGTATGCAATAATCAGGCTAAACAGCTAAACTAACGACATGGAAACAGGCCGTAATTTACCCACATCAAGTTTATTTCAGCAGGCATATGAATGTCTGTTAATAAACAACCCAATAGAAAAAGTAGCGCGTACACAACAATTAAGGCAACAATGGTTGACCGCTGAGTTAACCTTAACACCTACAGAAAAAATTTCTGCATTGCCGGTTCCGGGGCGTCCGGATAAACCGGAACTGGTGCATCCTCGAAAAGTACCACGACGAAATTTTAATACTACTGCGGGGCGATTAAGTCTGGTTCATGCGATTGCTCATATTGAATTTAATGCGATTAATCTGGCGCTGGATGCCGTCTATCGATTTCAAACCATGCCTGAGGACTATTACCATGACTGGTGTCTGGTGGCTGAGGAAGAAGCCCGTCACTTTACGCTAGTAGCCGATTATCTGGCCGATAATGGGGTACATTATGGTGATCTAGCGGCACATAATGGGCTTTGGGAAATGGCGTTAAAAACAGATTTTGATGTACTTGTGCGGATGGCTCTGGTACCACGGGTTCTGGAAGCAAGGGGGCTGGATGTTACCCCGGGGATGATAAAAAAACTCCAGGCTCAGTCACAAACCAAACTGGTTAAACTATTAACAATAATCTTTAATGATGAAATCGGCCATGTCAAAACAGGAACGAAGTGGTTTAATTATCTGTGTCAACAGCGAGATCTGGATGCAGAATCAACCTTTAGTCATTTGCTGGATAAATATATGCAAAATGCCTCATTCGGGCCTTTTGATATGCAGGCTCGTTATCAGGCAGGTTTTACCCGGCAGGAGATGGAGAATTTAATCCAGCGAAGTCACTTACACAAGACCATTTAATGAATAGATTTAATGAATCGTATCATAAATTCTATGCAAGCATAATGAAACAATTTACTTCTAACATAGCTTTTACCATGCTGTTACTGACACACAGTATTTTTTTTACGATTGCTTTTGCAGCAGTCAATAAAAATAAATCATCAACAATAAAAGTTTACCAGTTACAGTATCAGGAAACTGAACCTGGCGTCGATGCCTATAAAGTCAGAATGCTGGTATCAAAACGCTATATACGTATTGATACCCTCGGTGATAATAGCGGTTATATTATTTTTGATGGTAAAAAAAACATTATTTATAGTCTCAGTCATTTCGACAGGCGGATACTGGTTATCAATCCGAAAAACGGGGCGAAAAATAAGCCTGCCGACAATTTGAATATTCATCCAGTCATCGAATATATGCCACTGGTCAATGCACCAAAAGTAGCAGGAAAAACTATTTATAATTATCGGGTTTTTTCAGGTAAAAATAAAAACAGACAAACCTGTATGACGATACAATTGGTAAAAGGATTGTTACCTGCGGTCACTCGGATATTAAAAAAATATCAGCAGCTTATTTCAGCACAGCAGGTCGTTATGTTAAAAAACACCATAAAATCGGTGCAGACACCGTGTTATCTCATTGATCAGATTTTTAACGCAGGGCTTTATTACGATAAAGGCCTGCCCATCCAGGAATGGCATAGTAATCAGCAAACGAAAATATTACTTGGTTATAAACAGCTGAACGTCGATGCAAAGTTATTTGATCTGCCTGCAAGCTACAGCCGCTTTTCCATACCTGTTACTAATTAGTGTTCGCCTTAGTAAATGAATATTACTGACAGGTATGCTTAAGGAAGCGCTGCAATATTCATCTGCAAAATACGCGTGAACTGTTTACGGGGGATGATTGTTGCACCCATACGCATCAGGTGATCCGACTTTACCTGTGCATCCAGCAGGGCAGGCCTGATTTGTGTGCAGACATAATGCAGGGCAACTTTTGAGGCATCGTTTACTTTGCTGAACATGGATTCGCCAAAAAATATATTACCAATTTTCAGTCCATACAGGCCGCCAGCCAGTTTGTTCTGATGCCAGCATTCGATAGAATGTGCAAAGCCCATTTCATGTAAACGACAGTAGTTTTCGAGCATTTCAGCTGTAATCCAGGTGCCGGTTTCATTTTTCCGGGTATTTTTTCGTGGTGCTGCACAGGCCAGCATAATCTCACGAAAAACAGTATTGGTGGTTATGGTGAAAATATTTCGTTTGAGGGTACGTTGAAAACGGCGTGAAACATGAAAATCTTTCGGGAAAAAAACACAGCGTGGATCGGGTGACCACCATAATACCGGCTGTCCTGCTGTGTACCAGGGGAAAATACCCTGCCTGTAGGCATCAATAATCAGTTCAGGATAAAGTTGTTGACTGGCCGCCAGTAAACCATCGGGATCCGTCAATGCGGTTTCTACATCGGGAAAATGATAACTGGTTTGTTCCAGCCAGGGGATGGGGGTCATGTTTTAAACAGGCGCTTACTCATTCCCTAAATCCTTGCAGACAATCTTATCCAGATAACGCTCGGCATCAAGCGCGGCCATACAGCCAGTCCCTGCCGAAGTAATGGCCTGGCGATAAACATGATCCATAACATCACCTGCAGCGAATACACCTTCTATACTACAGGCAGTTCCATTACCATCCATGCCGCCCTTTACGCATAAATAGCCATTATGCAGGTCAAGTTGTTCGGCAAAAATAGCGGTATTGGGTTTGTGGCCAATAGCAATGAATACGCCCTGTAAGGCAATGTCTTTGGTGCTGTTATTTTTCACATTTTTAATGCGCATCCCGGTAACGCCGCTATCATCGCCCAGAACTTCATCAAGGACACTGTCCCATTCAATGCTGACATTACCATTACTGACTTTTTCAAGGATTTTATCCTGCAGGATTTTTTCCGAACGCAGGGCATCACGACGATGAACCAGTGTCACATGGGCGGCAATGTTCGATAGATACAGGGCTTCTTCCACCGCCGTGTTGCCCCCGCCGATAACCGCGACATCCTGACCTTTATAAAAGAAACCATCACAGGTGGCACAGGCTGATACCCCTTTACCCTTAAAGGCTTCTTCGGATTCCAGCCCGAGATACATGGCGCTGGCACCAGTAGCAATAATCAGTGCATCACAGGTATAAGTCCCCGAGTCACCAATGAGTGAAAACGGTTCTTCTTCAAGGTTGACCTCATTAATGTGGTCAAAGATAATTTCAGTGCCAAAACGTTCAGCATGGGCCTGCATGCGCTGCATAAGTTCCGGGCCCTGAACACCTTCCGCATCGCCCGGCCAGTTATCGACATCGGTGGTGGTGGTTAACTGGCCACCCATTTCCATACCGGTAATCAATACCGGTTTAAGATTAGCACGAGCGGCATAAACAGCCGCCGTATAACCGGCCGGGCCTGAGCCAAGTATTAATAAATGTGCATGACGGGGTTCACTCATGATTTTACCTCTGAATAAAATATTTTATGAATAACTTCTTAAATAGAATGGACGTTATATTAGCAGATAGTGCGCCATTGAGCGTAAAATAATCCTCTGATTATATCGAATTGATGGTGCTATTAGCTGTCATAATAGACAGTTTGAACCCAGATGCTTGTTTGCGAATCGAATACCTGCTGTGGAAAAGCCGAATTTTGACATATTTGACATAGTTATGAACACAATCTGTTTGCCCCGGCTTTGTTCAGGTTTCTTAGTATAACCTTTAACCTTTTGAGGATCTGATTTTGGATATAGGTCTGCCTTTGGAAATTATGTCAGGGGAAACCCGTGTTGGTTTAACCCCGGATGCCTGTGAGTCACTGATATCAGCAGGCCATGCCGTTTATCTTGAAACCGGTGCGGGTAGCTGTAGTAGTTATGATGATAACTGCTATCAACAGGTCGGTGTTGTCATTATGCCTGATGCGAAAGCCTTATATGCAAAGGCTGAACTGGTTGTTAAAGTCAAACAGCCACTTGCTCAGGATCTTCAATATTTACAGGCACGACATATTCTGTTTAGTTATCTGCATCTCGCTGCCAACCTGTCACTGGCCAAACGCTTATGTGAGACAGGTTTAACAGCAATACCTTTTGAATCTGTTCGCGATGATCGTGGTGATTTACCTTTATTGCGACCGATGAGTGCCATTGCCGGACGGATTGCGGTAATGCGTGGAGCCAGTTTGTTGTTTCATAACCGTGGTGGCAGTGGGGTGTTACTGGGTGGTGTGGATGGTGCTCAAACAGGTATGGTGCTGGTGCTGGGAGCAGGGGTTGCCGGTAGTCATGCAGTGGCCACGGCTATGGATTTAGGTGCACAGGTACATGTGGTTGATTTAAATGAACAACGTCTGGCATCACTAAAAAGTCGCTATCCTCAGATTTCCACCCATCTTTCCAGTATGGCATTGATTACTCAGCTTTGTCGCCATGCTGATCTGATAGTTGGCGCGGTCTTGCGGGCAGGACAACGTGCGCCAGTGGTGTTAACCGAGCATGCTATACAGCAGATGCGTCATGGCAGCGTGATTGTGGATATTGCTATTGACCAGGGGGGGTGTGTCGAAGGTATACAACCCACCAGTAGCGATGCATTATGTTATTTGCGCTATGGGATACTGCATTCTGCCGTGCCGAATATGCCAGCTGCGACACCAAGAACATCTTCACAGTCTCTGGCAAGTGCTATCCTGCCTTATGTCCATTTGCTGGCAGCAGATGGCCTGAATAAAACGGTTTTGCAGCAGGCAGTGGCGGTTGCAGACGGAGAAATTAAAGATCCACTGCTGTTAGCCTCAGGATGATCCTGAATTAATCCAGAGTCATAGCTATAAGCTCAATCTGTGCGCTATAATGACATTTTTCTTACTATTTTTTCAGGATAAATCTATTGGCTCAGGCGCGCCGTAAAAAAACAACAATAAACGCGGAAAATACACCGCCTGTCAGCCGTCAGGTACAACATGGTTTGCGTGAAGCAACGATGCTGATACTTATCGCGTTGGCATTATTTCTGCTCGCCGCATTGTTTACCTATAATTCCACCGACCCAGGCTGGTCCTATACCGGTTTGCGCGGCGGGGTGCATAATGCTACCGGGGTTGTTGGTGCCTGGGTGGCAGACGTTCTATTCACGCTGTTTGGTTATCTGGCCTATTTGTTTGTGGTCATTATTGCCTATAGTGGCTGGCTGGTTTTGCGAGGCACACATATCGCCAAAAGTCGGGAAATTGATTATCACGAGTTAGCGATTCGCTGGCTCGGATTTATCCTGACTGTTGCTGCTGGTTGTGCCCTGGCCAGTCTGCATTTCTCGGATGCTGGTCAGGCTATGCCACTGGATAGCGGTAGCGGTGGTAATCTGGGGCGGTTGTTGGGTGATGCTATGGCCGGTGACCTTGGATTGCTGGGCTCAACACTTATATTATTGTCTGTTTTTCTGGCAGGCATGACTTTATTCAGCGGGGTATCCTGGTTTCAAGTCATTGATATGACGGGTCAGGTCACTCTGAAAGTTTATGTCTGGTTAAAACAGGCAATGACAGATATTCGCGAAAGGCTGGATGAAAGACAGGCTGGTAAACAGGCAAAACGTCAACGCCAACAACTGGTCAAAGCCAATGCAAAGAAAAAAGCCATACGTGAAGCCAAAGGTGATAACAAGGTACGCATAGAACCGGTCGTTAAAAAAGTCAAAATATCCGAGCGTGTTGACAGAGAAAAACAGATTCAGTTATTCGATACGCCGGGCGATGCAGAACTACCGGCTTTGCGTTTACTTGACCCGCCTAAACCGCAGGAAGGTGGTTTTAGCAAAGAGGCACTGGAAGCCCTGTCACGCCTGGTTGAAATTAAACTGGCCGATTTTGGTGTTGAAGTTGAAGTGGTTGCCGTGCATCCCGGCCCGGTCATCACCCGTTTTGAAATGGAACCGGCACCAGGGGTAAAAGCGAGCAAAATTACCGCGCTGTCAAAAGATCTGGCACGCTCGCTGTCGGTTCCCAGTATTTTAGTGGTTGAGGTTATTCCGGGTAAAACCTGCGTCGGTCTGGAAATACCCAATGAACATCGTGAGCTTGTCTGTTTAAGCGAAATCCTGATGTCCAGAGAATACGATAAATCCACTTCACCCTTAACTCTGGGGCTGGGCAAAGATATAGGCGGCCAACCGGTAGTGTCTGATCTGGGTAAAATGCCGCATTTGCTGGTGGCAGGTACCACCGGTTCGGGTAAATCGGTTTGTGTCAACGCTTTATTGCTTAGTTTATTATTTAAAAGCAAGCCAGAACAGGTTCGGCTGATATTGATTGACCCGAAAATGCTTGAATTAAATGTTTATGAAGGTATTCCACATCTGCTCACGCCCGTGGTGACCGATATGAAAGAAGCGGCAAATGCCTTACGCTGGTGTGTGGGAGAGATGGAAAGTCGCTATGAACTGATGTCTGGACTTGGGGTCAGAAATATTGCCGGTTATAATCGTAAGGTAAGCGATGCCATTGATGCAGGTAAACCGCTGGAAGACCCGACCTTTAATCCCGATCACCAACCCCCCGGTGCTTTCCCGCAGAAATTAACCCCGCTGCCATATATTGTGGTGGTGGTCGATGAGTTTGCTGACCTGTTTATGGTGGTAGGTAAAAAAATTGAAGAATTGATTGCCCGGATTACCCAGAAAGCACGTGCCGCCGGGATTCATTTGATTCTGGCTACACAAAGGCCATCTGTCGATGTGGTCACCGGATTAATTAAATCCAATATTCCCACACGCATCGCTTTTCAGGTTTCATCGCGGGTAGATTCACGTACTATTCTCGATCAGATGGGCGCGGAAAACCTGCTTGGCCACGGTGATATGCTATATATGGAAGCCGGCAGTAGCCTGCCTATACGTATTCACGGGGCTTTTGTTGATGATCATGAAGTGCATAAAGTTGTTGCGTTTTTAAAACAACAGAGTGAACCGGACTATATCGATGAAATCCTGCAGGAAAATGCGGTGGTACTGCCAGGTGAAAAACCACCGGCAGGCAATAACGGTGACGATGTTGATGCTTTATATGATGAAGCCGTAAAAATTGTTACCGAAAGCCGTAAGGCCTCTATTTCCTATGTTCAGCGGCGACTGAAAATCGGTTATAACCGTGCTGCTAGAATGGTTGAAGAAATGGAAGTATCGGGGGTGGTTTCGGCCATGCAGTCTAATGGCTCACGCGAAGTGCTTGCGCCACCGCCACCGGATCGTTAACCAGCAGGTAATAAAATATAATGATGCAATTATTTATTAAACTTTTTCTGTTAATGATAGCGGTTTCTGCTACGGTTTCTGCGGCAGACATAAACAAAACCACGGGCGAAGATTATCTGGATAATTTTCTGGCCAATACCAGAACTTTACAGGCAGATTTTAAACAGACTTTACGTAGCAGCGATGGTGAAGTGTTACAACAAACCGCAGGTGTCTTCTATCTTTCCCGGCCAGGTAAATTTCGCTGGGATTACAGCGCGCCCTATGCGCAGAAAATTATCTCCGATGGTGATCACATCTGGATTTATGATGTGGATCTTGACCAGGTAACGGTAAAAAAACAGGCCACGGGTGTTCCCAATACCCCGATGGCTTTGCTGGATAACAGTTTAAAATTACACCAGCAGTTTAATATTGTTCCGCTGGATAACCATCATGGCATCTACCGTTTGAAACTGGTCAGTAAAACACGCGATGCTGATTTTGGTGAAATTATTGTGGGCATGGATAAACACGGCCTGCGTTTTTTACAGTTACACGATCAGTTCAATCAGGTAACGGATATTGTGTTTGATAAACTTAAAACCAATACGCCTCTGGCTGCCAGTCTGTTTAAATTTACGCCACCACCCGGTGTTGATGTTTTTGGACAGTTTTAGGTCGTTGCTTTATGTTTCAAGCCGATATTGAAGATAAGGCAAAAACTGCAAAGCAGCCTTATCGACCGCTGGCGGATAGAATGCGCCCGCAATCTCTGGATGCTTATATCGGTCAGCAACATATTCTTGGTGAAAAAAAACTGCTGCGTCAGGCCATTGAAACCGGCAGTTTGCATTCCATGGTTTTCTGGGGGCCACCGGGTACCGGTAAAACCACGCTGGCGAAGATTATCGCTAATTCAGTCAGCGCCCACTTTGTGTCTCTGTCTGCAGTGTTGTCCGGGGTAAAAGATATTCGTGCTGCCATCACACAGGCAAAACAATGGCAGGCGCAACAGGCATTAACCATATTGTTTGTGGATGAAGTCCACCGTTTTAACAAGTCACAACAGGATGCGTTTCTGCCTTATGTGGAAGATGGTACCGTTTTCTTTATTGGAGCTACCACAGAAAATCCTTCGTTTGAACTCAATAATGCCTTGTTGTCACGGGTTAAAACCTATGTGTTGAAAAGTTTGACTGTAGAAGAAATTGTGCAGGTGCTTGAACAGGCCATCAACAATGATGCCATTCTAAAAGCGTCATCAGTCAAAGCCGATAGCACAGTATTACACTCTCTGGCGCAGGTGGCGGATGGCGATGCGCGGCGGGCGTTAAATTTTCTTGAAATTGCCGTGGATCTGGCCGCAGAAGACGCGCAGGGGCAACGGCTGATTACCACGCCGATTCTTGAAGATGTTACCGCGCAGTCCTTACGCCGTTTTGATAAGGGCGGCGATCTGTTTTATGAACAGATTTCTGCACTGCATAAATCCGTCCGTGGCAGTAATCCGGATGCGGCATTATACTGGTTTGCCAGAATGATTGACGGTGGTTGTGATGCCTTATATATTGCGCGTCGCGTGATGCGCATGGCAAGTGAAGATATTGGCAATGCTGATCCGCGTGGGTTGCAGCTGGCCATGAATGCGTGGCAGGCTTATGAACGGCTGGGCAGCCCTGAAGGTGAACTGGCTATCGCTCAGGCAATTGTTTATCTGGCCAGTACGGCAAAAAGCAATGCGGTGTACACAGCATGGAATCTGGCACTGGCCGATGCGAAAAAATCAGCCTCACTGGAGGTGCCGCTGCATCTACGCAATGCGCCGACGCAGCTGATGAAAGACAGTGGTTATGGCAAAGATTACCGCTATGCGCATCACGAACAGGATGCCTTTGCAGCCGGTGAAAGCTATTTCCCCGAACTTATGGGTGAGCAGATCTATTATGAACCGGTCGAGCGCGGGCTGGAAACCAAAATCAGCCAGAAACTCACCCATTTAAGAGCGTTGAATAAAAAATGAAAGCGAAATTTCTGCTTGCTGTAAAAATTCTTGTCTTATGTGCTCTGTGTTTATCGATGGCAGCAGGCATTATTTATCTGTTCACTTCATGATACCCATTTATACAGGCAATCCTATACAGGCAATCCTATACAGGCAATCTCTGAACAATTTTTAATCACTGAGATGCATTCCGCATTTTTATTTACTATACTTGTTAGTACTATAATAAAAACCAGAAAGATAGAAGCTGCTATGTCTAGAAATCAGGAACGTGCATGTGCCGATGGTTACTGTATTCAGGTATTAATCGTTAATGGTGAAGTACAAAATCATCTGTCACAGAAATCCTTTTATATTGAAAATATAGGCAAGGGTGGGTTTCGCTTTTTATCCGATGTTATTTTCGAGCTGGAGGACCGGGTACAGGTTCTTTTACGCTTTCCTGATGGTACTGCCAAAGAAGTACTGGGCCGGATCTGTTATGCTGATCGAATGAATGCGAATGAAACTGCCTACGGTTTCAGCGTTATCGAAGGTTTTTATTCGATTGATGCAGCAGCTACAGGTTGATATTGATAGCTTAATCCCGATAGTCACTATATTTTTCCCGCTCTAGGTTGTCGGGGTTGTTGTCTGCTGGTTGTGGTGTTTCCAGCGCAGCGTTTATTCGTTATAGTCCAGCTCACCAAAGAGAGGGCACCACTCTTCGTCTTTGCCGTTGTCTTATTTTATTTGCTTCAGCTAAGCTGCCACAGACTTTATCTTTCGGTACTCACCGGCCCAGGCGTTTTGCAGTTCCCATATTAGAGAGTTATTCAGTAAAGATCTGAATAAAGAAGTGCTGCATGTTATCCAGCTTAAACTATTTACCATTAAATAGCTCACAGCTTCTTATGCAAGATTGGCCAAATTTTGATATGATTAGCGAATATTCACAGTTTAAACGTTCCTTCGTTTTTGTTGCTCATTCCCTGCCTGTTCAGGGATTTTTAACTTATCGGGGGCTAATCGGGAGTACAGATGTTTTCCAGAGATACAAAAATACAGGGTTATGATGAAGCCTTATGGGCGGCGATGGAGCATGAGGTCAAGCGTCAGGAAACGCATATAGAGCTGATTGCTTCAGAGAATTACGCCAGCCCGCGGGTGATGCAGGCGCAGGGATCGGTATTAACCAATAAATATGCCGAGGGTTATCCGGCCAGGCGTTATTATGGGGGGTGTGAGAATGTCGATGTGGCTGAACAACTGGCAATTGACCGGGTAAAGCAGTTATTTGGTGCGGATTATGCCAATGTTCAACCACATTCAGGGTCACAGGCCAATGCCGCCGTGTATATGGCCTTGTGTCAGCCGGGCGATACGGTACTGGGTATGTCACTGGCCGATGGTGGTCATCTGACTCACGGTTCGCATGTCAGCTTTTCCGGCAAAATCTACCATGCTGTTCAGTATGGGCTGGATAATGACACCGGTATTGTCGATTATGATCAGGTGCAGGCGCTGGCCGATCAACATCAGCCAAAAATGATTGTCGCCGGATTTTCCGCCTATTCACGGGTTATGCACTGGCAGCGTTTTCGTGATATTGCTGATTCCTGTGGTGCCTTTCTGTTTGTCGATATGGCGCATGTTGCCGGTCTGGTGGCCGCTGGCTTATACCCTAATCCGGTAGGTATTGCCGATGTCGTGACGTCTACCACACATAAAACCCTGCGTGGTCCCCGTGGCGGGATTATTCTGGCGGGTGAGCAATCCATACTGAAAAATAAAGACCTGGCTAAAAAACTGAATTCCGCTATCTTTCCTGGTTCACAGGGCGGGCCGTTAATGCATGTGATTGCGGCTAAGGCAGTTGCTTTTAAAGAAGCACTGGAACCGGCCTTTACTGACTATCAGCAACAGGTTGTGGTCAATGCGCAGGCCATGGCCAATGTGGTTATCCAGCGTGGTTTTAACGTGGTTTCCGGCGGCACCGATAATCATCTGTTCTTGTGGGATTTAACCGCGCGTGGTTTAACCGGTAAAGTGGTCGAAGCCGAACTGGGTAAGGCGCATATTACGGTCAATAAAAATGCTGTACCCAATGACCCGCAATCACCTTTTGTTACCAGCGGCATTCGCGTAGGTACCCCGGCGATAACAACGCGTGGTTTTAATCAGCAGGATGCAGGCGATCTGGCTAACTGGATGTGTGACATTATTGATTCGATTGATGGTGACACGGCAGATTCAGCGATTATCACCGAGGTCGAAAACAAGGTGTCTGCTATCTGTGCACGTCTACCGGTGTATGAGTATTAAAACATGCATTGTCCTTTCTGTTCTGAAGCCGATACCCGGGTCGTTGATTCACGTCTGTCCAGTGATGGCGATCAGGTGCGTCGGCGGCGTGAATGTCCTGCATGCAAGGAACGTTTTACCACCTACGAAATAGCTGAACTGAATATGCCGCGTCTTGTTAAACGTGATGGCAGCCGGGTTCCGTTTGATGAAAACAAACTGGCAGCAGGGGTGATGCGGGCACTGGAAAAAAGACCGGTAGACACTGAACAGGTTGATGCATCGATTAATCGGATTATGCATAAACTACGTGCCAGCGGTGAACGTGAAGTGGCTTCGTCAAAACTGGGTGACTGGGTGATGGAAGAACTGCTGGTACTTGATCATGTTGCCTATATTCGTTTTGCCTCGGTGTATCTGGATTTTAGTGATATGAATGCCTTTCGTGTAGCAATAGAACGTATTGAGCAGAACAAGGCCAGTCGAAAAAAAACATCAACACATAAACATGTGTAAAGATCTATACGGTTTATGTTGACCGATTTTTGCCAATTTAAATGAAAACACTGGATATCAAACTGATGCAGCAGGCTCTGCGGCTGGCTGCAAAAGGGACTTACACGACCGCTCCGAATCCGAATGTTGGCTGTGTAATTGCCCATCAGGGGCGTGTGGTGGGTCAGGGCTGGCATCAACGGGCAGGGCAGGCGCATGCCGAAGTTCTGGCTCTGGCACAGGCGGGTGCCCAGGCATGTGGCGCCACGGCTTATGTCACTCTGGAGCCATGCAGCCATACCGGTAAAACGCCGCCCTGTGCCGATGCTTTGATTGTAGCCGGGGTGAAACGGGTCGTGGTTGCGATGCAGGATCCTAACCCTCTGGTGGCAGGTAAAGGCCTGGAAAAACTTGCTCAGCAGGGTATTGAGGTTGAATGCGGTATACTGTCTGCTCAGGCACGCGCCCTGAATCTGGGTTTTATACAACGCATGGAACAGGGAAGACCTTTTGTGCGCGTTAAACTGGGCATGAGCCTGGATGGGCGTACGGCCATGGCTTCAGGGGAAAGTCAGTGGATTACGGCGGAGGCTGCGCGTCGGGATGTGCAGTTTCTGCGTGCCGGTAGTAGTGCTATCCTTACTGGTGTCGATACGGTCATCGCGGATAATCCGAGTATGAATGTTCGCCTGAGTAGTGATGAGCTGGGCATTACCGGTGCAGTTCGACAACCTTTGCGTGTGGTCGTGGACAGCCGCCTGCGCACACCACTGGATGCAAAAATTATCACCTTACCTGGCCAGTGCTGGTTAGTCACCGGTGAACAGGCAATACGGCAAACGTCACATGACAGGGGCTATCTCAAAGTGGTGAAAACCAGGCAGGGGCATATTGATCTGACGGCTTTAATGCGGTTGCTGGCTGACGCACAGATTAATCTTCTGCATGTTGAAGCGGGTAGTCACTTATGCGGTGCCCTGTTACAGGCACAACTGGTCGATGAAATGATTCTCTATGTGGCACCGGTTATTATGGGTGATGATGCCAGAGGGTTGTTTAGCTTACCGGGTTTAACAAAAATGCAGGATAGAATACCGTTAAGCCTTTCTGAAGTGCGTAATGTCGGTCATGACCTGCGTATTCGCGCGCGGGTTTCAAACCGGATTTAATGAGGTAAAAGATGTCAACCATTGTGGTAGTAAAAAAAGCAGGTATAGCCTGCATTGCGGCTGACAGTTTAACCAGTTTTGGTGATTTACGTTTGTCATCGGACTATGATGCTGCGCACGATAAAATTCTTCATCAGGGCAGGAATTATCTGGGTATTGTCGGTAGCGCGGCGCATCAACTGGTTATGGAAAGTATTTTTGCTGACAAAAAAAATAAAATTCATTTTAATAGTCGCCTGGCTATTTTTGAAACCTTTCGCGCCTTACATCCGTTACTGAAAGAAAAATATTTTCTTAATCCGAAGGATGAAGAAGATGATCCGTATGAATCGACGCAGATTGATGCCTTGATTGCCTCGCCCTCAGGAATTTTCGGCGTACACAGCCTGCGTGAAGTGACCGAGTATAAAAAATTCTGGTCTATTGGTTCCGGTTCAGAGTATGCTTTAGGTGCTATGTATGCCGTTTATGACCAGTTTTCCAGTGCGGCAGACATTGCCGCAGCGGGTGTCGCAGCAGGTGCAGAATTTAATAATGCTTCTTCCATGCCGTTATCAAGCTATACAGTCAGATTAAAGAAATAAGGCAATAACGAGGTAAGATATTTCATATGTTTACAGGTATTATTGAAGCGGTTGGCAATGTGGCTCGGCTTGAAGCGGTTGGTGGTGATCTGCGCCTGACGGTTAATACGACAACACTTGATATGACAGATGTAGGTAACGGTGACAGTATTGCCGTGAATGGTGTATGTTTAACCGCAATTGAATTTAACCCGACGAAATTTACCGCTGATGTGTCCAGCGAAACCGTTAATTTAACCACATTAAAAGACCTGACCGTCGGTTCAGCGGTTAATCTGGAAAAAGCATTATTGCCTACTACACGCCTGGGCGGCCACCTGGTTAGCGGTCATGTTGATGGTATTGGTAAAATCATGGAAATCTCATCACAGGCCCGCTCCATACAACTGCTTATACAGGTACCGGACAAGCTCAAACGTTATATTGCGGTAAAGGGCTCGGTGTGTATTGATGGCACCAGCTTGACGGTAAATACCGTGAATGATAATACGTTTTCAGTTAACATTGTTCCCCATACGCAACAACAGACCATTATCAAAACCTATTCACCCGGTAGCTGGGTTAATCTTGAAGTGGATTTAATTGCACGTTATCTGGAACGCTTATTACAGACACAGGACGGGGATAGCGCAGCTGATATTTCAATGACAACACTCGCTGATGCGGGCTTTATACAATAGGTTCCTTACTAAAACTCATGAAACTTAATTCAACAGAAGAAATTATCGAAGACATCCGTCAGGGCAAAATGGTTATCATTATGGATGATGAGAACCGTGAAAATGAAGGCGACCTTTTAATGGCGGCTTCGGCGGTCAATGCTGATGATGTTAACTTTATGGCGCGCTATGGTCGTGGCTTAATCTGTCTGACGCTGACTCAGGAACGCTGCCAGCAGTTGAATCTGCCATTAATGGTATCAGGCACGAATTTAATAGAAAGCACTAACTTCACCCTGTCCATTGAAGCTGCGAACGGGGTAACAACCGGCATTTCTGCTGCTGATCGTGCCGTGACCATTCAGGCAGCTGTAAAGGACAATGCTGTGCCAGCTGATATTGTGCAACCAGGGCATATCTTTCCCCTGATGGCACAACCTGGCGGTGTACTGAGTCGTGCCGGGCATACTGAAGCCGGTTGTGATCTAGTACGCCTGGCGGGGCTTGAACCCAGTGCGATGATTGTAGAAATTTTGAATGAAGACGGTACCATGGCCAGACGCTCCGATCTGGAACTGTTTGCAAAACAGCACGAGTTAAAAATAGGTACTATTGATGATCTAATCGGCTATCGAATTAAACATGAGAAAACCGTAGAACGTCTTTCTGAATGTAATTTTCCATCTATTTACGGCAACTTTAAACTGTTTGCTTTTCGTAATACCATGGATGCCAGTATCCATTATGCACTTGTTCATACTGAAAATGAAACGGCTGTCATTGATTCAACTGAACCGGTGCTGGTGCGTGTACACATGAAAAATATACTGGCTGATTCAATGGGATCACTGGCAACAAATTCATGGCCGTTAGCCAATGCAATGAAGCAAATTTCGGCCTCAAAGCAGGGGGTACTGGTTTTGCTGAGTGGGACAGATGAAGATGCCATGGTATTGCAGTGGATGGCACAGCAAAATAACGAACCATGCATACAGCCAAAAGTGGTAAAAAAATTACGTACCGACGGCGTTGGCGCGCAAATATTACTGGACGTCGGGGTAAGAAAAATGCAGCTGATGACCGCACCAAAAGTCATTCATGGTCTGGGCGGATTTGGTCTTGAAGTCGTTGGTTATATTTCCGGTGAATCTACAGATGAAGGTTCTGTGCAATGATTAGTTACCAAGCACAAACAGCATCGTTATGAGGATGATTCCGGTGCATGAGATTTTGGTCACAAAATAGGGGCGTTTGGTTATTCCAGATAATTCTATCTTGTGACCAGAAGATTATGTGCCGGAAGCAGTCGCAGTAGATGCCTGTTTGTGCTTGGTAACTAATTAGCCTTGCTGTTAAAAAATACTTATTTGAACGTGAATAAAGAGAAAAAACATGACTAAATATAACTTGATTGAAGGTGGTTTACAGTATTCATCCGGTCGTTTTGCAATAGTTGTTGCACGGTTCAATGGTTTTATCGTTGAAAGTTTACTGGCTGGCGCAATGGATACCTTTCGACGCAGCGGTGTTGATGAAACTCAGGTGACCGTGGTCAAGGTGCCTGGTGCTTTTGAATTACCGGTTACCATACAGGCTCTGGCGCAAACCGGACAGTATAATGCCATTATTGCCTTAGGTGCGGTTATTCGCGGCGCAACACCCCATTTTGATATTGTTGCCGGTGAATCAGCAAAAGGTTTGTCAGCCATTGCACTGGATCATAATTTACCGGTTATTAATGGCATTATCACCACAGACTCCATTGAGCAAAGTATTGAACGTGCGGGGACGAAAGCCGGTAATAAAGGTGCCGATGCAGCCGCAGCAGCAATAGAAATGAGCAATCTTTTTCAAATGCTAAATGCCTGAATCACGCCGACGCGATAAAACCGGTTGTATACACTGATATGCTGCAAAAAAAAACCACCAGCCTGGCGCGTGAGCGAGGCAAAGCACGTCGTCTGGCAATGCAGGCAATTTATCAGTGGCAGATGACGGGTGATAATATCCATGATATCAAACAACAGTTTTTTGATGCCGGCAAGCTTGATCCCGGCAAGGTAGATGCCGATTTTTTTGCTGAACTGGTGAGTGGTGTGGCCACCAGCGTAACGGGACTGGATGCACAACTGGAAAAACACATGCGTCGTTTAATGGCATCGGTTGATCCTGTAGAACGGGCTATTCTACGTCTTGCTGCCTATGAAATACTTAACCGTCCCGATATACCCGGTCGTGTTATATTGAATGAGGCGGTCAATATAACCAAAAAGTTCTGTGCTGAAAACAGCCATACCTTTGTCAATGCAGTGCTCGATAAACTCGCTATAGAAAATCGTCCATCAGAGATGAATCGAAGCTGACGTATGAATAGTTCAGAATTCGATATTATAAAAAAATATTTTACATTTTTAGATCAACGCCGAGATGTTATTTTACCTGCCGGTGATGACTGTGCGATTGTTGATGCCGGTCAGCATCACCCGGATTCCTGTTCAGCCATAGCGGTTACCACTGACACACTGGTTTCGGGTATCCATTTTCCGGTACAAACCTGTGCGGCGGATATTGCCTTTAAAGCACTGATGGTTAATTTGAGCGACCTTGCTGCAATGGGGGCAGAACCGGCATGGCTGTGTCTGTCGTTAACCTTACCTGAAATCAAGCATCCATGGTTAAGTGAATTTTCGGCGCAGCTTAAACAGACACTTGCTGAAAATGATATCAGTTTAATCGGCGGTGATACGACCCGCGGCCCGCTAAGCATTACGATGCAGGCCATGGGTTTACTGAATAAGGCTAAGGCTATGCGACGTAATCAGGCCAGACCGGGTGATCGAATTTTTGTTACCGGAACTCTGGGTGATGCGGCTATCGGCCTGCGTTGTGTAACCGAAAATCTTGATGATCCGGCACTGGCCGATTGCGTGCATAAACTTAACCGCCCGCAGGCACGCAACCGGTTTGCTTTAGCGCTGGTTAATTACTGTGATTGCGCGATTGATATTTCTGACGGTTTACTGGCCGATCTCGGCCATCTTCTGGAGGCCAGCCATTGTGGTGCTATCATACAGCAAGCGGCTATCCCGATATCAACAGCCGCCGCTTATTATTGTGACCATTACTGTCAGCATCAAACTGACTGGTCAATGGTTTTAAGCCATGGTGATGATTATGAATTGTGTTTTACCGTTGCAGCGGATAAAGTTGCTGCCGTTGAAAAACTGGCTGACACACTTTCATTACCAGTAAGCTGTATTGGTGAAATTACTGAAGAAAAATCCCTGATCTGTGTTGATAAACACAATAAACCGGTTAATTATACAATGCTGGGTTATCAGCATTTTAATCAGCATGTCAGTAAATAAAATAGATGAAAAATAAAATTGAAAAAAAAATTTCACCTTCAGCCTTAAAAGACCCCGTGGTTTTTCTTGCTTTAGGTGCCGGGTCAGGCCTGTCTCCTTTTGCGCCGGGCACGGCTGGAACCCTGTTAACGGTTCCACTGGTTTATTTTCTGCAACATTTTTCTGTTGAAATATATGTCATCGTTACCCTATGCGTATTATTAACCGGGCCGTGGATCTGTGGTTATGCAGCAAAGCAGTTACAGGTTCATGACCATCCGGCCATTGTCTATGATGAGGTAGGTGGTTTTCTAATAACCATGTTCTTCGCACCTGCGGGCTGGCTATGGATGCTGGCGGGTTTTATCCTGTTCCGGTTTTTTGATGCACTCAAACCCTGGCCCATTTCATGGCTGGATAAAAATATTCCGGGTGGTCTGGGTATTATGCTCGATGATGTGCTGGCCGGTCTGGTAAGTATGGCCTGTTTGCAAGCGGGATTACTATTTAATTAAGTAAATGAAGAAATCTCTTGATATTGACACGGGTTATATGTGTCCCAGACACGCTGTCAATACACGCTGCATCCGTATTTATGCAGCTGACGGACTTCACCAATACCTGTATAACCCGTCATCATACAATATTAAAAACCGGCGCAGTCACAAACTTTAACTTTGCATAGGCCTGCTTAATGGCTGCTGTTACCTGTTCGGGAGTTTGCCCGCTGGCAAAGATATAGCCCGAATACTGGTTACCTTCCGGCAGTGGAATCATTTCATGACCGGGCGGAATAATCATTTCCACCTGATCAATATGCGGAACATCTCTGGCTGCCAGCAGACCTTCAACACGTTTTAACAGGCCTTTTTCTTTTATTGGTATCATCATCACCCCTCTTGCCTGATCGGGCAGTTCTGCCTTGATTGGGGCATCTATAGCCAGTGAAATAGCCAGTTCCTCAATGCTGAAATTTTTATTATCCAGCATTCTGGCGCAGTCACCGCCGATGGTACGTGAAGCAACTTCCAGTATCCAGATATCGCGTTCATCAATCCGGCATTCAGCATGTACCGCGCCGGTAGTTAGCCCGTAAGCATCGCAGGCCTGTTGTACACGCTGCAGGATTTTTGCCTGCAGATCAGCCTCCAGTCGGGAAGGGGTAACATAAATGGTTTCTTCAAAAAATGGTCCGATCAGAGGTTCGGGCTTGTCAAAAATAGTGATCGGGTGAAGTTGAGCATTATGCAAATAACCTTCAAAGGCAATTTCCACACCATCGATATATTCTTCAACAAGCACATGATGGCGGGTAAAGTCATGCTGATTTTCCTGAATAATCGGTTTAATTCGCTGACAGGCAGCCATAAAAGCCGCTTCATTATCGGCTCTTATCACCCCTCTGCTGGCAGACATATTCAGTGGTTTTATGACACAGGGCCAGGGCAGACCTGCCATCTGTTTTTGCAATGGCTGTTGCAAATCTATCAAACAGTGTAACGGTACCGGGCAGGCGGATAAAGCCAGCTCGGCGCGGGCGATATCCTTACGTTGTGAACAAAAAGCGGCACGCGGTGAATTATGTGGCAGTTGCAGCAGCTCTGCGACCATGGCGGCAAGTTCCACAGTATGGTCATCACTGCCCAGTATACCGCTAAAGGGGGTTTGTTTATGTGCCTGAAGAATGGTTGCCACGGTTTGTCGGGGCTGGTCAAAAGTAATATGCAGACCACTGGCAATTTCTGAAATAAGTGAGTGTTTACCTTCTGATGCGACGGTAACATTAACCCCCATCCTGTTGGCCGCTTTGATATACGGGGCTATCCGGTAACTGTTAGGATGGGCGATGAGAAGCAGGTGGGGAGGGGAGGGCTTAGTGGAAACAGGCATAGGAATGTAGGCGGACAGGCTCCTGAGAACCTGTCCGTAAATATTGGGTGAAGCGGTTTATTTTATATTATTTATTATCTGTTAGCCGCAACCACCGCCAGCTGCACCCCCACAACCACCACAGGTTCCACCGCCACCGGTGTTGGCAAAGACATTTTTAAAAACAAAACTGGCGTTAGCACCTTCAGTTTGATAGTCAATTTCTACGCCTTCAAGAAAGCCTAGAGCCACTGCGTCAACGTGTACTTTCAGGCCGTCTTTTTCCAGTGTGGTGTCATAGGGTGTGGGTTGGTCAACAAAGGTCATGCCATAAGACATGCCGCCGCAGCCGCCACCGGAAACAAAAATTCGCACACCATTAACGCTATCTTCATTTTCAGTCAGCGCAAGTAACTGTTTTACTGCTTCGTCAGAGATTTTTATTTCATCGGTTAGCTGGGTTTTAAACTGAGGTTGAGACATAATATTTACCTGTCAGCGTTGATTAAACTTGTATATATCGTCATTAATTCTATCATTTATAATCATAGCACGGAAATGGCTGTAAGAGACCTTTACACCTATGCGGGCTTACGAAGCTAGCGCATGACATTTATAAGATAAAATCCCAGTTTCATATCATGGCCAAGGATATGCTCGGTTAACCAGGTATCCAGATAGTCGATATCTTCATTACTTAGCTGTTTATTCTCTTTATAAAATTTCTGTTGCAATGCTTTGACACTATTGATTAATTCCTCATGTTCTGCTTTGTGCTCCATAATATCGTTGTATTTATATAACAGCATCAGACGTTCTTCGTGTTTAAAGTGCCAGATGGTGCAGCTTATCAGCTCTTCCAGCACGGCTTCAATATACTTATCGCTATCACCTTCTGTTACACTGTGACTGAGAATATTATATAGATCGACGAGTTTACGATGGTCTTCATCTATTTCATCGACTTCGACACTTAATGCATTGTCCCAAACGATATTCTTCACAATATTTTCTCCTTACCAGATTTCTGTATGAATCAGCAATCAGTATAATACCAAAACTCAGCTGAGTGAAGTACTGCACTGCCTTCCTTTGACTTATCTATCTGCCTTACTGTGAGCTTTACTGTGATTATTTTTCCCTGGATGTTCTTTATTGTATTGCCTGATAAAGGTTTCCAGTATTTCTTTTGTAATACCACCAACCTGCATGCCTGCAACTTTACCTTCAGGTGTAAACATAAAAGTCGTGGGTAAACCGCTTAGTCTGCCTAGTCCAAGATCCTGAGTGATCATGGCATCACTTAATAATACCGGATATTTAACGAAGTTACCTTTCATGAACGCCTTCACTTCCTTTTCATTGGCATAACCATAACTGGGAAAATCGATAGCAATACCAACAACAATGGCATCGCTGTCTTTATGTGCGTCATTAAAGAAAACCAGTTCCGGTATTTCCTCACGGCAGGGTGGGCAGCGTGTTGCCCATATATTCAATACTACCCATTTCCCCTTACCGATATATTCAGAAAGTTGATGTTTGTGGTTGAGGGTGTCATACATTTCGACTTTATTCAGGGCATAACTTTGTGCAGGTAAAGTTATTAAAGATGCAATAAAAATCATTAGCTGAAAATAGTGCCTGATTTTAGCTGTTATAATTTTTTGTTTTAACATAATAAAATTTTTATTTGCTGTTGATAAATTTTGCTGTTGATAAATATATTTCTATGCGTGTTATTTGAAAAATTATTCTACAGCTGTTTTTGTGAAATGTGCCAGTGCGTGACTGAATTTTTTAATAACTTTTTTGCAACCCTTGATATGATGTCTGTCTGCCATATAAAAAGGATCATTGTAAATCAGCCAGACCTGTCCAGATTTATCTTTATAGGCCAGCGCTTTCTGTGGTAGATCAATAGCGGCTTGCTGACTGCATTGCATTAGTTTAGTACCGATTTTTGGGTTGCCAAATATCAGCAGTTGTGTCGGTCGAATATAAATACCAGCTTTTTTGCCGCCAGCAGCATGATTGATACGTTTGAAGATGGTCATCCCGCGTGCCTGTAAAGCTGTCTGCAATCGATCAATAGTAACGCTAACACTGTGGTGGCTTTTCAATCGAATCAAACCATCTGGATGTGCACTGGAAACGGATGGATAAGCAAACAGGGCAATAAGCAGGTAACCGGCTGTCAATAACTTTTTTATTGTATTTGTTATCATAAATAATGCCTTTAAGGTTAAGGAACCCCTGACGGGTTTCTTAGTATAATAGACTAATCAGGGGTTCCTGTATTAACCATCGCTCAATATTAATAATACAAAATTATCCTTATCTTCGTTTTGTTACAACAACCTGTCTTGTTCAGATGTTCCCTAAGCTCACTAAAATATCGTGGTTACCTGGAAGGATAGAATATCACCCATGTCAGCGAGTATTTTTTCTGCTGTTGCATTGTGATAGGCTTTGGCATCACGGAATTGATAGTTAACGGTTGCACGGGTTTTCTTGTCAAAGAAATATTGTGCTTCGACAGTCCATGTGTCAAAACGACGTTTATCACCTTTGCCGTTGGCATTTAAATGTCTGCTGTCTGCAGTAGCTCGATCATAACGATCAAATCGTGCTGCCAGCTGAATTTCCGGTGTTACATTATAGCCAAAGTCAAGATACCAGCCATCCGCTTTTTCATTGGGTAATACATTAAACTGTGATACAAGACCCTGTGCGTTCATTGTGCCCGGTGTGGCGCCGCCGGTGGTGCCATTAAAAATCATACCACTGGCTTTATTATATTCTGCTGCGGCACGAATTTTCCCCTTGCGATAAGTCGTACCGATGCCGTAACGTGTACGGTCGTATTCTTTTTTAACAGATGTACCAGTATTCAGACTTTTGCTATCGAGAAGTTTACGTTTTCCCTTGTTATACCAGACAAAGGTTTTCCAGCCGTTACGGCGCGCACGTTTGCCATCATAGACCTGCTCAATCGATAAGTAGAGATAATAGTCCTTATTGTTATTATTATCACCCTGGTTGAGTCCATTACCGTTGCCAAGCATGGCAGAATAACTGAATTCCCAGTCTTTCATACTATCGAAAACAAATGTATCGAAAACCTGAATGCCGGTATCGCGAGCGGCACCAAAAGCTGTCCATTTATTACCGTATTGGCAATTAGCAATATAGGCCTGGTTACTGCCTTGTGTCTTACATGGAGTCAGACCATCAGTTTTGAATGAACGTTCCAGTAATTGCTGGTTGGCGTAGCCGGTAAAGTTAATCCAGTCGAACAGGGCAATACCCTGATAAACTTCTTCGCTCATCGGTGTTTTAAACTGACCAACACGAACACGTGCGCCTTTAATGTAATTAAAGGTTACGCTGGCATCAGTCAGTGCAACCGCAGAACTGTTTTCAGTAATACCGTTTCTACCAAATTCTGCCAGGAAAAAGTAGTTGATCTTGTCGTTTAATGGAAACCCCGTACCGCGAACACCAATACGAGCTCGACGTAACTGAAACTGTGAATTGCTTTCAAGGTTGGGGCCAACCATATTAAAGGCGGCATCCTTACCTTTAAAAGGTCCTGCGGCAAGTTTATTGTTCTGATTATGCTGATACTGTGGTTGCAGGAAACCCCAGAGTCTGGCGCGAGGTGCGGTTCCGGCTACTTCAGTACCCTGAACCATTAACCAGTTGACGGCACAGGCTTGCTCAGTCATCAGGACACTACTGCCAATAATAATAGTACATAATGTGTTTTTTAATATATTCATAATTTTCATTCCCGATATTGGTGGTTAGTTGGAATTATTTTGTTATAGAAAAGGATTCAGGGTTTTATCAGCACGTAGCCTTTGCTAATCAGATTGATAATACGCACTACACCCGCTGAGACAGGTACAGCATGGGTATTCAGATCTGGCTTGTGACCAAGTTTTCTGGTCATGGCTGCAATGGTGTTTTTACATGCCGAAAATCGTATTCCTTCTGAGTTCAGGCTGCTGATTCGCTTCCGATTGGCATTACCCTTGAACAGTAAACGCAAGCCCGGGCCAAAAGCGACAATTTCAACATCGACTTTATCCGAACCATAATATTTAAGAAGATTGGACGCGACATTCAATACCAGCGTTTGTTTAAACGGGTTGGGGTCACTGATCTGAAGGACAATTCTGTGTTCTGCAAAAGGCTTGCTTTCTACGGATGCCTGTACCTGGTAACTAAAGGGTATGGCTAATAGAAACACAAGTAGCATTGTTATCTTTTTCATATATTTCTCCTCTTATCGATAATTATTGATTGATATTATTGATTGATATTATTGATTGATATTATTGATTGATATTATTGATTGAGATTATTAAATGGTTTTGAATAAATTATTCATTGTCATGATCATAATCGCGGTCAAATGCTTATTCAGTTTATAAAACACAATTCAATATGCTTTCATTTTAATTTTCCTCCGTAATTCTGAAGATTTGTATTTTTGATTTTCTAATACCAGAGACGAATAGTATGGCTTTTTATTCCATGGTTAATTTGTTTTTATTGATGCTTGATCCGTTAGCTGGAGTGAATTACACTTAAAAACAGTATTCAAAAAAGACGTTTATCCTGGGAATATTCCATTTGATATGACTGCCACGTAATTATTCACAAATTATTTGTTTTTAAAGGGAAAGACAGGGGAAGCTGATATTATCTGTATAAGGAAAACAACCGGGAAGGGTGGGTATCTTATGATGGTATTTTTATATTAAGGCGCAAGATAAAGCGCGTTATATTATTGCCTGGCTATTAAAATATAAAAAAAGGAATAATTATGCTGTTATTTCGTCTTTAATATTGTGTTATCTGGAGACTCTATGAAAGTAATAAAAAATGCCCTGGCGGCCTATGGCTTAAAAACAGAATTTGCTGAACGACGCCACAAGCTATACCGGATTGCGTATTCGTGGTCACATGATGCTTCACTGTCTGATGATCTGGTGCAGGAAACCATAATGAAGGCAATTAAGAACGCCGCAAGTTTGCGTGATGTTGCGACACTTGATACCTGGCTGTACCGAATATTGTATAATTGCTGGCAGGATTATTTACGTGTTAAAGGCAGGCATGTTGAATATATTGAAACTCATGATCAGGAGCAACCTGAACATGTCGAAATTTATCAGCAGGCAGCCATTATTAAACGTGTGAGGAACGCTGTCGAGCAGCTACCCTTGCCATTACGTGAAGTCGTAACCCTGGCAGATTTTGCAGGCTTCAGTTATGCAGAAATTGCTGAGATTGTGAATGTCCCCATTGGTACAATAATGAGCCGTCTGTTCAGGGCAAGAAAGAAACTTAAAAACCAGCTGCTTGAATTTGGTGCTAATGATATATCTGAGTTTAAGTTACGGAGAGTGAAATAATGAACAAGCAAACGGATAATGGTGAAGTTGATAATAACAAGGCTGTTTCTGAAGAGACATTAAATCTGTTTATTGATGAGCAGCTTGATAAAACTGAAATGGATGAAATCCGTCAAAGGCTTCTAGATGATAAAGGACTACGGGAGCGGGTATGTCAGCTAAAAGCCGTGCAGGAGTTGATTGGTTATGCATACAGTGATGTACCACGTTCACGTGTGGATCGCCGTTTTAACCGTTCCCTATTATGGAAAAGGGTATCTTCGGCGATTGCCGCCTCAATTATTCTGATTTTTGGGGCATTAATCGGCTGGTTTGGGCATGGTTCTGGTGTCCAGCAATCAGGTATTGCTACTTCAAGTGAGATTTTTCAATATTTTGCTAATAATGTCCCCACTATTCATAATGCCAGAAAAATCGTTATACATGTTGCCTCAGGCGGGGTGTTGACGCTTAAAAAAGCCATGGATGAAACCGAACAGCTGATACGCAGTTACCGTGTTGCCGGTACGCCATTAAGTATTGATATTGTGGCCAATAAAGCAGGTATTAACTTACTGCGTAAAGATGTTTCACCCTATAGCAGTCGTATTGAAAAAATAATCAGGGAGAATAAAGATATTCATTTTTATGCCTGTGCGCGTTCGATTGCCAAAGCAAGGAAAAGAGAAGGTCACGATATCGTAATGCTGCCTGAGGTAAATACAGCAAAAACCGCCAGGGATATTATTCCCGAGCTGATAGATAAGGGCTGGGTTTATATAAAGGTATAAAATAGCCTGGGTTTTTATTGCTCTCAGTTCGCATAGTTAAAACGATGCACTGGAAGTGCATCGTCGTTGCGTCAGGGTTGTGCGAAAGTTTCAATAATCCATTCCTCCTCACTGGCATGAAGAACCAGACAGGAAAAACCGCCATGGGTGCGAGTTTTCCCTGAGGCTCCAGGATTAACCACCCAGGGTTCATCACTCTGATCAATGACCCGGTGATGGGTGTGCCCATAAACAATCATTCGTGCTGTCGGGTATTGATGACGTAACTGCTGATGGTCGGGATGATTGCCAAAACGGTGCCCATGTTCCACAACAAGCTGCCCGCCCGGTAGTGTCAGGCTGGCTACTTCAGGTAAACTGGTAACGATTGCGGCATCCTGTTTTTTCCATAATGCCGGGTAATCATTATTACCAGCAACTGCAACAAGTTTTTTTCTGGCCTGTAACTGGTCTAGCACTTCAGTACTGGATATATCACCTGCATGAACGATATAGTCACAGTCATTTACAATTCCCCTGATTTCTGGTTGTAGAAAACCATGAGAATCAGAAAGTATGCCCACGGTTAGTGGTTTATTATTCATACATTAATTATTAAGAGATCAGAGGGCGTTGACAGCGATTATTTGTCATCATTACTCTCCAGTGCCGCCTTACGCGCCGCTTCCTGTTTATGTTGATGTTCAGCGATTTCTGCCTGTTTGCGAAATTCGAGAATTTCTTTGCGCTCTTTGATGCGTTCTTCCCAGGCGCCTTCACGTTCTTTAATCGAGCGCTCACCAAAAAATACCTGCTTCATTAATTTGAAGCCAAACTGCATTAATGCCAGATCATCATTTTCAAGTTTTGCGTATTCTTCATCGGTAAGGTCATACATTTTCACAAATGCATCACTCATTACAAATCGACGGAAGCGGTCAACGTCATAACTGGCCATAAAAAACATCTGCAGGCTCATTTCAGAGGGTTTGCCGATAGCAGGGCCAGTGGATTTTTTCTTTAATATAATTTGATACCATTCATGGTTTAAATCATCGTATTCTTCAACGCCCTGTTGTTGACGGTATTCTGCAATAGTCTGGTACTGATCTTCTTCGTGTCCTTTGCAATGGTCTTCCTTAATTAACAGGAAATGACGTTCATCAGACGTTTCGCTAACTGATTTCATCGCCAGTAGGCCAGAGGGATAATAGCGACAGGCAGTAGGTCGATTATTATAGACGGAGCAGCCTTCCTGTTGCATAAACAGACAGGCACCTTCATTGTTAGTACGCAGTTTGAGCCCTGGCACGCTATGAGCATCAAGTTCAAAGGGAACCGTATGTGCTTTTAGAAAATCAGTGGAATCCATGTCCAGATGGTTTTTCAGGCGAATAATATCATATGGTGTAAGGGTAACATCGGCCTGTGAACAGCAACGGTTCCAGCAGGATACATCTCGGTGACAGCGGAATTTCAGTTTATCTTCAAGTTCCAGGCGTATGGGTTCAACCGGGCTTGAAGCAGGCAGATCAAATTCGGGCTTTTTGTTATCAGTCATAATAATATTTTCAGGTTCGAGTTAGTAAATAGATGACAAATGAAAATAACTAACATTCGCCATTCATTTGTAAAGAACGTTATAAATGAAAAAATCCGGGCATCCAAAGGATGCCCGGATTTCCTGACTCAATCGTTCAAAAATTATTTGAACAGTTTAGACTTGTCTACCAGATCAGTATGGCCACGCTTGAAGCATGTCCATTGTTTGGTGTTTTTGTCATAGATTGAGTTTACAAAACACTTCCAGTTTTCTTCATCAACGAAGTTTTTGTCAGCACGGTAGTAGAACCCGGGGTAACGTGACTCCTGACGGAACTCAATGTGTTTCATGTGAGCTTCAGCAGTGATAATGCGATGATAGTTTTCCCATGCACGAAGTAATTCGTGAAGGTCTTTGGCACGCATTTTAGCTGCATCTTCTTTCAGCATATCGATCTTCTCACCAGCAACACGCAGCATTTCTGCATTGGTTGTGTAGTAAGTTGAAGTACCCGCAACATACTCATCCATAATTTTCTGCAAACGGAATTGCAGCATTTTAGGGGTGATATAGTTAGGGTTAACGTCAATGGCTGTGGTGTAGTCCTTAAACTCAAGATAAGTTTTAACCGGTTGGTAAATATCAGCTACCAGTTGATCCACAGAGGTATCCAGCTCAGGTGTAAAGTCTGCATTATCCAGGCAGTACTTAACCATCGCTTTAGCAGCCATACGACCTTCGGCGTGTGAACCTGAGGAGAACTTATGACCGGAAGCACCGACACCATCACCCGCAGTGAATAGGCCGTTTACCGTAGTCATACCACGGTAGCCCCAGTTCCAGCCAGATGGCAGGTGTGAAGGAATACCTTCGCCCAGGCTTTCATCAGTCGGCGCACCAACATCAGTTGGACCGGATACCCAGATACCACAACAGCCAGAGTGTGAACCTAACAGGTAGGGTTCAGTTGGCATTAATTCAGAGTTTTTCTTCTCTGGTTCAATGTTTTCACCAACCCAGATACCACATTGGCCAATACACATATCAAGGAAGTCTTCCCAGGCTTCAGCTTCAAGGTGTTTTACTTCACGTGGTGATAATGTTTCACGCAATGCAGCCAGTGCACTGACAGTATCCATCCAGATAGGGCCGTTACCGTCACGCATCTCTTTCAGCATTAAGTGGTTACGTAGACAGGATGAAGGCACGGCAGCATGGCCATAGGGAGGATAGTCATCCAGCATGGCTTTGTTTTTGACCATGTAAGCTTCACCAAACGCATTGGTGGCTTTGGCTTTAAAGAGCAGGAACCAGGCACCAACAGGGCCATAACCGTCTTTAAAACGGGTCGGTACAAAGCGGTTTTCCATCAGTGTCATCTCAGCGCCAGCTTCTGCTGCCATTGAGTAGGTCGAACCGGCGTTCCATACAGGATACCAGGCGCGTCCCTGACCTTCACCCACAGCACGTGGACGGAAGATATTGACACAGCCACCGGCTGCAAGCAGGATGGCCTTTGCAGTGTAGACATAAATTTTGTCTTCACGTGTGGAGAAGCCAACAGCACCGGCAATACGGGAAGGATCATTCTTATCATTAACCAGTTTAACGATAAAAACACGTTCCTGAATACTTTCTACACCCAACGCTTTTTTAGCGGCTTCGGCAACGATCCACTTGTAGGATTCACCGTTGATCATGATTTGCCATTTACCGGAACGTACAGGTTTACCACCATCCTTTAATGGGGTCATGCCTTTTGAACCGTCAAAACGCTCACCATTTTCGTCTGTTTTCCAGATGGGTAATCCCCATTCTTCAAACAGGTGGACAGACTCATCCACATGGCGACCAACGTCATAAGCCAGGTCATCACGAGTGATACCCATAAGATCGTTTGAAACCATGCGCGCATAGTCCGCAGGGTCAAGGTCATTACCGATGTATGTGTTAATAGCAGATAAACCCTGTGCAACCGCACCAGAGCGATCCATTGCTGCTTTATCGACAAGTTTAATTTTAAGATCTGTGCCTTTTGCCCACTGCATAACTTCAAATGCAGCACCACAACAGGCCATTCCACCACCGATGAACAGTATATCTACTGTTTCTTCGATGACATCTGGATTTCCAAATTCAGCCATTTTTAAGCCTCTATATGTTTATGAATAATTACGATTTAAGGATAATATTGCACGTTAGTTAATGTACAAATATATTAATATCCGATGATTTATATGAATTTACTTACAGATTAATTCGCTGGGATCGCCTGCGCGGTAACCGTTTTCCTGACAGAAGAAACCGGGTTCTTCGATTTTCGACATATCAGCTTCAGGTTTACCAGCATAAGGGTCAATAGAACCTTCAGCGGTGGTGCGAATAGGAAATTTGAAGCGTTTCATATTGCCATTACGGAACTTAATGGTCCACATAATAGAATCTGTACCACGTAGCGGTTGTACTGAACCACCTAGTGGAACGATGTCGGCATAGTGGCGAACTTCAATGGCGTTCTGAGGGCAGATTTTAACGCAGGAATAACATTCCCAGCACTGCTCAGGCTCCTGGTTGTATGATTTCATGGCGTGACCGGTGTCAGAACCATCTTTATCAAGTTTCATCAGATCATGTGGGCAGATATACATGCAGGCTGTACGATCCTGGCCTTTACATCCATCACACTTTTCTGTACGTACAAAAGTAGGCATTATTATTAACTCCTGGAGTTGTAAGTGTTATGCAATTGCAATTGCAGTAGATTCACCTTAAATCACAGCTTATGTGACTTCTGGTAACTACCTGTTTTTCCTTCACTCGGCATGGTTTAAAAAAATGTCGAGATTCGAAAATGGTTTCACATGCCATAATAAAGGCTGTGTTGCCTGCCTTCAGTAAAAACATAATAATTTATGAACAAACTGAGGTGACTACTAAATTAATGCTTCATTTAATGTCTTTAGGCGGGCACGTATTGTATGCCTGAACCCACACTAAAAGCAATTAAACTTAGTATTTATCGCGATGAAGAATACGCTTCATTATAAAAAACACCAAACAATAATATTATGGTTGCAATAAATTTTATTTATCGTATAGTGCGTTCGTTTATGGCTTTAAGAAACAATAACTTATCAAGTTCTTTATGATTAAATTTAAAGAGAATCATTCTCTTTTAGAAAAATCGTGTACTGCCCTGTTTTTACGGGTAAAATAGCTAGATTGATAACCATGAATATTTATTACTGTTATGGCTTTTTCCGAAAATAACGGGCATGCTTCTGTTGCCACGCATGTACCAACAAAAATAAATTTACACCAGAAATCCAGATTGCTGGAAATTGCTTTTGCAGATGACGCCTCTGCAGATGGCTTTAGTTTTCAATACCCCTGTGAATATCTACGTGTTTTTTCTACAGCTGCTGAAGTTAAAGTGATGGATAAACCGGTTGCCGGTAAACAACGGGTCAATATTTCGTCCATTGAACCACAGGGTAATTATGCGTTAAGAATTATCTTTGACGATGGGCATGATAGCGGTATTTATTCCTGGGAAACTTTGTATGAGCTGGGTAAGCAGTATGAAACCAGATGGGGGGAATACCTGAAGAATCTGCATAAATACGGTTTAAGCCGTGGTGATGGCCGTGAAACGGATGCCACCGGGCAGGTTATGATAAATCTGGTGTATTTTATCGAACTGGCAAAAATTGCCGGTAAGGATGAGGAAGCAGTGGCTATTCCAGAATCAGTGACCAATGTCGAAACATTGCTTGCATGGATGCGAAAACGTGGATCACGCTGGGAACAGGCATTTGCCAACGATCGTCTGCAGGTAACGGTAAATAAGCAGTTTGCCGAACCTTATACGCTGATCGAACATGGCGATGAAGTGGCATTCGTTCCTGTGCCGAGATAACCAGATTCCTGCCTGGGAACAGGAATCTGGGAAAATCACATAATCTCAGACTGTTTTCTAATTTTACTTATTTAAACCTTGGTAGTAATCAATCAGAATTTTAGCGACTTCAGGACGTGAAAATTCTTTGGGTGGCGCTTCACCATTCGCAAGCATTTCACGTACTTTGGTACCCGATAACAAGATAAAGTCTTCTTTTTCATGGTCGGGAGCTTCACACATCATAACGACTTTATGCAGCTTTTTGGAGTAAGCGGTGTGGTCTGCCTTAAATATTTCAATTTGCAGAGCGCCTTTGGGGACTTTTTCATCAAAAATGGTTTGTGCATCAAAAGCACCGTAGTGATCGCCGACACCAGCATGGTCACGACCAATAATAAAGTGGGTTGCCCCCATATTCTGGCGGAAGGTAGCGTGTAATACCGCTTCACGTGGGCCGGCATAGAGCATGTCAAAACCATAACCAGTAACCATGGCGCTATTTTCAGGGAAGTAGAGTTCAACCATTTTACGAATTGCAGCATCACGAACCGGGGCAGGGATATCACCTTTTTTTAGTTTACCCAGCAGCATATGAATCACCAGGCCATCAGCACCTAAACGATCCATGGCCATATGACAAAGTTCTTCATGAGCAAGGTGCATCGGGTTACGGGTCTGAAAAGCAACAACTTTATTCCAGCCGCGTTCGGCAATTTCATTGCGAATTTCAACAGCAGTACGGAAGGTATCAGGGAATTCACTCTGGAAATAGGAAAAGTTCAATACCTGAATGGGGCCGGACAGACATACTTTGCCTTGTGCGTTAAAGGCTTCAACGCCAGGGTGCGCCTCATCTTTATGCGGGCGGTAGACTTCTTCGGTCATCATGGCCATTTCATCGTCAGTAAATGTTTCAACGGCTTCGACATCCATAACCGCCAGTACAGGGTTGCCGTCTACATTGGGGTCTTTCAGTGCAATACGGTCACCGGCTTTGATGCCTTGTGCATCATGAAGCAAATTTAAAACCGGTGTTGGCCAGAACAGGCCGGATGTCATTTTCATGTCCCTGGCCACGGACAGTGCATCGGCTTTATTCATATAACCGGTTAGCGGATTAAAATAGCCGCCACCAAGCATAACAGCATTAGCCGCTGTAGCAGAACTGACCAGAATAGATTTCAGGCTTTCTGCCTCAGTTTGTAGCTTTTCATTTTCAGCTGTATCATAAACAAATAACGGATTCAGTTCATCAGAACCATGTGGTTTAATCATTAAAAGTCTCCTGAAGTAGGGTTATGCCTGTGTTTTCAGACATTATGGTTGTACCCGTATTAAAAATCGGGTTGCATTGTACAACAAAAAGGGCTGGTTTCGTAGTGGTGATATATTTTTGTGTCAGTAGTGGCGAAAATGGCGGTAAACATTGAATACGTAAAAGTATGATAATTATCAACTAAATAGAATTCTATAGAAATTCACCAGAGAAACAGGATTGACTAAAGTGATGATTTAGCTTAATGTTTGCCTACGCCACAAGATTTATTATGTCATGTGGTGATTTTTAACTACATGAAAGAGAACAAACATGAAAATATTAAAAATTGTAGCAGCTGCAGCAATTCTTGCGGTTTCCACCTCTGCAAATGCATGGTGGAATAATGGTAATAACGGTAACTGGAACAATAACGGTAATGGTTATGGTAACGGTTATGGCAATGGTAACGGTAACGGCTATGGTGATGGCTCAGGTGACGGTTCTGGCGATGCTAATGGCAGTTTTAACTTTGGTATGAGTGGTAAAGCTCATGGTCGAGCGCATGGTAATGGTTATAATTCATACTATGGTAATGGTAATGGCTACAATGGTTACAATGGTAACTATTCTGGTAATAACGGCTGGAATGGTAACAATGGCTATTACAACCGTCCTTACTATGGCCCACGTCCGTATTATGGTCCTCGTCCTTATGGTGCACCTGCACCTGCTGCACCAGCAGCGCCTGCAGCACCAGCAGCTAAATAATATTACTGCTTAGTTACTCAGTTTCTTTAGCCAGATATGGCTAAAGTAGCTGAGTAAATTAAAAGGCCGATTGAGATTTTTCTCAATCGGCCTTTTTTAATCCGCCCGGGTTAGCTTCCAGGCGCCTTGAACATCAACTAACAGGGAGAGGTATTAGCTTATTGCAGAGTGTATATTATCTGTGGTTATCAATCGGCTGATGCGAGTTTTTCAGCGCAACGAATACAGGTTGTGGCAAAAGGTAAAGCAGTGAGTCTTTCTTTAGCAATGGGTTCACCACAAAACTGACAGAGCCCGTATTCATTAGATTTGATGCGTTCAAGTGCTGCATCAATAAGCTGAATGGTTTGTCTTGCTTCATCATCAAGTGCTGACAGAACTTCATCGTTTTCACGTTGGGTAACCTGTTCGGCAAAATCTTTTTCTACAGGTGTAGATTGATGATGTATGTCCTTGTTAATTGCCTTAATACGTTTACTGAGTTCGGCGCGTTGCGCTATCAGTTGTTGACGTATTTGTTCAATATTGTTTAGCATGGTGATGGTTTTTATTTATTTGGATAGGTTTGGGTGAAATCTTGGAAGGTTAGCTTTTTAGCATTGTGTATATCTGATCTTTAAGATGTACTCGTTCTTTTTTAATAGTCTCCAGATAATCATCATTAACGACCTCAATACCCTGTTCAGCACGAAAGATGGATTTATCCAGACCTTCATATTCATTGGCTAAACGACGGAAATGAGAGTTATTTAGTTTTAATTCATGGAAGGTTTTTTTATATTCAGCAAACTCTTCGGCTAATGGATGGTGGGAAACAGGCATACTATCTTCTCTCTTATTTAGTAGTTATATCTGTATTTTAACTTATATCCTGAAAAAAATACGTTGATTAGCGTCAAGTTTAGATTAATCAGTTGGCCGCTTATACGGTTATTACTTGAATCGAGGAATCATATAAAAATATCGATCATTAAAAAGGCCATAATGAATCTCATTATGGCCTTTTTAAATACATCAGCAGATTTTTTATCTGTTAATGAATAGACAACTCGCTGTGACTGTATTTTACAACACGGGTGTCTATAACAGTGGCACCATAAGCATGGCAACAATATTGATGATTTTAATCAACGGGTTAATTGCCGGGCCTGCAGTGTCTTTATACGGATCACCAACGGTGTCACCCGTAATAGCTGCTTTATGGGTATCTGAACCTTTGCCGCCGAGATTACCATCTTCAATATATTTTTTAGCATTATCCCAGGCACCGCCACCTGTAGTCATTGAGATAGCAAGAAACAGTCCGGTTACAATGCTGCCGATTAAAACACCACCAAGTGCCTGTGAACCCAGCGTTAAACCAACAATAATTGGTACGATAATCGGCAATAATGAAGGTAGAATCATTTCTTTAATTGCTGCACGCGTTAACATATCAACCGCTTTGGAATAGTCTGGTTTCTGTGTTTTATCCATAATACCAGGCATTTCCTTAAACTGACGACGTACTTCATTAACAATGCCGCCGGCTGCGCGTCCAACGGCTTCCATTGCTTTTGCACCGAACAGGTAGGGGACTAAACCACCGATAAACAGTCCAATAATTACCATGTGATTAGATAAATCAAAAGTCACCGATTTCCCTGCGGTATTAAGTGAATGTGTGAAGTCGGCAAATAAAACCAGTGTTGCCAGACCAGCAGAACCAATTGCATAACCTTTGGTGACGGCCTTTGTTGTATTACCCACTGCGTCAAGTGCATCGGTGGTATTACGGACATCATCAGGAAGTTCTGCCATTTCAGCAATACCACCAGCATTATCTGTAATCGGGCCATAGGCGTCGAGTGCAACAATAATACCGGTCATGGACAACATGGCCGTTGCCGAAATGGCAATACCGTATAAACCGGCTAGCGCATAAGCTCCCCAGATCGCCAAACAAATAGCCAGTACCGGAGCTGCTGTTGCTTTCATTGATATCCCCAGACCGGCAATAACATTGGTACCGTCACCGGTGGTGGATGCCTGTGCAATTTGACGTACAGGGGAAAATTCGGTGGCTGTATAATATTCTGTAATGACAATCATAGCCATGGTTAATGCCAGGCCAATAAGTGAACAATAGAACAGCGACATGGCAGAATAGCCTTCAATACCAGACATCATTTTTGTTGTGACAAAATAGAATGCAATGGCTGATAATAAAGCTGATACCAGTGTTCCCTTATAGAGTGCATTCATGATCTTGCCGCCATCGGATGTTTTAACAAAGAAAGTACCGATAACTGAGCTGATGATAGAAATAGCGCCAAGAATTAATGGGTAAGTCACTGCTAGTTCACCCGCATTTTTAAGCACCAGACTGCCTAATAACATGGTTGCCACCATGGTAACCGCATAAGTTTCAAACAGGTCGGCAGCCATTCCCGCGCAGTCACCGACATTATCACCGACATTATCAGCAATAACAGCCGGGTTACGTGGATCATCTTCTGGAATACCTGCTTCGACTTTACCGACAATATCAGCGCCAACATCCGCACCTTTGGTAAAAATACCGCCACCTAAACGTGCAAAGATGGAAATGAGTGAACCACCAAATGCCAGACCAACCATGGCATGTAATGCTTTCTCCATTTCAAAGCCCATAGACATAAGAATGGCATAGTAACCTGCAACCCCAAGCAGAGCCAGGCCAACGACCAGCATACCAGTAATGGATCCACCTCTGAATGCAATTTCTAATGCTGGTGCGATGCCGCCACGTGCGGCTTCAGCGGTTCGAGAGTTGGATCGTACCGAGATATGCATCCCGATAAAACCAGCTGCACCGGAGAAAATGGCACCGATAGCAAAACCCATGGCTGTTGTGGTATTCAGCGCGAACATAATAATAAAGTAGACGATGATACCAACAATGCCAATGGCGGTGTATTGACGCTTCAGGTAGGCAGAACCACCTTCCTGAATAGCCTGTTGTATATGTACCATTTCGTCATTACCCATAGGTTTTGACAGTACGCTAAAAATAGATAAGACGCCAAAGCCGATGCCGAATATGGCACAGGCAATAGCAATTAGTATTGCAATAGACATTTTTGGTTCTCCTGATATGAGAGTGTTATTAAACTGGTTGTTTTAATTTTAATGGATAGTTAACCGTAGCCGGTTAATCGTTTGCAGTGAATCTTTTTGCCTAGTTATCCAGAGCATTAAAGATTGCATCACGAATATCTTCAACGCTGCCGATACCCGCAATTTTATGGTATTTAGGCGCATTAGCTTCACCCGAGGTAGCCCAGTCAGAGTAGTATGCAATAAGTGGCTCGGTTTGGTCATGATATACATCAAGGCGTTTTTTCACCGTTTCTTCTTTATCATCATCGCGTTGAATCAGGTCTTCACCCGTTTCATTATCTTTACCAGCAACTTTTGGCGGGTTAAAAACAATATGGTAGGTGCGACCCGAGGTCAGATGAACTCGACGACCTGACATGCGTTTAATGATTTCATTATCATCAACATCAATTTCTATCACTGCATCAATATTAACGCCCTGAGCTTTTAAGGCATCTGCCTGTGCCAGAGTGCGTGGGAAACCGTCGAATAAAAAGCCGTTTTTACAGTCAACTTCCGCAATCCGATCCTTAACCAGTCCGAGAATAATCTCATCAGTTACCAGTCCGCCTGCATCCATGACTTTCTTTGCTTCCAGCCCCATTGGAGTGCCAGCTTTAACGGCGGCACGCAACATATCGCCAGTGGAAATTTGGGGGATATTATATTTTTTAGTGATGAATCCCGCTTGTGTACCTTTACCAGCACCTGGGCCACCCAATAGAATTAAACGCATAAAAACCTCTTATATTTGTTAAAAGAAACATTCAGTTACAACAATATGTTGATATACTGAATTAAGGTGTTACTGACAGCTGAGTTGATTTGTCAGGTTCCTGATATAACGCCAGTTAATGAATTTAGCTTTTGAAAGCACTTTCAAAGAAGGTGCCAGGTTTTATTCCCCATTGCTGTTCAAGATTAAATTCAATAATAAGCCTGTCTACGGCCTCCTGGCCGTGATCTCGCATTACTTCACCTAAAACCATGCGGGCAGCGTTACGGTTGTAACCGCTGCCTAAACCTGCGTGCATGGATATTAACTCATGAGCCTTGTCTAAAGTCATGATCTAAATCAACTCAGGTTAAATTTCAAAAGGCTCACATTTTTTATCTGCCATGACTTTTTTCAGTGTTACATATTTTGGCAGCCCATTTTTATAGGCTGGATAATCTTCACCTTTGATTAAAGGTTCCAGATATTCGCGACATTTTCTGGTAACGTTAAAACCATCTTTAGAAATAAAACTCTTCGGCATCATTTTTTCAACGTTAGCCACTTTTTTCAGTGGTGCCATTTCAATTTTCCAGCGATAGGGTTTATTGCTGGTGCGCTTAATGGCTGGCATAACAGAATTGTGACCTTTAATTGCATATTCAACGGCGGCTTTTCCGGTTGCGTAAGCCTGATCCACATCCGATTTTGATGCAATGTGACGAGCCGCTCGCTGCAGGTAGTCAGCGACTGCCCAGTGGTATTTATAGCCAAGTTTTTCTTGCACCATGCCAGCGACAACAGGTGCAGCGCCACCTAGTTGACTGTGACCGAATGCATCTTTGAGACCAGTTTCTGCCAGAAATTTACCATCAGGCCATGCCACACCTTCGGATACAACCACCGAGCAATAACCAAATTTTTTCACTTTCTCATCAACCAGAGCGAGGAATTTAGCCTGATCAAATTTTACTTCAGGAAATAAAATAACGATGGGGATTTCATGGTCAGCAGTTGAGGCCATTGCACCGGCTGCTGCAATCCAGCCAGCATGGCGCCCCATCACTTCAAGAACAAACACTTTGGTCGATGTTTTGCACATTGAGGCGACATCGAAGCTGGCTTCCATGGTAGAAATGGCGATATATTTTGCAACGGAACCAAAACCGGGGCAGTTATCAGTAATAGGTAAATCATTATCAACAGTTTTGGGAACGTGTACAGCTGTTATGGGATAACCCATTTTTTTACCAATCTGGGAAACTTTAAGGCAGGTATCAGCGGAATCACCGCCACCATTATAGAAAAAGTAACCAATATTATGTGCTTTAAAAACTTCGATTAAACGTTCATATTCAGCTCTATTATCCTCCAGACTTTTTAATTTAAAGCGGCAGGAACCAAATGCACCTGATGGCGTGTTACGCAGGCCAGCAATAGTTGTTTTGGTCTCTTTATTGGTATCGATCAGTTCTTCCGATAAAGCACCGATAATACCATTGTTGCCGGCATATACTTTACCAATCTTATCCTTGTGTTTACGCGCGGTTTCTATTACACCACAGGCTGATGCATTAATTACTGCTGTTACACCACCGGATTGTGCATAAAAGGCATTCATTTTTTTGCTCATACTTAACCTCGAAAGTTTAAATTATTATTTGAAAATTATTACAGAATATTAAAGTTAATGCTGTTCCATTGAAAGTTCGGTTTCTTTATCGGAATGAACCTGTAACAGTGTAGTGATACAGTCAGCAATATCATCAAATTCTGTTTTGCCTGTGCCATACTGCTGATAGCCACGATAATAAAACTGACATCGGTAGTTACGCTCGCCAGTTTTTACAATGACAAAGCTGGTATTATCAACCTGCCAGTACAGTGCAGGGCATAAGCTGAGTACCCGGTCATCAGGATGCATTCTAATTTCAACATCAGCCATTTCAATGTCAATTTTTTTATTAGACCAGCGTTCCGCGATAGTGGTGCTTACCATCCAGTGTTCAGCATCGGTAATATCAGGTATGGTTGATGGTGTCATTGTGTTTATATTATCGTATTCTGGTTAATGTAGCTGTGGCATGTTCTGTACACCATTTGCCATTTCATCTACCGTGGCAGGACGAACACCTGTTACAGTAATGTTATAGGTGATTTTTTTACCGGCAAAAGGGTGGTTACCATCAACGGTAAGTTTACCGTCTGCTATTTTGCTTACACGAAATATTTTTGTTTCACCCTGATCATTCTGAAATTCAACCTCAGCACCAATCGAGTGGAATTCAGCAGGGACATTATTAATATCATCGGTAAAAGTAAGTTCGGGCAGATGCGGACCAAAACCTTCCTCAGGGCTGAGTTCGACATCAATGATATCACCCTCTTTGTGGCCCTCCAGTGCAGCTTCTATTTTTTCGATCAGCTGGCTTTGTTTCCCCTGAATATATTGAACAGGAAGATCAATGCGTTCGATAATTTCACCATCTTCATCAATGACTGAATAGGTGAGGCTAACGTGTTTGTTTTTACTAATAATCTCGGACATATTTATAACACCAAAAATTCGCACTTATTTTACACCTTTATTTCGCTACGGGCTAACCTGATTAATTTTACATAATGCACAAAGGTGTATAATATGAGTTTTATTCGCGTTTGATGGTGTGAGATGGATACAGGTTCCGGTTGTTCGGCAAAAGAGCCGTTTGCTTTGCGTGTTTTAGGCGATAGTATGTTGCCGGAATTTGCTGATGGGGCAATTATTATTATTGACCCGGAAGGGATGGTTTATGACGGTTGTTATGTGATGGCAGAAGTCAACAAAGAATATATATTCAGACAGTTACGGATTGTTGAAAATAAATATTATCTTCAGCCATTGAATGATTTATACGATACGCTGGAAATTTCTGGCATTGAGCCGGTACAGGGTGTTATCACGCAGCAGGCGGGCAGGCGACGCAAGGATCGTAAACATTACCGGAAAAAGACCGAATAACAGGGGTACAACATGATTGATTGGCATGACTGGTTTGCATGCTGGGTTGTTGGTTAACCTATGCCAGGATAGTACGCCGATCCGGGTGCATCAGTGATGAACAGAAACCGGCCTTAAGCAGTTCTTCAACATCATCTGGATCCAGTTGTTTCTGCTCCAGATCGTAGAGAGGGAGTTCGTAATCATTCCATCCACGTAGGCCGGTTTTCATTGATGCAATATCTTTAAACCCCATCACTTGCAACATCTGTGTGCTTAAGACACTGCGTTGACCCGATCGACAGACCACAATAATTTCTTTTTCACGACCATTAACCAGGTCGGGAACAGCATCTTCGTATTCCGCTTCACAGGCGCTTTCCAGGATGCCTCGTGGCACCAGCATTGAATTGTTAATATGAAATTGGGCAAATTCACATTCTTCACGTATATCAATTATCATCAATGCCGGGTTTTTTTTGATGCGTTCATCAACATCCCAGGGCATCAGTTCGTTAATCGTTTTACTGGCTTCTGCGACAATCTGTTTAAATGTTTTCATAGGGTTTTATTCTCTTTCTCCCGGTTGCGCAAGCCATGTTCGACAGCCATTACTGCTGCTTCAACGCGTGAATGAATATTAAGTTTCCTCAGAATAGCTTTGACATGTAATTTAACTGTTCCATCAGAGATCCCCAGATTTCTGGCAATCAGTTTATTACTCTGGCCTTCTGCTAACAGGCATAAAATCTCAGTTTCACGTGGGGTTAGCTCAGTAAAAGGCCCGGCATTATCATCGACGGTTGTTTCGCCCTGTACCATACGCGCAAGTGCATCGGTTAAATCAGCCGCAACCACATTTTTACCATTTTCTATGTCTCGTAGCGCACCTACTAGTTCATCCGGTTCCATGTCTTTCAACAGGTAACCCTGAGCACCGGTTCTTAGTGCTTTAATTAAATCACTTTCATCATTGCTGGTAGTTAACATAACAACAGGAATAGTCGGATGTTGCTGACGCAATAAAGGTAAGGTATCAAGTCCGCTCATGTGTGGCATACGCAGATCCAGTAAAATAATATCGGGCAGAATGTTTTGTGCCAGCTCGATACCTTCATGGCCATCCGCAGCGACACCAGCCACAGTAATATTTCTTTGTTCCAGTAGTCCTTTCAGGCCATCACGGAACAGGGCATGGTCATCGATAATAATTACACGCATAATAGAAGGCTCATTTTAAATAATGTTTATTTGTTTTATTTTGTCAGTCTGATTGTTGTGCCTGAAAGTTAGCTCAATGCGGGTACCTTCATCAATTTCACTTTCAATTTTAAGCTCACCACCAAGATGTCGTGCGCGTTCCTTCATAATACTTAAACCAAGATGTTTGCCTGCTTCACTGTGGATTTTACTTTGATCAAACCCGTTACCATCATTTTCTATCAGGATATGTATATTGTCACCATCTGTGGTTATTAATACTCTAACAATATTGGCATTGGCATGTTTCTTTATATTGGCCAGCGATTCCTGAACAATTCGATAAGCATTTAATTCCATATTGGTGGGTAATTCAATATTATTAATTTCACATTGTAACAGGATATGGATGCCAGTTTCGTGTTTGAATTTATTAACAACACGCTTAATAGCTGGTATTAACCCCTGTTCCTCAATGGAAACCCGGCAATGGGCAATGAGTTCACGCAGGTCAGTGGTGGCTTCCTCAAGCCCGTGCTCGATCTGTTCAATGGTTTGAATGGCCATATAATCACCCACTGACTGTAATGTCTGATCCAGAATACGCACCTGGAAACGTATTGAGGCAAGTGTTTGCGCAAGCGAATCATGTAGTTCATTGGCAATAGTGTTACGTTCTTCCTGAATCAATAATTGTTTTGCGCTGACCTGAAGCTGGTGTTTTTTAAGTGATTCACCCAGATGGGCACCAATAGAAAGGAGTAAATAGGCAAGCTCTTCAGTAATTTCGACTTTTTCCATGCTGAAAAGGTTGATAACACCCAGGGTACGTATTTTATAGCGCACAGGAATACATATTTGAATGGCTTTGTGGCCATCAAAATCAAGTTCACCATCATAAATCTGGATCTCATCAATAACATCGGTTTCAAAACTGAATAAATGTCCATCAATGGGTATATGTTGAATGGTGTTGGCCTGTGATTCACTGATACCGTCATAGGCGACCAGATTCATTAAGCCTTCATTGGTTATGAGCTGGATAGAGGCTGCTTTACTATGAAAATGCTGTTTAATTAAATACAGAAAGTCATGTAAAACCTGTCGGTCACTGTCAGCTGAATTCAGGATGCTCATTACCTGATACAGCAATTTCAGAGAAGATATGCTCCACTGGAATGTTGTGTTTTCTTTCATAGGAGTGTGGGTTTAACCGAGTAAGCCATGATTATTCATGAGTTTTTATGGCATTTTTGGTGGTTTATTCGGGTTGTTTATAATCAGGATCATTTGGATTCATAAAAATAAACTCGAATTTATCGGGCTCAAGCTCTACAAAATCTACGACGGTATTTTTAAGCAGTTCAGCACTGTCTGCTGAGACAATAACTTTTATTTGTGTAGAAGAAATAACGGTATCGTTTTCTTTGGCATCATCAAAACCCATACCATAATGGATACTGTTATCCTGATTACGAGTGGCAGCAATACGTAATGCCATGCCCTGGGTTTTATTCTGCTGGGCTGATTTTCTGATTTGTTCGGCGGCAGCGGGTGTAATGGTAATCATGGGCTTTAACTGTTCTCCTGTTGTTTATATTTGCCTGGACTGTTGTTTATTGCCCGGACTGTTGTTTATAGTGCCTGACAAATGCTATAAAACGACGTGTCCAGGGATTATGCCGGGAAGTGCGTTGATGCGTGTAACAGGCTAGCAGGTTTTTATAGAGGTAACCGTCGTATTTACCATTTATTCCTGTTCCCCGCAAAACACGAAAGGCAAATTTTACATTTTTATCAAGATTTTTAAAACGAGAATAGTGAAATTCATGGGCATAGATGTGTTTACTGACTGCTAGTGGCCATGGATTGTCTGAGGTTTCTTCAAGCTGAACATATCCACGCCCCTGTGGACGTTTTTCCATGATTATATCTGCATCGATACTGCCGACCATTTGATGCTTCCGGTTATTCCACTGAATAGAACGACTAAGATACATTAATCCTCCGCATTCAGCATAAACAGGTAGCCCCTGATTAATGGCATTGTACAGGGATTGACGCATTGAGGTATTCGCTTCCAGTTCCTGCATTTGTGTTTCAGGGAAACCGCCGCCGATAAAGAGGGCATCAATGTCAGGAAGGGTTTTATCAATACCTGGGTTTATTTCAATAATCTTTGCACCAGCAGCCTGTAATGCCTCTATATCATCAGGGTAATAAAAACCAAAGGCAGTGCTACGCATAATGCCCAGTCTGATATCCTTTTCAATCGGCTGAGCTGAATCAACTCTTTTTACGGTGTGCAGAGCGGGGCTGGTACTGGCAATATGAATAACCTGTTCAAGATTAACCTGTTGATTAATTGCATTGGATAGTAACTGAATTTTTTTAGTACAGAAAGGGTCTTCATTACCCGGGATCAGGCCCAGATGACGTTCTTCAATATTAAGGTTGTCATCATTATGTATCGCCCCTACCACCTGTACATCCGTATAATATTCAATAACATTCCTTAATTTTGTTTCATGACGAGACCCCCCGAGTTTATTGAGAATGACGCCTTTTATGCAGACATTCTTATCAAATGCCTGATAACCCAGGATAAGTGGTGCGATACCCCGGGTCATACCGCTGGCATTTAAAACTAGAATAACCGGGGTTTTTGTCAGGGTAGCCAGGGCAGCATTGCTATTGCTACCATCAAGATCCAGACCATCATAGAGGCCTTTATTTCCCTCTATAAGGCTGATTTGTGCATCCATGGATTTTTGCTGCAACAATGAGAGTATCTCATCCTGTTCCATGGTATAGAAATCAAGATTATAACAGTCTCGATCAGTTGCCTGTGAGAGCCAGTAGGGGTCAATATAATCCGGGCCTTTTTTAAAACTCTGTACACATAGACCACGTTGTTTTAAGGCAGCACACAATCCGATACTAACTGTTGTTTTGCCTGAAGATTTATGTGCGGCAGAAATAAAAATACGTGATGACATGGTTGCTAATTATAACTTAATCGACCATGTGAGTGATTCTTGTTTATTTATACAGGGATTATTTATACAAGGGTTTATTTCTAGAAAGGCAAATCATGAAAGAACTATTTATTATACAGATAGCCATAGATATTCTAGCTATAGATATTCAGATATAAACCCCAAAATTTACATATAGATATTAAGTTTTGTTTGTTTAAATTCTATCTATAGCTATCTGTCTCAATCGTTAATTTTTTATTTTACAGAATAATGCGGGTCGATAACGTTATCGGCCAGAGAGTTAGGCATAAAGCGTAATACTTTAAGCATAAAGACAACGATTAAAAGCGTAATAGCGATACCAGAGCTTCCTAATAGAATTTCTGGCAGGCTTGGTGTATAGCTATTTACTATTCCGTCATAAAATGAACTACTTACGTCATAACCGGGGAATATTTCCAGAGGAAATGCCTGGCCACCTATCACAATAACATAAACCTGTGACAGGCCACCCAGTATAATCATTCCGCAGATCCATCCCAGAACAGTTCGATTTTTCTTAATGGAAGGTAAATAAATCAGTAGTAGTGGAATCAGACCACCAATTATGATATCTCCAATCCAGAATACCGTTGTATATATGCCACCATCCAGCAGGATAAATCTTTCAAAATCACGACGATCTGCATCATAAATGTTGGTTAGATGGTAAACAAAGGTAAAATAGAGGACAGCCGCAACAAATACCCCTAATAAATTGCGTAAACGCAGGATGACGACATCGCCAAGCTCCATTTGACTGGCTTTATAGGTAGCCATTAATACTAGAATAAAAATGGCCAGACCATAGGAAAAGGACATAATAACAAACATGGGTGCCATGATTGCGGTTTCATAGGCCGAACGGGCAACCAGAAAACCGAAAATAGAACCTGTACCGGTAGTGAGAATTAAACGCCAGACAAAGGCGGAAAACCCAGCATATTTTTTATATTGATGCACATTATGATCCATCATTGTCCATAAATATAAACCGCAGAAGGTAAAGAAACCGCTATAGAGAATAATATTCCAGGCAAAAACAGAAGTAAAATTGTAATGGGTCATGGCAACAATCAAACGATCTGGGCGTCCCAGATCGAGCAGTAATACAACCAGGCCACCTGCCAGTAAAGCAATAGCCAGTAAGGCAGATAGACGAGCCATCGGTTCATATATTTTTTTAGAAAATACCGATGCGATTGAAGCGACATTCAAAGCTCCAGATGCTGCAACAATAAGGAATATAGCAAATATATGTGGCGTCCCCCATACAATCTGGTTTGTCATACCGGTTACATGGTGACCGTTATGTTCCATATACCAGGCAGCGAGGATACCTGTAAAGGTGAAAAGACCTAAAACACCCAGAAGGACGAAATAAGCCGGGCTTTTGCCCTGTAAAGAAGTATATTCTATTTTACTCATTATAATTCTCTTGTTTATTTTTTCGCATCATCCTGATACTTACCCATACCGGGATTTACATGATAAATAACGATAGATGATTGATGTTTTGTATCATTCACTGCTAAAACTTACTTATAATAATTTCGTTTATTCAGAGCTATTCATTTAAGCCCTGATAATGAACGCCTGTGTTTAGCGCCAGATCAGCACGTATTTGTTTGCCACCATGTTTTTTTAATTCGACAGAGATACCACTTTCAGGATCATTCAGATCACCAAACATCATGGCTTTATGGTTATCCGCACTACAGGCTTCAACACAGGCTGGAATTTTGCCAGCATCGACACGGGTAACACACATATTGCAGGCTTCTACTGTGCCAATGCCACGTGGGTCAGATGTTTTTTGATTGTGTAGTTCTTCATGGACAAACGAACGGGCTTTATAGGGACAGGCCATCATGCAATAGCGGCAACCAATGCAAAGGTGTCGGTCAACTAATGCAATGCCATCAGCACGGATAAAAGAGGCATTTACCGGACAGACATCAACGCAGGGAGCTGATTCACAATGCTGGCACATCAGTGGCAGCGATAATTCGTGTCCGGTAGATTTATCGCGTAAAGTGACTTTACGAATATATTGTGTATCCTGTGGACCGGTTCTGCCTGCAAGACCATTTTCTGTATTACAGGCATCAACACAGGCGCTACAACTCTTGCCACATTTGTTTGTATCAATTAGCAGGCCCCAGCGGTTTATATTGCTAACCGGTGTATGTGGGTTTCTGGTTGATGTCTCATTTAAACTTTTTGCATTTGCAGTTTGATGTAACAGAACACCTGATGCAATAGTGATGGTTCCGGCGATTGCCGTTTTTGCCAGGAAGTCACGTCGTGAGTTATCGACAGATTGCTTCATTACTGATTAACTCCTTGCTGGTTTTTACTGACAGGTGTTTTAATAATATCGCCTGTTTTAATAATATCAGGCGTTTTAATATCATTGGATGCAAGATGCTGCTGCAGCATTTGTTTCAGGGATAAAGCCTGTTTACGCTTTATATACTTCTGCGGACGATCTGCATGGCATTCAAAACAATCAATCTGTACAGCTGCATATTCATGACAGCCATGACAGAAGTGCTGTTTGCTCGCAATTTTCGGGAGTTTACCCTGAGCATCAGGTTTCACATGACAGTTAATGCATTTAGCCAGGCTTACCGGTTCATTACGAATACCTTCATGCATGGTTTTATCACGTTGATGCAAAAGATATTTCATGTGATTCCTGCGCTGATTTGCCAAAGGACCAGGTATAGCGCATTTTAAATTTTTAGCCTTTGGCAGATTAATCGTAGGAGTAGGGGTTTGTGCCAGTGTAGATGATGACACTAGCAATAAACCGGTTAATACATAGATTAATAGTAACAATCTTTTCATCAGATTACCTGTAATGTTCATGCTCATGATATAGATGCCAGCCAGGTTTAAAATTAACCTTCACCCAGTGCCATATCAATGTAACCTGTTGGACATACATCTGAACAGATATGGCAGCCAACACATTTGTTGTAGTCAGTGTCAACGTAACGTCCAGTAGTATGTTTGTCTTTTTTGACTCGGAAAATAGCATCCTGTGGGCAGTAGATCACACAGTTATCACATTCAAAACACATGCCACAACTCATGCATCGATTTGCCTCTGCAACAGCTTTGTCTTCTTCAAGACTGGTCTGGCGTTCGGTAAAATGATTAAGTACAATATCAGAAGAGGGTACGTCTGTATCACGTAGATTACGTTCGGTATACTCAAAATACCCCAGAAACATTTTATCTGTTGAGATGATCTCATTATGAGAGCGATCTTCATAGTTATGAATGGCATAGTCCTGAGCACAGGTGCCACGTTGATCATCTTCATGATAATCAGCAGAATTATAAGGTTTAGGATCCAGCCCGGCTTCATGTAATTTAGCTTCTAATTTGAAGTAATGAACATCAACTTTAGGTCGTTTCTTAAGTTCAATATTTTTAAAGTGATTTTCAATCGTTTCTGAAACAATGTATGCCTGACCAATTGCCGTGGTTAACAGATGTGGACGAACAATATCACCACAAACAAAGTGATTGTCTTTACCCGGAACCCGATAGACATTATCAGAATCCATCAGATTGCGACCATTATTGAAGTCTTCAAGACCTTCAAGATCACCTGCCTGACCGATTGCTGCTACAATGATGTCTGCTTCAACGATATATTCTTTACCGCCTTCAACTGCAACGGGGGCATTATTTTCCCATTTTGAATCAACAAATTTCATTGCCGTTGCACGTCCATTAGCATCGCGAATAAGTTCGACTGGCATAACCTCGTTCATCAGGTTAACGCCCTCAATAATGGCATCATTAACTTCATGCTCAGCGGCGGTCATCTCTTCCTTTTTGAACAAAGCAGTTAAGGTAACCTGATCGCATGGAATTCTTTTACTGGTATCAAAATCTTTATGTGATAGTTTGCCATTGACAACGTCTTCAGGGTTTTCATTGAGGTCTGAAATTGTGCCGATACGGCGGGAGACAGAGACGACATCAATAGAAGTATCACCACCACCTATACACAGAACCTTTTTACCTGTGTATTGCATTTCACCCTTGTTAAACTGCTCAAGAAATTTAATGGCCGATACACAGTTAGGTGTTTCAGTCCAGCCCTCAACGGGTAAATCACGTCCGGTAGAACAACCTAATGCCCATAAAACGGCATCAAATTCTTTTTCAAGTTCTGCCACACTGACATCACGACCAACCTGAGTGTTCAGCCGTGTTTCGATATTACCCATATTAAGAATACGCTGGCATTCATTATCCAGATAGTCACGTGGTGTCCGATAACCGGGAATGCCAAAACGCATCATACCACCAAGTTGATCATGCTTATCAAAGATGGTTGAAGCAATACCTTTACGACGTAATTGATAGGCAGCTGACATACCTGCTGGGCCACCACCAATAATGGCGACTTTTTTACCGGTCATTTCAGCGCTATTATCAAAGCCAAAACCTTCCTTAAATGCTGTATCACCAATAAATTGCTCAACAGAATTAATACCAACAAAGTCTTCGACTTTATTTCGGTTACAACCCGTCTGGCAAGGGGCTGGACATACTCGTCCCATCATTGATGGAAATGGATTGGCGTCTGTTGAACGGCGGAAAGCGTATTCCTGCATGCTCACACCTTCTGGTGGGGTTTCAATACCACGAATAATATCCAGATAACCGCGAATATCCTCACCTGATGGGCAGCTACCCTGGCAGGGTGGTGTGCGATGTACATAGGTAGGGCATTTATGTGAGTGATCTGCCTCAAATATTTTTTTGTTAAAACCGCCCCAGTTCTGATCACCTTCTTTAAATCTTCTGAAGGTTAATTTTGTATTTTGCATATCTTCTGTGGAAGTGGCCATGCCATATCTCCTGTTACTTACACCTGGATAATCCAGTTGTGTCGATTAATGTCTTGGAAAAACTGTTATTAATTCGCCTTATATAATTCTTTAATATAAGCCTGTTATTTATGTATCGCCATTATTATGCTGCTTCGGTGTCATCACTATCCTCAGATTCTTCACCCTGTCCTTCGAGGATAATGGCATTACTAACTAACTGATGCACACTCACGATCTGATCCATAGTCATACCATAATAAGGTAGAATTTTTGTAAACTGTGACTTACAGATGGCGCAGATAGCGGCCATATGGGTAACCCCATAATCTTTAGAGACATTTTTTAATGCTTCGAGACGAGGTTGTGCCCCTTTTATACGAATTTCCATCAGGTCATCCGTTAACAGGCCACCACCACCGCCACAGCAGAAAGTCTGGTCAAAAATAGTTTCTTCTACCATATCATGATAATTATTACAAACGGCCTTGATAACCTCACGTGGTGTTACAAACTGACTGCCGGGAAATTCACCGATTCTAGATGCTCTGGCAATATTGCACGAATCATGGAATGTCAGCGTCATGTGGTCATTTTCAGATTTATCAATATTCAAAATCCCACGATCAAGACAGTCTTTGGTAAATTCAAGAATATGTTGTGGAACCGGATAGTTAGGATCAAGAAAATCCCATGGTCCTGCTAATGTGTTCAGATGGTTATAGGCAACACGCCAGGCATGGCCACACTCACCAAATATAATACGTTTTACACCGAGTTCTTTTGCTGCATCACGAACCCGAAGTGAAATTTTACGCATATTTGCATAATCGCCAATGAACAGACCGAAGTTTGCAGCTTCTGATGCGACAGAACTCAATGTCCAGGTTACACCTGCAGCATGGAATACTTTACCGTAGCCAATTAAACCATCGACATGTGGTTCGACAAAGAAATCGGCTGAAGGCGCAACCAGTAATATTTCAGCGCCCTTTTCATCCAGCGGGTAGCGTACTTTTACATTAATGTCTTCTTCAACTTCTTCTTCAAGGCCTTCCAGTGTATCAGCCAGAGCAGGGCCAGGTAAACCAAGGTTGTTACCTATGCTATGAACCTTGGCAATAATTTGATTATCATATTTCTGTCCCAGACCAATGTGAGCTAGCAGGTCACGTGCCGCCATGGTGACTTCGGCAGTATCAATACCAAACGGACAGAACACGGCACAGCGACGACATTCTGAACATTGATGATAATAACTGTACATCTCTCTGATGACATCTTCAGTTAAATCGATGGCACCAACCAGTTTCGGGAAATATTTGCCCGCAAAAGTAAAATAGCGACGATATACTTTACGTAGTAAATCCTGACGTGCAACAGGCATATTTTTAGGGTCACCCGTACCAATAAAATAATGACATTTATCCGTACAGGCGCCACATTTTACGCAGATATCCATAAATACCTGAACAGAACGGTATTTAGTCAGTTTGTCCTGTAATAAATCGAGAAACTTCTGTTTCCAGCCATCGATCAGTTCACCTTTTTCTTTACCTGTCGGGTAAGGGAAGCCTAGTGCAGTCTGGAATTCTTCATCTGCAACAAAAGGTGAACTATGTGCCATGGCACCTTCCATAATCGTAGGGATTATTGGAAATTCACGTGTTTCTGGTATTTCGTAATCAGCCATTATTTAAGATCTCAACGTAATGTTGTTCTATTTTGTATATAGATGTGACGATTGCTTATTTATTACGTCCATCTGCTTCCAGTTCAGCACCCCATTCTGAGAGGTAGCGAACTTCACGTGGATTATCAACTTGATAGCGGGTTGGCGCCATAAATAGCCCAGGTGCGTGTAATAATTTACTAATCGGGAATATCATCATTAAGAACAGAACCAGTGTCAGATGAGTCAGTAATACTGCATCACCGGGCAGGTTATGCCAGCTAAAGTAAAATAAACCAAGAATAAATTCTTTAAGCTCGATAATATCTGTATGCGCAACATAACTCATCATCAGCCCTGAAAAAGCGATGCCAAGAATAAGCAGGAGCATTAAATAATCGGATGGGGAAGAAATATAGCGGACACGATCAACAAAGATACGACGCCCGAATAAGCCGCATAAGCCAATAAACATGGTGAAGCCGGCGTAATGACCAAAACTCTGTATAACTTCGTTATTAACTAATGGCCAGATAAAGGAATCCGGTGAAATGACGTAACGCAGGTGGCGGAAAAATGCCAGTAATAAAGACAGGTGGAACATCCAGGCAAATATCCAGGTCCATTTTGTTGACCTGAACAGGCTGTTAAAGAAAACAATTTCAGTGAAAAAACGATAAATAACGCCCGTTTTTGTTATGGGTGCCGGCGTAACAGGAATTCTCAGAGGAGCAGGTACGCGTTTGTATTGTAATAGTTTGTTTGTGACGCCTGCGACTAATACAATAATTGCCACATAAAAAAGTATGACGTACAAAATACTAAGAGCATTCATTGGTAACCTTCTCGCCTAAAGTCGATAACCGAAAAATTGGTTAATTTTTGGGTTGATTTTTTTAAAACCGGGGACGGTTTATATCCCCGGTTTATTTAACTTCTACAAAGATTTCAGCTGGATTAAACGCAACCCGTTGGTTTTGGTAATCCGGCATATTTACATGCCTGTTTACCCGGACCATAGGGGAACAGTTCATACAGATACTTGCTGTTACCCTTATCTTTACCCAGTCTTTTACCCACTGCTTTTGTCAGTACACGTACTGCCGGTGCAATTTGATATTCTTCGTAATATTCACGTAAGAAGTTGATAATATCCCAATGTGCGTCGGTTAACTCAGTGTCTTCAGCTTTTGCCATTACTTCAGCAACGGCTGGTTCCCAGTCATTAAGATTTGATAAATAACCTTCTTCATCTACTTCTATCTGTTTACCATTTACATCTATTGATGCCATGTCGATTTCCTCTTTGTGAGCCTATTGTTAAATATATCTACAATTAAATATATAGTTAAAATCTATAACTAAATAAATCTATTAATATTTCTATAATTAAAAAATATAAAATAACCGAATAGTTTAAAGCCAGGATTGAACAGAATCATGTTCAACCACCATATTAACAAAACCATCATAATCAATGACTTTGATATCGTCAGCCAGCTTGCTTTCCAGTCCCCGAGCCTGAAGATCAGGACCAAGTACCGCAAAAGTTATGCCACTGGCATTTTTGATTTTTTCAGCAACACTGTGACCAGTGGTTGCCGCATAAACACCATCTTCTATTAACAAAATGGTTGATCCCTGTTTTGCCAGACCAAGACATGTGTTAAATGTATTAGATTCAAATGGAGATTTATTTACCGTGTGTAAGAGTGCCATGTTTATCCCCTAGAAGCTTAATATTATATCTTGATCATCTAAAACATCAGCCATTTCAGCTCGGCTTACCAGATGAATGGAATCTTTTTCAGCCCAGTCATCGTCTTCGTCTTCCCAGACAAGATGCTGTAAATCATCTAATGTTAACCCGCGTTCTTCCAGTGATTCTTTTTCAACATATAATTTCTTTACGTCGTAATCACCTAACGCCGTGTAGGTAGGGGAGAAGTTTTTCTGTCCAATGGCATCAGTATTCTGGCCTTTGGTCAGTTCATAAACTCCGTCACCGATAAAAGCCAGGCTAACATCCTGGTCAAATGCAGCACCAATTAATACAACCTCCAGTGCTTCCAGCGCATAAACCGTACCATACGGTGGCTTGCGATTAATATACATGAATTTTTTTACTGACATATTTTTCTCCCGACCTAAGCGCCAAATACGACAAGGCGATCTGATTGAATACCTGCTTCAATCAGTTGACCCAGTCCAGAAATGCGGAAACCTTCTGCCAGATTATCGGCATCAAGTCCCTGACGTTTGGCTTCGGCTGCGTCCATCACACCACGACGTTGTGCGGCAGCGATACAGACAACCAGATCCAGATCATGTTCTTTTGAAAGTGCTGTCCACTGTGCTGATACATCACGGTCATCGCGTGGTGGTACAGCAAGACGAGTCGCATTATTAACCCCATCATGGTAGAAAAATATGCGAAAGATTTCATGTCCGGCAGCGATAGCAGCTTTGGCAAACTGATAAGCAGTATCTGAGGCCTGGTGTTGATATGGGCCTTCATTAATTTGAATACTTAATTTCACTATTATTACCTTTTCTTATATTCAGAAACTTTCAGATATCACTCATTAACCCGTCGTTTGCCAGGTTAATGAGTGCCTGTCTGGACTCTAGTCTGCCTAGAATCTGATATGGGTTGAAGCATTCAGACTATTACGTGAACCGCGCCAGTTATCAATATGATATTTGGTGAAGGGCAAGTTAGTCTTTTCAAAGAAACGCGGCCAGCCAATGCGCTCAATCCAGTCATTAATACGTTCCCAGTCCTGTGCGTCTTCTTTATAAGCCTGGAGAATATTCTTTACTACTGCAGTTGCTTCAGGCCAACGTGGTGGATTATTAGGGATACCGGCAGCAACCAGTTTCTGGAAGGTTGGTTTGCTACGTGCATTTGAGTGATTACCACCCACCCAGATTGCCAGCTTGGAATGCTCGGCATCATTAATTTGCATAGGCGGGCAGGGAGGGAAACATGCGCCGCAGCAAATACATTTTTTCTCATCAACTTCCAGTGATGGCTTACCATTGACCATAGCAGGTCGAATAGCTGCAACCGGACAACGCGCGACAACGGTTGGACGCTCACAAATATTAGCAACTAAATCATGGTTAATTTTAGGTGGTTTTGTATGTTGAATGTTGATGGCAATATCACCCTGGCCACCACAGTTAATCTGACAGCAGGAAGTAGTGATATGAACGCGGTTAGGCATGTTACAGTTGCGGAATTCATCAATTAATTCATCCATCATTGATTTAACGGCACCTGATGCGTCTGTACCTGGAATGTCACAGTGTAACCAGCCCTGAGTATGAGAAATCATTGCTACAGAGTTTTTAGTGCCGCCTACTATATAGCCTTTATCAGTAATAGCTTTGATTAAAGGTTCAACTTTTGCTGGATCAGTGACTAAATACTCAACATTACTGCGAATAGTAAAGTGAATATAACCGTCGGCAAACTCATCACCAATATCACATAGTTCACGTAGTGAAAAAACATCTAATATACGTTGTGTGCCAACACGTACTGTCCAGATTTCATCGCCACTGTTTGCAACATGTCGCAATACACCGGGTTGGGGATGTTCATGGAACTTCCACTGGCCGTAATTTTTACGCATGACAGGATGCATATACTGGAAGCCATCAGGGCATCCGGATTCTATGGGTGAGCGAGGTTTATCATTACTCATTATTGGTTCCTCAATATGTCAATTTTTATTATGGGGAGAAATTCTCCCCATTAACATTAGCTTAAATATCAGCTAGTTAAATACAGGTAAGGTTTTATGCGCTGGCAGCTTCTGCTTTACGCTCGAACCATTTCTCGGCTTCTTCGTCCCAGCCATCCATACGGACATATGAACTTTCACGTGGGTGGCCGACCATGTTTGGATCAACTTCAACGCCAATACCTTCCAGGTAGTTCACCAGGCCAATGCGTTCAATCATTTCACCGGTACGCTCATGTTCAAGACCATTTTCTGCCCAGAAATCGATCATTTCTTCAGCCAGTTCTACCAGTGATTCAAAATCTTCTTCCGTGTCCATTTTCTTGAACGGAAGAATAACGGTACCCATCAAACCACCAATTTTCAGTGTGCGTTTGCCGCCAACCAGAACAGTTACACCATGATCATCACCTGGATGTAAGGCTTTTGGCATAACATTCAGGCAATGCATACAACGTACACAGTTATGGTTATCGACGGTCAGGGTGTTATCATCATTCAATGTCAGTGAATTGGTAGGACAGCGTGAAACAACATTGTCAAGATAATATTGACGGCCATTTTCCCCTTTAGCATTGATGTAATTTTTAACCTCATCCTGATTAACTTTCATATCATCGCGCCAGGTACCGATAATAGCCATATCTGCACGTTCAATGGCATTCTGGCAATCGTTAGGACAGCCAGATACTTTAAATTTGAACTTGTATGGCAGGGCAGGACGATGTACATCATCGGTAAAGTTGTTCACCAGCAGGCGATGGATACCATGTTCATTGGTGCAGGACATCTCACAGCGTGCTGCGCCAACGCAGGACATAGCAGTACGAACACAGGGACCAGCACCACCCAGATCGAAACCATATTCATTAACTTCATCAAAGAAATGCTGAACACCGTCTGTGTCGGTGCCAATAAACATAATATTACCAGTCTGGCCATGGAATGTTTGCAGGCCTGAACCATATTTTTCCCAGCTGTCACCCAGTTGACGTAACATTGATGTCGTGTAGTAGTTACCTGCGGGTGGTTGAACGCGAATAGTATGGAATTCTTTCGACTCGGGGAATGCTGAACCAACTTCAGAAAAACGCGGAATAATACCACCACCATAACCAAATACTGAGACGGTACCACCTTTCCAGTAACCCTTGCGAGTTTCATAAGAATGTTCCAGTTGACCCAGAAGACTACTGGTTACTTCCTGAATACGTTCATCAGGATGATCGTCACGCAGTTTTTTGATGCCTGAAATAAAACTTGGCCATGGGCCACTTTCGAGCTCATCGAGCATGGGGGTTTCATAAATCTTCTTGGCCATAGAATTTCTCCTGTCTGCCGTTTAGTTGTTGTTAGCAGGTTTTAAATTAAAACCTGTTTGCGATTGGTACTGATTTAAGTTGCCGATTTTAGTGCCAATCTAATTTTTTAACAATATCCTGTTGATGATATTTTATTTCAGGACGTTATGAATTTCTGGACGGAAGTTTAGGTGCCTATCGTCAGCTGTAAAACCCTTCGCATGGGAGGGGTAGTAAAAAAAGATTTATCCAATAAGGGATAGTCGGCCGGTTTTTTTATACGGATAGGCCTTTTCGGCAAGCGCCTGGGGTATTTTTGGTGAGCTTGAAATAGTATGATCCCTATGACTATTCTCTGGGAAGTAATATTGATGTGTAACCCGTTCGTTAATGTTTTTAATCTGGCTGATGATAACGCCTATCAGCGCTGGCAAATATCCAGAGAAACCTGTAGCCATCCATCTATTGAGCAGTTGCTGGTTGAGGTGGCTGATCCATTTCGTCTTAAAAACAGTGAGAAACAGGCAATACTGGCGAGATGTAGCCGTTATAATATGGCTATTTATTGGTTGCGGGGTTTTTCTCAGCAGCCTAAAACACTGGTATCAGCACTGGGTCGTCAACTTGGGTTGCAGCATCTGGATGCTAATTTATCCGCAGATGAAGATAAAATCACCAGTTTGCAGGTTATACAGCAGCAGCCCGGTCATCAATATATTCCCTACACAAATAAAGCATTAAGCTGGCATACAGACGGTTATTATAATAAACCAGACAGGCAGATTAATGCCATTATTATGCATTGTGTCTCTGCGGCAGCAGAAGGTGGCGTAAATCATCTGCTTGACCATGAACAGGTATATAGGTACCTGCGTGATGAAAATCCAGCCTATATAAAAGCCCTTATGCACCCACAGGCAATGACGATACCAGCGAATGAAGACTCGGGGCGGTTGATTCGTGCCGCTCAATCAGGCCCGGTATTCTCTCTGCATAAACCAGGTGGACGTTTGCATATGCGATTTTCAGCAAGAAAACGTAATATTATCTGGCGTGATGATGCTGTTACCATAAAAGCGGTAAAACGTATCAATGTCTTGCTCGATGATACTTCGCACTCTGTAAAAATAGCTTTAAAGTCTGGTCAGGGTATTATTTGTAATAATGTTCTGCATAATCGTAGTGTTTTTTATGATTCCGATACCCATGTCAGGCTGATGTATCGTGCAAGATATTACGATAGAATTACATAATAATAAATTAGTTACACTTGTTATTTAATGTATATTATAGAATATTTTTATGAGAGGTTTGGTGTATTATGTTATGGTTAAGTGAAGTATTGATCCAGAATCCTGATATGCAACATTTTAATGAGCTTGAAACAGAATTAAAAAAACGTGCGGTTGCAGGTGAGTTTTTTTTTCGTATGGATGTAAAACCACAGTTCCCAGACACACCGGCAAACTGGGAAGATCGGCTGGAAGCCGTATTTACTTCAGCACAGGAGTAGATGATGTTCTGGGAAGAAGCCAATACAAAACAGGCGATAACAAAATCAGAAAAAGTCGTTGATGTAAGCTATAAAGTAAATTGTAAACAGTTACCTGCTTCACACGCCAATGAGCTAACTCAGGCATTATATGCATTATTACCGTGGTTAAAAGATGAATCAGCAGTAGCTATTCATCAAATTTATGGCCCGGCCAGTGGTAACGGCTGGGAACGTCCTGCCGATGGCGAGTTGTTACAATTATCAAGACGAACTCGTATGCAGCTACGACTACCAGTGAAACGGATAAACGATGCAAAATCGTTAACGGGAGAAATACTCGACATTGCCGGTTACTCTTTAAGCGTGGGTGATATGTCGGTCAAACCGGTAACGCCTTTTAGCACTTTATTTGCGCGTTATGTGGTTATGCCTGACGATTATAATGAACAGATTTTTTTACAATGGGTGGCTCAACAACTAAAACAGTGCGATATACCGGCAAAAAAAATGTTGTGTGGCATGAGTCATCGCCTACAGGTTGGTGGTGATAGCCTGGAGACAAGAAGCTTAATGATTGCTGATCTGGATCAGGCCGCATCAGTCTTATTACAGGAAATCGGTCTGGGTTCAGCACGCCACTATGGCTGTGGTATATTTCTTCCGCATAAAGGCATTAAAGCTGTTATAGAATCAGATAATAAATAAACGTCAACTCCTCATGGAAGCGTAGGGACAAACTTCTGTAGCAGTCTCCAGAAAAAAATATCTATTTTGTAATATTGGAAACTACCCATCAATTCAGCTAGTATTTGCGACCTTATTCTATTGTAACTATTTTTGAAAGGGTATAGATATGGCACTTGAATCAGTTGAACGAACAGAACATGGTTATCTGGTTAATTCAAATGACTGGAATGAAGAAATTGCAACCGAAATATTTGCAGAAGAAGGTATTGAACCCACCTCGGAGCATTGGGATACAGTAAAGTATGTTCGCGATGAAACCCTGGCAGGTGATGAGCCTAATGAGCGCAATATTATGAAAGCGATGGGGAAACTCTGGGGGCGCAAGGTATCATCTAAGGAAATGTATGAGTTATTTCCCGGTATGCCATCAAAGCAGGGACTTAAAATTGGCGGTTGCCCTGAAAGCACCCGTAAAGGTGGTTACTAATCACATTTTATTTTAATGGTCATATTTTTCTGTACAGGTGATTTTAATTTTCTGCTTCCCCCTTTATAGATATATGGGTAAATGTGGTTGCACGATAAAATTGAACCATTGTCAGGGATTTAGCTTGACTGATTTATAGTATTTAATCAAATATTTAGTGGCCAATCACGGTCTGTTCAAATATATAAGGTGAGAAATATGAGTGCTAAGAAAGCAGAATTAATTAAAGAAATGATAGCTATGCAAAAGAAATTTACAGCTTATGAGCATGCTAATGGTGTTGATCCAAAAGATTACTTTAAACCGGAAGCAGGGTCAGAACTTGATGGTTATCGCCAGAAGTTTCAGGATATGGCTAATCAGGTTGTTGATATGGCTCACTCAGAAGCAGGTTCTGAGCGTTAATCAGCTGTCTGAAACGAGATTAAAAAGCTATAAAGAAAGCCGCTTAATGCGGCTTTTTTTATAGCTCTGTCCACATGCGTAATAAATTGACATAGCTATTGCTAAGCAGTTCCAGTTCATCCGAGCCGGGCATAGTGATAATTAATTTTTCACGTGCCCTGGCGAGTTTGTATAAAATTTCACGTTTTGCCGGGTCACGAATCGTGCTCTGTAACCAGGTGACTGCAACCAGACGTTCGCCACGTGTTACTTCAGCAACACGGTGAGTGCTTGAAGAAGGGTAGAGGACGGCATCACCAGCATGGAGTTTTACTTTTTGCTCACCAAAATCAGTCTGGATAACCAGTTCGCCCCCATCATAGGCATCTGGTTCATTCAGAAAAATAGTAATGGATATGTCTGAACGGTAGCGCTGATTGGGTGGTCCCATTATCGGGTCATCAACATGATTGCCGTAATACATGCCGGTTGTGTATTTTGCGTAATAAGGGGTAGCTATGCGAGCCGCAAAGGCAGCTGCAATATAATCGGGATTTTGTACAAGTTTGCCCATAACCAGATTGTTTAAGCGTTGTACTTCTACTTCTGAAATAAACATTTCATGGTTATGTTTTACCCGCCTGGCTTCACTACCCGCCGAAATACTACCCTCACGAAAATTTGCTGTGGCCATAAGCTCAAGGATAACGCTAATGTCTTCTTTATTTAAAACTTCAGGGATAGTAATAAGCATATTTTCACACTTGCATATTCGAGTATAATAAACGCTGTATATTAACAGAGTTTGCATTTATGAATTTAAATATTATTGTTGATGATCGTAGCAGTACCTTTACGGTACCGGATAATTTATTGCTTGAGGCCAGTGACTTCTTTGCCCACCTGGATGCAGATATGGACAAAGGCTGGCAAATGAGTCGGGACTGGGTGGAAAACCCGACAGCAGAACAACGCTGCCAGATTGTGGGAGATAAGATTTTAACTGCCATTGAAACCGATAATGAAAAATTAATGATGTTGATGGCTGCTTATATCCTGAAAAAAATGCCCGGGATTAAGTCTATTAATATTGATGTAAGCGGTGATATGAATGAAACCGATATTATTATGGAGCATGAAACTGTAAAGCCGCTAGGCCCAATATTCTGAATATTTAAATTCTACTGTATCTATCCTTTCCATTCAAAAGTGTATTAACCTGATAATACACGGTCATCAGGCAAACACTATCCATGTGGTAGCGATATATTTTACTCCCTGTTGCACGGTGACACCGCGGTGTTCATGGGTCCAGAATGAGGGAAATAAACATAATTTACCGGCTTCCGGTTTTACTTTTACCTGCTGATAGGAAAACTCGGTTTCACCGCCTGGACCGACAACATCATTAAGGTACCAGACAGCAACCAGCTGGCGTTCGGCAAATTCATGACTGCCACCATCGATATGCCAGTGATAGAATTCTCCGGGATTGGTACGTTGTATAGCATAACCACTATCTTTGAATGGACCTTTGAAAAACGGGTAGGTTTCACGAAATTCTATTAACGTATGACTGAGGGAGCGGAACAGTTCCTTATCCAGATCTTTCCAGTTTTCCTTACCGCTGGTAACCAGATCGGTTGAACGTTTGATATTAGTGTCCATTTCAATGGTTTGTCCGATATGACCGGGGTACTGGTTATCGGTATCCTCTTCAAAACGACGAATTATTTCACTGCATATATCCAGCGGTAAAGCCTGTTTTTTTTCGAAGATAAAGGTATCTGGTTTAACTTCATGAATAGTTTTTAATGGTGTGTGCATGGGGGAGAAATCTCCTGTGGTTATTTCAGGTATCATTTTATGATAACAGTGTTGCGGTTGCGTTGAGGTAAGTCAAAACAACGAGGCTATACAGGTATTTAAAGATGGCTGTTATTTACCCGTTTTTCAATCTCGTCAGCAATCTGCCTGCCCGGCTGATCAGCCTGTTGCTGGTAGATAGCCAGTATATCCTCTGCCAGTTTCTGCCAGTGCAATCTTGCATGTTTGACAGTTTTCTGGATCACCGTCATATCATTATTTTGCAACCATTGTTGATAGGCCTGTATTAAAGAAGGGAACAGCTGTTTGCGCATTGCGGTCAGATTGGCAAAATAAAAGTGTATGGATGCATGTTGATCGGGGTGCTTTTCAGTATTCTTTAACAATGCAGGTAAGGTGTGCAGTGTGTCGGCAAAATGATCACGTACGGCACGTGCCATAATTTCAGCCTGAGTAAAAATAATCGCCTGCATCATATCCTGCCAGCCGTGCAGGGTTTCACCTGCCTGTATTTCACCAATTTCATGTAATATTGCAGCCTGTAATTCGTTATCGGTCATATTGTTTAATGCCAGGTCAATGTCGTCCTCAAAAGCGTAACAGTTTATTGTTCTGGCTAATGCATTTTGCGGTTTGTGCCAGCGCCATTCTTCAATGCGTTCCCAGAGCATACGTTTGAAAGACTCTCGACGTATATAGATGGTTTTATTATGACTCATTGCCGGTGGTGAAGTTAGATCACGGGCATATTCCTTACCGGCAATATAGATGTTGTAATGATTATATTGTTGCTGCTGTTCAAGCTGAGCAATAAAAAAGTGGGGTTTGGCCTTGATACCATAACCGGCGCTGTAGATAAGCTGCTGAGGGGCCAGTACCCGGTTAATGTCATCTGACTGAAATGGATCCAGGCAGGCATTAGCGATCGACAGGGACTGATAGCACTGATCTTCCAGTTCTTCCCATAAGGCCTCACGCTGACTGATCCATGCACCAATATTTTCAGGTAACAGCTGGTCACTGAATCCGTTAGCCGTTTCCCAACGATAATATTCACGCATTTTCAACAGGTAAATACACATAGTATAATTACCTGCATATTTCGCATCAGAAATATGGCAATTATGCTGTACGGTAGAAATAAGCTGGTCAAGGTCTGTATGCATAAAACCTTCGTATCTTTATGGTGAAAACATTACCTTATCAGTATATTATGTCGTCGGCTACAACAAAAATTGTAAGGTTTTGAGGTATGAGATGAAGCTTCGAGTAAAAAATAAGTGGAATGATAAGAACAGGGTTCGTACAGCGGAAGAAACGGGTAGCGTACTGGGGTTTAACCTGTGGAAAGTGGCCAGTGAAAATGTACTGCATATAGAAAATGAAGGATTCCAGACTGATACCCAGAATCAACGCCTTGATGTTATTGCCGAATTTTCGGCGTTTTATATCCATGTGATTGATCGACTGATCTCGGCAAAACAATACAGTGCTGAGAAACGCCAGGCGATTATTACCGGTCTGGCATTAAATATGGCAAAAACCATGCATGACAATCGGCGTGACGTTTCAACTGATAAAAACGCGGATTACCGCGATGCATTTATCAACGTAATCAATAAGCGCATGAATGAATATGCCAGTTTCAGTTTTGATGGTGATCTCGACCCTGGATTTCAGGTAAAACGCTGTGCAGGGGAACATGTGCGTGAGGTAATGGGCGAAAAGGACAATAAGTGGGTGCCAGACCAGGTGATTGAAGTAGAAATACCCGATGCGATGAAAGCTATGAAACGTATTTTGCGGGGTATGCTTTAGGCGTCTGTCCGAGAAAGTACAGTGGCCAGGTAAATTCCCTCAATACACCGTGACTAATGTTGTCGTGGATGTCAAAATATGTTCCAGCTTTCTGTTTTTGGCAAAGAAAGTTAGGAGATTTGTTTTTTTCAGCCAGGAGTCTGCTGAGCCAAATTTTGTCAGAAAATGCCTTTTGTCAGAAAAATGCCGGTGAGATTGTTTCTCCCCGGCATTTTTAATGCATAATGGCTTAACCGTTAGTGCTTAAACAGGCAAATAAAACGGTTTATTTTTTCCAGCTACTAAAGTTATCGGTATTTTTTGCTTTACCATCTTCATAACCCGCTTCATAAGCTTCGGTTACACGTTGTTCTTCACGGGGTGGGTTAAGCACATAACCGCCTTCCCAGCCAACAATATATTCAGGATCGACACCGGCTTCTTCCATTTTGGTTACTGTGTTGTAATAGTCTTGATTAATCTTCATATTCTTCTCCAGGATTTTGCGTATCAGTTATGTTGAGAATTGTTCTGATGTCAACATCAGCGTAGATACGTTTAGTTAACACGGATTAATAATTTATGTTTCGATTCATATCGATATGTGGCGGAGATTATACCTAGTTGGAAACGAATTTGGAATGTGTAGGCACTATCCCATTAGAGGGAGGGAATGGGGTGTAAAAGTTATAAAGACATGCTTTGTGTATGACTTTAGCGGATTTTTAATGCTATTAATGCACAGGTTTTATGCGGTGATATTCCAGACAGGCATGTTAAACTACGGCTAAACCCGTAACATTATCAGTTTTCCAGGTGCCACAATGACAGACGATAAAGATAATTTCAGCGCTGAACTACCCGCAACAGAAACCATTGAAATTAATGACGATGATGCTAATTTTACCAGCGGCATTGCCGCATTTGAAGCTAAAAATTTCAAACAGGCTATGCAGTTTTTATTACCCTATGCCTATAATGGGGATGCAGAATGTCAGCATCGCTGTGCGATTATGTATCAAAATGGTTTAGGAAATGTTGCTAATCCAGATAAAGCCTTTGAATTAATGTATTCGGCAGCCAGCCAGGGTCATGCTGTGGCGCAACACGGGCTGGGTTTTATGTATATGGAAGGTGAATGCACAGAAAAAAATTCTGAGCAGGCGGTCAAATGGTTCACTAAAGCAGCTGAACAGGGTCTGGTTGGTTCCATGACCACACTGGCAATGATGTACCAGCAAGGCAATGGAGTGGAAAAAAATCCTGAGGAAGCCAAACGCCTGTATAAAATGGCTGGTTTTGATGATATGTAGGGGGTGTAAACTTTTTATAAGATAATTTTTTAAATAGTCATTATCTAATTTACTTCCTGTATTCGAGCGATAATTTATGCGTCCAGCCCATCTGCTAACCGTTGTTGAAAAAGAATTTGTCAGTACCCGGTCAGGTTTACATACACCGGTGATGCTTTGGGGGCCACCGGGAGTGGGTAAATCACAGATGGTTGCTCAGGTTGCTGCCCGGCAACAAACACCACTCATTGATATTCGTCTGTCACAGATGGAACCCAGTGATTTGCGTGGTATTCCGTTTCGCGATGGTGATGCAGTAGAATGGGCGATACCCTCCATGTTGCCGAATGAGCATCGTCATGGCAGCCAGGGTATTCTGTTTCTGGATGAAATTACTTCAGCACCACCGAGCGTATCGGCAGCCGCCTATCAGTTGATTCTTGATCGTAAACTGGGTGATTATGACGTCCCCAATGGCTGGGCAATTATTGCGGCCGGTAACCGTCAGGGTGATCGTGGCGTTACCTACAGTATGCCTGCGCCACTGGCTAACCGATTTTCTCACTATGAAGTGGATATTAATCTCGATGACTGGGTAGCCTGGGCATATACCAATCATATTGATGAACGGGTGATTGCTTTTTTGCGTTTTCGCCAGGATCTATTATTTGAATTTGATGCTGCACAAAATCCGGTTGCTTTTCCTTCGCCACGTTCATGGGAATTTGCCCATCGTGCATTACATAAATTTGAAGATCATCCCGAATTATTTTCCGGTGCCTTACAGGCCTGTGTTGGTAAAGCAGCAGGCATTGAATTAGCCGCATTTATCGCCAATCTCGATCAAATGCCGGATCTGGATGCCATAGTCAGGGGTGAGGGTACGGATACGCCCAGAGAAATTGACCTGCAGTATGCTGTTGCTACGGCGCTGGTTGGTCGAGCAATTCGTGCCCGAGAAACCGCTGATGCACAGAAAATCCACGGTAATATTCTCAACTATGCCAATCGTTTCCCGCAGCGAGAAATGGGTGTAATGATGGTATCGGATATGCATCGTGCCATTGGTCAGGATATCTTCGCGGTGCCTGAATTCGCTGTATGGGCCGATAAAATTGCTGATTTGATGCTGTACTGAAGCCATCGTATTTTCCCTGTATGAGCACGTATCCTGATGTAGAGCAAAAGCTGGCAACCGCACGCACCAGGCTGATTCTTGATAAACCCTTTCTGGGTGCACTGGTTTTGCGGTTACCTCTGCGGGAGGGCGATCCGAAGTGGTGTGAAACAACATTCAGCGATGGCAAAACCTTTTATTACAATCGTGATTATATCGATGCGCTGGATACAGAACAGACCCAGTTTGCGCTCTCTCATGAAGCTTTGCACTGTGCCTTATCGCATTTTCATCGCCGCAGCAACCGGGTCAGGCAGCGCTGGGATCTGGCCTGTGACTACGCAATCAATCCATTATTGATTAAAGACGGCCTGAAACCCACCCCGGATGCCATGTATCTGCGTGAATATGAAGGGATGACCGCAGAAGAAATCTATCCCTGTCTGGAAGACAATGACAACGGTGGTGAGCGTGAGCTGGAAGATGACCAGCAGCATGATGAGGCAGATAATAAACAACAGCCATCGACACAGGATAGCAGCGGCGGCAACAAGGAAAAGGAAAACCAGACTAACGATAAAACACAGGGGCAGGGGCAGCAGGACAGTACAACAGAAGAGGGTGGTGAGGGCGGTGCTATGCCACAGCCTGCCGGCCTGTCAGCACAGGAAGAAGATGAGTTGAGCCTGCAATGGGAACAACGTCTGGCCGGCGCAGCACAACAGGCTTTACAGTCCGGTAAACTTGAAGGTGACATGGCGCGCATGGTTGACCATCTGTTGCAGCCAAAATTACCCTGGCGAATGTTGCTGGCACGATATATGACAGCTACCGCACGCGAAGACTACAGTTATACCCGGCCTTCGACACGTCGCGGTGACCCGGCTATTTACCCCGGTATGCGCAGTAATGAAACCAGTATTGTAGTGGCTGTTGATACCAGTGGTTCCATTAGTGAAGACGAAATACAGGAATTTATCTCTGAAATTGACGCACTTAAAAGTCAGCTTCGTGCCAGTGTAACCCTGCTTACCTGTGATACAACATTAAACTATGGCTGTCCGTGGACCTTTGCCGCCTGGGATACGTTTCAGTTTGATATTGCCATACGCGGTGGTGGTGGCACGAATTTCAGACCGGTATTTGAGTGGGTGGAAAACCAGGATCAGGCACCGGATCTACTGGTGTATTTTACCGATGCGGAAGGTCTGTTTCCCGAAACTGAACCGGCCTTCCCGGTAACCTGGCTGGTAAAAGGCAAAGCCGGCGTACCTTTTGGTGTTCGTGTACAGTTAAATTGATGATATAAATAAGATAAGATATATAACTTACTCTTACCAATGCAGACTGAGCCTTATTGCAGACACGCAGTAAATACGTCCATGTAAGCTCGACATCCGCATCCATGCGGCTGACGGTCTGCAATAAGGCTCAGCCTGCCTTTGTGTTTCAGGAATATTTATGCTTTCAACCGAAGATAATTTACGTCTTAATGTCCTGCTTGCACAGCAACTCTATGCGGTGCGTATTGATGAATCTAAAATGATTGTTTATGCACTGACGGAAAAAGGTGAAGCAAAGGTGCCGCTTAATCCGACCGGCAAGGACGAAGCCTATATCAGAGAAGTCAAAGCGCTGTTCAGCACCCATGTTATGGATTCTCCCGGTGGTTATCCCGTGTTTCTGAAGCGCTGGACACGCATGGGACAGGCGCGAGATGACAGCCTTGCGCAGATGTTGTTATTAGGCGAATCTGAAGCCGTGGTCGCTGTTGTACATGCTCCTGGATTAACCGATGAGCTTGCAGCGCGTGCCTGGTGGGCCATGCCAAACGCAGAAAATGCGCGTTGTATGTTACAACGACAGGCTGTCGTCGAGGGTAAAACCGGTAAACAGCTGGCAGCATTTTTAATGGAATTTCTACCGTTCGAGGAGCAGCAGCAAGCCATGATCGAATCGGTGCGGCTGGTATTGCAACCTGGGTTAATTAGCGCAGAAGAAAAGCAGAGCCTGTGGAACAGGGCGCAAACCAAACGCAGTTTTTATGTGGGTTTTTTACATGGCTGCCCAGATAACTTACCTGTAAGCGTCGATGCTCATCCTTTATATCATCAGGTAAAACAGGTCTTTGCTGGTCAGCATAACAAACAGTACAGCGATAATTGCTATGTGCAATATTTACTGAAAGTATTCAGCCCGGCGGGACAGGCTTTTTTACAGACGGCAATAAAAGCATTGAGCAAACCGAATAATCAGGATGTGGTGATTGCTTTACTGGATGCGATTGCTGCCTGTTTTGCTGGCGTTAAACCGGATTGTTGTATAGCAGAAGATATAAACACCATCAGCCAGCAGGCAGAAATACGTTGTTGCAGTAATCATCAACCAATTCAGACTGTGTTGATAGAAATGCCGGAAATGCAACCTTACCTGCGGGCTATGCTGGTTCTGGCCAGCCTCAGCGTAAAGCTGCTTAACCCGATTTTCTCCCGCTCTGATGCCATTGGAACTGTTATGCGCAAGAAAATTAAACCGGTAACCGATCCAGTTTTTGAACAGTTATATCTTTTACACTATTCAAGCTGAAGTCAGCGATTTGGGCATGGGCTAATAGTAAAGTCGATTATATTGACACTTTTACATAAAATTGCCTGTAAATTCTACCTGCGAAATAGTCATGTTATTGAATTTTATTACAATACATATTTTGGCATAAAAAGTGCTTGTTAAATAAAAAAGAGAATTTATCTGAATAAAGTGTAAATAAAAGTGACAGATCATATTGGGGAAAGCTAATGGGGACAGACAATAATAGATATAATGGCCCTGAACGACGGGTTAAAGACCGCCGTAATATGCCTGATAGACGGGCAACAACCAGGTTTAATGATAATTTGGGGCGCCGTTCCGGGGTGGAGAGACGATTACCAATACATTAAAACCCGGCTACTTCATTAAAACGCTATAGATATTTTCTACGACCCAGGAGTCTGGAAAAGGTATAGAGGTCAGGGAGTTTGGTGGGGAATCATTGATGGTCTGGTTACAGCTTGAGTGTGGATCGGGCTGGTTTCAGACTGCTCTGGTTCAGGCTTTATGGGTTTAGCCTGTTTAATCGGATTTATCTGCACCAGAATGCCAGCCAGCGGGTAATCAATATAATTTAATATCTTACTGCGCATGCGTCGGTGCGCGATAATGGAATAATGTTTAATAACAGCGATAGTCTGTAGTGGTGATTGATTTGCTGAATCATCTTTATTGTTCGTGGTGGTAGAGGATGGCGTTGAAGCAGTTATTAATGCTTGAGTTGTTTCTGTATTATTAACAGTATGATCAATCTTAGCCATTTCATGGTGGCTGTAATCCAGGTTGACATAAAAATGCAAATAGCGGGCTAATACCAGTTTGAAATAACCTGTTATTGCATTATTTGTTTTTAACTTTGCATGATTAACCAGGTCAGCAAGTTTTATCTCAACGGCGTGTTCCGCATCCAGACCTGCCTGCGTCCAGGCAGCATAAAATAAAAGATTATAATGTTTTGAATAACGAATACGTTTTGCTTCACTGGTCAGGATTGTGGGAGGGGTATTCTTAAACACCTGAGCACTTTTATCTGCTGGCATAGCCTGTGCTGCCAATGGTGTCGCCAGTATAGTTTTATTAGTCTGAATGGTTTTGTCATCCTGACCCTGAAGGGTTTTATCGTGCTGATTAATTTGCTGAAAGCCAGGTTCATCCTGCCAGTCTTCCGCGTGTAAATACGTGGCATCGGCATCTTCAAAAACAATAACTTCTACATGGTATTTTTGGGTTTGTGCCTCTGTTGTTGACTGGGTCACTGACTGGGGCGTTGTCGGTAAGCGCTGTGTATCAGCCAGTGAGGGCTGGTTGAATAGCAGTAATATCAGCAATGTAAGGTAAAACATTCCGCTATAAGCGGCTTGCTTAAGCGTTTGTACGCCATGATTATTTTGACGGCTATGCTTTTGTCTGGTGTTTATGTCTGCAACAAAATGCGCGGTAATGGTGGGTATGGAAAGGCGTGTATTGGCTGGCATCGGTATCAGTTTGCTCAGATGTTGTTGGTTCAGATATAATATCGTTTGTTCAGAATATGCTGGTTTGTTCAAAATATGCGCTGGTTTGTTCAGACAGGCATGGGTTCAGGCATCGAGTAATAAACGCATCATACAGCAATTGTATGATTATGCTGCATGCATATCAATGTGAGCGGGCTTATCTGGGCGTAAGCGGCTAATAAGGGCATAAATTTGCTGTGTACGTTTTGCAATGTCGTCCTTAACATCAAGGACACGCAGGGTGTCGCTACCATTAAAACGATAACCGCCAGGCTGCGTCTGGATCAGCGTAATCAGTTTTGCCGGATCGATATCGGGGTTGTCACTAAACTGTATTTTTATCTCGTGTTCACTGGCTTCAATTTTTACTATACCGGTTTGCATCGCCGTCATCTTCATTTCGGTGACGCTAAACAGGTTTTTGACATAATCAGGCAATAAACCAAAACGGTCGATCAATTCGACGCTTAATTCATCCAGTTGTTTTATCGTCGTGGCGCTGGCAATGCGTTTATATAACATCAACCGCTGATGAATATCATACACGTAATCATCAGGAATTAATGCTGGCATACCCAGGTCAATTTCCAGCCCGGCGTTTAAGGCACTATCCGGGTCGGGTATCTCACCGCGTTTTAATGCGTTGACGGCACGTTCAAGCAACTCACTGTATAAACTGAAACCCACTTCAGAAATCTGCCCACTCTGGTTTTCACCCAGCAGTTCACCGGCACCACGAATTTCCAGGTCGTGGGTGGCGAGGGTAAAGCCGACACCCAGATCTTCCAGCGATTCGATGGCAGCCAGACGTTTTTTAGCATCGGCGGTCATCACCGCTTCTGGCGGGGTAATCAAATAGGCATAGGCACGGTGATGTGAACGTCCAACCCGTCCGCGAATCTGATGTAGTTGCGCCAGCCCGAGGCGATCAGCTCGGTTAATAATAATCGTATTGGCGGTAGGCACATCAATCCCGCTTTCGATAATGGTGGTGCTGACCAGAATATTGAATCGCTGATGATAAAAATCCAGCATCACCTGTTCAAGCTGTTTTTCCGGCATCTGCCCATGGGCAAAGTCAATGCGAGCTTCAGGTAGCAGCTGTTGTAAATCGTGCGTGATTTTTTCGATACTTTTGACTTCATTATGTAAAAAGTAAACCTGCCCGCCACGTTTGAGTTCACGCTGGCAGGCTTCTTTAATCAGCCCCTCATTCCATTGACTGACAAAAGTGTTGATGGCAAGGCGCTGCAGCGGTGGGGTGGCGATAATGGAAAGATCACGGATACCCGCCAGTGACATATTCAGGGTGCGTGGAATAGGCGTGGCAGTGAGAGTAAGGATATCGACTTCGGCACGTAATGACTTGAGCATTTCCTTGTGACGGACACCGAAGCGGTGTTCTTCATCGACAATAATCAACCCCAGATCCTTGAAACGGATACTTTTCTGCAAAAGTTTATGGGTGCCGACAACCAGATCGACCTTGCCGTTTTTTATCTGCTCGAGAATATTATTTTGCTGTTTTGCGGTATTAAACCGTGACAGGCAGGCAACCTTGATAGGCCAGTCAGCAAAACGGTCACTAAAGTTCTGGAAATGCTGTTGTGCCAGCAGGGTAGTGGGAACCAATATCGCCACCTGCCGGTTATTGGTGGTGACCGCATAGGCGGCACGCATAGCAACTTCCGTTTTACCAAAACCCACATCACCGCAGACAACACGATCCATGGGTTGGGTACTGGCCAGGTCACTGAGTACCTCGTTGATGGCCTTTTGCTGATCCGGGGTTTCCTCAAATGGAAAGCCATTACAGAAACTATGGTATTCATTTTCATCAAGGGGATAGGCGCGGCCTTGAATAGCAGCACGACGGGCGTGTATATCAAGCAGTTCAGCGGCGACATCCCGTGCCTGTTTAGCAGCCTTGCGACGTGCTTTTGCCCATTGATCGGAGCCCAGTTTATGTATCGGTGCATGTTCTGCCGAAGCACCGCTATAACGGCTGATCAGATCCAGCGAGGCGACCGGAACATATAGTTTATCGTGGTTGGCATATTCAAGCAGTAAAAACTCAGCGTCATAACCATCACCACTGAGTTTTTCCAGCCCCAGATAACGGCCCACACCATGTTGAAGATGCACCACCGGTGCACCGATGGTCAAATCGGTCAGATTCTGCACAATGGCATCGGCATCTGGCCCGTGTTTTATGCGTCGGCGTTTCTGTATAGCACGCTGACCATAAATTTGTGCTTCGGTGATAACGGCAATATCATCGGCTGATTGACTGGATGCTGTTGAACGGATGACCAGCCCACTGCTGATTTCTGCCACAGTGATACTTACCCGACTGGCTGGCTGATGGCGGCTGGTTTGATAGAAGGTTTCCCAGTCCGGGCAGGCGGCAGGGTATATCTGATGTTCGCGCAATAAGTCGATTAGTACTTCACGCCGCCCTGCGGTTTCAGCGACCAGTAATAGATGGCCGTTAAATTGATGAATATAGTCAATGAATGTTTTCGCCGGGTTTTCAGCCTGCGGCCGCAGGGTTAGCTCAGGCGGCGGGCTGACATTAAGGTTATATTGCTCATTGAGGTTTTTTTTTACTGAAAAAATGACCCGGCTGAAATGCTGTAAAGTTTCTTCTGCCTGTGCCACCGATTGATATATCGTATCAGGGGCAAGTACCGGGCGTTCTATGTCATGTCGGCGTTGTTCATAACGCTGTTGTACATTGTCGGCGAACTGGTGCAGAAATTCATCGGTATTGTCGGGTAATATAAACAGACTGCTTTTGGGCAGGTAATCAAACAGGGTTTCCAGCTGATCGAAGAAAAGCGGCAGATAATATTCAATACCCGGCGGCATTAAGCCATCGCTGACATTGTTATAGATAATACTGGCCAGTGGATCACCCGCAAAAGTTTCACGATAACGGCTGCGAAAGGCCTGAATGGCGGTTTCATTGGTGGGGAATTCACGTGCCGGTAATAATGCTATGTTTTCAACTTTATTGTCTGAGCGTTGATTGGACGGGTCAAAACAGCGAATCGTTTCTATTTCATCATCAAACAGATCGATTCTAAATGGCGTTTTAGAGCCAGCAGGGAATAAATCTATAATAGAACCGCGAATTGCAAATTCACCATGTTCCATTACTTCATTAACAAAACTGTAACCACTGGCTTCCAGCTCGGCGCGAAAAGCCTGAAGCTTGAGTATCTGGCCGGTTTTAAGCTGTAAAACATTGCCACGGATATAACTGCGCGGACACAAACGTTGTAATAAGGTATTTACCGGCACCACAAGAATATCGCCGGCATTGAGTTTATCCAGTTGATATAAGGTGCTTAAGCGTTGTGAAATAATGTCCTGATGCGGCGAGAATACATCATACGGCAAGGTTTCCCAGTCGGGTAACTGATAGATGGTTTGCCGCGTATGTTTATAAAAGCTGATTTCATGGATCAATTTATCCGCGAAACGGATATCTTCAACCACAATAACCAGTGGCCCGTTACGGTAAGCTTTTGATGCTTCAACACATTGCAATGCCAGGGCACTGCCATACAGGCGTGACCAGCAGGTTGACTGATTTTTTTCTGGCAGAACAGGTTTTAACAAAACGATAAACTAACGCAAATAAATAAAGGGTGAATTATCCTTTGCCCAGAACACGATTACAAGTACCAGATGGGCATCCAGGCAACGAGCGGGAAGTGAATATAGAAAAATCAAACTGTTAGCAGTGCGTTTTCCTGGAAAAAATGTAAATTATTAAATACTCCTGGATAGTATAATCTTTTTCTTGACTTAGAGTTGACTCCAGGGCGTAAGCTGAATATTAAATTGAGTAATTATCCAAATTATTGAACTTGGAGCTAACTCCAGGCTGTCAATAGGTATGAATCTTATTGTTTTGATTATTTAGTGAGATATTATTATGACAAAAATAGAAGTATTTACCGCACCAGGTTGCGGTAAATGTGGTAAAGCCAAGGATGAGCTTGTTGCAATTATTGACCGCTTAGGTGGTGCAAAATTTGAATGGCGTGAAGTTAATATCCTGCAGGAGATGGATTATGCAATTGAATTAGGTGTGTTATCAACACCATCCATCGCCATCAACGGTGAACTTGTGTTTACCGCTTTGCCTTCGGCCAGGCAATTACTGCAAGCTCTGGAAAACAGTATAGAGGGCCTGAGCTGATGGAAGTATTATTACTGTTTTCTGCTGTTATGCTTGGCACACTGGCGTTTTTTGAACCCTGTACTATTGCAACACACACACTTTTCGCTGTGCGTGCACATCAAAAGGGCTTGCCGACCCGGATGGTGGATATTGCGCTCATCTGGGCTTCACGAACTTTCTTGTTGATCATACTGTTTGTAGCAGCAACAGTTTTAACCAGTGCGCCCGAAGTTAACTCCATCACTGCAAGTATCGTGCTTATGGTAATGGCTTCTGTGTATCTGATTTCACGCAAGATTTATATTCCTGTGCCGCACCTGGAATTCTTTCGTTTATTGCCTTTTTCATCTCGATTCCCTGATGCTATCAGGCTTGGTTTGACCGTACCGGCCTGTACCTTGCCCTTGTTGGTCATATTAATCGTGTTGGTGGTATCGGTTAACTCTTTAACATTGGCAATAATCTCAGCATTATTGTTCGCTACACTTTTCAGTGTCCCTGTACTCGTTGCTGCTGTTACGGGTATAAATGAATCAGGAAAAGATTTTCTCAACAAGGCTGCAAATGGCACGCCCTATTTAACCGCCGTATTGTTATTCAGTGCAGCCGTTTACCTGTTATATCCTGAACTCGATCTGAACAGGCAATCACTGGAAGGGGCTTTGCAACACGCCAGTTTTGCAGGCATCGGCATTGCCTTTGTTGCCGGTTTTATCTTCAGTTTTAATCCGGTTTCATTTGCATCGATTCCTGTAGTTCTCGCCTATGTGACGCGGGCGCATGAAAAACAGCAGGCGCTCAGCCTGGGTGGTGCCTTTATCGTTGGTCTACTCATAACGCATGTTATGCTTGGCATGGCTGCAGCGATGGGTGGCGAATGGGTCAAAGCGGTGATGGGGCGACAGTGGGGATTATTTCTTGGTCCATTATTGATTGTTTTAGGTTTGATGTGGCCTGGCTGGTTAAAACTCAGCTTACCGTGGATTTCTATGCGCGGTAAAAAAGTCACTGGGCACTGGGGAGCTTTTTTACTGGCAATTCCTTTCTCCGTAGCCATTTGTCCATTTTGTGCGCCTGCGTTACTGGTGACATTAACGGCCAGTGCCGCTATAGGTTCTGTTCTATTTGGCGCGGGTCTGTTGTTAGCGTTTGCCGTTGGTCGCAGCGTTCCAATACTACTGGGTGCCTGGAGTATGGGCTGGCTTGAATCGCTGCAGATTGTTGGCAAGCATCATCGTGGTTTTGAAATGCTGGGTGGCATCGTATTGATACTGACGGGGCTATATATGTTAAATGAGTACCTGTTTATTGTTCAGTATTAGTTGTTACATTAGGAGTAAAGCAATGGCTGTTAAAAAAATGCTTTAAGTATCAGCTGCGCCGCCAGACCAATCCCCAGCGTGAAGGCAGCGGCGATAAACCACACCAGACTCGACAACAAAGGTATTGTTATCGTCTCAGCTGTTTCTGTGGTATCGGCTTTTTTGTACATGGCGACTATAATGCGTAGATAGACCGCTAGTGATAACACGCTGTTCAGGATAGCTATGATCGCCAGCCAGGTGAAGCCTGCATCGATGGATGCACCGAATAGCAGGAACTTGCCAACGAAACCGGCCAGTGGTGGAATGCCCGCCAGCGACAGTAAGAAAATGACCATCGCCACGCTTGTGACCGGATGGCTGCGCCCTTTGCCGGTAAAAGCATCCAGGGTTCGGCCATTTTGCATTACCAGTGCAAAAGCGCCTAAATTCATTGCCGCATAAGCCGCGGCAAATACAACGATAGACTGGAATGCAAGTGCGCTGGCACCGATAGCGACGATACCCAGCAAAAAATACCCTGCCTGCGCGATGGATGAATAAGCCAGTAATCGCACCACATTATTTTGCACCAGTGCGGCAAGATAACCATAGGTCATGGTAAGCACTGCAAGCAACGCGATAACTAACGACCAGTTCAGCTCAGAGGGTAAATCGCGTACCACCTGAGCCAGGGCAAAGATTGCTCCAATCTTGGGAACCACTGACAGGTAAGCCGCGATCGAAACGGGTGCGCCTTCATAGGCATCGGGTGCCCAGAAATGAAACGGAACCAGTGAAGCTTTGTAACCCAGCCCGATGATGACAGCAAACAGACCGATAGAGGCCACCACGGGCATATTGCCAAGGCGGGTGGTTTCATTGAGCAAGGTTGAACCGGTGATACCGAACCAGTAACTGAGGCCGAAGATCATCACGCCACCGGTGACCGAAGCAAATACAAAAAATTTCATTGCGGCTTCTGTCGCGGCATCATCGCGCGGATAGGCTACCAGTGCAAAAGAGCCCAGACCTGACAGTAATACTGCGAGTATCAGCAGCATGGTATCACCAACACCAGCCATTAATAACGAGGCCAGCGTTACCATCAAGACTAAAACATAAGCCGTACCTTCTCTAGCGCTGCCGCCAAGTTCAGCACGTACCAGTAAAACGGCTAATACAGTGGCGGGCAGCAGGATGAGCTTTGCCCAGACGCTTAGTATATCTACACGAAATGTACCACTGAATACTGTGACATCAACATGCAGCAATGGGATTGTTAAGCCGGTGGCAATCAACAGACCTGCTACCGAAGCTGCGAAAGCGATCCGCGGCTTGCGCAGCATTTCTGCGATCAGCGCAGCAACCGCCGTTAGTAACACGGCGATCTCGGGCATCAAAAAAGCAAGATCTTTTTCCATTAGAGATGAAGGTTCAGGGTTGTTTTGTGGATGACATCAAGCACCCAGGCGGGTGCAATACCGATGATGATAATCAATGCGAGCAGAGGCGTTAAAGTAATGAGTTCTCGCATCGTTAGATCAGGCATGCCCTGCCATTTTGTATTGGCTTCACCAAGAAAAATCTGGCTGATGGCTTTCAGATATAAACCGGCGGTAACAACAATACCGAGGATAACGATGATAGCGAATGGCTCGACCTGTAGCGTCGCCAGGAATATCTGGAATTCGGCAGGGAAATGCGCCAGTCCCGGTAGCCCCAGTGAGGCAAACGCAGCCAGTACGAATGACCAGCCAAATATTGGTGTCAGTTTTAGCAAACCACCAAATTGATCCATTTCACGTGTTTTAGCGCGATCCTGTAGCATGCCAACCAGAAAAAAGAGTGCGCCGGTCACCAGGCCGTGACTGATCATCTGTAATACAGAACCGTCTAATGCTGTGGCACGTATTGCCGGGTCGATAGCCAGTGCCGCGATGGCGACACCGATGACGATATAGCCCATGTGGTTAACCGAGGTATAAGCGACCAGACGTTTAAGATCGTTCTGCGCCAGTGCAGCGAAGGCACCGTACAGCGCAGAAATAATCCCGAAGACAAGCACCACCACGCCGACTTCACGAAAAGCTTCAGGCAACATCTGCAGACTAAAACGTATCAGTCCATAAGTGCCAAATTTCAGCATGACACCGGCAAGGATCACACTGCCTGCGGCTGGTGCCTGAACGTGCGCGGCGGGCAACCAGGTATGGAAAGGGAATACCGGGGTTTTTACCGCAAACGTAAATAGCATTGCGATCAGTGCCAGCATAGCGGCGGTTCCTGTTAACGGTGGATTTTCTATCCAGACCCGCATATCAAACGTATGAGGGTCGCTGCCAAGATACATCCCCAGAATAGCCAGCAGTAAAGGCAGGCTGCCGAGCAGGGTGTAGATAAAAAACATCAGTGCCGCACGCTGCCGGTCTTCATGACCCCAGTCGGCAATCATAAAATACATGGAGACCAGTGACACTTCAAAAAACACGTAGAACAAAATGGCATCCAGTGCAGTAAAGGTGCCGATGGCTGCTGTCTCCAGCAACAACATCAACACCACATAAGCATGGGGGCGTTCACGGACTTTTGCTGAATAGATAAAGGTGACAAAGAATAACAGGGCACTAAGCAGCACCAGCGGCAGGCTGATACCATCGACACCCACACGATAGGCGGCGCCGATAGCGGGCATCCACTCAAGCTGCTCAAGCTGGGCAAAGCCGGTACTGTTGATGCCCCGTGACCACATGATGATGGCACCGATTAACGTGAATCCACTGGTGAAAATACCGATAGTATGGACCAGTTTCGCGGGTGCCTTGCGAAAGCCCATTACTAGCAGTGCGCCGAGAAGTGGCATAAACAAGGTGGTCGATACAATGGGAAACATACGAAAATATCCTGTTTATAAAATAAAAACGATTAATGTTATCGAAAACAATATGCACGTTATAACCGCCGTGATGGCCAGCTCACGGTGAATCAATCCGCTCTGCAGGTTTCGGGCGCGGTTACCAAGATTGAGTGTGCCTCGTACCATAGAAAATATTAAGCCGTCTATGCCGCGTTCATCGCTAAAGCGCACCATGCGCCCGATGTTGATGGCGATCTGTCCGATCTGTAATGCCATTGCATAGAGACGACGTTCGAGTTTTTCACAGGCGTTGGCGATAGCCAGTGCCGGCCGAACCAGTAAATTATCAAAACCTCCGGCAATAGCAAAGCTGCGTTGCGCCCAGGGTTGTAGTGGCCCCAATAGACGCTTTGCCGGGATTAACCAGCCCAGAGCCAGTCCACTCAGCGCCGCACTGAGACCAAGTATTCGTGCCAGGCCGCCTTCCACCAGGTGGCTGGATAATGCCGTTTCGATCGTTGGAAAGGCAATGCCCAGAATCACGGCTAATGTCACCAGTCCAGCAAGTCCGGCACCCATCCAGTTCAGCCCGGCAATAGTCTTTCCACTGCTTTTGCCGTGCCACAAAATACGCAGCGCCCGCGCCATATAGGCACCGGTTAACAGTGTGCCTGCCAGCGCAGTACTTGCCAGTACAGCGGCGTCAGGTGAGGCCAGGGCCGCAGCTATAATGGCATCTTTAGAAAAAAAGCCGCTTAACGGCGGAATGCCTGCCAGTGCCAGCGCCGCCACTGCGAAGCCGAAAAAGATTCGGGGCCGGTCACGTCCGGCACCTTTCAAGTCGCTAAACGCGGTACTTTCACGGCTGTGCTGAAACACCCCGGCACCCAGAAATAAAGAACTCTTAATGGCGGCATGGGCAATCAGATGCAGCAATGCTGCAATCGGTATGCCGGCACCCACAGCGATCAGCATCAGTCCGTACTGGCTGGAAGTCGATGCAGCCAGCAGACGTTTAAGATCGCGTTCGGCCAGTGCGATCAGACCGGTAACGATGGTGGTGACACCACCAACAAGTCCAATGACCAGCAGTACTTCGTGCGGAAATAAAGGTGCAGCGCGAATCAGCAGAATAGCACCAGC
>WFMW01000056.1 GCA_015488885.1 Gammaproteobacteria bacterium | reverse complement strand
GTAAAAAAAGAATTCGCTTTAAAGGCAACCAGGATAGCGAATACAGGATTATTAGCCGAAGAAGATTAAATTCGATTCTGGCCAGGCTGAAGAAAAAACACCCTGGAAAACTATATATAAAAATTGTTATTCCGCAGAAAAGCGGGCTCACCTATAACGAGGCATGGGCATTTATGCAAAACCTGCTGGATAAATATGATTATTATTCACAAACCCAGCCCGAACCATAAAAAACAAGGATGTCCAGAAGATTATCCAGGAAAAGAAATAATGTTTTGCAGACACATTTTTCCTGTTATGATTACTGGATTATTCCACTTCCAATACATCGTATACAGGTAATCAGCCATGAACCAACTCCGCACCTCCATTGTTGTTATCGCTTTGCTATTACTGGCGCCACTGGTAAGCGCCAATGAGCAAAATAATCTGCCCGGGCAGACACCATTCAGCCGGGCGCAGCCAGCACCTTTTACTCCATCTGCCCCGGTTTTTCATCCTTATCCCCCGGCCAGTCCATACGCCTATCCACCTGCCCGCTATTTTCCCGAACCGTTTGACTATGAGGTTGACCCGGCCCAGGTTATCAAAGATACACTGAATAAAATTACCGACTTTATTACCCATGCCAATAATGTTGACCCAGTGGAACTACGGTCATTTATCGAAGATAAAATTATCCCCCGTTTTGACTTTGACAACATGGCACACTGGATAACCGGCCCCTATGCGCAATACATGTCACCACAGGAAAAAAATGATTTTCAGAGGCAATTACGAGAAACTTTTTTATCCAGTCTTGCCAAACATCTGGGTAGTTTTGATGCTGACAATACCCGTATTCGTTTTACCCCGGCCCAGTATCGTGGTGATGATGAAGCCTTTGTAAGAACCTTCATCTACCGCCAACAACAACCACCTATGCGATTAAATTTCCGTATGCGACGTGCGGGTGATAGCTGGAAGATTATTGATGTGAGAGCTAATGGTGCCAGTGCAGTTCTGTACTATCGTCAGCATTTTATGTCGCAGCTAAGACAGTATCGTAGCAACTATTAATTTGCTGTACCCTGTTATAGCTGTACCCCGTTATATCAGAATACCATCCAGGTCGATTACGGGAACTTCTGCTGTATTTTTCAATCTTGTAGAAAAAGGCTGATACACAGAACAGATGACAGATAATCACCGGAAAAATTTTGTTAAGCGCAGTAGAAATACCATTGTTATTATTGCTATGATACTGTTTGCACTGATTTTAATCGTCCAGCACAAAACGGTTAAAACCATCAACTGTACACCGGATATCATTAAGCAGAAACCGGATATAATAATGCTTGGCGCATGGTGGTGCCGTTATTGTTACAGAGCAAAACAGTATTTTCAGAAAAATCATATCAACTACTGCGAATATGATATGGAAAATACAACAACGGGGAAACAACTTTATGCTGAAAACGGTGGCGGTGCCATACCGTTGCTGTTAATTGGCCAGTATCGCCTACGGGGTTTCGACCCGGCAATGATACAGGCCGCGCTTAAACAAACGCCGCCATTAAACACGAGCCATTAACTATTCAACCTTAACCATTCAACATTAACCTCATTTTCCATATATGCTCACTAAACTCCAGCAATTTTTTAACCGCTACATGCAGGACACAACACAGAATACCGAGACGCTGGAACATCGACTGCAACTTGCCTGTGCGGTATTAATGGTTGAAATGATCGATATCGATGAAATAGTTACTGACACCGAAAATAATAAAATTCGTCAGTTATTAAATCTGAAATTTCAGCTGAGCGATACTGAAATAGAATCCCTGCTCGAACTGGCAACCAGCAGAAAACAGGATGCCACAGATTATTATGCGTTTACCTCATTGCTGAACAAACATTACAATCAGCAGCAAAAAATCAACCTGATTGCCGACCTGTGGTCACTGGCTTATGCGGATAATGAACTGAACAGGTATGAAGAACATCTGGTACGACGGCTGGCTGATTTACTGCATGTACCGCATAATGAATTCATCAAAACCAAACATCAGATCCATAATAATTAATCATGATAATTAATCATCGTTAATCTGATTGGGATGATTGATAAACAACACCATGTAAGAGTCTCCCTGTTCCAATGAAACCTGTATTGATTGAAAATGCCAGTGATATGGCAGAACTGCTACTGTCCTTTGAACAGGAACCGATACTGGCTGTTGATACAGAATTTTTTCGTGAAACCAGCTATTACCCACAACTTGGCCTGATACAGATTGCTAGCAAAACCATTATCGCCTGTATTGACCCGCTTGCCTTTGATGCCAGCACAGCCCTGAAAGAAATCTTTCTCAACACAGGCATCATTAAAGTCTTTCATTCCTGCTCGCAGGACCTTGAAGTTCTATTTCATACCTATGGCGTTATACCTGCACCGATGCACGATACCCAGATTGCCTTTGCACTGCTAAGCACACATGACCAGATTGGTTACGCCAATCTGGTAGAAAGAGAACTGGGTATATCCCTGGCTAAATCTCAAACCCGCACCAACTGGTTAAAACGCCCATTAACGATGCAACAGTTAGAGTATGCGGGTGATGACGTTTATTACCTCTACACCATCTATCACAAACTGATCGACAGACTTAAGCAGACAGGACGTTACGACTGGTTTGATGAAGACTGCAAAAAATACAATTTAAGCGGCTGTCAAACGGCCACCAGTCAGGCGTTAATGTTTAGTGTCAATATACAATCACTTTGGCAACGGGTAAAAGGCAGCCATAAACTTAATGGAAAAACACTGGCTATGGTACAGGCCATTGCCCGTTGGCGAGAGCAGATCGCCATGCAGACGGATACCACTCGACGGCGTGTTTTAGCTGATGAATTAATTCTACGACTGGCTCATAACCCACCCCGTCAGACAGACGATATCAACTGGCTATCACATAATCGTTTTCATTTTTTACCTGGGCAGTTAGAAACCTTATTACAAACTATACAGACTGTAGAACAGAGCAGTCCCGAGCAATGGACACAGAATGGTATTGACCCGTTATCACCCACAGAAAAAAAATTACTGGTGCGCATACAACAGTTAATCAATAAAAAAGCGAAATCACTTGGTATTTCAGCTTCCGTACTTGCTGCAAAAAAGACACTTGAAAGTTTTATAAAGGGCAATTATGATATTCGTTTACTTCAAGGCTGGCGACGTGATTGTATTGGCAGGCAATTACAGGAACAATTACCCTCGTTAATAGTCGAAGTAAACGGGTCTTTGCATGAAACAGTAGCCAAAGAAAATAGCTTTAGCGATTGATAATTTTTTGTACAGGCATACAATACAGAGTATTAAACAATAAGAATTAGCCACCAACAAGAGGAATATCTTATGTATAAACACATTAAAAAAAGTTTCATCACGCTATTTGCTTTGGCATTAATTAGTCTAAGTCCATTCAGCTTTGCTGAAAACGCACAACAATTTGGAAAATATGTTGTTCACTACAATGCTTTCCGTAGCGATACCATCACACCTGAGATTGCTAAACAATATAATCTTCCACGATCCAATAACCATATTTTAATTAATATTGCTATTTTAGAGCAGGTCTTGCGCACCACCGGCAAACCAACCGAAGCAAAAATTGAAGGCTTTGCCAGCAACCTTACTGGGCAATATAAACCGCTCCATTTTAAGGAAATAAAAGAAGGCACTGCCATTTATTATCTGGCTGACGCACGTATCAGTGATGGTGAGTTACTTAAATTTGATATTAAAATAACACCTAAAGGTGAAAAATATCCCATGCGGATTCGATTTGACAAACGCTTCTTTACTTACTAAGCCAGACATCCATTCCACACATGGTCAGAGAGTGCTTACAGGCTCTCTGACCTTTACAGCCATATTCTCATCCGAGAGAAGCTCATTGTAGTGTTGTCAAATAGCAGGAAAACCGCTTTCTACCACCTGCTGGCCAATCAATACAATGTAACCATAGCGTCTGTTTTTTTCATCATCACTGTATTCAAAACTATATAAACGGCATATTTGTAGCCCACCACCAGGTTTTTTACGTAACCAGCTGCGCTGTCTAACTACCGAGGCATCCAGCAGTTGAACCCCGGCCTTTTCACACTGCCTGCGACAGTAGTACAACACCTGCTCACCACCTTTACGGTTATCCCACCAATATAATATTACAATAATGAGAATTACCACATAAATTATATTTTCCATACCTGTAGTAATTATACATCTTGGCCATAATCTTGGGCTTAAAGTTTTAAGCTGCATAGAAATACAAAAAGATGGGGTGATAATAGGCTATTACAAGTTATATCATAAAAGCGCATTTTCCTATAAAATTAGACGTCAGGCTGCCATTATAAAGACAGGTAGCATAAAATTATCTTTAGCATCAATATACTATGAGAACAACTATGCCCGTAGATCAGGATACCACCGAACGTCCCAGTTCATATACTTATGAAGAATTACTAGCCTGTGGCCATGGTAATTTATTCGGGCCGGGTAATGCACAGTTACCTTTACCAAATATGTTAATGATCAACCGAATCAAACATATTGCTGAAGCCGGTGGAACCTACAATAAAGGCGAAGTTCAAGCCGAAATGGATATAAAACCTGATCTATGGTTTTTTGGCTGTCATTTCGAAAATGATCCAGTTATGCCTGGCTGTTTAGGTCTCGACGCTATGTGGCAACTGGTTGGTTTTTATCTCGGCTGGCTGGGGCATCCTGGACGTGGTCGTGCTTTAGGTGTTGGTGAAGTCAAATTTGGCGGTCAGGTATTACCGAGTGCAAAATTAATTACTTACCAGCTAAATATTAAAAGAGTTATTGCAAGAGGACTAATAATGGGCATTGCTGATGCAACCTTATCCGTTGATGAACGCGAAATTTATTCAGCAAAAAATCTGCGCGTTGGCCTGTTTACTTCCACAGAGAGTTTTTGAGGTTATAAAATGATGAAACGAGTTGTAATTTCAGGTATAGGTATTGTTTCATGCCTGGGGAACGATAAAAATAAAGTGCTGGAATCCCTGCAACAGGGTCGTTCAGGTATAAAATATCAACAGGAATATGCTGATATGGGCATGCGCAGTCTGGTAGCAGGCAGCATTGATATTAATATTGATGATTTTATCGAACGCAAGGTTAAACGGTTTATGGGTGATGCAGCGGCTTTTGCCTATATTGCCATGCAACAGGCCATTACTGATGCACAACTGGACGATGGACTGGTTTCCAACAACCGAACCGGACTCATCATGGGTTCGGGAGGGGCATCGTCGGCCAATCAGGTGGCTGCTGCAGATTTATTACGCAGCAAAGGTATTCGTCGGGTTGGCCCCTATATGGTGCCGCGAACCATGTCCAGCACGGTTTCTGCCTGCCTGTCCACCCCCTACCATATAAAAGGCGTGAACTATTCCATTAGTTCAGCCTGCGCTACCAGCACACACTGTATCGGCAATGCCTATGAACTGATTCAAATGGGCAAACAGGATATCATCTTTGCCGGTGGCGGTGAAGAAGAACACTGGTCGCTGAGTATGCTGTTTGATGCTATGGGCGCGCTGTCAACTAAATTTAATGAAACACCGGAAAAAGCCTCACGTACTTACGATGTTGACCGTGATGGTTTTGTAATTGCCGGTGGCGGTGCCTGTGTGGTGGTTGAAGAACTGGAACATGCATTACAACGTGGTGCGCCTATTTATGCTGAAATTGTCGGTTATGGTGCCACGTCAGATGGTGTTGATATGGTTGCCCCTTCCGGTGAAGGTGCCGTGCGCTGCATGCAAATGGGTATAGCGAATATTGACGGCAAGCTGGATTATATTAATGCCCACGGCACCAGCACCCCGGTTGGCGATACCCGGGAACTACAGGCCATACGTGAAACCTTTGGTGACAATATCCCGCCAATCAGTTCAAGCAAGTCACTGGCGGGTCATTCGCTAGGCGCTTCAGGTGCGCAGGAAACCATCTATACCCTGTTAATGATGCAGCATAATTTTATTCAGGCCTCTGCCAATATCGAAACTCTGGATGATGCCGCAGCCGGTATGCCGATTGTGAGACAACGCCAGGATAATGTTGATATTCAGCTTGCCATGTCCAATAACTTTGGCTTTGGTGGCACCAATGCCTGTCTGGTAATGAAAAAATATAAATAACCGGGAGCCAGAGAAGTCTGTCCAAAAATAGAGATGTTTGCCTTGAGTTTCATGCAGTTTGGATGAGTAATGCTACAATCATTCTATAACTCATTTTTTTTACAGGTATCTCCATGAGCCGGTCGCATATATCCCCTTTTATTACCACCATTGTATGCAGCTTTATGCTGTTTTCAGCGCCACTGTTTGCCAGTGACAACCGTCCGGCAACACAGGCCAATACAGCAAACGCTGAAACCTCAGTGAAAAATCAGGCCATAACGCCCCCTCCAGCAACCAGTACCCGAACTAATTCCGCAAAGAATACGCCATCAGCCGTTGAGCTAATGATGCAGCGCCAGCAACCAACCACCGATCAGACACTTCCAGCGACTGAAATACAACCCGGTACTACGATTCCGGTTCATACCACTGACCAGCCCCGTCGTGGCGCCAGTATGCGTGAAGTTAAAAACGAACTGGGTGAGCCGCTGTCTACCACGCCTGCAGTAGGTAAACCGCCTATTACAAAATGGATCTATAATGACAGAGTCGTCGTGTTTGAATATTCCAGAATGATCGACGCTGTAGCCAGAACAAAATAACAGATTTCACCATCACCACAGACAGGCATAATATAAGCACAGACAGGCAAACCCCGGCATTTCTGCAGCCTGCACCACTGCAGAAACTGGATAATAGCGCGTGGCAGGACGCAGGCATTACGCTGTATGTGAAACGCGAAGATCTGACCCACCCCGAATTTGGTGGCAATAAATGGCGCAAACTAAACTATAACCTGCAACAGGCCAGGCACAACCATCAACATACCCTGCTCACTTTTGGCGGTGCCTGGTCCAACCATATTTATGCCACAGCTGCGGCAGGTAAATACTTCGGTTTTAAAACCATTGGTCTTATTCGTGGCGAAAACACCACGCCGCTCAATCCAACCTTAGGTTTTGCCCGCGACTGTGGCATGCAAGTGGATTATCTCGACCGTAAAACCTACCGCAATAAACATAAACCTGAGTTTATTCAGTCATTAAAACACCGTTATGGTGATTTTTATCTGCTACCGGAAGGTGGCAGTAACCAGCTGGCATTAACCGGCTGCCGGGAAATAGTCACCGACATAAAACAACCGTTTGATGTTATCTGCTGCGCCTGCGGCACCGGTGCCACCCTAGCCGGCATTATCAGCGCATTACAGCCACGACAGCAGGCGATTGGTTTTTCGGCCCTGAAAGGCGGGCAGTTTCTAAACCGCGAAATCAGCCAGTTTCTTGCCCCGCTAAAAAACCGCCATAGCAACTGGCATATTGAAACCGCCTATCACTTTGGCGGTTATGCCCGAACCAGTGACCGGCTGTTTCAGTTTATCCGTTTTTTTGAGCAGCAATATCACATCCCGCTTGACTGTGTTTATACCGCAAAAATGTTTTACGGCCTGTTTGATTTAATCAAAACCGGTTATTTTCCTGATGGCAGCCGGATCGTGGCCATTCATACCGGCGGTTTACAGGGTAATGCCGGTTTTGCTGAGAAAATATCAACATGTAAATATGTATGACAGCATTACGCTTCCAGTATTTCCCAACGCCGGTAACAGTGCTGTAATTTTTTTTCTGCCTGTTGCAGTTGTTCCTGTACGGCACTGATCGCCGTTTTTTCCTGCTGATAAAATTCACTTTTGTTCATCTGCTGCTGCAATTGTGCGATTTCTGCCTCGTATTGTTCTATCTGTTCAGGTAAGGCATCGAGTTCACGCTGATCTTTATAACTGCGTTTCTTTGGCTGTTTTTTCGTTTCCCCATTATCAGCAGTATTACGTTTCTCTGACAAGAGTTTTTTCTGCGCTTTCAGTTCGGATGTAGCGGCTCGGGTTTGCCTGGCATGAGCCTGACGTTCCCAGTCATCGTAACCACCCACATATTCATTGACACAACCGTCACCTTCAAATACCAGCGTACTGGTTACCACATTATTAATAAACTCGCGGTCATGGCTGACCAGTAACACTGTACCATGATAATTCAGTACCAGTTCTTCCAGCAGTTCCAGGGTTTCGATATCCAGATCGTTGGTGGGCTCATCCAGCACCAGAACATTGGAAGGTCTGGAAAACAGACGCGCCAGCAATAAACGATTCCGCTCGCCGCCGGATAGCGCACTGACCGGTGAACGCGCCCGTGCCGGGGCAAACAGAAAGTCCTGTAAATAACTGATCACATGTTTCTGTTTGCCATTAATCTCAATAAATTCACGCCCCTGTGAGATATTATCAAACACCGTCTGTGTTTCGTTCAACTGTGCCCGCAGCTGATCAAAATAGGCAATTTCAAGTTTGCTTCCCAGCTTAATGCTGCCGGTAGTCGGTTGCAGTTCACCCAGCAATAAACGCAACAGGGTGGTTTTGCCCACGCCATTGGGCCCCAGTATGCCGATTTTGTCGCCGCGCATAATAGTAGCTTCAGGCAGCCTGATGAGATCGCTGTCCTCGTAGCGGAAAACAATATTTTCTGCCTCCACCACCAGCTTGCCGGAACGTTCGGCTTTTGCTGCCTGCATGCTAACCTTTCCGGTACGTTCACGGCGCTGTCTGCGCTCCCGGCGCAACTGCTGCAAGGCCCGTACCCGGCCTTCATTACGGGTGCGCCGGGCCTTGATGCCCTGTCTGATCCAGACTTCTTCCTGCGCGAGTTTTTTATCAAACCCGGCATTGGCAACAGCTTCCGCATGCAAGGCCTGTTCCCGCCGTTTCAGGTAGGTATCATAATCACAGGGGTAATTTGTCAGGCTGCCACGGTCAAGTTCAACAATACGGGTGGATAAATGTCGCATTAATGCACGATCGTGAGTGATAAACATCAAGGCTCCGTTATAGGCCATCAACTGCGCTTCCAGCCAGCGTATCGCCTCAACATCAAGGTGATTGGTGGGTTCATCCAGCAACAGAATATCGGGTTTGATGACCAGTGCTTTTGCCAGCAGTACGCGCCGTTTCATACCACCGGACAGGGTGGTATAATCAGCCTCTCCATCCAGCTGCATACGGCTGAGTGTTGTTTCCACCTGCTGGTTTAACCCCCATGCATCCGCACTGTCCACTTTGTTCTGTGCATCGGCCAGTTGCTGAATCGCCTGCTCACTGGTATCGGTTTCGAGACGTACAATGGCATGGTGATACTGTTTTAACAGTGTCGCATTCTCCCCCAGCCCGGCGGCGACGACATCGAAAATACTCCCCAGGACATCACTGCGCGGCTCCTGATCCAGCATCGCCAGACGAATCCCCTGGCGGTATTCCACCTCACCACTGTCTGCCCGAATCATGCCAGCAATAACTTTTAGCAGGGTTGACTTGCCGGTGCCATTGCGCCCCAGCAAACACAGGCGTTCACCAGCATCAATAGCAAGGTCAAGCTGGTCAAGCAGCAACGGGCCGCCAAAGCCGAGCTGAATATTACGTAAACGAATAAAAGCCATTATGCAGATGATTCCTTAACTATCATAATCCAGCACCGGTGCCAGCCAGCGTTCGGTGACTTTCAGCGACTGGTTTTTACGCTTTGCATAGTCTTCCACCTGGTCTTTCAGAATCTTGCCGACACCAAAATATTTCGCTTCCGGGTGGCTATAATAAAAACCGGACACGGCGGCGGTTGGCAGCATGGCAAAACTTTCGGTGATTTCGATACCGGCATTTTTATCCGGCTCGAGCAATGCCCATAAGGTGGCTTTTTCAGTATGATCCGGGCAGGCGGGATAGCCCGGTGCCGGTCGGATACCCTGGTATTTTTCGGCAATCAGTGCATTATTATCCAGATTTTCATCCACCGCATAGGCCCAGAATTCGGTGCGCACCCGCAGATGCATGAGTTCGGCAAAAGCTTCTGCCAGACGGTCGGCAATAGCCTTTAGCAGAATACTGTTGTAATCATCATGGTCGGCTTCAAAACGCTGGATATGCTGTTCAATACCAATTCCTGCGGTCACCGCAAAGGCACCGATGTAATCTTTTTTATGTGATGATTCAGGGGCAATATAATCGGCCAGACAGCGGTTTGGCCGGTCAGACGGTTTTTCCATCTGTTGCCGCAAATGATGCAACATCTGGTTTTCCTGAACCCGATCATCATCGCTATAGAGTACAATATCATCACCACGACTGTTCGCTGGAAAGAAACCGATTACCGCACGTGCGCTTAACCACTGCTCATTGATTATTTGTTTTAACATTTGCTGGGCATCCTCATACAGACGACTGGCTTCTCCACCCACCACGTCATCCTGAAGAATTTTAGGAAACTTGCCGACCAGTTCCCAGGCACGAAAAAAAGGTGACCAGTCGATATACCGGCTGATTTCTTTCAGTGAATAATGGTCGAAGCTTTTAATGCCGGTAAAGGTCGGCACCGGTGGCGTGTAATGATCCCAGTCGATTTTAAATGCATTATTACGCGCCTGCGCCAGGCTAAAGGTTTTACGTTTAGTTTGACGCTTTTGCCGTTGTCGGCGCATCTGTTCGTATTCATCTTTAATCGACTGGATATAGGCATCTCTCCGATCTTTACTCAACAGCTCCCCCGCTACCCCCACGGCGCGTGAAGCGTCTGGAACATAAACGGCGGCATGAGAATATTTCGGGTCAATTTTCACTGCGGTGTGAATCCGCGAGGTGGTTGCACCACCAATAAGCAGTGGCAGGCATAAACCCAGGCGTTCCATTTCGGAAGCCATATGCACCATCTCATCCAGTGAGGGCGTTATCAGCCCGGACAGGCCAATGATATCTACCTGATGTTTTTTTGCCTCCGCCAGAATGGTTTCTGCCGCTACCATCACGCCTAGATCAATGACTTCATAATTATTACATTGCAACACCACACCGACGATATTTTTGCCAATATCATGCACATCACCTTTTACTGTGGCCATCAGAATCCTGCCATTGGACTGAACTTCACCCTCTTTTTCCGCCTCCAGATAGGGTAATAAATACGCCACCGCTTTTTTCATCACCCGTGCCGATTTCACCACCTGCGGTAAAAACATTTTACCGGCACCAAACAGATCGCCAACAATATTCATGCCGTCCATCAGCGGGCCTTCAATCACCTCCAGCGATACCGTCGCCTGTTGCCGGGCGGCTTCAGTATCTTCATCGATAAAATCAGTAATACCTTTTACCAGCGCATGAGCCAGACGTTTATTTACCGGCAGCTCCCGCCATGACATATCCTGCCTGGAATCGGCCTTTTTGCCTTCCCCCATATAATCAGGGGCGATTTCCAGCAGTCGGTCGGTGGCATCATCACGGCGATTTAATATCACATCTTCCACCGCCTCACGCAGTGCTACGGGCAGATCATCGTAGACCCCCAGCTGCCCGGCATTGACAATCCCCATGTCCATACCGGCCTGAATGGCATAATACAGAAATACCGAGTGAATCGCTTCACGCACCGGGTTATTGCCGCGAAAAGAAAACGAAACATTGGACACCCCGCCTGAAATTAACGCATGAGGTAATGTTTGTTTGATAGTACGGGTCGCCTCGATAAAATCGACCGCATAATTATTATGCTGTTCGATACCGGTGGCTACCGCAAAAATATTCGGGTCGAAAATAATATCTTCAGGCGGAAAACCAACCTTTTCGGTCAGCACTTTATAAGCCCGGCTGCAAATCTCGACTTTACGGTCGTAGGTGTCTGCCTGGCCGTCTTCATCAAACGCCATCACAATAGCGGCTGCGCCATAACGACGCACCAGCCGGGCATGTTCGATAAAAGCCGCTTCGCCTTCTTTAAGGGAAATAGAATTTACCACTGACTTACCCTGTACACATTGCAGCCCGGCTTCGATAATGCTCCATTTTGAGGAGTCGATCATGACCGGTACCCGTGAAATATCCGGCTCGGCAGCAATCAAATTAAGGAACCGAACCATCACCTCAGCCGACTCCAGCATGCCTTCATCCATATTGATGTCGATAATCTGTGCGCCATTATCGACCTGCTGGGCAGCAACCGTTAATGCCTGCTCATAATTTTCTTCCTTGATTAAACGTTTGAACAGCGCCGAACCGGTCACATTGGTGCGTTCGCCAACATTGACAAATAAAGAATCGGCAGCAATATTAAAAGGCTCCAGCCCGGACAGACGGCAGGCTACCGGTATATCGGGACGTGAACGCGGCGATTTACCGGCAACCGCTTCGGCAAAGGCACGAATATGATCCGGCGTGGTGCCACAGCAGCCACCGACAATATTCAAAAAGCCAGCCTCTGCCCATTCGCCAATTGCAGCCGCCATTCTCTCGGGACCCAGGTCATAGCCCCCCATTTCATTCGGCAGCCCGGCATTGGGATGTGCGGAAACATAAAATTCGGCAATACGTGACATCTCTGCCACATACTGGCGCAAATCATCTGGCCCCAGCGCACAGTTCAGCCCGATGGAAAGCGGTTCAGCGTGGCGCAGGGAGTTATAAAATGCTTCGGTAAGCTGCCCGGTAAGCGTACGCCCGGACTGATCGGTAATGGTGCCCGAGATCATAATGGGCAGCTCAAGCTTATCTTCAGCGAATACCTGTTTCACCGCAAAAATAGCTGCTTTGGCATTCAGCGTATCGAAAATGGTTTCAATGAGAATAATATCGGCACCACCGGCAATCAAACCACGGGTTGATTGCCGGTATGCGGCGGATAATTCGCTAAAACGGATATTGCGAAACCCCGGATCATTGACATCGGGTGAAATCGAACAGGTGCGATTGGTCGGCCCCAGTACCCCCGCCACATAACGGGGTCTGTCGGTGATACTGAGCGCATCAGCCGCCTGCCGTGCCAGATTTGCCGCCGCTACATTAATATCATAGCTGATCGTCTCCATGCCATAGTCGGCCATTGCAATCCGGGTAGCATTGAAACTGTTAGTTTCAATAATATCTGCACCAGCCTGTAAATATTGCGTATGAATATCGCGGATAATGGCAGGCTGGGTCAATGCCAGCAAATCATTATTACCTTTTACATCCGAGGGCCAGTCGGCAAAAGCCTCACCCCGGTAATCGATTTCAGTCAGTTTATGACGCTGAATCATCGTCCCCATGGCACCATCAAGCAGTAAAATACGCTGCTGTAATGCCTGCTTTAAACATTGCAGACGTTTTTTCCGCGCTACAGTATCTATTGCAGTCGGGTGATTGTGCTGTGTTGAACTTACTGTCGGGTTATTTACCATAATATTTTAATCAAATTAGCGCCCAGAAACAGCCGTACATTCTATCAGTTTCAACCTTATTGTGGGCGCGATATCAGCCATCATCGTCCAATTAGGGAAGCGCTGAACAAGTCAAGATACAGTAGATTGAAGTGGTTTCTGGAAATAACTATCGGTTACTACCGGGGGTGACAAAGGGGAAGATTTTGCTGGTGATTTTTGGATATTTCTTTTCCATGACCTTTAGCTCTTTCTCAAGTTCTTCGCTAAGCCCATATTCTTTTTCTTTGATTTCCTGCAGAAAGCGGATACGACGTTCTATAAAATAAAAATACAATAACACGCTTACCATCGCAGCATACAAACACCACAGTGAAGTAAAACCATAAGGTTTATATACGGCAATCAAGGCTAGCCCAATAAAGTTTAGCCACCCAAAAAGCTGCACCGATATGCTACTACACAAGATCAATGAGCCACAGGTGGTAAGGATATAGACCGTTGCATCATACTGGTTATCTGTCCACGGATTGATATAGGACAAGGTACCACCCACGATATGTACGGTTGTTGGTTCAGTGGCAAGCCCCCATAAACTATACGCAGTTAAAAGACTGCCCAATACCATCAAAACGGCAACAACATTTTTTTTCCACCCTGCTGGCTCAATCAGCCAGACAGCTAAAGGAATCAAAAACGGCAACAACCCCTGCGCATAAAACACAAAGATACTGGATGCCATAGTTAAGGCTCGATGGCTGATAAGGTGATTCAGCCCAAGCCAGACAAACCCCTGAGTAAACTGATGCAGGGCAAATAGTAGAGGCAAACTGGCAAAAATAACTTCATTTGGGGTACTGACTTTTCTTAATGTTAATAAGCCGACAATACTGATAGCCCCAGACAAGGTAAAATTCATGATTGCAAAAAACAAGATAAGCCCCTTTTCCGCCCAGAAAACATGATTACTTTGAGTATATCCGATTCATCCCAAACACACAATGGGCAGCAATACACTGTTGTCTGTGAATCGACCTTAGGGGTTTTACTCTCTTTATGAATATGGCTATCCAGACTATACTATACCCATCAATGAATCACTCTGGCGAAGACAAACTGTATTCCATAACCATGGAAAAGATTACCGACTTTGTCTTTGATGACAAGGTTATCAGGGTATTCGCCGACATGATACGCCGTTCGGTGCCAGGTTATGGCACATTGCTTGCCATGCTGCCGGTCATCGTACGCCATTTTGTGACTCCCGGCAGTCAGTGTTATGACCTCGGATGTTCACAGGGAGCCTGCACCCTGGCCATCCGCCACAGCCTGCTGGTGAACAACATAAACATTATTGCTGTCGATAATTCACCCGCCATGGTGGCTTCCTGCCGCGAACAACTGGCACAGGATCATGGCAGTACACCGGTGGAGCTGGTCTGCGACGATATCTGCCATACCTCTGTGGATAACGCCAGCCTGGTAGTAATGAATTTTACCCTGCAGTTTATCGAGCCGGTGGCTCGCCCTGCTTTAATCAAAACCATTTACAATGGACTGAATGATGGTGGCGCGTTGCTATTATCCGAAAAAATTCAGCTGGCTGATCAGGACAGCAAACTGATAACTGAACTGCATGAAGCATTTAAACGTAGCAACGGTTATTCCGAACTGGAAATAAGTCAGAAACGCACCGCACTGGAAAAGGTATTGCTGCCCGAAACCATCGAACAACATAAACAGCGCCTGTATATGGTCGGCTTTTCCAGCGTGGTGGTCTGGTTCCAGTGTTTTAATTTTGTCTCCCTGCTGGCCGTCAAATGAAACCTCTGGCATTACAGTCTTTTTTACAGCTTGAAGGCCTGGATGAATGGGCACAGCAACTACCGGCACAAATGATGGTTGCCAGCAATACGGCAGTTCACGGTGACAGCGCCAGCTGGCAACAAACCCTGCAAGCCCTGCCGGTCGTCGAACCGGCTACGATAGATTTTACCAGCGCGGCCATTACCCTGACACCAGCAGCCAGCTTTTCCCAGTCACAACAACAGGCACTGGCCAGTCAGTTAATGGCATTCATGCCATGGCGCAAGGGGCCTTTTTCTGTGCACGGCGTTTATATCGACAGTGAGTGGCACTCAGACTGGAAATGGCAACGCATTCACCCCCATCTGTCCCCGTTGCAGGATCGTCTGGTGCTGGATATTGGCTGTGGCAACGGTTATCACTGCTGGCGTATGCGGGGTGAAGGTGCCCGCCGGGTGATCGGGATTGATCCTAACCTGCTGAATTATTACCAGTTTACCGCGATAAAACATTTTTGCGGTCCCCAGCCGGTTGATCTGGTGCCCATCGGGGTGGAACAGTTACCGGCTGCTATGCAGGCTTTCGACAGTGTTTTTTCCATGGGTGTGCTGTACCATCGCCGCTCACCCATCGATCACCTTTACCAGTTAAAAAACCTGTTGCGTCCGGGAGGTGAACTGATACTGGAAACGCTGATTATAGATGGCGATAAACAAACCGTCCTGTTGCCACAGGATCGCTATGCCCGGATGCGTAATGTCTGGTTTATTCCCTCTGCAGATGCCATAAAAACATGGCTACAGCGTTGTGGTTTTACCGCGATTTGCCTGGTTGATGTCAACCGCACCACCAGCGCCGAACAACGCACCACAAAATGGATGACATTTGAATCACTGGCAGACTGCCTGCAGCCAGGGCAGCCGGACTTAACAGTGGAAGGCTACCCGGCACCAACGCGAGCGGTATTTATTGCCCGCCGACCTTAAGCTATTACCCGATTTATGAACACGCACCGCCTGCCATTATTTTTAACCGTTGAACACGAATGTGGTTACCTGCCTGACCATCGAGCTGCTAACCTTGTCCCCGACCCACAGCTACCCATGACCATGTCTTTATACAGTCAGTTAATTCAACATGGCTACCGGCGTAGCGGCAATCATGTCTACCGTCCTCATTGCCCCCGTTGCAAGGCCTGTATTGCCTGCCGTATTCCAGTTAAAGCGTTTCATCACAGCCGCAATCAACGCCGCTGTTACCAGCGAAACCGGGACTTGAGCAGCCGGATTGTCAATGCCGTTTATCGCGATGAGTATTTTAATCTTTATCAGCAATACCTTCATGCACGCCACCATGATGGCAGTATGGCCAACCCGGAAAAAGCAGATTTTGAGCAATTTCTGTACGCCGACTGGAGCGACACCATGTTTATTGAAGTGCGCGACAATAAGCGCTTACTGGCCATTGCGGTTTGTGATATTACCCGTAGTGGTTTATCTGCCGTGTATACTTTTTTTGACCCCGAAGAAAAACAACGCAGTCTCGGCACCTATTGCATACTGCTGGAAATTGAACAATGTAAAAAAATGCAGCTGGATTATTTATACATGGGCTACTGGATAGAAAACTGCCAGAAAATGCACTACAAAAACAAATTTAAACCCATGATGTTTTATCATAACAATGGCTGGGTTATAAAATAGCTGGGTTATAAAATGCCCCGCGAAATAAAAACCTAAAATGCTCTGCGTTCCATGATGCAGAGCATTATTTCATCACTTTACGAATAGCATCAAGCGCAAAACCACGATACTGCAAAAAGCGAATACATTTTGCTTTGTCAGCAAAATCCACCAGCCTTTTATGCTGACATTTTTTTTCATATTGCTGTTGCAGGGCCTGTTGCCATGTTTCGCTGTGACCATCCAGTAACGTATCGACAAGCGTTTCATCCACCCCGCGCGTCTGCAATTCGCGACGGATACGCACCGGCCCAAAACCTTTCAAGCGCCGCATACGGATATAAGCAGCAGCAAAACGTTCATCCGATAACCAGCCGCCCTGCTTGAGTTCGGCAATAACCTGCGCTATATCATCAGCCTCAAATTCCCGTAATAATAGTTTCTGACCAAGTTCATAGGCGGAATGCTCACGCCTGGCCAGTAGACGCACTGCAGTGGCTTTAACAGTCATGAAAGGTGTGGATCAAACTCAGGCAGTCAATATCCGTCAGGCCTGCTCCAGAATATTATCAGTCTGTTCGGCCTCATCAGCCACTGTTTTTTTCAGTAATTTATCACGCAATGCCTGTTCAATCGTTGCGGCAATATCAGGATTGTCTTTCAGAAAATTGCGTACCTTTTCTTTACCCTGACCAATCTTGTCGCCCTGATAACTATACCAGGCACCGGCTTTCTCAATCAGTTTATGCTCGACACCAAGTTCAATCAGCTCGCCTTCATGCGAAATACCTTCACCATAGAGAATTTCAAAATGTGCCAGTTTGAATGGCGGCGAAACCTTGTTTTTAACCACTTTGACCTTGGTTTCATTGCCAACAATTTCATCGCCTTTTTTAATCGCCCCAATACGACGGATATCCAGACGCACCGAGGCATAAAATTTAAGCGCATTACCGCCGGTTGTGGTTTCAGGGCTGCCGAACATGACCCCGATTTTCATCCGAATCTGGTTGATAAAAATCACCAGTGTGTTGGAGCGTTTGATATTGCCGGTCAGTTTACGTAATGCCTGCGACATTAGACGTGCCTGTAGCCCCATATGCGAATCACCCATATCACCTTCAATTTCTGCTTTGGGTGTTAATGCTGCCACCGAATCAATCACCACAATATCTACCGCACCCGAACGCACCAGCATATCGGTAATTTCCAGTGCCTGCTCACCGGTATCAGGCTGTGAAACCAGTAATTCATCCACATCCACACCCAGTTTTCCAGCATATTCAGGATCCAGCGCGTGTTCCGCATCTACAAATGCGGCTGTCCCGCCTGCTTTCTGCATTTCAGCAATCACGTGCAGGGTTAATGTGGTTTTACCCGAGGATTCTGGCCCATATATTTCGACCACCCGCCCTCTGGGCAGACCACCTATTCCCAAAGCAACATCCAGCCCCAGTGAACCGGTGGAAATAGCTTCTACATTCGGTATCGCGCCATCATCACCCAGACGCATAACAGATCCCTTGCCAAATTGACGTTCGATTTGAGATAAAGCGGCAGCCAGTGCCTTTTTACGATTGTCGTCCATTAAAAACTCCTCTATTGATGATTCGATTAGACAGTTTACCTGTATTTATAAAACGATATTACAGTAATAATTATCACACAGAAAAAATGAATCAGATAGCCCCTGCCAGCGGGAAAAGCCGATTATTTTTTAACAAGCGTTCGTTTCTGAAATATTCAGCCTGATAGCTTATACTACCCGCCCATAAATTTGCCAACAAGATTAGAAAATATATCCTCATTTATGAACCCTGATTTGCACAAACTTCACCCCTATCCCTTTGAAAAACTTGCCGCTCTGAAAGCAGGTATCACCCCGGAGGTAGAGGGTCATATCGCACTCTCCATTGGCGAACCCAAACATGCCGCCCCCGAAATTGTTCTGCAAACCCTGCGTGACAAACAGGGCGCTTATAGCCAGTATCCACTGACCCGAGGCATGGACGCATTACGTGAAGCCATTGCCGACTGGCTGATACAGCGTTTTCAGCTCCCGGAAAACACACTTGATGCCAGCCGCCATATCCTGCCGGTCAATGGCACCCGCGAAGCCCTGTTTGCGTTTGCCCAGTGTTGCGTTAATCGTGAGAAAAAACTCGCGGGTAAACCACCGCTGGTATTAATGCCCAACCCGTTTTACCAGATCTATGAAGGCGCAACCCTGCTCGCCGGTGGTGAACCGTATTATTACCCGACAGGTAGCGATACCGGTTACCAGCCCGACTTTGACGCGATTGACGAGACTGTCTGGCAGCGCTGCCAGCTTATCTATATCTGTTCACCGGGCAACCCCACCGGCAGTGTGATTGATGAAACCACCCTGGTTAAGCTGATTCAGTTAGCCCGGCAATTCGATTTTATTATTGCCGCAGATGAATGTTATTCAGAAATCTATTTTGATGAAACCCGACCGCCGACCGGTTTATTACAGGCTGCCAGTCATTGCGGACTCAGCGACTATAAAAACTGCATGGTATTTCACAGCCTGTCCAAACGTTCCAACCTGCCCGGTTTGCGTTCCGGTTTTGTTGCCGGTGATGCGGCATTGATCCAGTCCTTTCTGCTGTATCGCACCTACCACGGCTGCGCTATGCCGCCACCAACCCAATATGCCAGTATCAGCGCATGGCAGGACGAAACCCATGTTCAGCAAAATCGTCACTACTATCGTGAAAAATTTGCCGCAGTGATCAAAATACTCAGGCCGGTGATTGATGTAAACTACCCTGATGCCGGTTTTTATCTATGGCTGAAAACCCCGTACGATGATACCCGCTTTGCGCAACAGCTTTATCAGTCACAGAATATCAGCGTTTTGCCGGGTAGTTTTTTATCCCGTGAAGTGGACAATAATACCGGCAAACCGGTCAATCCCGGTGCCCGACACGTCCGCCTGGCGCTGGTGGCACCGCTGGATGAATGTGTTATGGCCGCACAACGAATTAAACTTTTTTTACAATGATAATTTATTTACAATTATTTAAACCTTTATTCCTTTCCGGAGCCTGCTTATGTCTGACACCCAAACAGCCGAGATACAAACCATTATTGAAGAGGCTTTTGAACGCCGCGCCGATATTACCCCGCGTAATGTAGAAACCCACATTTCTGACGCCGTTAATGAAGCCATCAGATTGCTGGATAATGGCACTGCCAGGGTGGCACAGAAAACCGGGGGCCAGTGGGTAGTGAATGAATGGTTGAAAAAGGCCGTATTGTTATCGTTTCGTATCAGTGATAATGCCTTTATCAAGGGCGGCTTTACCAATTATTATGACAAGGTCAATTCCAAATTTGCCGACCTGAATACCCGTGAATTTCGTGAATCTGGGGTACGTGTGGTGCCGCCCGCTACCGCGCGTTTTGGTTCCTATATTGCACCCAGTGTCGTATTGATGCCTTCCTACGTTAATATTGGTGCTTATGTCGATAGCGGCACCATGGTGGATACCTGGGCGACCGTTGGTTCCTGCGCGCAGATCGGGAAGAATGTTCATCTGTCCGGTGGCGTTGGTATTGGCGGTGTGCTTGAACCACTGCAGGCTTCACCCACCATTATTGAAGACAACTGTTTTATCGGCGCGCGCTCGGAAATTGTTGAAGGCGTTATTGTTGAAGAAGGTGCGGTGATTTCAATGGGGGTATATATCAGTCAGAGCACAAAAATCTATAACCGTGAAACCGATGAAATTTCTTATGGACGTATTCCGGCGGGTTCTGTTGTGGTGTCGGGTAATCTGCCATCCAGAGACGGCAGCTATAGCCTGTACTGCGCGGTGATTGTCAAACAGGTCGATGCCAAAACCCGCAGCAAGGTCGGCCTGAATGAACTGTTACGCGACATTGATTAAGCATCTCGATTAATCATTTCATTAAACAGGAGATAACATTATGATCACCTACCTGTACTGGTTGCTGGTACTCGCATTGATGCTGGGCAGCATTTTTGCGCTGGGCTATAAAATGGACCAATGGAAAGTTGCCGGTATTACCGCCGCCGTCATTTTTATTATTGGCGATGCAGCGTATTATTTTCATTTCCAGCAGGTGTTTGTCAAACGTTATGGCGGGGTGATGTCAATCACAGTTCCCAAAGGACAACGCCATATTGTAACCACCTGGAAGGATGATAATCTGTGGGTTGAAAATTATGACCCGCAAACCAACAACTGTTATTTCACCGAATATTCCCGGGGTGATC
>WFMW01000055.1 GCA_015488885.1 Gammaproteobacteria bacterium | reverse complement strand
TGCACCACCCGTATTAGTAAAGTCATGGGGAGTAGTCGCGATACCCGTACCCGGATCACCTGGTGCACCCCATGCCAGTGGTGTTGCAACAACACCAATAGCCATTAATAATAACAACCTGTTTTTCTTCATTTTCATGATAAACCCCCAGCGCAAAGCGCTTTTATATAATCTCTCCAAACCAAAGTTAAAGTGTTTAGAGTTGTTTTATCGTCAGCTTCAGTAGAGGTTGGGCTACTGAAACCAATTCGATCCTGTTTCTGACAGTTTATTTCTGGGTGTAGTATTTTTTCTTATTTAGGCTTCTTGCCTGTCTCCTTTTCAAAACTGTCGGCCGCACTGGTATTAACCAGACGGTATTGTTCAATACGATGGTTGATATAATCGCCAACATAGATATTGTTCTGTTTGTCGATGGCAATGCCAGTGGCATTTTTTAACATGCCGGGCAGTGGGCCGCGGCCACCAAAAAAGAGTAATATCTGACCTTTCTGGTTAAAAATCTGCACATTACTCCAGCCGGAATCGGCGACATACACATTACCGAATGTGTCCAGAGCGACACCTTTGGGTTTGTCAAACATGCCCCAGCCATTGCCGCGCTTGCCATAACTCATTAAATATTTACCATTAGGGTCAAATTTCTGTACGCGTGAGTTGAGGGTGTCGCTAATATATACATTGCCATCTTTATCGACGGCAGCATAAGTGGGAAACATAAACATACCTGGTAACCCGCCTTTGCCTTTGCCGATATGCCCCAGTAATTTGCCTTCAAGATTAAAGATTTTGACGGTGTGAGCTTTGGATTTGGTATGGCCAGTATCGACGACATAGAGTTTATCGCGTTTACGATCTATGGCCAGCCCGGTCGGACGTTCCAGGCTTTTGTCAGTAATGAAATTGATTTTTTTACCTGCGGGATTATAGACACTGACGCCTTTTAGGCCCTGCTCGGCGATATACAGATTTTGTTTCGCGTCCAGCGCCACACCCACCGGGCGCTCCAGCCGATGAATAGCACTGAATTTTTTGTGACCAAAGTCAAAGATAAACACTGCTGACTGGGCAAAATCAGAGACATAGAGTTTTTTTCCATCGTCAGAAACGGCAATACCCATGGGTTGAACCAGTTCGCCTTCTTTGGGTTTTTCTCCACCCAGGAAGTTAGTCAAACTATCACTGAAGCTTTCCTTGTGACCAACAGCAGATTCGCCATAGATGCTGCGTACAAATTTAATGCGTGCCTGTTGAGGCGGTGGTGGCCAGCTTAGCTTGATTTCATTCTGCTTTTTAGCGGTGCTGGCACAGCCGGTTAATACCAGCAGTGAACCAATCAGAAAAAAGCTGATGATATGACTTCTTTTGTATGTTTTTATCTTCATTTATTTTGAACGTTTTACTTATAATGGTGTCTATAATTAGTCATTGACATTTATCAATACCTTGCTGAGGCTAAGGGTACTGCATTCCATAAAGATGTTTATTGACATTTATCAAGTTTTTTTCATTTTCTAATATCGATTATTGCATTAACCGACAAACGGGTGTGTTTTAGCTGTTGTGTGTGTATGGCTTTTAATCATCTTCTTTAGCTTTTCTCTCTTATCTGAATAGTTTCTGTCTATCTGATTTACCCTGGGTTTATCTCTCAGTTTCTTCTTTTGTGGTTTTCTTATATTGTTTTAACTGTTTGACTTTATTGAAATACTTTATTGTTTAACCGTGCGTTAAGTGCGCTGGCTAGTGACATGCCACGGTAAAAATATACCCTGTTTTGAGTCATTCAAGTTAAAGAACATGCGGTATTAACCGATAGGATAACCAGTCGTTGCTATGCAACAAGAAATAAATAGATAAAATTAAGTGGGTGAAAAGAAGATGAAAAAACAAACATTAATAGCAATAATTAGTACAGGTTTTCTGGGTTGGAGTATTGGTGGAGGGGCACAGGCGGCATTATCTCCTCGTCTGGATGGTCTGGCTTATTATGATAATAATACCAATTTAACCTGGCTGGCAGATGCGAATGTTGCAGAGACGATGATGAACTGGACAGAGGCTCAAAGATGGGTGGCAGGTTTGAATGTGGAGGGTGTAACCGGCTGGCGTTTACCTGCGACGGTTGATGCAGGCAATGATGGCGTATCAGCGAATAACGTTTTTCAGGGAGTGGATTACGGTTATAACATTACAGCAGACAGTGAACTGTCAAATATGTTTTACCATGTGCTGGGAAATACCGCTTATTATGATACCAGTGGACATTTTACCGGTTGTACCTTACCGGACTTCTGTTTAAGGAATACCGGAGTATTCAGTCATGTTCAGTCTCATGGCTACTGGTCGGCCACAGGATATGCGAGTAGTTCTGATCTGGCGTGGGCATTTAATATGGGACTTGGCTCGCAGTATATGGCTACGAAGGATGGGGGAAATTATGCATGGGCGGTCAGAACCGGTGATGTCAGTTCGGTGCCAGTGCCACCTACAGTGTGGTTATTTGGTTCGGGTCTGCTAGGTTTAATCGGCGTGGCAAGGCGAAAAAACTGAATAGAACGATCACTCTGCGCTCAAATGTAGAAATTCATGCATTTCAGCTTCGTTCAGGCCCTGGTTTTTTTCTTTGTCCAGCAGGTATTCATAGCGTTCTTCCTTTTCCAGACGCTGGATAATGTTTATGTAATCGTGTTCTCTGGTCGCCGTGTTTTCGGTTTCTGGTGATGACCATAAGGCCAGGGTATTGAGTGCCTTTTCATATTCATGGTCGCGATAGCGTTCCAGCAGGGCTGCGCAGGTGATGCTCGGGTTGGTCTGGATGGTCTGGTATATATGGTAGAGCAAGGGCAGGCCTCTGCTGTTTGCGGTTTTAAAGTTTGCCGGTATCGGGTAGCAAGCAACCAGTGATGGGTTTTGTAATAACAGGGCGATGGCTACCCGGGTTTTGGTGGTTTTTAGCTGCTGGGTATTCGATCTCGACGGACGTGCTGACGGCTGAGGGGGAGGTGTCCGAGGGGCAATTCTGGCTTCCAGTGCATCCTGTTCCAGGCCTACCCGTTGTGACAGTTCGGCAAATAACAGCTCACGATAGATACTGTTGGGCATTTTCTGTAACAGGGGTTTTGCCTGTTCTGCCAGTTGCGCGCGGCCTTCACGGGTGTGTTCATCAATTGCCTCACTGAGTCGGCTAAACAGAAAGTCGGACAGGGGCGTGGCGTTGTCGATGCGTTGCTCGAAAGCGGTTTTGCCTGCTTTGCGCACCATGGTATCGGGGTCTTCTGTTTCGGGTAAAAATAAAAATTTAGCGATCAGCCCGTCACGGATAACCGGCAGGGTGTTTTCCAGCGCACGCCAGGCGGCTTTTCTGCCAGCATTGTCGCCATCGTAGCAGAAAATAACTTCGTGGCTGCTACGCAACAGTTTCTGAATCTGCTCGCTGGTGGTGGCGGTACCCAGTGATGCCACTGCATAGTCAATACCATGTTGTGACAGTGCCACGACATCCATATAACCTTCGACAACCAGCAGACGATCTATATTGCGTAGCGACTGTTTAACCTGATACAGCCCATACAGTTCGCTGCCTTTATGAAATACCACGGTTTCCGGTGAGTTCAGGTATTTGGGTTCGCCACGGTCAATAACACGTCCGCCAAAACCAATACAACGGCCACGCGGGTCGGTAATGGGAAACATAATGCGGTCACGAAAACGGTCGTAGACTTTACCTTGATCATTACGGCTTACCAGGCCGGTGTGTAATAACTGTTCGCTGCTGATATTGTTGGCCATTAAGGTTTTGAGCAGAAAATCCCATTGATCGGGGGCATAGCCGATATGGTATTTTTTGACGACTTCCGCGGATAAACCACGCTTTTTCAGGTAATCGATGGCGCGGCGGCTGGTTTTCAGCTGCTGTTCAAACTGTTCGCCGGCCTGTTGCAGGGCCGTGTACAAAGGTTGTTTATCCGGCTGTGAGCGAGCGCTATCAGTACCTTCACGGGGTACATCAATATGCTGGTCGGCGGCCAGGCTTTCAATGGCATCAACATAGTCAAGGTGTTCATATTCCATTAAAAAACCAATCGCATTACCGTGCGCGCCACAGCCGAAACAGTGATAGAACTGTTTGCTTTCGCTGACTGTAAACGAGGGGGTTTTTTCGTTATGAAAAGGGCAGCAGGCAGTATATTCCTTGCCTTTGTGTTTCAAGGGTACGCGCGCGTCGATTAACGCAACAATATCGGTACGTGAGATCAGCTCATCAATAAAATTGTGTGGAATGCGCCCTGCCATACGATGACTTCAATGCGGATCAGGGAATCAGGTTGACAAAAGATAATTGTCCGGGGTTGAAGATACGTTCGTATTCAACGATGGCGTATCGATCTGTCATCCCCGCAATATAATCGGCAATACCCCGGGCGATACCTGTCTGCGGCTGTCTGATGGCCAGCTGCTGACAGTGTTCACGCGCTTCGGGCGGCAGAATTTTCGGGTCATTCATAAACGCTTCAAACAGGGCCTGCACCACGGCGGTGGCTTTCCGGGTCATGCGATGAACACGGTAATGCTGATAAAGCTGGCTGCGTAAAAACTGTTTCAGTTCGAGTTTTCTGGCCTTCATCGGCTCGCTGAAAGCAATAAGACGTTGCGGCTGCTGACGTACATCATCGACGCTGTTGAGGGTGGTGTGGTCGAGTTTATCGACAGAGGTCTGAATCAGATCGACGACCATCACATTAATCATGCGGCGGATGATTTCATGAATCAGCTGTTTCTGGTTCAGCCCCGAATAAAGTTTATTGACGGCATCATACTGGCGGCGAAATAATTCGATAGTTAACAGTTGTTCAATTTTTATCAGGCCATAGCGCAGGCCATCATCGATATCGTGGTTGTTATAGGCAATTTCGTCCGAATAATCGGTGAGCTGGGCTTCCAGCGTCGGCTGAGTGCCGTCGAGAAAACGCTGGCCGACTGCGCCGAGTTTTTTTGCATTAGGCCTGCTGCAATGTTTGAGAATGCCTTCCCGGGTTTCGAAGCTGAGATTAAGGCCATCAAAATCGGCATATTTCTGCTCCAGTTTATCGACGACGCGTAACGATTGCAGGTTATGCTCAAAGCCGCCAAATTTTTCCATACTGCTATTCAGCGCGCTTTGCCCGGCATGGCCAAATGGGGTGTGGCCGAGATCGTGCGCCAGCGCAATGGCTTCGGTTAAATCTTCGTGTAAGCCCAGTTCGCGGGCAATGCTGCGTGCAATCTGGGCGACTTCGAGTGAGTGGGTCAGGCGGGTGCGAAACAGGTCGCCTTCGTGGTTAACGAATACCTGGGTTTTGTATTCCAGCCGCCGAAAAGCTGCCGAGTGAATAATCCGGTCACGATCACGCTGGTATTCATTGCGATAGCTGGGGTACTGTTCGGTATATTTGCGACCGCGACTGGCGGTATCGTGGCAGGCGTAGTTGACCAGACGGCTGGTATAACGGCTGTTATGCATGATCGTGATCTTTATGACGATTGTCTTGTTGACTGTTATGCATAGCCGGTTCAGCAGAATTTTTTGCTGTTGTGTTGATGGCATCAAGCAACTGCGCCGGGGTGTAATCGCTGCTGACAACCGCGTTGCCGATACCGTGGAGTAACACCAGTCGCAAAACACCATCGATAACTTTTTTATCCACCGACATAAGGGACAGAAACTGCTCGCTGCTGATGTCTGCCGGTGGCCGCGTGGGCAGGTTGGCCCGGGCAAGCAGGTTATCAATGCGCTGCACATCGGCCTGACTCAGCGTATGCATCTGTGCTGACATGGTCGCGGCCATGGCCATGCCAACGGCAATGGCTTCACCATGCAACCACTGCCCATAGCCCATGGCATTTTCAATGGCATGGCCAAAGGTATGGCCCAGATTCAGCAGGGCGCGCTTGCCGCTTTCACGTTCATCGGCGGCAACGATGTCGGCTTTTGTCTGGCAGGAAACTTCAATGGCATAACTTAAAGCGGCTTCATCTTTTGCCAGCAGTGCGTGCATATTCTGTTCCAGCCAGCTGAAAAAGTCTGCATTACCGATTAAACCGTATTTGATGATTTCCGCAAGACCCGCGCTGAGTTCGCGGTCGGGCAGGGTGTGGAGTGTGTGAATATCGGCAATCACGGCCCGGGGCTGGTAAAAAGCCCCGATCATATTTTTACCCAGCGCATGGTTAACGCCGGTTTTACCGCCGACGGATGAGTCTACCTGCGACAGCAGGGTGGTCGGAATTTGAATAAAACCAACGCCACGCTGGTAACTGGCCGCTGCAAAACCGGCCATATCACCGACCACGCCACCGCCCAGCGCAATCACGGTGGTATTTCTATCCAGATGATTTTCCAGCATGGCGGTGTAGATGCGGTTGAGGATATCAAGGTTTTTATATTTTTCGCCATCGGGAAGAATAACGGCGGTATGCCGGATACCGCTTAACATGGTTTCGACCTGTTGCAGGTACAGCGGGGCGACAGTTTCATTGCTGACAATAACAGCGCTGTTGCCATAAATATACGGGTGCAATAGCTCAGCATCACCGAGCAGCTGTTTACCGATATAAATCGGGTAGCTGCGTGCGCCGAGTTCGACCTTGAGTGTAAGCATCGGGGTTTCTCTGAGGTTATAGCTATGGGTTATCGCAATGGGTTATCAAGGTGGCTAATAATAGCGTGAATAACGTTGTGAATCGAGTTATTTACGGTTTTAATAACAATATCAGCAGTTTGCTGATACAGCGGGTCACGCTGTTCAAGCAGGCGTCGCAGAATGACTTCGGCTGGTTCCCCGGCATGCAGCAGGGGGCGATTTTTATCTTTACGGGTACGTTTAATCAGCGTATTCAGTGTGCTTTTCAGGTAAATAACTGTACCGCGATTTTTCAGGTGCTGACGGTTTATCTCTGCCAGCACGGCGCCACCACCGGTTGCCAGTATAATCTTTTGCTTTTGAGTGAGTTCATCAATAACCGCCTGTTCACGCTGTCTGAACCCGGCTTCACCTTCTTTCTCGAAGATAAGCGGTATATCCACCCCGGTGCGTTCTTCAATGACACGATCGCTATCATAAAAATCCATCTCCAGCCGACGCGCAAGCTGGCGACCGATGGTGGTTTTTCCTGTGCCCATGGGGCCGATCAGAAATAGACTGGTTTTATGCATAAAAAAAGCGGTCTGCTATTTAAATAATACAGGCCGCCTAGGATAGCAAATAAATCATCAGAGTGCTGCTGATGGCTCATCATGGGCCATCTATTTTCAAGACATTTTTAGTCCAGATGGTGGCATTGTTAATAACGGTCTGACTACATAATGAGGAATGCTGGCAGCCTGAACCATTAAAAAAGCCATCAGCAATATCATGGACACCATTTTTACCGGTCAGATCATTACCATTAACAGTATCAACAATTTCTTCGCCTGTATCGTAGACCTTATTTTCGTTGGCATCGACATAGGGTTCTTCCTGGTCATCGAAGGTATTACCGTCTGCGTCATCGTAAATAAAATTGCCATTTTTGTCAGTAAAGGATTCTTCACCCGTGGTATAGGCAATAATGGTGACTTTCAGATCCGAGCCTGGGCCACCTGTAACCGGACGTTTGGTGGCTGTCCAGGTGACAGAACATTTACCTTTTGTGGTAACACAATGGTCTGTATCAAAGACGCCGTATTCGGCTCTGAAATAGACGGTATGGGCATCGCTCAGGGTAATATCACGCCGATCAGCAATATTTGCTGTCATGGTAACACTGGTCTGAGTAAATACTCCCGTTGTCGGGTCAATGACTGTGGGTTGTGGCTCAGAAGCCAGAATAGAAAAGTTTTTTAGCGCAACCACACCGTTATTTGTTGGCACCGATGATGTATCAGGTGTTTGGAATGCAGCAGGGCCACCACCACAGCCACTTAACGTGGACAGCATAAGGCCTGAAATTAAGCTGACGAGTAAATTTTTGTTTAGCATGTGAATAGCCGTTTATTTATTTGAAAGTGACAGTGTGTCTTTAAGAATTTTCGGGGTAACAAAAATAAGCAGTTCGCGTCTTTCGTCACCTTTGAGTGTGTGACGGAACAAATAGCCCAGTACCGGTATATCACCGAAGAAGGGAACTTTATCAACCTCATTGCGTTTGATTTGTTCATAGATGCCGCCCAATACCACGGTATCACCATTATTCACCAGTACCTGTGTGCTTACCTCACGGGTATCGACACTGGGAATACCGGAAAAAATCTGTCCAACGGAATCTTTATTGACGGCCAGATCCATAATAACGCGGTCATCCGGGGTAATTTGCGGGGTGACTTCGATGCTTAATACCGCTTTTTTGAACTGAACCTGTGTGGCACCGCTGGATGAAGCAGATAAATAGGGTATTTCAACGCCTTGCTCAATGTGTGCCTTATGCCGATCAGCAGTGATAACCCGTGGGCTGGAAATAATCTGCCCCTGATTTTCAGCCTGTAAGGCGGAGATTTCCAGGTCGATAAGTGAGCCACCGCTCAAAATGGAGAAAGCAATCCTGCCAGCCGTAGCACCCGCTACACCAAGGTTAACATTGAGTCGATTCGTGGCGTTCACGCCAGTAGGAATACTAAAAGGTTGCGGATGGCCATTGTTTGCAATGTTCTGCAGGCCGCTGTTGGTGATGCTGTCGGTGGCTTTAAAGCTACCACTGGTGGTATTAAAACCATTGGAGTTTGTTCCTACCCGGGTCACACCAAAGCGGGCACCAAGTTCCTTGGTGAACTGGTCAGTGGCAATAACAATTCTGGATGAAACCATCACCTGACGAACCGGAATATCCAGTTGTTTAAGCAGGCGGCGAACTTCACTGATTACTTTTTCGGTGTCTTTTACAATCAGCGTATTGGTGCGTTGATCAACAATAACACTGCCGCGTGAGCTTAATATGCCACTGCCTGCTGCCGGGGTACCGGTATTATCCGTTGCGGAGCTCGCGTTGCTGTTATCCGTGCTGCCTGAATCAGCATTATCACCGGTAATCAGCGAGGCAAGGTCAGCGGCTTTGGCAAAGTTAATGGTGAATACAGCGCTGCGTATGGGTTCGAGTTCGGTTATTGAACGTTGTGCTTCAAGGTCAACTTTTTCCTGTGCGGCAATTTCTTCACTGGGTGCAATGAGCAATACGGTGCCGGAACGGCGTTTGGATAAACCTTTAGCTTTGAGGATAATATCCAGTGCCTGATCCCAGGGAACATTTTTCAGTCGTAAGGTAAGGTTGCCTTTTACCGAGTCACTGACCACGACATTCAGTTTGGTGAAATCGGCAATTAACTGTAACACTGCCCGTACCGGTATATCCTGAAAGTTTAACGACAGACGTTCTCCTGTGTAACCAAATTTATCTTTTCTGGCTTCTTCAAGTTGTTTTTTACTGATCGATTTAAACTCAATCGTGACTGTTTTATTGGTCTGGTAGGCTATATGTTCAGAATGATTATTTAAGGGTGTAATAGCAACAATAACGTTATTACCCTGTTGATAACTTCTGATCGATTTAACCGGGGTGGCAAAATCGACAACATCGAGTTTTTCGTGGAGCTTTTGCGGAAGTTTAGCGCCAATAAATTTAACGATGACCTTGCCAAATTCTTCGCTGATATCCATGGGGATATGCGCATCAGTCAGGTGGACAATCACCTGGCCCTCACCTTTATTACCGCGGCGAAAATCTACTTTATCAACACCGTGTAAGCGGTCGGTATAACGGTTGCGGTCATCACTTGATGCTAATTTATTGATGTTTGTGGAATTGGCATTGGCATTGGCAAATACTGCGCTATTGGCTTCGCTACCCAGGGTGATTAAAACTTTTTTACCCTGTGTGGTTATCTGATAAGGAACAACTTCAGTGACATTCAGGATAACGCGTGTTTTGGTTTTTGTGGATAAAGTGGTCATGGATTGCAGGACACCTATGCCAACAGGTTGGGCACGTTTTGGCAGACTGCTTGCTGTGTTGAGAAAATCAAAGGCAATGCGGGCGGGTTTGTCAATCGTGAAACTTAATGGGGTGACGGCTTTTTCGCTTAGTTCGAGTGCTATTTGTAATCGGTTGCCCGGCAGGTTTGAGTACTGTACATTTTTAATAGTATTGGTGGCGGCGTGTGCTGTATTACCTGTTAGGAGAACGCATACCAGGCCAAGCTGTACCAGTACAGTTAATGGCCGATTAAATAATTTTTTTGTCAATAACATATTGCGTCCACTTTTAAATGTTTCTGTTATTATTGTTTGCATATCTTTTGTACCCGATTTTTTTATCGCTGTATTGAATCGTTGCTTACGATTTATTTTTCGTCTTTATCGCCCATGCCGATGGATGCATCTCTTTCTATATATCCACCAATACCATCAGGTATAATTTCTACCAGACTGACAGAGGTATCATTAATGTTGGTGATGCGGCCTTCATTCTGTCCCAGATAATTACCCACCTGTACATTGTGGACAACATTTTGTGGATCCTTAATTAATGCCCATCGTTGATCTTTTTGTTGCAGTGTTCCGACCATACTTAGCGAGTCCAGCGGGAAGTTTTCCAGAATTTCTCTGGGTCGTCCTGAATTTGGGTGTAAAGCATTAGCCGTTTTTTGTTTCTGCTCCAGGTTGATGTCTGCCACAAATGGATCACGCAGATTGGCAGCAGAATAAGTAAAGCTTTCATAGGGTTTAAACTGAGGGATGGGTTTTACGCTACCAACATGAGAAGATTTTGTCTGCTCAATAAAAGTATGCAGATCAGTCATGTCCTGGCTGCAGGCAGATAACAGCAGGCTGCCGACAAGCAGTAAAACCTGCGTCAAAGAGCTGCGCTTGAATAAATCATGTTTGAAGCTTTGTTTCAATAAAACAGGGCGCATAGACGTTATCATTTTTTGGCTCCCTGTGCTTTTTCATCCAGATACTGATAGGTGACAGCGGTAACTTCCATGGTTAATTTACCACCACCGGTGTTGCCGGTATCCTTTTTTGGTTGCGCTGGTTTGATGGAAATGTCCTGTATGGTAACAATACGTGGTAAAGCGGCAACACCACTGATGAACTGGCCGAATTGATGGAAATGGCCGGTGACTTTTAATTTAATCGGGTATTCAGAATAAAATTCTTTGGGCCGTAAACCAACGGGTTTAAAATAGTCGATATCCAGCCCACTGGAAATACCAGTCTGAGAAATGTCAGTGAGTAAGGTTTCGATTTCTGTCTGATTGGGTAACTGGCGTAATAAAACCCCGAACGAGGTGCGCATTTCTTTTAGTTGCTGTTTATAAGCATCAAGATTAGCGGCTTTTGCCTGTTTGCCCATAAATTTATTACGTAATACCTGCTCCTGTGCCGTCACTGATTTTAATTTGTTTATTTGATCAGTAATATCCAGAAAATAACCCGCAACAGCAACCAGAATACAGAGTAAAACAATAATAACGGCTTTAACCGCAGTCGGGGCACTACCAATCTTTTTCAGATCCTCGATATCAAGGTCTTCAAGTTGTATTTCCGAGAGATTCATTTTTTGCTCTCTCCCTTATTGTTTTTATCATCGGGGAATATCTGTGAAGTGGTCAGGGTGAAATTACTGCTGTGCAAGGTGCCTTTGCGGGTTTCAATAACCTGTAATTTAGGTGTGGACATCCACGCGGAGGCATCAATATTTCGCATATAAGCAGACACCCGGCCATTGGATTCTGCCACGCCTTTTATAGTTAGTTCATTACCATTCTGTTTAATACTGGTAAGGTAAATGCCATCAGGCACTGTACGTACAAAATCATCAAATAAATGGACAATCTGTGGACGTTTTTGTTGTAATGACTGAATGATATCCATGCGTGAGAGCAACTGATCACGGGTTTCTTCCAGATCTGCAATTTGTTTGAGTGATGCATCCAGCGTCTTTATCTGATTCTGTAAAAGTTGATTACGCGCATTCTGAAAGGCTATCTGTTTGTTGAAAACGGTATGTATCAACACAATAATCATGGCTGTAAGAATAACCGATAACACGGCCATGGTTACAAACTGACGAGTTTGCTCTTTGCGTTGTTCTTCGCGCCAGGGCAGGAGATTGATATGCGCCATTAGTCAAAACTCCTCATGGCCAGACCGCAGGCAATCATTAATGATGGGGCATCATTACTTAAAGCCTGGGGGTTCACTTTTGATGATAAAGACATTTTTGCAAACGGGTTTGCTATTACCGTGGGCGTGTCAAGTTGCGATTCGATGAGTTCATCAATACCGGGAATCGAGGCGCAGCCACCGGCAAGGGCAATTAAATCAACCGAATTATGCTGACCTGAGGTATAAAAGAACTGTAAAAAACGACTGACCTGCTGGGCAATGGTTTCTTTAAATGGTTCGAGCACTTCCGGTATATAGTTATCGGGCAGTCCGCCTTCTTTTTTTAATCTACCGGCTTCATCGTAGGCAAGGCCATAGCGGCGCATAATTTCTTCAGTTAGCTGTTTACCACCAAAACTTTGCTCACGGGTGTAAATAAGATGGTTATTTTCCACAATATTCAGGCTGGTCATGGTTGCGCCAATATCAACGATAGCCATTACTCTGTTTTTGTTGTCGGTATCTGACTGACCATTTATCAGGGTAGCAGAATTTTCGATTGTATACGCTTCAACATCAACAATTTTAGCCTGTAACCCCCCAAGAGATAAGGCCGCAGAGCGTAGCTCAATGTTTTCGCTACGTGAAGCAGCCAGTAAAACATCGATGGTTTCCGGGTTGCTTTTTGTCGGCCCCAGTTTTTCAAAGTCAAGATTGATTTCTTCAAGTGGGTAAGGAATGTATTGATCGGCTTCCAGTTCAATCTGGGTTTCCAGTTCGCCATCACTCAGGTCGGCAGGCATGGTAATAATTTTGGTAATGACCGCTGAGCCGGTAACGGCAACGGCAGCATTTTTGAGTTTTGTACCAGAGCGTTTAACGGCTTTATGAATGGTTTCACCAACGGCTTCAATATCCTGAATGTTTTTATCGACAATGGCATTATCCGGCAAGGGTTCTATGGCAAGGCTTTGAACCCGGTAGCCATCGCTATCTTTTGCCAACTCCAGGAGTTTAACCGAGGTTGAGCTGATGTCCAGACCCAGAATGGCCGGTTTTTTGCGCTTAAACAAAGGCACAGTATTATTTCCCCTGATACATTATAATTTAGTAACTATCTGGCAATACTGTTGCTGCGTGTCTTCAGTGTATGCTGAACAGTTATGTTATTTTTATACTTTATAGAATATATTATGGTTTTTGCACTAGATTATAGCGATATGTGAGATAAAAAAACGATAAATATTCAAGAATGTCAGATATTTGTTAAAGTCTACAGACTCATCGCGGCTGTTCTAATCGAAGTGTCTAATCGAAGTCGCTTAATTGATGTTAAAGTTTTATACTTAGGAACCTCTGAACAAGTCGTGAATCCGCATCTTGAGTCCAGCATTCCTCATCGCTGCGTTGCCAGGTCATTGCAATAGAATAACTATTACAATGACCTGGTGCCTTGCGCTGAAAAATTCTAGCTCTCAATCTGCTGTATCCAGACTTATTCAGAGATTCCCTTATTTAATTTCTTCCTTCACCCATCTATCACAGGTAATGGAACAGTGCGACTGATTAAAGCTGGTTTTATTCTTTTTATTATTTTATCGATAACTTCTGGTGCCATAATCGTTGGCGGGTATCTCTATCTCAATCCTAAATTACCTTCTATCGAAGGTTTGAGTGATGTTCAGCTACAGGTTCCTTTACGTATATATAGCAGTGAAGGTGCCTTAATGGGAGAATTTGGGGAGAAAAGACGTACGCCGAAACGGCTGGATGAAATACCATTGCGTATGCAACAGGCCTTTCTATCGGCCGAAGATGATCGTTTTTATCATCATCCGGGGGTGGATTATCAGGGTATATTACGTGCTGCACTGAATTTGATCCGCACCGGTAAACGTGGTCAGGGAGGTAGCACTATTACCATGCAACTGGCGCGTAACTTTTACCTGAGTAATAAAAAGACCTATTTACGTAAAATCAATGAAATTTTGCTGGCTTTGAAAATTGAACACGAACTCACTAAAAGAAAAATTCTTGAACTGTATCTGAATAAAATTTATCTGGGAGTACGCGCTTATGGTGTTGCCGCTGCTGCACAGGTTTATTATGGTGCGAAGCTTGAAGATTTAACGCTGGCGCAAACGGCAATGATTGCCGGTTTACCCAAAGCACCATCCAGCTATAATCCGGTTGTTAATCCTGAGCGCGCTATTATTCGTCGTAACTATGTACTGACGCGGATGCACTATCTGGGCTATATTAATACCGATGAATTCAAGCAGGCAGAAAGTCAGCCAGTTACAGCAAGCAGGCATCGTAGCCAGATTACGCTACATGCCCCCTATGTTGATGAAATGATTCGTGCTGAAATAGTCAAACAATTCGGTAAGCATGCTTATTCAAAAGGCCTGCGTGTTTATACAACGCTTAAAAAACGTTTGCAGATTGCCGCCAATGATAGCTTATGGAATGGACTGGTTAATTATGATAAACGTCATGGTTACCGAGGTGTTGTACGCCATGTTGATATCAGCAATCTGCCGGAAGCAGCGCTGCCAGATATACTAAAAAATGATGACGATTATGGACGCTTCAAACCGGCGCTGGTACTTAAAATTGATGATACAGCAGTCATTTCCAAAAAAGCAGAAAAAGACCATAAAACTGAGCCGGTACAAAAACCGGCCGCTATAGTTATGCTAAAAAGTGGTGAAAAAGTTCCTCTGTTCTGGGATGGTTTACGTTGGGCCAGACGATATATCAGTGTTAATCGTATGGGGCCAAAATTAAAAAAAGTTTCAGCAGTAATCAAGCCGGGCGATGTCATCTGGGTTGACCAAAAATCAGCAGGTAACTGGGTGCTGGCGCAAATACCTGCTGTGCAGGGGGCGCTGGTTTCAGTTAATCCAAACACGGGGGCGATTAATGCATTAGTTGGTGGGTTTGATTTTCAGCACAGCAAATTTAATCGGGTAACACAGGCCAGACGACAACCCGGTTCAGGCTTTAAACCTGTCATTTATTCAGCTGCGTTAGCCAAATCCTTTACCCCAGCCACATTAATTAATGATGCGCCTGTGGTATTTAAAGATGCTGCTCTGGAAGGTGACTGGCGACCAGAAAATTATAGCGGTAAGGTTTTTGGGCCGACACGATTAAGAAAAGCCCTGTATACATCACGGAATCTGGTTTCGATTCGAATCTTACGTGCCATAAAGGTTAGTTATGCGATTAATTTTGCCAAAAAATTTGGCTTTAAAAGCAGTGAATTACCGCATGATTTATCGCTTGCTTTAGGTAGTTGTGAAGTCAGTCCTTTACAGATGTCACGAGCTTTTTCTGTTTTTGCCAATGGCGGTTTTTTAATTAAACCCTATATTATTCAGAAAATTGAAGATTACAATGGTAATACGCTCTATGATGCAGATCCTGTGGTCGCCTGCCCGGGGTGTTTACTGAAAAAACGTTCACTTTCATCTGCTGGTTCGTTAATAGACAATGAAACATTGGCAAAACTACCAAAACAGGCAAAGCGTACACTGGAACCACGGCTTGCTTTTCAAATGAATTCTATTTTGCAGGATGTTATTCTCAGAGGAACCGGGCGGCGGGCGCTGGTGCTGGGACGCAAGGATCTTGCGGGTAAAACAGGCACTACCAATGACCAGCGAGATGCCTGGTTTAATGGTTATAATCCAGATATCGTCACCAATGTATGGGTGGGCTTTGATCAACTCAAACCGCTGGGTAGTCACGAAACCGGTTCACGAGCCGCATTGCCGATATGGATCGATTTTATGCGCGTCGCACTACAGGGCAAACCTGAAAAACAACTGCCACGCCCCGATGGGCTGGTGACGGTAAAAATTAATGCCAAAACAGGTGAAGCGGCGACGGATAAAGATACTGATACAATATTTGAAATATTCAGAAAGGAAAATGCCCCAAAAGTGAAAAAGAGCCGTTCAGTGATGAACGCTAATGATGTGGGTGGGGATAACGATAAAGGTGAGACGATACCTGAGCAGTTGTTTTAACAGCTCGTACGCAATAATCATGTGATTTATCAGATTGATAAATCCTGCCTAATGATTCCATTTATATCGCACCTTGCACTTGTTCAATAAATTCCATGTCAGATAGCCTTCTTTTTGCATTCGACCCACTACGATAGCGGGAGCCACACCAATTTCTTCAGCAAATTGCTTCACAGCAGCGTAAGTTTTATCTAAAAAAGGTAATTGTACTGCATGAGCTGAAGGGATTAGTAAATCACGAGCAAATTTATCCGCTTGTTGCTCATGCTCATCATCCAGACCTTTTGTTTCCAAAAAAACCATTTTCTTACCGTGAAGCAACAAATGACCAGCCTCATGGAAAAATGCAAACCATAAGTGATCGTTCGTCGCATGACGAAGGCTTAACATAAGCAAAGCCTTATCAGCAGAAAGCCAGCGTGTTGCACCACTGATCGGGCAGCCTTTTGGCGTAGGGGCAAATACCACGGCAACACCCGCTTGAGAACATGCTTCAACGAGTGCGATTACAAATACGTCTGGTTCCGTTTCATTGGTCAAAGCGCGTAGCTCAGATAAAACCTGCCTAAATCGTTCTTTATCGTATGGCTCACAGGCAATTTCATCGGCGCACCGTTCTCCCTGACGCAACCAGGCAGACACCGCTGCACCATCTTTTTCAAACTTATTAGAAGCCTTAAATGCAGCAACAGGTTCCGCATAACGCTTCTGCCAGATATCAACTGATGACACACCAAAATACTGCAAACATTCAGCGACCTGTTGACCCTTATGTGAAAACTTTTTTATCCAGCCAAATTTAAGCATATCGGCCATTGGTAGCTGTTTTAGCCAACCCGCCTGCGCTTCCAGTGCATTAAATTCCTTCTGTCTTGCGACTGTCTCACGGTACTGCGCTTCACGTACCAGCCAGAAACGGGCGCTACTACCCAATACACGCTCTAATTTAAGAGCAGTATCTTCTGTTATAGAGGCTTTGCCATTAATCAACAAACTGGCATGTTTGGTGGTGTAACCGCAACGCTGGGCAAACTCGGCCTGACTCCAGCCTTTTTCTTCAAGCAAATCGGCAATGGTATCACCAGGTGGAGAAATCCAGTCTGGCTGAAAAGATGTTGTTTGTTCAGTCATGATAATCTCCAATAAAAACAATTGTTACTCGCGTTACCTGCGCCCAATCAATACCACCATCAGGAAAGTACGGAACGGGGTCATGATCCGGCTCAAATACCATCTTGCAAATCCAGCGCAAATTGCACCCATGGCGATATGATTTGCGTCACTTCTTATATAAGGTCAAGGCTTATATTTCAATAACAGTAGCCGCCTCAATTTGTGAAGATATTTCAGTATAGATATCTACATCAACATCTGGAACAGATATTGAAACAACTAAAGCATATCTCGCTAACTTGTTGTAGCGTTCCAGTGCTGTACGTGTCCGCCACCATCCCATTGCTGGATAGACAGCAATTTGACCACGTTCTGCAAGCTGAACGGCTTTACCACGCCAAACATCTTTATGAATAGATCCTTTATGCCGAAACCGAGAACCAAGGAGCCAATCAGGATCTGTTGGAGCTCCCGCTGCGTCGTCTTCTACATCACGCGCCTGTCGATTAACTCTTTTTCTGAAATCATCAGGGGATTCAAGTTGTCGTTTCACATCAAAGCGTAAGCCATGGCTCTGATAACTATACTTACCAGTAACAACACGACTTGAAGGGTTTGGCTCAATAAAATATGACAGCGTAATGGTCATCTCAACTTCTGTTTCACCAAGTTGCTGCAACACTTCTTTTGGCCAGGGCAAATCGTGAAGATGCATATCGCGCGTTGTCACTTTTCCGCTCTGCTTATCAAAGGGTTGCAAACTGTCTTCAACGATTAGTGAAAGTGAATTATCGACACTCCAAAGCGCTTTATCCAGATCAGGCACACCAAAACCAACACACCGAACCCGATGCTGAGCTTGTTGTCTTGGCGTGGTGCCATGTTTAAACTGCTCTTTCATTGATTCTGTCCACTCAGCAGAATGAACCATCAATGCTCTAACCGTTTCCGGCCACAGATCGGGATATTGCGCATAAATCGTTGCTGCAAAGCGACCTGCTAAAGCCGTCGCTGCACTGGTTGCATGAAAAGTAGAAAATAAACGATCTGTTAACGCATGATGTGTACTTAAAAGGCTTAAACTTGGTATCGAAGCACAACCATTAATATCTTTACCAACATTGCCACCTTCAAATACTACTTCAGGTTTCAAAGGAGTAGATGAATGCCAGGTAGCTGATGTGCTACTGAATGGAGAAATACCACCCATTGGTGCCAGAGGACTATATTCATCACAGTCATCCTCGGTGATATTTACTTTATTAGTATAGGCTCCCACAGTCAGCGCATTCCATGACTGCCCTGGGTCATGTATATCCTGTAGAAGATTGTATCCTGGATAATCTGCCATTCTGGTAAGATTTCCATCCGTATTACCTGCGGATATAGTAAATAACCGTGGCATCTGGTTCTCACCTAAATAATCAACTGCAAGGCTGTCTATAGCTGCTGACCAGGCAGATGGTCTTCCTCTATCCCTTGTGTCAGTTGCGGAAAGCGCCATAGTGAACACACGGGTTCGCTGTGGATATGAAATTTCGGGCATAGCGACACCATTGGCCGTCACAACACCAGGATGTTTACCTTCATTGTCATGTGAGTATCGTAGGACTTTTACTGATTCCAGAAGATGATTAACCTCGACTGCCGTAGTAACTTCAAGGGAGGTTACCAGATCACCCCAGGCAGTGAGACCAGCCATGCCGGTGCCATGACCATGGTCATCAGCACCCGTCCAGTCTTCATCCAGCGTAAACTGATCAGTAGCTTGAATAAAAGGTTCGAGCAATGGGTGCGCGATATTCACACCTGTATCAAGAATAGTGACATATGGAATTTGCTTGTCACCCTGAGACTGCACCAATCTACCTCTTAAATCGTCAGCCCATTTAATCTGTTCTTCAGGAGTCATCACATCAAAAAAAGCTGCAGTCTCTTTTGCCTTGCGTAATTCTGAAACACTGTTTAACAGCAAACCACTTTGAGAAAATTGTTGCTTATTTCCTTTTGCCAGCAACACGGTACATTCCGGAAACTTCAGCTTCTGCCCAGAAACTTCTATTCCACTAATTTCTGCAATGCGACTAAAATCATGGATGACGGCTTGTCTATTCCCACGAACAGGCAACCATACCTCCCACCAAAAAGTCTCTTCTGCATCTCTGGGTAGTAGATCAGGCTCATCTGTCCAAAGCGCTTCCAGCGCTGCGACACGAAAAGCCTGTATCGCATCAACAAGTTTTCGATTATCTCTTGGCCGGCCGATGCCATCCTTTTTTTCTTCCAGATAATCCTGAAGCTTTTTTTCGATAGCGGATAATTTGCCTTCAGGCACAAATATTGTGGCAAATGTTTTATCTTCACGGTGAATAACATTGAGCAATTCGATTTTTTGCCGTGCATCCGCCAGACTTTCTACAGCAAGTTCAATTCCCGGAAAACTTTCAAATTCTACCTGAATACCAATAGCTGATTGCAATTCATACGCTTCAGCCTTACGGTGAAGCTCGGTTTGTTGTTGCTCAACTTCGCGCAACTGTCCAACAAGTTCAATGGCATGTTGTTGTCGGTTACGCTCAGGAATCTCCGCATGGGAACCACCACCGGTAGATGGTGATGTATAGGCTTCGGGTTTACCGGTAGAGCCGAGATAAAAGTGAGGTTTTATATCCTTATTATCAGCCACCACATCTCCTTATTGGTGCATTTCATAGCTCATGCCACGACGATCATCAATGGCGGTTAATGCCATATCCAGGGTGATAAATTCATGCTCATGAATAAGCAGGTCTTTAATCGCATCCTGTGCAGCCAGTGTCACTTCCGCACTGCTAAGGCCTTTTGCTTTCTCAGCCAGAGTGTTCCATGAGAATCTCCTGGCAACATAAGGAACAAGTCGCCTTTTGAACAAGGCAACTATCTCATCCTTGCCCGGTAAGCTGTATTTAATAATATCATCAAATCGTCTGAACAGCGCATAATCGAGTAACTGAGCATGATTAGTCGCACAGACAATAACGCTATTTGAATCATCCTGTTCTAGCATCTGCAAAAAGCTGTTCAGAATACGTCTGGCCTCACCGACATCATTTAGCGAGGCTCGCTGCGTTCCCAGAGCATCAAACTCATCAAAGAAATAAACACCACGCACCTCATGTATTGCATCGAATACCTGCCGCAATTTTGCCGCAGACTCTCCCATAAATTTCGTTATGACTGCATCCAGTCGCACCTGAAATAATGGGTAGCCCAGCTCACCAGCCAAAACAGAGGCAGTAAATGTCTTGCCAGTACCGGGTGGACCAACCAGCAACAGTTTCCGACGTGGCACCAGCCCATGATTCCTGAGCTTATCCAGGTGACGCTGCTCTCGAATGACACGAGTGAGTTTACCTTTAACATCATCCGCCATAACCAGATCAACCAACCGTACCTGTGGTGTTGTAGCATACAGCAGACCAGTAACATCCTTGAAGCCCTTTGATATAGAGACAGGCGTAACCGTTTTAGACTGTTTTTGTGCTTTCTCGACAATATCTCTGAGCTCTAATGCCAGCTTGCCATGCCCGATGCGCGCCTCATGCGCTGCCACCTGCAAGGCGATGGACAAGAAACGTTCCCTGTCCCCGGACACATGGGATTTAAGTAATGCCTTTAATTGCTCAGAACTGGCCATTTTATTTAATCATGCCTGATTTCAAGATAATGTTATTGGATTGATTGTATAACAAATAATCATTATTTTCCTGACTGAGTGATTAAAACCTTGACCTGTTCCACCGTCACCTGGCCATTTATGAGCTCAGGAAGTAGCCAGTCACTCTATTTAATTATGGCTTATGCTGTTGACCGCACACAATAGCTTCCCGCCCTGGCCACGATTCATGACATGGTAATACGCATTGTTCATATTCTATTCTTATTGGACGTCTCATTCGGATGGTTTAATTTCAACTTAATACTTTATCAATAGCCCCCTTCGTTTCAGCAATGTGATTAACATACACGCCCTAAGTCCCCGTGGCACAACTGGATAGCGCAATGCCCTCCTAAGGCGTAGGTTACAGGTTCGAATCCTGTCGGGGACGCCATATTTTCAAATCAAATAATAGATTCATCATATTTCACACAACACAATTAAAAGACAATTAGTATACTGATGCATGCAACTGTTATACGGTTACACAGAAAGAAATTTACAGATCTATTTTTATTTATACTCAAATAACTTCATATTCATCGATAATTTCGAATACATCCTGCCTGAACTCGCCTTCGTCAGGATGTATAGACTGCCTAAGATCTGTAGGTATCATATTAAACCAGTCTTCTTTATTTGTTGGTCTCTTTTGAACAAGTATTGCAATCATTTTTACACTTAGGATGCTTCGAGCTCTATCTGGATACAACGGTTGAATATTCTGTGACCAAAAGCGCTCTAATGCTTCTTCTAATTTAAAAAGCCCCAATGCCATCTCATGCACAACGTTCCAACCGGCTTCTTGACGTCGTACTATTGCAGCACTGACGCGTTCCCAATAGTCCTCAGGTTTTTCCTCTTCCTTTAGATTTGGTAGATTCAAATCAAAATTATTTTTAATCTTTTCGATTAATGAATAGTTAGAATCCAAAGCTCCATCATCAAAAGTTAAAGAATATTGTGCTTGCCCTACCGTTCCTTCTCGATGTAAACGCACGGGAACTAGTACTAACGGTGAGCGCATCGGTCTTGGCTCATCTTCAGAATCAGACCATTCAAGAAACCCCATTGCAATAAAAAGGCTATTAGCTCCTGTTTCCGCTACAAGTGTTCTATGCTCAGAATATAATCGACGTAAACGACGCTCTAACTCTTTTTCAGAAAAAGGCGTTTGTAATCTATCATCTCTGTAGCGTTCATCGACATTGCTTCTGGAGGTCTGAGATCTAGGTAATATTCTAGTAGGTTCATTATTAGTAAATAGATCATCTTCCTCTGCACCTTGATCATCTTCATCAAAGCAGTCAAAATAAAATCTATTACTGTTTACTACTAAATCCTCATATACTAGGTTCGCCATTTCATCAATAATAGCTATATCTCGACCTGTTTCTTTATAATTTAATAGCCGATTTCTCCTCGTATGATCTAGCAATTTCTGACGAGTTTTCTCTAATACACTTAGAAGATAATTATGGTCCACATTGTCATCATTTATTGGTGTATGCATAAGTTCCTCCAAGCCGGTATCCTAATCTTGTTCTGTAGTACTGCCAGGGTTCTTTTCATTTTCATAAACATTATTATTTTGCCACCAATAAAAATCATCGTTTTAATACATCAATGTTTTCATTCATTTCATCCTGTGTCACTTCACTGAGGTTTTTCTTTTTAAACAGCCGTTCCAGCTCTTCTTTCAGGCTGATAAATTGCGGATCCTGTTGATCGAAATTTCCGGCCAGGGCTTCTCGTGTCTGGCGCAGGGTGTTTTTCAGCTTGTCTGCAAGTACCAGTTCTTCTTCACTGATTTTGGTGAATTTGAATATCACATCTTCCAGGGCAATATTCAGCAGATTAGTTGTGTCTTCGCCGCTTTCGATATTTTCTTTAAGGTTCAGCAGGTCAAGGTGGTTACTGGTTTCAATATAGAGCCTGTTGAGTTTTTGAAAATCCAGATGAGTGAGTAGTTCATAATCGCCTTGCAGGCGAATCAGGTTGTACAGGCTTTTGGCATTGATCAAAGCTTTTTTCAGGGCAAGGACTGTTTCCCTGTCCTGAATTTCGCTGATTTGCTGTGAGAATATTTCGGCATTTTCCGTATCAAAGCGGAACAGCACATCTTTTATCTGTTCGATTTCCTGTTTGATTTCATCCTGTGATTTGAAAAGGTTGGAGTAATGCTCCATTTCATCGCCAAGCTCGGATTGCAGCTCATCAAAATAGGCACGGTTGGTGGCATCAAACTCCTTGCGAATATCGGCAAAGTCCACCACATACCCGTAGCGGAAGTTTTTATAGGTGCGATTAACACGGGTGAGTGCCTGCAGCAGGTTATGCTTGCGAATTACCCGACCAAGATAGAGCTTTTTCAGGCGTTTGGCATCAAAACCAGTGAGCAGCATATTATAGACAAACAGCAGGTCAATTTTCCCGGCTTTAAAATCTTCAACCCAGTCCTTGCGCATTTCTTTGGTACCAACATCGTGCAAAATGAGTGCTGCACTGCTGACTTTACTGGCCTGTTTTTTCTGCGTTGCATAACCGGGTGTATCATCAGCAACCATTGGCAGGTCGTAATTAAGCCTGTTATCGTCTATCTGGGAATGAACCATATATTTTGATTCAAATATTTCATTTATCTGCTTAGCCTGATTAGCACTATCACAGATCACCATGCCGCCAATGGTGGCATCATTCATCGCTCCACGGCTTTGTTCAAAATCGGTGACGATATAATCCAGCATGGGTTCAACAAAACTGGGATGAGCGTAGATGAGCCTGCGATCTACATCACCCATTTTGACTTCCACTTCTTCCAGTGCCTGCTGCAACACCATTTTATAGTTGGTGGCAATCTCTTCACGAATCAGCCGCAGAGTGTAGCCGTCGGCAATGGAGGCGTTGTAATAGTATTTGTGGATGTAATCACCAAACAGGCTTCTTGAATTGTAATCATCTCCCAACAGTGGTGTACCGGTGAGGCCAATTTTTATCGCATTGGTGTCAGACTGGCTGAGGTTGGCAAGAAAACTGCCTTTGGGATTGTAGCTGCGGTGCACTTCGTCAAGAAAATAGATACGCTGAATATCAATATTGTAGTCCCGGGTTTGCACTACATCGGGGTCGTCCTTGAATTTCTGGATGTTTACCACGGTAATTTCGGCTTTGCCCGTGTTATTGTGAATGACCTTTGTAACTTTGATATCCTTCGCAAATTCATCCCGTGAGTTGATAATGTGGACATTCAGCCCACGGCTGGTAAATTCACGATGGGCCTGGGTTAGTAGATCGAGTCTGTCCACAATAAAGTAGAATTTCGGGATGATATTCTGCTGCTGGAAATAATCGGTCAAAAAGCGCACATTGTAATAAGCCAGCGCCGTTTTACCACTACCCTGGGTGTGCCAGATAATGCCCTTCCTGATGCCTTCATTCAGTTTTTTCTCAATGGCTTTGGTAGCAAATAACTGTGGATAGCGCATCACGTGTTTCTGGATGCCATCCGTTTCATGCACATAAGCCAGGGCATATTGCAGTACAAAGGCCAGTCGCTCATGGCTGAGCAAAGAGGTACAAAGTCGGTTGGTAGGTGTTTCCGGTGATTTATTGGTGATGAATTCCGGGTTGCTCTTGATCACTTCCAGGTTGTTATCTTTCAGTACCCTGTTTTCTATCGCGGCATCTTCCGAGCGTAGTAAGGCGGTGAGATTGAAAGTTTCTTCTTCACGGAAGTAATTGAAAACCGGCTCATAATAGGAAGGGCTGGCGTAAAATGCACCTTCGATGGGCTGGGGCGACTCATCGTCGTACTCCATATTATTGGAAAACAGCATGAGCTGGGTAATATTCACAAAACGTCGAAACTTCGGGTTCTGGAAGCGGGTATTTATGCGTGCCCGTTCGGCCAGTACGCCTTCCCGGTTATTGGGCTTTTTAACCTCGATAAATACCAGTGGCATGCCATTAATCAGCAGAATAATATCCGGGCGGAACTCTTCATCATCATTTTGATAGGTCAGCTCAGTGACAACATGGAAGCTGTTATTGCTGAAGTTACTGAAATCGAGCAATTTTACACCGGACTGGTCGGTAAGTTTTTCAAAAAAAGCCTTGCCAAGATCTTCGTTATCCAGGCTTAGTTTGACGTCTTCCAGCAAGCGTGTGATATCGTCTGCCTCAATATCCGGGTTAAGTCGGGAGATGGCTTCATTAAATAATTCAGGGAAGATATTAGTTTCAATATCCCGGTTTGTATCTTTCAGCGACAGGTATTCATAACCCAGCCGGATCAGGTGCAGGATAGTCGGAATTTTGACTCTGGAGTCTTCGTTGAATTTCATTTATATGCTTAAGCCATTAATGGCAGAATCCATTTTTAAAACATTTCAGCGTTTTTAGTGTCTCATTTGCTGAATTCATATTACTCTATTTACATGATACTTGACACAATACTAAATTACTCTGTTGCATTA
>WFMW01000054.1 GCA_015488885.1 Gammaproteobacteria bacterium | reverse complement strand
TCAGCAGTTGCTGATAGTTCGTATTAAATATAATTTCATCTGGTTTTTTCATGATACACTACCTGTAAATAACACCCGACATTGGGTCAGGAAATTATACGTGTTTAGCTGTACCGGGGTTTTCTGCCGCGATAGCGGCTTCGTTCAACAAGTCATTAAATCCGACCTTTTTATACAGAGCAGAGTGAAACGGCGCGGCGTATAAAAAGGTCGGGTAACTCAAACGTTATAAATCACGGGAAATATTCGGGCTAGACTTTATATTAAAATTATTCTCTGATCACAAAGAAGTTGTAATTGCCTTAATAGCTTTTGGCGGCGTATTTTTTTCGCATAAAACGCGCCGCCCGCACAACTCGAACGTTAGCACTTGACAATAAGCATCGATACGCATATCGTAATACTTGTGATTAATCAATAGAAGAGTTGATGATGTTAAGTGTTAAAGTGTCACCTAAATTCCAGGTTGTTATTCCAAAAGAAATCAGAGATTCGTTGCAGCTATTACCTGGTCAACGCATGCAGGTTGTTCAGTACGAAAATAGAATCGAATTTATCCCAGAAAGAGATATAGGTGAACTTGAAGGCTTTCTTAAGGGTATTGATACATCGTTCACCAGGGAAGAAGATAGGTTATGAATGTTGTAGATACTTCAGGGTGGCTCGAATACTTTGAAGGTGGTCAGAATGCAAGGAAATTCTCTGTTCCTATAAAAGAAATTAAAGAGCTTGTAGTACCAACAATATGTATTTATGAAATATCAAAAATAATACTTCGAGAAAGTGATGAAAATCATTTGTTACAAGCTCTTGCAGCAATCCAAAAGGGACAAGTTGTAGCGCTTACTCCCTCAATATCAACAGCTGCTGCAAAGGTTAGTTTAAAGTACAAATTACCAATGGCTGACAGCATTATATATACAACTGCCAAACAATATACTGCTACAGTATGGACTCAAGACATTGACTTTAAAAACCTACCGAATGTCAACTACATATCAAAAATCAGCTGCTAACAAGCCAAATCCAGCCCCCTGTGTCAGGATACCTTTCGTCTCAACAAGTTATACTTAAATCCTAAAGAGGGGCGGTTAAAGGTGAAGAGTTGCAATAAATCCCACCTAAGCCTACAATGTATTACATAGTATTCATACAAGAGGTATCGCCATGGGTGTAACCAGCATAAGACTTCAACCTGAAATTGAGAACCCATTAGAAAAATTGGCAAACAAGCTTGATAGAAGCAAAAACTATCTTATTAATCAAGCAATTAAGGAGTTTCTTGTGCGAAAATCGCTTGACGAAACAAAATGGAATGAAACACTAGAAGCATTAGAGTCAGTAAAATCAAATAGAGTCATTGAAGAACAAGATGTCAATGAGTGGCTAGATAGCTGGGGTAAAGATAACGAGCACAAGCCGCCTAAAATATGAAGCTATCTTATTCTCGTGAAGCAATCAGTGATTTAATACGGCTAAGAGAATTCATTGCTTCAGAAAATCCTGAGGCTGCCCAAAAAATTGCCAAATCAATAAAAAAAGGAATTGCGCAATTAAAAACTTTTCCCTATTTAGGTGTGGAGGTTGAACTGGCACCTGATCCCGAAATAATACGGGATTTAATAATTGGTAATTATATTGCTCGTTCTTTGATTCTCAAAAAACATGTGTATATTTTGAGAGTATGGCATCACAAAGAAGATCGCTTATAACGAATAAGGGTAGATCGTGAGCGAAGCGAACCACAATCTTATCCGGTTGTTGGACAAGCCCGTGGCATACTCTATATAAGAATATATTTTTTTAGGAATCCTGATGGAGGATGCTCTTTTTTTCAGGGCGAACGAAATTGACATCAGAAATTGCTGCAAAAAAAATCAGCTTTCCTTCTCTACATACTGGGTGAATAAATCGTCCTGTTTTAGTCCTTATCCATCAACCTGAACGCAATGGTCGTCGTATTCGTTTTATCAGGTCGTTATTCGTTTTATCAGCATGGGTGACTGGCATTTCGGACATTTTTTAAAGCCTGAGTGTATCTCTTAGTCAGGGTAGCTCAATTCAGATGATAGCTGACTCTGAAAAAATAAAATGTTGGCGTCCTTTATTATTTCCTGTTTATTATTTTTATTAGGCCAAAAAACCCTGCTGCCAGCAAAAGCTAGCAGCAGGGTTTAGTAAAAATCCATCCCTGGCCGCAGGAGTCAACCACGCTTATCTTTCCTTAAGGGTACCTGGTTACTATCCTAGAACTTAACCTGTGTCCATACACCGATTTCATCGTATTTTCCTTCATTGCTGCCACCAATGCTGCCGTTGCTAGTGCTGATGGTGCCGTTCTCAACCTTGTCATGTTTGTAAACAACAGCCATATCCACATTTTTTCGTGCTTTATAGGAAACCCCGACATTATAGTATTGGTCTTTCAGGCTGCTATGAAGATCCTTACTGGGTTTGGCATAATCGTAGCGGGCAAACACCGCCATTTTTGCCATCGGTTTAACAGAAGCCCATACCGAGTAGCCATCCTGTTTATCCGTTGGGCCGGTTTTTACTGCGGTTTTTGAATAGTTGTGCGCATTAAAGTATTCGATACCGATATTTGCCATGGAAAAATGATAGGCAGCAATAAGGTTCACGCGGCTGGCAGTATTGTTAGCACTTTGTGCCACTGTGTCCTGACCGAGTTTACCGCGACGATAACCGGCACCCAGAGTCAGGTTTTTTATCGGTGTTGTGCTGATACGGCCTTCAAAATCCATGCTTCTTGATCGTGATGGATTCTTGTAACCATTGCCATTGACCACTGAAACCGCGTATTGAAACAGCTTGCCGCCCAGTTTGCCTTTTAGATGTAAACCCCAGTCGGCAGAGGTGCCAAACTTGAGCCGGTCAATCAGTACGTTTTCTACATAACGATAACCATACAGATGTTCAGCAAAGGGTACCCAGGGCAGGTCGGAAGAACCGGCTCTAAGGATGGCAGCGTTGGAAAACTTGTACTGAAAATAGGCCTTCTTGATATATAACTGTGTTGCGCCAGCATGACTGTCATATTTAAAATCTGTGGTTGCGTTGGCTGACCATTTATCATCGAAGTCATGGTTAAAGCTCAGATACAGACGTTTGATGTCGGCACCAGTACCGGTTTTGCCAGCAGTCTGTCCGTTACTGGTTTGATCAATATTGCTAAAGTCCAGATAGGTTTTGCCACTAAAAGTGGATGCGGCCATGGTCGAAAAGCTCACGCCGGTGCAGGCAGCCATAATGGCGGCAGTTAATAAACGTTTGTGCATTCAGTTTGCTCCTGTTGTCGTTTGATGGGCCGGGTAACGACTTAATGAAAACCGGCCAGTTAATAAAGTGAGCAAACTTTAAGATTTATTTATGAAGAAAAAATGACGGAATTATGACGTTTATATGACAGGCCATTTTTTTATGGAACTTTTTTTAGGTTGTTATCCGGAGTTTTATTTCATGTATAAGATATACTTGTGCAAAGGTCTCATAAAATTAAAAGAAAGAGTTTAAATATGAAATATGATGTGATTGATGCGGTTATTTCCCCCAAAGGACAGCTTGAAACCCTGTCGCAGTTTGAAGTCAGGCGAATATTAAACGCCAGTGAAGGTGAGCTGGCGAAAATATTTCGTAACTGTTCACTGGCAGTGCTGAACTGTGGTAGCGGCGTGGATGATGGTCAGGAATTATTCAGGCGTTATCCTGATTTTTCCATTAAGGTAATACAGCGTCAGCGCGGTATCCTGTTGTCGCTCAAGCGTGCTCCGGCGGTTGCCTTTGTGGATGGCGTATTGATTACCGGTATTAATGAACATCTGTTTTCCGTATTGCGTGATGTGCTGTATGTGTACAATAAAATTGTCAATTCTCCCCGGTTCAATCTGCAAAAATCGGATGATGTGACCAATGCCGTGTTTCATATTTTACGCAATGCGCATATCTTACAACCGGGCAGGTTACCCAATCTGGTGGTGTGCTGGGGTGGCCATTCGATTAGCCGGGAGGAATATGATTACACCAAGGAAGTGGGCTATCAACTGGGCTTGCGTAGTCTTGATATCTGTACCGGCTGTGGGCCGGGGGCGATGAAGGGACCCATGAAAGGCGCGACCATTGGCCATGCCAAACAACGCAGCGGTATGGGGCGTTATCTTGGCCTGACCGAACCGGGCATCATTGCCGCCGAATCACCCAACCCCATTGTCAATGATCTGGTTATTCTGCCCGATATTGAAAAGCGACTAGAAGCTTTTGTGCGCACCGGCCATGGTATTATTGTTTTTCCTGGTGGTGTCGGTACGGCAGAAGAAATCTTATATATTCTGGGTATTTTATTGCATCCCGATAATGCTTCGGTACCGTTCCCGCTTATTCTTACCGGCCCCCAATCGGCAGAAGATTATTTTAAACAGATTAACCGTTTTATTCTCGACACCATCGGCCTGGATGCACAGCAGCGTTATAAAATTATTATTGATAACCCGGCCAAAGTCGCCATCCAGATGAAAGCGGGCATGAAGCAGGTACAGACCTTCCGGCAGCAACAGGGGGATGCCTATTATTTTAACTGGACATTGAAGATTGATCAGTCGTTTCAGCAGCCGTTTGAACCCACACATGAAAATATGCGTCAGCTCGCCCTGCATAAAGATCAGCCGAGCCATGAACTGGCTGCAAATTTACGACGGGCTTTTTCCGGTGTTGTCGCGGGGAATGTTAAAGAGGAAGGTATTCGCGCGATTGCCGAACATGGATTGTATGAGCTGAAGGGTGATAAAGAGATTATGACATCAATGGATAATTTGCTGACCGCGTTCGTGAAACAACAGCGCATGAAAATGCCTGGCACAGAGTATGTACCGTGTTATCGGATTATCAAATAAGTGAGCCTTTCCCTGTTTACTGAATTGTGCAAACAGATTTCTACTTTCTTATGCATATCGAATATTAGTTACTTTGTAACAAATTATCTGAAATAAGCTACATTAATAGAGTATTAATGCCTGCTTTTATTCAGATTATAAATATTTGTGAAAAAAAATAACAAAAAAAAATATTTAGTGCTCATCAGTATTCACGGACTGATTCGCAGCCACGATCTTGAACTGGGTCGTGATGCTGATACTGGTGGCCAGACAAAATATGTTATTGATCTTGCCAGGGCACTTGCCGAACACGATGATGTTGAACAGGTTGATTTGATTACCCGCCGTGTTGTTGACACGACTGTCAGTAATGACTACGCCATCCCTGTTGAATCACTTTCAAAAAAGGCCAGGATTGTTCGTGTTGATGCAGGACCAGAGGAATACATACCCAAAGAGCAACTGTGGGATCATCTTGATAGCTTTATGGATAATCTCACTAACTGGCTCAACACACAAACGCATATGCCTGACCTGGTACACAGCCATTATGCTGATGCCGGTTATGTTGGAGTACGCCTTGCTAACCTGCTTGGTGTTCCCTTGATTCATACGGGCCATTCACTCGGGCGAGATAAACGCAAGCGCTTACTGGCCATGGGTTTGTCGGGTGATGAAATTGAGCACACTTACAATATGGTGAGACGTATTGATGCAGAAGAGGAAATACTGGCCAATGCTGACCTGGTTATTACCAGTACGCATAATGAAATTGAAATCCAGTATGGTCTGTATAATTATTATGACCCGAAGCGTATGTCTGTCATACCACCAGGAACTGATTTAACATTATTCCATCCTTCACAGGGAAACGAGGAAACAGCTTTTGCCACGCAGTTACCACGCTTTTTAAACGCACCTGATAAACCATTAATACTGGCACTGTCACGACCTGATGAACGTAAAAACATTCTTACATTAATCGAGGCTTTTGGGGAGTCGCCCGCTTTACAAAAAGCTGCCAACCTGCTGATTGTTGCCGGTACTCGAGACGATATTCGGGATATGGAAACCGGTGCCCAGTCGGTTTTAATAAATATCCTGATGCTTATTGACAGTTACGACTTATATGGAAAGGTTGCCGTACCCAAGACCCATGATTCAGCTGAGGTACCTGCAATATACCGGCTGGCAGCAGCCTCTGGTGGTATCTTTATTAATCCAGCTTTAACCGAGCCATTTGGCCTGACGCTTCTGGAGGCTGCTGCCAGTGGACTACCAATTGTTGCAACCGAGAATGGTGGCCCGGTCGATATTATTAGAAACTGTAAAAATGGTGAACTGGTTAATCCACTGGACAAGTCCGAGATAATAGATGCTCTACTCAGGCTAATGCAAAACAGAAAAACCTGGTCACAGGCAGCCAGCAACGGTATTAAAGGCGTTAGTAAATATTATTCATGGCAGGCGCATGTTAAAACTTATATAGAAAAAATTGATACATTACCGGGTAAATACCAACCTATACCAGGCGAACGTCCCACCCGAGCAGTTTATTATCGTGATCGCGCTATCTTCAGCGATATCGATCAAAATCTTGTCGGTCAGCCAGCGGCTTTAAACCGTTTCTGTGATGTCATTAAAGAGCACCGCAAATGTGTTACTTTCGGCATAGTGACTGGCCGTCGTATTGATTCAGCATTGGCAGTGATGAAAAAAAACCGGATACCTGCAGCAGATATTCTGATCAGTAGTCTGGGTACGCGCATACATTATGGCCAGAATCTGACAGAGGATAATTTCTGGGCTGATCATATTGATCATGACTGGAGTGGTCAGCGTATACGACGCCTGCTTGGCAAAGTAGCTGGTCTGAAACCACAACCGAGAATAGAACAGTCGCCATTTAAGTTATCTTATTATTATGACGCCGAAATAGCTCCTGCAGTTGAAGAAATTATCAGTCAACTTCGACAGAAGGAAATCGCCGCTAATGTCACATTATCTTTTGGGCAATTTCTTGACATTATTCCTGCACGTGCATCCAAGGGACAGGCATTACGCTATGCATCGCAACGTCTTGATATACCACTGGAGCATATTCTGGTTGCTGGTGGTTCTGGCGCTGACGAAGATATGATGCGGGGTAATACTTTGGCGGTGGTCGTTGCTAACAGACATAATGAAGAACTTTCTCAACTTGTCGATCAGGAAAGGATTTATTTTGCGCAGCAGGATCATGCCCAGGGTATTCTTGAAGCCATAGATCATTATGATTTCTTTGATGCCTGCGCAGTACCGGAAGCATAACCACTGATAAATCACCTGTTGCCTAAACTGACCAGAATGATAGCTGTGAAAAACATAAAAATAACTGAGCGAAGCCTATGAAAAATGAAGACCTGCCTGCAGAAATAGTCTTACCAAAAGGTGTAATGTTTAATGCTTACCCTGATAGTATTGGCCACAACCTTGCTGATATTGTTCGCATGCTCAAGATGCCGGAATTCAACGATGTTTTTTCTCTGTTCTATATTCTGCCGACTATTTTTCATAGCGATCTGGATCGCGGCTTTTCCATTATTGATTACGATCTCAACGAAGAACTTGTTTCGTACACGGATCTGGATGATCTGCATAAACTCAATATAGCCTTCACATTTGATCTGGTTCTTAACCATCTTTCTGTTGGCTCTCCTCAGTTTCAGGATCTATTAAAACAGGGAGACAAATCGAAATATAAAAACTTCTTTATAGACTGGAATGAATTCTGGCGTTCAAATGGCGAAATGGGGCCTGATGGTTACGTAATACCGAACCGGGATTGTCTTGATAAACTCTTCATGAGAAAACCCGGCCTGCCTATATTAAAAGTGCGTTTTCCAGATGGATCTGACAGACCTTACTGGAATACCTTTTATCAGGAAATTAATTATCAGCCGATCACCCCTGCGGAACTACGCCGGTCATCAGGGACGAAAATACTGAGTGCTGAAAATGCGGTGACCATTGCAGCAATTGTGAATGCAGCATTAATAGCAAAACGGGATATTAACGAAATTGATTTAGCTGAGTTTTCTGACCTTAAAGATGAGGTGCTTTTCGTTGTCAAAAAAAACCGTCAATATTTAGGCCAGATGGATTTAAACGCTCAGGAACAAAAGGTCTGGGATTTTTATGATGAAACATTGAGCAAGCTGAGTGATAATGGCGCTAAACTTATCAGACTTGATGCACTTGCTTATTTACATAAAAAACCCGGGCAGACCAATTTCTTCAATAAACCTGGTACCTGGGATTACCTGCAAAGATTGAAAAAGATTGCTGACAAATATAACCTTACTCTTCTGCCTGAAATCCATTCCGAATATGGTACCGGGCTACATGCGGAAGTTGCAGATAAGGGTTTTCCTGTCTACGACTTCTTTTTCCCTGGTCTGGTTATTGATGCAATTGATCGTGGTACAAACAGACATCTGCTGCGCTGGATTAATGAGATAAGAGAGAAAAAGATTACAACTATCAACATGCTTGGCTGCCATGACGGCATTCCGGTACTTGACTTGAAAGGAAAAAATAATACCACTGGCTTAACAGAAGGATTATTAAGCGACAAAGAGATTGATGCGGTTGTCGATAGAATAATGAACAGGGGTGGCAGAGTAAAAAACTTATATGGGCCGGATGGCAAAAAGATAGCGTATTATCAGGTAAATGCGACATTTTTCAGTGCGTTGGGAGAAGATGAGAGAAAGTTACGCCTGGCTAGAGCCATTCAAATGTTTATGCCGGGCATACCACAGGTGTGGTACCTGGATCTGTTTGCCGGAAAGAATGATTACGTCGCAGCGGACAAAGGCGGCACAGGGGGGCATAAAGAAATCAATCGCACCACACTCACCAACAGCGATATTAAGCAAGGGCTTAAACAAACTATCGTGCGGGACCAGCTGGACCTTATGAGGCTTCGCAATACGTCACCTGCTTTTAATGGCGAAATGATGGTTAATAGTACAGATGAGAACAAGCTGCACATAAGCTGGAAATATCAGACGTCTGTAGTGACATTAAAGGCTGACTTGCGTGACTATCGCTTTAGCATTACACATAAAGAAAGCGCTGGTAACGAAAAACAGATGACCTATAACCAGCAGGCTTAACAAAAACAGAAAAATACAGGACGCTAATACGTGAACAGAGTCAGTTTTTTAGTAGAGGATCAATATGAAAATATTAGCAACAGATTTAGACAGAACGTTGCTGCCAAATGGCCGTTGGCAGAGTGATGATAAAGCCATCAGCCTGTTTAATGAGCTGACAGAAAAACACGATGTACTCACCGTTTATGTAACAGGGCGGAATCTTGCTCTTACCGAGAATGCGATAAAAGAATTTGGCGTCAGATACCCTGATATTCTGTGCGCTGATGTCGGCACTTCAATTAGAAAATATGAGAATGGTAAATGGACGTTTGATGAAGGCTGGATTGAACAGGTAAAGAAAGAAAGTCCGCGCTGGGATGCCATAGCAATAAGGGATGCCGTTGCCGGGATTGATGCCATGCAGGAACAGGAAAAACAACATCAGAACCAGTTCAAACAAAGTTATTATGTAGACCATGAAAAAAAAGATCAGCTATTAAAAAAAGTAGATGAGCAAGTGAAGGGAAAATTTGATGAAGTCATCATATACAGTTTTGATTCCCAGAATGGCACGGGGCTGCTCGATTTTTTACCGGCAAGCGCGACCAAACAGACCGCCCTGGAGTATGTGGCAGAAGAGTACGGTGTCGCGAAAGAGGATGTTGTCTTTTGCGGCGACAGCGGTAACGATATCTTCCCTCTAACAGCAGGATTTCGTGGTGTCCTGGTAAAAAATGCTGATGAACAATTAGTCGAAAATATAAAAAAAGCTATACACCAGAATCCTGATTTGAAAATATATTTCGCAAAAGGGAATTTCAGGGGGCTGAATGGATATTATACCAGTGGTGTGATTGAAGGAGCCTGTCATTATGGTATTTTAAACTGTTAAAGTTAAAATCTGGTAACTAACCCGGCTATTTCATGGCAGCATTACCAGGCTATAACTATTCCAGTCACTTAGTGCCTTGCGCTGAAAAATACGGGTTCTCAATCTGCCGTGTTCAGATTTGTTCAGAGGTTCATTAAGTATTGTGTCCCCGGAAAAAATAGCTTCAAAGGTGCATATATCTGTACTCTGGACAAGCTTCTGGGGCAGTTACGTATGACTGCATCAAAAAAAGTAAATTAATAACAGAAACAATAAGATATATTCATTTATGGTATGATGGGTGCATAAAAAATAGTGAAATCATCACAAAAAAAGCATGCGCCATGATTCGATCAATTACTTTGTATGCTGAACTGTGCAAACAGGTTCCTGCTGCACTTCATCAAACGCTTCAGCATTATTGGGATGACTGGCAGCAGGCCTGTCACAAGCATCAGCTCGATCCGGCAGTCGGTATCGATTTAGCCCTGCTGGGGAAAATCTGGGCCTGTAGTGATTTTATTGCCCGAACCTGTATCCGTCACCCTGACTGGCTGTTCGATCTGCTGGCAGAAAATATTTATACCGACCGCTGTTTGCGTGATTACCGGAAGATGATTGCTTTACAGCTGGAAAATACCGGCCATAATGACGCGGACGTGATGCGGGTATTGAGGCAGTTACGCAACAGGGAAATGCTGCGCATCGGCTGGCGGGATTTAAGCCGGTGTGCTGACGTGAAGCAGATTTTATACGAACTCAGTGACCTGGCGGAAACTTTTGTGGTGCAGACTTTGCATTATATTGAAACCCAAAGCGTGCGGCGATTTGGTCAACCGGTTGATTCACGGGGGCTGGCACAATCCATGCTTGTACTGGCTATGGGGAAGATGGGCGGACGCGAGTTGAACTTTTCCTCGGATATCGATCTGATTTTTGCCTATCCTGAAACGGGTGAAACCAGCGGGCCGCAACGTACTTCATACCATGAATATTTTTTGTGGGTAGCAAAAAAACTCATTCGTTATCTTCATGAAATAACCGGGGATGGTTTTGTCTATCGCGTGGACACCCGGTTACGACCTTACGGCAGCAGCGGTGCGCTGGTGATGAGTTTTTCAGCAATGGAAAATTACTACCAGTCACAGGGGCGTAACTGGGAACGTTATGCGATGGTCAAGGCACGTATTATCACTGGCCGGGCTGAACACAGAGCAAGCCTGCAGGCAATATTAACCCCGTTTATTTACCGGCGTTATCTCGATTACACCGCCTTTGCGTCCATCCGTGAAATGAAAGCGCTGATCAACGCCCAGGTTAAAACCCGTGGTATGAAACATAATATCAAACTTGGTCATGGCGGGATTCGTGAAATTGAATTTATCGGGCAGACGTTTCAGTTACTTCGTGGTGGTCGTGATGCCGAACTGCGGGTGCGTGGGATTGTGGCCGTATTGCGATTGTTGAGTCAGAAAGGCTATATCCGCCAGGGGGAAAGTGAATCGTTGATCGCTGCCTACGGTTTTTTGCGTCGTCTGGAAAATCGCCTGCAAATGCAATATGACAGCCAGACACACAGTTTGCCCGCTGAGGTTTTAAATCGCCTGCGCCTGTGTCTGGCTATGGATGTTGTTAACTGGGAAAGTCTGTTACAACAACTGCAAGCGCAGCAACATTTTGTTGCCCGGATATTTTCGCAGTTAATAGCGACCGAGATAGCAGACGCAGACATGGCCGGGCAGATTAAACCCCGCGTACCCGCAGAGGCACTGGTTTTATTCTGGCAGGATACCGATAATAGTGCTGAACTGGCCACATGGTTATCGGCGCTGGGTTATGCCGCTGCTGCGGATGTTTTAAAACAGTTGTTATGGTTTCGTGATGATACCCGCATTAAACACCTGGAAACAGCAGGGCGACACAGCCTGTTGCCTCTGTTATCAAGCCTGCTGACGGCAGCGGTTACTTATACACAGGCGGAACGGCTGGTCTCGCGTGTATTGCGTATTCTGCAGTCTGTGGCCGGGCGTTTGGTTTATCTGCTTATGTTAAACGAACATCCGCCGTTACAGCAGTTATTGTTACGTTTATGTCATGCCGGCGACTGGTTTGCGCAAAATATTGCCCGCTATCCCCTGTTGCTGGACAGCCTGCTAAATACCGATGATTTGTTCAGCCCGCCAGCGGAGGAGCCTCAGCTGGCCAGGCAATTGCAGCAGCAGTTAAAACATATTGGTGCCGAACATGCGGAAAATCTGCTTGGTGAGCAGATGGACAGGTTGCGCCAGTTCAAACGCCAGCAGGTTTTCAATGTGGCGATACTGGATGTATTCTATCAGTTGCCAGTTGAAACAGTGGCAGACCGGCTGACTTCGATCGCTGATGTGATTCTGAAACAGGCGCTGCAACTGGCCTGGCAGTCAATGCTGGAACGCTATGGCGAACCACAATGTGTGCTTGCAAACGGGCATATCCATAAACCGGTGTTGTCGATTATTGCTTATGGCAAACTCGGTGGCTATGAACTGGGCTATGATTCCGATCTGGATATTATCTTTCTGCATGATAGTCGCGGTCAGCATCAGCAGACAGCAGGTACCGACAGTATCGATAATCAGCGGTTTTTTGCGCGGGTGGCGCAGCGGCTGATTCATCTGCTCAGTACCCCGACCTATGCCGGTATTTTATATGCTACCGACACGCGTCTACGCCCGGATGGGCAGTCCGGTCTGCTGGTAAGCAGTATCGCTGCGTTTGAACGTTATCAGCTTGATAAAGCCTGGACATGGGAGCACCAGGCATTAATTCGTGCCCGATTTGTCAGTGGAAGCCCCCATGTTGAGTCGGAATTTGATAGAATTCGCTGCAAAGTATTGAGACGGGCAGAAAACAGGGACAGCTTATTGCAGAATATTGTCACCATGCGTGAAAAAATGCGTCAGCATCTGGCCGCAAAAAAACCTGGCTTCGATGTTAAACAGGACATCGGTGGTCTGCTGGATATAGAATTTATGGTGCAGGCCGGCGTACTGTGGTGCGCACCGTCAGGCAGGCAATGTGTCTGGCCAACGGCAACCTCCAGGCTGATACCGTTACTGGTCAAATCGGCGACGGCTACAGCTGAAACCGGTACCGGTAAAGTCGGCTGGTTTAATACAGAACAGGCCGCACAGCTCACAGCTGCTTACCGTTATTTGCGCAAGCTGAAAAACTGGCAGAGTCTGCAATGTGACGTTGATGTCAGTGAGCTGGCTGCCCATCGTCATAACGTAAAAACTATCTGGCAGCATATAATGCTGCCGGAAAACGGTTCATCGACTGCTTGCTGAGCAGTTACCAATATTGCGGGAGAAAATTATGCAATCCATGGCGGATAGAGACGGCTTTATCTGGTTTGACGGGGAACTGGTTCCCTGGCGCGAAGCCAAAGTCCACGTCCTGACTCACACCTTGCATTATGGTATGGGCGTGTTTGAAGGCGTACGTGCGTACAATGCGCAGCAGGGCACCTCTATTTTCAGGTTACAGGCACATACCGACCGGCTGTTTGATTCTGCACATATCATGCAGATAAAAATACCCTTCGACAAAGCCACCATTAATGCAGCCCAGCGCATGGCGGTGCGGGAAAATAAGCTGCAAACGGCCTATATTCGTCCGATGTGTTTTTACGGTTCGGAAGGCATGGGGATTCGTGCGGATAATTTACGGGTACATGTCATCGTCGCGGCCTGGGAATGGGGTGCGTATCTGGGTAAGGATGCCATTGAGCAGGGGATTCGTATCCGTACCTCATCCTTTACCCGTCATCATGTTAATATCAGCATGTGCAAGGCCAAGGCCAACGGGCATTATATTAATTCCATGCTGGCATTGCAGGAGGCAGTCGCCGATGGTTATGATGAGTCCATGTTGCTGGATAATGAAGGTTATGTGGCCGAAGGTACCGGTGAAAATATTTTTCTGGTAAAAAATAATGTGCTGTATACGCCGGATTTAACCTCGGCATTAAACGGTATTACCCGTAGCACCTTATTTGCCCTGGCTGAAAAAGCCGGTTACGAAGTGCGCGAAAAACGAATTACCCGAGACGAAGTTTATATTGCCGACGAAGCCTTTTTTACCGGTACCGCCGCCGAAGTTACCCCGATTCGTGAAGTTGATAATCGCACGATTGGTCAGGGTAGTCGCGGCCCGGTGACAGAAACATTACAGAAAATGTATTTTGACCTGGTGCATGGCCGCCTGGTTATTGATGATAGCTGGCTGACACCGGTTATCGAGCAGGAGTAAATAATGCCAAACCCCCATACAGCTGAACGTGACGATATGGATATACCTAATGATTCTATGGTGTATGAAGTAACCCGCGATGTGTTGCCATTACATTGTCCATTGCAGGGTTCCAGTCTGTGGAATTCACACCCTCAGGTCTATATTCCGGTGGAAGTGACCGGGGTGGCAAAATGCCCCTACTGTGGCTGTGAATACCATCTGGTGGATTAAGTCTGACAGACTAGACTGACCATTTTTCTGGCTGAAAGTAAAATAATAAATCCATGACTATGCAATTACCATCGTTTGAAAATGCCCGGATACTGGTGGTGGGTGATTTAATGCTGGATCGTTACTGGCATGGCCCCACTGAACGCATTTCACCCGAAGCTCCGGTACCGGTGGTGCATGTCAGGCAGAATGAAGAGCGTGCCGGTGGTGCCTGTAATGTGGCGCTGAATATTGCTGCGCTGGGTGCGCATTGCACGGTACTGGGTCTGTGTGGTGATGATGAAGCGGCACAAATTCTGGAAAATTTATTGCAACAGGCACAGGTTAAGACACAATTTGTCCGTATGCCGGAAAATGCCACGGTGACTAAATTACGCGTAATGAGCCGTTCACAACAGTTAATGCGGCTGGATTTTGAAGACGGTTTTATCGGCAGTGACCTGTCCGGTCTGGAAGAAAAGTTTGCTGAGTTGCTGGGCGAATTCAATATTGTGGTGTGTTCCGATTATGGCAAGGGCAGCTTGCGACAGGTAAACAAACTGATTGCGATGTGCAATGCACAAGCTATTCCGGTGCTGGTGGACCCCAAAGGAAGCGATTTTGAACCTTATAGCGGGGCAACATTGATTACCCCGAATTTGTCCGAATTTGAAGCTGTTGTCGGGCGTTGTGACAGTGTGGACGAGCTGGTTTCACAAGCCGATGCATTAGCGAAGCAATATCATATCGAGGCGTTGCTGGTGACGCGTAGTGAACATGGTATGAGCCTGATGCAACAGGGCTTTGATGCCGTGCACCTGCCAACTCAGGCACGTGAAGTCTTTGATGTAACCGGTGCCGGTGATACGGTTATTTCCACACTGGCGGCAGCTCTGGGCGCAGATGTTTCACTGGAACGGGCGATGTGGCTGTCAAACCTGGCTGCCGGGATTGTTGTCGGCAAATCGGGGACCGCCAGTGTCAGCATCAAGGAACTGGAAACAGAAATTCAGCAGAATACGGTGAGTACCGAACATGGTGTGCTGGATGAAGCCGAGTTACACTCAGTTATCGATATCTGCCGTTCACGGGGCGAAACCGTTGTTATGACCAACGGCTGTTTTGATATTCTGCATGCCGGTCATGTCACCTACCTGGAACAGGCGGCAACCCTGGGCGACCGTTTGCTGGTGGCGGTGAATATCGACGACACCGTCAGACGGCTGAAGGGCAAAGACCGCCCGGTTAATAAAGTCGAAAACCGTATGCGCATGCTGGCTGCCTTGCGCTGTGTAGACTGGGTGGTGCCGTTTGCAGAAGACGAACCCACCCGGCTGATCTGTGATATTGCACCGGATATACTGGTCAAGGGCGGCGACAACGAGGTCGATAAAATTCCCGGTGGTAACTGTGTGCGTGAAGCTGGTGGCCAGGTAATGGTGCTGACTTATGTTGATGGCATATCCACCACTAAAATTATTGAGTCCATAAAAGAAAAGAATTAAGTTGGCAGTCATCATTAGCAGTAAAAACAGGCTGAGAATACAATCAGGCTAACCGAGACAGACAGTGGCAGCCTTTTCCATAACACGCTGTAAATACATCCATGTACGCTCGTATACCGCATCCATGCGGTATAACGGTTCTGGAAAAGACCACCACTGCCTGTCTCTCTGCAATTAACGCGATAGCAGTGATTGATAAGAAATCTTTAGCAGTAAAAATAGGCAACGGCATTAATGAACAGTGTGGATAATTCAATAACAACGGTTAATGTCGATGTGCTTGTTATTGGCGGTGGTATCGCCGGGTTATGGACGCTGGCGCGTTTGCATCAGGCAGGGTATAAATCCATATTGCTGGAAGCCGAAGCACTCGGCGCTGGCCAGACCCGCTATGCGCAGGGCATTATTCACGGTGGCACCAAATACGCGCTTACCGGAAAACTGACTGCGTTATCAGCCGCTGTTGCCAGTATGCCGACGAGGTGGCGGGCCTGTCATGAAGGTACCGGCGAGCTGGATTTAACCAGAGCCGAGTTGCTTTCCGATGCCCATTATCTATGGTCGACTCGTCGTTTAACTTCACGCCTCTCCGGTTTTTTTGCCAGCAAGGTAATGCACAGCCGTTCTACCGAAGTAAAAAAATCCGCACTGCCATCACTGTTTCAGCATAAAGCCTTCAACGGCCAGCTCTATCAACTGGATGAACCGGTGTTTAATACCTTAAGTGTAATTCGTGCCATCGCGGAACCGTTAAAAGATTATATTCTGCCAGTCAAAACAGACAGTTTGCAGCATGATAATGATTCGGTTGTGGTGACATCGCAAGGTGGCGAAAACTATCGTTTTCACTATCAGTCTGTATTATTAATGGCTGGTGAAGGCAATGAAAATTTACTGTCACGCTTTGATTACAATACACCACAGATGCAGCGTCGGCCACTGAAAATGGTGATTGTCCGTGGTGGTTTAACCGACCGGGTCTATGCACATTGCCTGGGTGCTTCGGTGAACCCGCGTATTACTATCACCTCGCATTTTGATGCGGATGGTAATATAGTCTGGTATCTGGGTGGTCAGCTGGCTGAAGACGGGGTGCATAAAAGTAATACCGATTTAATCTGTACTGCCAAAAAAGAATTAGCTGAACTGATTCCGTGGCTGGATTTAAAGCAGTCACAATGGGGCGTGCTGGAAATTAATCGTGCAGAAATTAAAAAAGCTGGCAGCACCCGACCGGACAGTTTTTCGATTGAACAGAGTGACAATATCATTACCGCCTGGCCAACCAAACTGGCCTTAGCTCCGGCACTGGCTGATGCATTGATTGAGCAGATACAGCAACAGGTGAAAAAAACCACAGCGGCCTTTTCCGTGCCAAACTGGGAGTCAGTCACTTATGCTGATTTCCCCTGGAATGAAGCGGACGTATGGATGAAAAATGTATAAACGCCAACTGGGTTCTACCGGCATCGAAGTGAGTGTGCTTGGCCTGGGCACGGTCAAAATTGGTCGCAATCAGCAGGTCAAATACCCCCATGGTTTCAAGATACCGGATGATCGGGCCGTGGCAGAACTGCTTGAACTGGCGCAGTCACAGGGTATCAACTTTATCGATACCGCACCGGCCTATGGCAGCAGTGAACAACGTCTGGGCGAACTGCTGCCCAATCGTCACGACTGGATAATAATGACTAAAGTTGGCGAGATATTTGAAAATGGCCACTCGCGGTTTGATTTTACCTACAACTTCACCATTCACAGTGTGGAGCAGAGCCTGCGTCGGCTAAAGCGTGATCAGGTGGATGTCGTCCTGGTACATTCCGATGGTAATGATATGTCTATCATTAATAATGAACAGGCATTCGAGGCGCTGGAAATCTTAAAACAGCGTGATCTGATCCGCGCCTATGGCATGTCAACCAAAACCATTGAAGGTGGGCGTTGGGTGGTGGAAAACACGGATGTGGTAATGGCAACCGCCAATCTGAGCAACAATGAAGACCTGCCTGTGCTCGAATTAGCCAAACAACGGAATAAAGGCGTAGTGATTAAAAAAGGCCTGCAGAGCGGTCATGCGGACAGTGCCGCAGGTGGTGGCGGGGTCGAAAAGGCCTTTTCGCATGTGCTCAGCCAGCCGGGTGTCAGCAGTATGATTGTGGGGACGATTAATCCGCAACATTTAATGCATAATATTGAAATTGTTAATGCAATGTAGCTTGACCCAAATATTTCATGGGAATGCAGGATTTTTACAAAAACTGCATAGCGAGCAACAGGTACATAGTGTGTTTTTCTGATACCAATATTTATTAGTATATTCATTATGTTAAGCCATATTTATAGCATTCCCGTGAAATATTCGGGTTGATTGCTTTTTACCTCATTTTGGGCTACAATGTGGCACATATAGAGAGGTAAAGGTTATGGCTGAAAATGCAGTTGTACGTGCTCGTATTAACGAGACGATAAAAGAGGAAGCAGCAACGGTACTGGCAACTATGGGTTTAACGGTATCTGATGCGTTTAGATTGATGCTAACGCGGGTTGCTATCGAAAAGACGTTGCCTTTTGAACCGCTAATTCCAAATAAAGAAACCATCCAGGCAATGCGTGAAGCGCGAAAAGGAAAACTGGATAGTTTTGATAATGTTGATGATTTAATGGCCGACCTGACGAAGTGAAGTTAGAACGGACTAAAAAATTTAAGCAAGATTATAAACGTGAAGTAAAGGGACGTCACCGGAAAACCCTCGATGAATCCTTCATTGTTGTGCTCAAGTTACTACTTGAAAATAAACCGCTGGCTGAAAAATATAAGGATCATGCTTTAACCCGAATATTTCATGGGAACGCTATAAGCTTCACTTAACATCATGAATTTACAAATAAATATTGGTATCAGAAAAACACACTATGTACCCGTTGTCCGCTATGCAGTTTTTGAAAAAATCTCAGCGGCCATTTTTTCCGATTCGCCTGTAACCATAGCTATGGCTATGCTTTTCGACGAATCGGCAAAAATGACACACTGACTGTTTTTATAGAATATCTCCCCATTGTCTGCATTCCCATGAAATATCCGGGTTAACAGGTGATTGGTCAGACCACCGTGATTGTCACATTAAGCCTAATAAGAAAGTTTTGCAGCTTGTGTGTATCGGTTCACACAGTGAATTAGGTTTGTAGCCATAATATAATGGCTTCCTTAGAGAAATTCTTGTTGGTTAGGGACAAATTTAATTTCCAGGTGACAACCAACTGCCTTTGCATATTTTCTCAACGTTGTTATTGAGGGTGAGTGTTTTTTATTTCCACCACCACTTTCTAATCTTGCAATAGCCGGTGTTTTAGTACCCATGCGTTTAGCCACTTCTGTCTGGGTAAGTCCTGCTGTCATCCTGGCTTTTAGTAATTCATCAACAATCGAAAATTCTTCCTGCAAATTATCATATTCAGCTCTAACATCAGGGTTACTTAACATTTTTGTTTTGAATTCTTCATGTGTTAGCATTTGATTTCACCTCCTTCATTCTGGATATGGCAATTTTTAAATCTTTTGGTGGCAACTTCTGCGTCTTTTTGATAAAAGAATGAAGCATGATTATTTTTCTGTTTACCGCCGTACAATAGAGCACACGACCAATCCCCTCTTTTGACTTCATTCGAAGCTCAAACAAACCTTCTTTCACTGGTTTTGTATGTGGCATCCCAAGGTTAGTTCCATATTTCAACATTCGCTCGGTAAGGTGGATATATCTTGCCTGAATACCAGCAGGGAAAGCCTGAATTCCTTCTTGAACAACGTCACTGTAATAGACTATCTCCCATTCCATGTGTTACATATTAACATATATGTTAATATTGGCAAGTATTTAACCCGGATATTTCATGGGAACGCAAACATGGCTTAACATTATGAATATACTAATAAATATTGGTATCAGAAAAAATATACTATGTACCTGTTGCCCGCTATGCAAATTTTGAACCACTATGATTAAATCATGGCTCAGTGGTCATTTTTGCCGATTCGCCTGTAACCGTAGCTATGGCTATGCTTTTCGCTGAATCGACAAAACTGACACACTGACTGTTTTTATAGAATACCTCCCCATTGTCTGTATTCCCATGAAAAATCCGGGTTAATGGCATTATGCCGGTTGACGCAAAAAAAGTGCAGCACTATAATCGTGCTATGAAAAATATTACCATCAAACTGGATAATGATGTGGCACACTGGTCAAAAGTCTGGGCGGCAGAGCATAATACCAGTGTTTCACAAATGCTCGGTGATTTACTGAAACAGCTGAAAAAACAGAAAACGGGTTATAGCAAAGCAATGCAGCAGTATCTTTCGGTAGAACCCCGGCCATTGAATACCGCAGATTCTTACCCGTCACGAGACGAACTTCATGAGCGATAATTGTTTCGTCGATACGAATATTCTTGTTTATACGCGCGATAGCAATGAAGTTGATAAGCAACCTGAAGCTAAACGCTGGCTGCAATATCTCTGGCAATATGGGCGAGGCAAAATTAGTGTTCAGGTTATGAATGAATATTATGTTACCGTCACTCAAAAGCTTAATCCCGGTCTTTCCAGAGAGTTGGCACAGGCAGATATAAGGGCACTTAATGTCTGGCAGCCACTGGAAATGTCAACAGCACTGATAGAATCTGCATGGGATATACAGGATCGTTATGCTTACTCATGGTGGGATACACTAATAATTACTGCCGCGCTTTTTCTCGATTGTCGCTATCTGTTAAGCGAAGATATGCAGCATGAACAGCAAATTGGTAACCTGACTATCATTAATCCATTTCTTGTCGATTATCCTGAGTTGTTCTAAAACGGATATTTATGATGATAGTGGCCATACAGGCAGTGCAGTTTGCTGTTAATGTCGCGGTTAAGGTTTGACCAGATTGACCTACTTTGGTACAGTTGTCCATAATGTTGTCAGGGGTAGTAACAATGATTATCAATATTTCAGAAGCTAAAGCAAATCTCTCGAAGCTGGTTAATATGGCTTATCACGGTGAGAAAATTGTTATTGCAAAAAATAATCTGCCACTTGTTGATCTGGTCGCGCATAAACCTGAAGGTAAACGTAAGCTTGGTTTATTGTCTGGCAAGTTCGTGTTGCCGGATGATTTTATGGATGAAGATGAAAGTATCAATAAGCTATTTTATGATGATTGATGAAAATTATTATTGATACACATATCTTTCTCTGGGCAATTTCTGAGCCGGATAAAATGGATGCATCACAACGGGCACAACTGGAGTCTGCTGTAAACACCATCTATGTCAGTTCCATCAGTATTGTCGAAATCATGATTAAAGCATTGCTTGGAAAATTACAGGTTGATTTTGACCCTGTTGAAGTTGCACAGAAAAGTGGCTTTGAGCTGCTTGATTTCAGTGCGCAGGACGCTATGTCATTAAAGGATATGCCCTTTCATCACAAAGACCCTTTTGACCGAATGTTGATTGCGCAAAGTATGGTCAGAGATATTGCCGTGATGACGAATGATGGAAAATTTGGTTTTTATGACTGTAAGATGGTGTTATCTACATGATTATGGGAGCGGTAAAGATACAGAACAGTCTTGAATATTTTTATTGTGTTCCTGAAAGTATCTCCTGACCTTTTTTCAGGAACCATTAATTATCTCAATATAACAATAGTGAACAGACAGGCAGAGCGTTATCTGATTATCGGCCCATCCTGGATTGGTGATATGGTGATGGCGCAGGCTTTATTCAAAACATTAAAGCAACAGCACCCGGATTGTGAGATTGATGTTGTCGCCCCGAAATGGTCATTACCCATACTCAAGCGGATGCCAGAGGTCCGGCACGGTATTGCAGTGGATGTACAGCATGGTGAATTTTCTTTTTTCAAGCGCTGGAAGCTGGGAAAACAGTTACGAAAAAATCATTACACACATGCCATCGTTATACCACGTTCATGGAAATCCGCCATTATTTCTTTTGCAGCAAAAGTTCCCATACGCACCGGGTATCGCGGTGAAATGCGTTATGGTTTGTTAAATGATATTCGTGTATTGAATAAAGACATATTAAAGCAGACCGTGCAGCGCTATGTTGCCCACGCTGGAAAAAATAATCCCCAAACAGCCCCGGTCATCCCGTTTCCAGCATTAACCATCGATCACGATAATCAGCAGCATCTATTGAAAAAGCTGCATCTTAAGCTGAACCGGCCGGTTATCTGTATCATGCCGGGTGCGGAATATGGCCCCGCAAAACAATGGTCAGTAGAATATTACCGCGAACTGGCAGTAAAACAGGTTGACGCGGGTTATCAGATATGGGTAATCGGTTCAGAGAAAGACCGGGCGGCAGGTAATATAATAAGCCCGGCCAGTGACGATGCGATTATCAATTTATGTGGTAAAACACAACTGGCCGACACTGTAGATTTATTTGCCTGTGCCGAAGCCGCTGTCTGCAATGATTCCGGTTTAATGCACATAGCCGCCGCAAGCGGGGTAAAGGTGCATGTTATTTACGGGTCATCGACACCGGATTATACGCCGCCGTTAACAACGGATGATAAAAAGAAAATTTATTATCTCGGGCTGTCATGCAGCCCGTGTTTTAAAAGGGAGTGTCCACTAGGGCATGCAGAATGTTTAACAGAGATACATGTTGATGAGATTGTTGACTCAATTAATAAATAACAGGCCGACATCATTGGTTCTATTTATGGGAATATGTGTGCTTGTTTTGTCCGTAACGGGAACCTCGGTAAAAAATGCAGCAAGTACGGTATTTGCTTTACTCGTTATAACTTCTTTTTTTTATACAAGGGACTGGCTTAAAGGCTGGAATGAACTTTCAAAAGCTGAAAAACTATTTGTTATTGGTTTTATTCTTTATATGGTGTCAGGGTTACTTGCATTTTATAATGAGAGTGATATTGGGAAATACATAAAAGTATTTGAAAGATATTTCAGGTTTTTTCTTATTATTCCTTTTTACCTTTTATTGGTTAAAAAGAAAATTTCTCTTCTGAATTATATTTATGCTGGTGCAATTATCTCAGGTTTTTTTATATTTGCCGTTGCATTAAATAGTTACCTCAGGCACCCTGATTTACCTGCAAGTGGCCATTATCACCATATAATGTTTGGTGAGCTTGCCATGCTTAATTTTGGTGTGATGTTAGCACTACTATTAACGCATAATTTAAAACGACTTTCTCAGTTGGTTATTTTAATATCGATGTTATGTGCCCTGATAGCTGCAGTATTATCACAAGCAAGAGGAGCCTGGTTGGTGTTACCTGTGTATTTGATTATTGCTACAGTGTATTCCATTAAAGAGAAGAAGGTGAGTCTTAATAGTATTGCTGCCGTATTAGTTGTATTCGTGGTGATTTCTATATTGAGTCCTGTTGGTGGTTTAATAAAAAAAAGAATTGATAGTGCAATAACCGATGTTGATCAATATTACACAAATAATATATATGACACTTCAAACGGACAAAGATTGGCGATGTGGGATATTGCATTTCATGTCTGGATGAAACATCCTGTACTTGGTACAGGGCCTGGCGATTTCAAAAATGAGATAATCTCATTGCAAAACAAGGGTGAATATAGAAAGTTAGCTCTTAATAACAGTGTACATAATATTTTTTTTCAAGCATTGGTTGCAGCGGGGATTATAGGGTTTATGATATTTATATTTTCATTAATTGTAATGCCTCTTAGAGTAATATATGACAGTAAGTATATTGATAGGGAAAGTAGATTACTTATAATGACTGTCATTATTGCAGAATCTATTTTTGGTTTGACGGAGTCATGGACATTAAGATTACCCCCTGTTTCTGTATATCTTATTTATATTACTGTTTTACTGGGACATTATCATGCAATGAAAATGAAAAGTAGTTAACCAGACGTGTTATTTTCTTATATAATAATAAAGTAATTTATTAGTATATGTGTGTTTTTATATTATGAATAGAATATTAATGAAATATTTAGGTATTAGTATATTATTTTATTCAATAATTGATGTATTTATTATCGAATTGGGTATGTTGTTGACAGTGGTGACTTTGACGAGTGTCAGCATCTCTAATTTCAATGTAAGTAATGCAGCATATAAAAGACTGGATATACAACAATTAGCCAGTTATGTGTTTACTATACTGTTCTTTTATTTATTTAAAAGGTATTCTGGAATTTAGTAATTGTAAATATCTATGGATAAAAATAATAAAAAAATAAACGTATTAATGATTATTGATTCACTTGGGATAGGTGGTGCTGAAGTTAGTTTAAGGTCTCTAACAAATTCCATGGTAGAAATGGGGCATAATGTTGTTGTACTTGTTATACGGGATGAAATACTACTGAAGCTGAGTAAAAAGGTTAGTATTGAAATACTTGGATATAAAAAATATAAGTATTTACCCTCTACCTATATTAATGCAAAAAAATTACGCCATTTTATTGTACAGCTGGAAAAAAAATATGGGATTTTTCAGTTAAAAGTTTCTCACCTGACACTTTCACATAAGCTATCAAGTCTTGCCGGTCTGAAAGGGGTTTATTATTGTATCCATGAAAATATTACTGCCAGTAACCTTGCTAATAGGTCAGGTTTGAAAAAGTATTTTCGTATGTTGAGAATACGAAAATTATATAATAATAAGAATATTATTGTTGTGTCAAATGGTGTTAAGGACAGTTTAATTATGATTAATAAACTGTATCCTAAATCACTTAAAACTATCTACAATGCGATTGATATGATATCAATTAACGAATTATCTGCTAAAGATAATCCATATGCCATGATGCAGTATATTGTACATGTCGGGAGGTTTTCCATTACACAGAAAAGGCATGATATATTATTAATGGCTTATCAGAAAATAAAATCTGACTTTAAGTTAATATTGGTTGGTGATGGGCCGGACCGGGGGCGTATTATTGCTATGATTCACCAAATGAAACTTGAGGACAGAGTTGTTCTTGCGGGTTTTCATAAAAATCCTTACCCAATAATTCGAGGCTCCAGCCTACTGGTTCTTAGTTCTGATTATGAGGGTTTTGGTGTGGTTCTGGCAGAAGCATTATGTCTTGATACTGCTGTGATTAGTACTAATTGTAAATCTGGACCAGATGAAATAATGGAATCATCTTTATCAAAGTATCTAGTTAACACGGGTGATGCAGATGCATTGGCAGATAAAATGAAACAGGCTATTGATGATGTGAGTAATGCTAATTATCCATTTGCTAGTGCATGTCTTGAAAGGTTTTCACCCGATACGATTGCCCGTCAGTATTTTAATCTGGTAGATTGACTTTGGATAATTTTAATAATCTATAAGATGAATACGTAGTGTCCTAAATCAGGTTTTGTATCAGCTTCAACTTTTCGGGATGTACAAGAAATATATTTGAGTGTTTACTGGAAAGGTCAGCTGGTGTCAATGTCCATTTTTCCTGTTTAGATAATTTATGTATCAAGCGTTGAGTCTTTCCTATAAAGCCAGGTGGCCAGAGTGATTTATTCAGTGATGAAAGTGCAATATAACCAAGGTATGTTTGCCTGATCTCGTTGAAAAAAATATTATTGTCCGATAATGAAAGTGTATTGTCAGCAGTCCATTCCATTAGAATAACAGGTTTAAATAAATTTATAGATTCTTTCATGCCTTCAAGCGCTTGTATTTCGTGACCTTCAATATCAATTTTAATTAAATCAATTTTTTTAACTGAATTTTCTGTAACGAATTTATCACCTGTTGTGAGTTTAATCTGGCATTTTTTATAATGGGTGTTTTTATCATCAGGGTGAAGAGTTGATGCACCGGTATTCCCACTAATATTAATGTAGAAATCGCTTGTTTTTTCACTATCTGATAGACCTGTTTCATAGGTATAGATATTATTAATATTATTTAGCTGGATATTTTTATTTAGATTAATATTAGTTGCATGCTCGGGTTCAAATGCATAAATTGTTTCACAATTATGACTAATACTTATGCAGTGATTTCCTATATTTGCACCAATATCGAACACAACAGGATGTTTTATGTTTTGAATCACTTTGTTTAATAAATAGATATAAGGTTTATCATAAATACCCTTTTTTATAATAGTTCTTCCAATTTCATCATTTGGATTAACTAATAACTTATGTCCGTATAGTGTTTTGACTAATTTTTTTTCAGATGATGTCATAATAGATATATTTCTATAATGTTAAAGTATTGAATAACGTCCTGTATTATACCTTAAACTATATGTAGGTCTTATTTTTAATAATTATTTTTGATGGAGAAACGCTTTGGCAAAAGAAAATAAAACGGTCGGAATAATGTGTTTCTCCAGCAGTAATGGTGGCATGGAGCATGATGCCATCAAGCTGGCTCGGTTGCTTGGTGGGGTTATGCAGGTTAGTCTGTTATGCAAGCTAGGTGCCTTTATTCATCAGACGCAAAAAGATGCTGATAAAAACTTTGTGCTTGAGCCGATCAGTTTTTCCAGTCGAACTTTTAGCTTATCAATGTTTTTTCGGGTCAGGGCATTATTGAGGAAATACGATATTGATAATGTTATATTTTTTGGTGCATCAGAACTAAAAACATTATTCTTTGCATTTCAAGGGTTTGATATTAATCTGTTAATCAGGCACGGAACCACAAAAAGCCGACCTAAAACTGACTGGTTTCATCGACTCATCTATTCACGGGTTAATTATCATATTGCGTTATCCAGACATTTATTAGCTAATGTCAAATACATCGTGCCACGCACTCAGGAATCTGCCTACCAAATTATCTATCCATCCTTTCGGCTCAATCATAATGAATCAGAATCGATGCAGTCGGGGCATAAAAAAACATTGCAAATAACCCATGTGGGTCGAGTAGTCACAGGTAAGGGTCAACTTGATGTACTCAATGCCTGTCAGTTGCTTTATGACAGGGGGATCAAGTTCAGGTTAAACATTCTTGGCGCACTCGACGATGGTGATTATGCCAGTGAGGTGAAAAAGAGGATAAATAAAGCTGCGTTTTCCAATCAGGTACATTTACCCGGGCATGTAACCAATGTGGCTGACTATCTGGCACAAACGGATATTTTTCTCTTCCCCAGTGCGGGAGAAGGTATGCCAAATGCTTTTATTGAGGCCATGCATTATAACAATGTCTGTATTGCTTATGATAATACGGTGTTCCCTGAGTTTGTCGAGATGGGTTTTTATATTCACCTGGTAAGAAATGGTGATGTAAAAGCACTGGCAGAAAAATTGCTGGCGGTAGTGATGGATATTGAAAATGAAAAAATAAGGTCAGCGACTAATGTGAGATTAGTACAGAAATATTTTCAGCCTGAGCGTGAGTTGGCGCAATGGGATGACTTACTGGTCTAAATTGGCTTATACTTAACTTTAATCATACAAACGATGCTGATTACTCTTCCCAATCTATCAGGCGAAGCCCGGCAACTCGACAAAATTCTTTCTGGTTATGTGTGACTAAAACGGCATCATGTGCTAAGGCTATTGCGGCAATCAATAAATCATTTGGGCCAATCAAACAGCCCTGTATGGATAAATCGTTTCGGATTCGGGCATATATTGCAGCGCAGTCATCATCAAAAGGTAAAGAGGCAAGGGGTGAAAAAAACATTTCAAGGCGTTGTAAATTAGCTTCAACATACTGACTATGTCTGGCGCCAAATAGTAACTCTGCCTTCACAATGCTACATAAGGCAATCTCTGCAGGGCTACACTGACGAAAATGTTCTTCTATGCCGCTATGGTGTTGATTAAGCAAGTGGATGCAGACATTGGTGTCCAGAAGGTACATTATTCCATTTTTTCCCGTTGCTCATAGTCACCCGGTTCCAGGCGTTGTAAGGGTTTGCCTTCCCAGCCTCCAAATACCTGTTCAAAATAACCTGGTGGCCAGCCTGAGCCAATGTCTTTCCTGATCAGGCGCGCCAGATATTTTGATATAGAAAGGTGATGTTTTTCTGCTTTCCTGCGCAACTGTGCAACGAGTTTATCAGGAATATAACAATGTATTTGCGGCATATTAACTCCAAAATGTATTTGGTGTATTTGGATTATAATTAACCTTGCCTGATAATACAAGAAGTACATACATTCTATACGCACCATAAACACGTTGCCTTAATACGATTTATTCAGGAACGAATCAGGTAAAGGCATGCCTTCCTGTTGGTGAATTTCTACCCATTCTTCGATAATATTGCAAAGTTGTTTATAAACTTTAGCTTCATCTTTGTCATGACAGCATGGGTCAATAAATCCTGGTGATGAGCCTATATAACATTGGTCTTCTTCTTACAATATGACTAGATTTTTGAATAAGTGAATAGATACTTGCGAAGTAATTATTGCATTTTTTGTTTAACAGGTCGGAGATTATTCTCCGCTATTTGCCTGAAGTCATCAGAAATTATTTCATCTTCACCGACATTATGCCAGAACAGACAGGCCGTTTCCGCCGATTCTTTCCACAGGTTAAGGTACTGCTTCATTGGTTTAATTGGCGTGTTTAAGTTGCGGTTAATAATTTCACCCCGTTCAGGTGCGTAAATCATGGGTAACATATCATAAGCGGGCAGTAATTCAAAACCGCTGTCGGTGGTTGTCATGCTGATATTGCCGGGGTGTCTGTCGCTGTTACCAATCCACTGGCCGTACATATCATTCCATATACAGGAACGATAATCCTGTTCGGTGATTAATTTTTTCTTGTACAAATGTTGTGTTATCTGTGTCCAGCTACCACCATGGCCAGTAAATTCATAATCGATGGCAGCTAATGAAATCATTGGAATGCGACCTGTCTGTCCGATACGGTCAAAGCGTTTGCTTTCAAGAAAGATACGGTCGTCGAATTTGTATATTGTGGTATCAGCAGCTATTTTACCTGCCTGTTTCATGGTGTTGAGCGCGTGGTATTCACAGACAAGTAGATCCTGCCAGCGCCGGGCTTCAGCAGAATTGCCCGCGGGTGAAAACTTGACAATAACATGTCCTCTGTCAGCGGTGCAGGCAATGAATTTCTGTTGCTCGCCCGCAGTAGATGAACCCGCCTGCCATTGCATTAAAATGGAACTGGCTTTATCGGGATAGGTGGTTTCGCGGTCGCTTACAATATCTATAGTGTTATGTTGTGCTGCTTTTAACGCCTGTTCACCGAGGATAAGATTGCCCGGTAAATTATAACCATCCTGTAAAAAATAAGTGCCAAGCTGGTTTTCATTCCAGTAGTCAAGCATTTCTGGAAAACCGTATCGTTGTGCGTAATAAATGGCTATCTTGCGCCCTAAAAACCCCCGTGGTCGAAGGTCATTGATAAAATAAGGCAGGCCGGGAAAAATGCCGTTGCCCGCTTCGCCTTTCAGCCAGGGTGTGTTTTCTTCCGTTTCAATATAATACTGTCCATTTGCAAGGGCGTGCAGGTTACAAATGTGTTGCGCCTGTCCTGTTTCATCTAGACTATATATCGGGATGTTGTCTTCATGCCCAAATGTGGGACTGGCCAGAGCGTATCGGGAGGTTCGTGCTTTCCCGATATGGATTATTTCTGAACCTGCCTGTTTAATCAGGCGGGATACTTTCGGTTGGTTAATAGTCAGCCCTGCCTGTATATCTGCAGATGGCATAACTCCCTTTGTTTGTAAAAGCTGGATAAGGCGATCAAGGTCTCGCATGGCAATTAACCGGATAAATAGATTGTTGAATATATTATTGAATATATATGTAAATAGATACTATCAAGTATTGCATATATTTGCCTTGTTGTATAAGGGAATCTTTTAACAAGTCGTGGCTATGTGTTCTGATTCCAGGCTTGTTCAAAAGCGTCACAACGTGTAGGTGAGGCAAGCATGAACATCAATGCCGAGTTTGATGAGATGGAATATAAATGAAGCGAGGGCAGATTTATAAATGAAGCGAGGGCAGATTTACGAGGGCAGATTTATCTGGCTAACCTGAATCCGGGGAAGGGTACAGAGCCAGGAAAAACACGGCCGGTTTTAATCGTCCAGGATCAGGCGCTGATCGATGCAGAGCATCCCTCAACACTGATTATCCCGCTGACATCTCAGCTTATCGATGATGCTGAACCACTCAGGCTTCGTATTGCGGCAGGGGGCAACTCAGAAAAAAATCAGATATGCTTATTGATCAACTTCGGGCAATTGACAATCGACGATTAGCGGATAAACCGATACATCAATGTGATAATACGCTTCTGCTTCGTGTTGACCAGTGTATACAGGCTGTGTTGGGCATTGCTTGCTCGCCGTTGTAAACAATAAATAAAATACCGTCTAATATTACCTATTTTGTTTAATAAGGAAGTGGCGGAGAAAGAGGGATTTGAACCCTCGGAACCCATAAGGGTTCACTTGATTTCGAATCAAGCCCGTTCGGCCGCTCCGGCATTTCTCCAGCAATTACATAACCAAAGCGGGCTGATGATTTAGCTTGCAGTGATTTTGCGTGGCTATTTTAGAGTATGTGTTTATACAAAGGAAGCATCATTTATTTTTGTAGTTGGATGAGTACGATAGGTATCAGCTTTATCCTGAGAGCCTGAGCCGTAGTTTGGAATAAATATCCATTGTCATTTCTATATGACTAGTGTTAGACTCAATATGCTGACCGAACGGTCGGTTTGTGAGGGCCAATTTACACAAACATTTATTCAGGTTAAAAAGGGTGCAGACAGTTTCTTCCATGCAGAGGCAGAATAAAGATTTAAGTAAAGCCGCCAGGTTAACGCTTGAGGTGGCGGAAACCTTGTTTGCCAGTAAGGGTTTCAATGCGGTGTCGATGAATGCTATCGCGCAGCAGGCCGGAGTAAGCAAGGCGAATATTTTTCATCATTTTAAATCCAAACAGGGCCTGTTTATGGCGGTGCTTAAAACGGCCTGCAGGCGTTCAGCATCGGCATTGCATAAGCGTGATGACTTGACAGCGATAAGTCCGCTGGTACGGATGCATGATTTTTTCACCAGTCATCTGCAGAAATTACTGGAACAGCCTGAATCGACCCGGTTGATTCAATGGGAGCTGATGGAAAACAGTGAGCAGCGTGGTAAACAACTGGCGGAAGAAGTGTTTGCCGATACCTTTGCCAGTGTGGTGGAACTGGTGGCTGAAGCGCAGGCACAGGGCTTTGTCAAAGCTGATATTGACGTTTCTCTGCTGGCGTATTTACTGGTGGGGGCGAATGTCTTTTTCTTTGAAACCCGCGCGGTGTTGAAACATATGCCGGGGGTAAGTTTTGCTGATTCAGCCGAACACTACAGTGCAGCGGTATTTCAGTTACTGGCTGAGGGCTTTGAAAAATCAACGAGTATCTGATGGTTACCAGGAGCCTGTCCGAGAATATGTCGTTATATAACTCAGGGTCGTTATATAACCCGGGAAAAGCAGCTAAATGTTTGAACTAATGTTAATGCGTCATGCCAAATCAGACTGGCATAGTCATACCGCCGATGTGGATAGACCCCTGAATGACAGGGGTGTTCAGGATGCGGATAGCATGGGTATCTATCTTGGGAAGGTAGATCTTGTACCTGATATGATGCTGGTTTCAGCGGCGCGGCGTGCTCAGGAAACAGCAGGTCAACTATTAAATCATCTACCGGTGGCTGAAAACAATGTTATTGTTGATCGGGCGCTTTATCTGGCAGAGAGGGAGACTTTGTGCGAAATTGTCGAACTTTATGCGCATGAAAATCAACGTCTGCTATTGCTGGCACATAATCCTGGTATGGATGATCTGGTGAGTTATCTCGCCAGTACCCCACCCTCACGTTCTGCGAGTGGCAAGCTGATGACAACCTGTGCAGTCGCCTGTTTTCGTATTGATTCTGTTGAAGCATTAAAAAAATCGGGGCAGGGTGAATGTCTAAATCTGTTTCGACCAAAGCAGATTAGTCATGCTTAAATCTGCAACCAGGCCGCCTGCACGCATCGGTGTACTGATGCTCACGTTGATGACGGCAGCGTTATTTCTCACGCTACGCAATATGCCAATGATGGCCGACACCGGTATGAGAATGGTATTTTTTAATATCATTACGGTATTTGCTTTTCTTATTCCTGTGGCACTGGTATCAGCAGAGCTTGCTACCGCCTGGCCGAAAAATGGTGTTTTCCACTGGGTTGAAGCCGCTTTTGGCACCCGTTGGGGGCTTACCGCAGTGTGGTTGCAGTGGGTGCAAAGTCTGTTCGGTATTACTTCAATTCTTTCCTATGTGGCGGCAAGTCTGGCTTATGCGATTAATCCGGCATTGTCTAACTCTCGTATCTTTATCGTCACGGTTATTCTTGTGGTGTACTGGGCGGCTACGTTGCTGAATTTGCGTGGTATGCGCGCCTCCAGCCTGATTTCCAGTGTTTGCCTGGGTGCCGGTGTACTATTACCGACAGTGTTACTGGTTGGTCTGGCCGTACTTTATGTTAGCCAGGGACATCCATTGCAGCTGAATCTGAGCATGACGGTGGATAACTGGCTACCGGTGAATGATGCCAGACAGAGCCTGGTGTTATTTCTCAGTTTTATTTTTGGCGTCGTTGGCATTGAAGTTTCGGCCAGCCATGCAAGGGAGGTGCGTAATGTGCAGCATAATTACCCCATTGCGGTATTTTCTGCCGCCATACTCGGTTTCGTCTTGACACTGCTCGGTGGGCTGGCGGTAGCTGTTGTGCTGCCGAAGGATAAGCTGGATCTGGTCTCCGGTAGTGTGCAGGCATTACAGGCGTTGTTTCATACCTGGCATATTGACGGGTTATTGCCACCTGTTGCACTGTTAGTGGCTCTGGGGGCGGCAGGGCAGGTGAGTACCTGGGTAGTAGGTCCTGTGAAGGGCATGTGGGCTGCAGGTCGCGCTGGTAATTTACCCACTGTATTGCAGGCAACAAATGCGTATGGCGTGCCGCGTAATTTACTTATGGTGCAGGCCAGTTTGATGAGTACAGTAGCACTGGTATTTCTTGTCGTGCCTTCTATAGACAGTGCTTTTCTGCTGCTGACTTCGGCAGCTGTTATTCTGTATGCGGTGATGTATTTAATGCTGTTTGCTACCGCGATACGGCTGCGCTATAGTCATGCCGATACACCACGACCTTATCGCGTTCCCGGTGGTCGCAGCTGGGGGCTGTGGCTGGTTGCGGGTACTGGCTTTGCTACCACCTTCGCCTGTTTTCTTATCGGTTTTCTGCCACCAGGTACAGATATTGGTGCCCTGACATATGCGCTGGCCATGTTTTTCACCCTGGTGGTGATGCTGGTCGCGCCACAACTATTATATCGCTGGCGTCGCCCCGAGTGGGTCGCCATCGACACGGAGTAATCACTATGGTCAAGAAACTTCATCCTGATATTGAGCTTAGCCCCGCCTATGGTTCACGCGCCATGACAGAGCCGGTGCCCCGGTACACCTTGCCTGAGGGAGAGTTACCACCTGATACAGTTTACCGCCTGATCCATGATGAATTGATGCTTGATGGTAATGCGCGGCTTAATCTCGCCACGTTTGTAACCACCTGGATGGAGCCCGAAGCTGAGCAACTCATGGCCGAAACGTTTGATAAAAACATGATTGACAAGGATGAATACCCGCGAACAGCGGAAATTGAGACGCGCTGTGTCAATATGGTAGCACGTTTGTTCAACGCTCCCGAAGATAATGATGTGGTAGGCGTATCGGCGCTTGGTTCCAGCGAGGCGGTGATGCTTGCGGGGATGGCGATGAAGTGGCGATGGCGCAAACATAGAGAGGATGCCGGTCAGCCCAGCAGTAAGCCTAATTTGATTATGGGGGCCAATGTGCAGGTGGTATGGGAAAAATTCTGTCGCTACTGGGAGGTTGAGCCACGTTATATACCAATGTCAGAAGGTACTTATGTTATCCAGCCTGAAGAGGTTATTCAACGCATTGACGAAAACACCATTGGTGTCATTGCTATCCTTGGCACCACCTTTACTGGCGAGTTCGAGCCGATTGAAGCCATTCATGACGCCGTGGTGGACTATAATTCTGCACATGGTTTAAACGTGCCTATGCATGTTGATGCGGCGAGTGGTGGTTTTGTTGCACCCTTTATTCATCCAGATTTGCGCTGGGACTTTCGTTTGCCTAATGTGGTTTCTATTAATGCATCTGGTCACAAATATGGCCTGGTTTATCCTGGCGTAGGCTGGGCTATATGGCGAGATCGTCGTCATCTTCCTGAGGAATTGATATTTCATGTCAATTATCTGGGGGGGGACATGGCAACCTTTACGCTGAACTTTTCACGTCCTGGGAATCAGATTATTGGACAATATTATAATTTTCTGCGTCTTGGACGTGAAGGTTATACCCGCATTATTTCTACCTTGCGTGATACCGCGACCGAACTGTCAACGCGTGTTGCGGAACTTGGGCCGTTCGAACTGCTCAGTGATGGCAGTACGATTCCCGTTTTTGCCTTTCGTCTTAAAGATGCCACACGTTATTCAGTCTACGACATTTCCGAACGTCTGCGTGCTCGTGGCTGGCAGGTGCCGGCTTACACGATGCCGCCGGATGCAAATGAAATAGCGGTATTACGTATTGTGATACGAGAAGGTTTTTCGCGTGATATGGCAGATATGTTGATTGCTGATATTGATAAGGTCATTAATGAACTTGATCGTTCACCTCCAGCGCAACCAAAAGCAGCAACGGAAGCTTTCCATCATGGTTGAATGTGTCAGGGAGCCTCTTACAGGTCTGGGTTCAAGATGTGTATTCATGACTTGTTCAGATGTTCTCTGGATGGCCTTCAGGCGCTTTATGAGACAGGCGGGAATTAGGAAAGCGTTATGACAAAGCAGAAAACACTATTATTGATAACCATACTGGCTGTATCGGCAGCGGGTCTGTATGTTTACTGGCGCCACCAGATTGAATATCCAGACACATCGGATGCTTATGTTACGGCGCATGTTGTGCACATACAGCCACAGGTTAATGGACGCATTACCCATGTTCTGGTGAAGGACCATCAACATGTTGATCCGGGCCAGTTATTGTTGCAGATTGATGATCGACCATATCAGATTGCGGTGCAGCGAGCACAGGCTGAACTGGCGCTTGCGCAGCAGCAGAAACTCGCCGCTATTGCCAGTGCGCAGGCGGCTAAGGCGGGTATTAGTCAGCGCCAGGCTCAACTTGATAATGCCCAACGCAATTATGAACATGACATCCATCTGCTTGTAAGCAAGTCTGTCTCACAGGATCAGGCCGATTCTGCTGGTGACAAACTGCATGAAACAGAAGCCGCTCTCAAGCTTGGTCGAGCGGATTACCGTCGTGCTTTACGTGGTCAGGATGAAGCTGATGCAAGCATTAATGTTGCTGAATCAGCACTTGCCCAGGCGCGTTTAAATCTATCCTATACGACGATTATGGCACCGGCATCAGGGATGCTGGGAAAAATTCCTGTACGTCCAGGTGATGTTGTTCATCCGGGGCAACAGTTATTTCCACTGGTTGAAGACCGGACTTTCTGGGTTAATGCCAATTATAAGGAGACTGATCTGAAACGCATCCAGCCGGGACAGTCTGCGCGTATTAATGTAGACATGTACCCGGATAAAGTCTTTCATGGTATTGTCGAGTCATTAAGCCCGGCCAGTGGTGCCGCATTTTCTCTGTTGCCCCCCGAAAACGCGACCGGTAACTGGGTGAAGGTAACGCAACGTTTTCCCGTTCGTATACGTGTTACCAATTCTGATAGTCATTTACCCTTACGTATTGGTTCCAGTTGTTCCGTAGAAATTGATACGCTGGGTTCCAGCGCATCCGGTAAAACCACGGATCAGACGCTTTTGAGCAGGAAATAGAGTGATGTTGCTCATCTGGTGGCTACGGTGTCAGCGATAAATAACACCCAGATTTCGGCTGATGCACCACGCTGGTTGCTCAGTGTCGCGGTGATGCTGGCAACCGTAATGGTCATTCTTGATATGACTATTGTTAATGTAGCGCTGCCGCATATGATGGGGTCGTTAGGCGCGACGGCAGATCAGATCACCTGGGTATTAACTGCCTACATTGTGATGGAAGCCATTTTTATTCCCATGAGTGGTTTTCTGGCGAGCTGGTTGGGTCGGCGTCGATTAATGCTAATCAGTATTGCCGGGTTTGTTCTTGCATCAGCACTTTGCGGACAGGCAGAATCACTGGCAGAAATGGTGGCATTTCGTCTATTGCAGGGCGGTTTTGGTGCTGCGGTAATCCCTCTGTCGCAGTCGATTATGGTAGATGCTTTTCCCGGTGAGGAGCGTGGTAAGGCGATGGCATTGTGGGGTGTAGGGATTATGCTTGGCCCTATCCTTGGCCCGACACTGGGTGGTTATATTACCCAGCACCTTGACTGGCGCTGGGTTTTTTATATAAATGTTCCAGTGGGAATTATCAATTTACTGATGATATCACGTGTCGTGAAAGCAGAAGTAATGCACCGGCTAAATTTCGACTGGGTTGGTGCGTTGCTGCTGGCGGTGGGTATAGGTAGTTTGCAGATACTGCTCGACCGGGGTAATCAGGAAAACTGGTTTCAATCGGGCATGATTCTGACACTGGCTGTTATGAGTCTGCTTGGACTGGTGAGTTTTGTGCTGCGAAGCAGGTCGCGGAGCAATAGTGTATTGCAGTTACATTTACTGAAAGATCGTAATCTGTCACTCGCGTCTTTAATGATGGCAGTATTTGGTATGGGTTTGTTTGGCACGATTGCACTACAGCCATTAATGCTCGAACGGCTGTTTAATTTTCCAGCAGAGACCACAGGGCTGGTGATGGCGCCGCGTGGTCTGGCATCGGCAATAGGGATGTTTGCCGTATCACGGTTGATCAACCGAGTCGGTGCACCACGCCTGGTTTTAAGTGGTCTTATATTAGCTGCCACCGGTACCTGGGTAATGACCTGGTACAACCTGCAGGCGTCTATTGGCTGGTTTATCTGGCCGAGTATTTTACAGGGTCTTGGTATGGGGATGATCTTTGTGCCACTGTCAACGTTAATCTATGAAACCCTGCCGAAAAATGCGACTGACCAGGGGTCAGCTATTTTTAATCTGGCGCGAACCATTGGTAGTGCCGTTGGTATTTCTATTGCGGCGACAGTGCTCACGCGTATGACGCAGGTCAACTGGAACCGACTCGGCGGTGATATCAACCCCTATAACCCTGCATTACAACAGTGGCTGGCAGTGAAGCACCTCAATATAGCTGATTCATTGACACCTCAACTCCTTGCGCATGAGCTTGGGCGACAGGCGAGTATGATTGGCTTTATTGATGCATTCTGGTTCATAATGCTGAGTTTTCTAGTTCTGGCACCATTGTTACTGTTATTTCATCACAAACGTTCTTAGAGAACCTGAATAATGATTGACTCGCATAGTGATGGAGCACTGAAAAAAATTATGCATTTTTTAATGCATTGAGCGCCTCGGCTTTACTAACTTCGCCATACGGGATATCACGAATTTTATCGTGTATCTGCATACGGTATTTCGTAAAATCTTCCACCCGGTCGAAATGCAGAAAAGGGTTGTTTTCACACTGTTTATGCAGGCTGGATGTGGGTGCCTGCGGGGCGTAGTTGTGGCCGGGGTGTAATACGGTGGCAGCTGGCAGTTCGGTTTTTATTTTTTTCAGGGAATGAAACATCTGTTCCGGGTCGCCGCCCGCCAGGTCGCAGCGACCGCAGCCAAACACAAACAGGGTGTCACCGGCGATAAGGTCATCACCAAGATAAAAACAGGCCGAGCCGGGTGTATGGCCGGGGGTGTGCAGAAACTGAATCTCGGTTTCACCCAGTTTCAGCCTGTCACCACCATCATGCAGAACCGGTTTGCTTAACTGCGCACCCCAGAATTTTTTCTCGGCTTTAAGCAAATGCACACGGGCATCGGTCTGGTTTAACATCTGTTCAAGGCCATTGGTATGGTCGTGATGGCTGTGGGTAAGTAGAATATCGGTAATGGTTATGTTTTTCTGTTTCGCCAGTTGTAAAATGTCATCCACCTCCCAGGCCGGATCAACCACGGCAGCGGTGTTACTGGCATGGTCATGCAACAGGTAAATAAAATTTTCCATGGGACCGAGCTCAAGTGTATGGATACTGTATCCGGTCAAATTTTTCATAGCTGATTATCCGGGGCTTTCCGTTAATGGTTAAACATGGTTATACTATATGGATATTAAGCCAGAATAAAAGCAACAATCAATATCAGAGGGTAGTTTATGGTAACCATGACTGATCAGCATAATATCAAGGTGCTGTCCCGTCTACAGTTATTCAGAAATGTTGATATGGAGGATAGCGCATTACTGAAATTACTGTCGCGCTGTCAATACCAGTATTTATCAGCTGGACAGGTGGTTATATCCAGACATGAAAAAAATTATTTTCTGTATATCCTGATTCAGGGGCAGCTGGTTATGCAGCTGGGTGAACATGATGACATCCCGCTGGCAACCGTGGAACCAGGTGAGTGTGTGGGTGAAATGTCCATCATTGACAGCCGGGTTTCATCGGTACAGGTAAGTGCGTCAGAAGCAACAACCTTACTGGTGATTGATCAGGATATTTTATGGCGTATGGTGAGTGTCTCGCACGAAATCGCCCGTAACCTGTTATACATTATGTCGGAGCGGGTACGCTACAGTAATCTAATTGTTGCAGACAGCCTGGAAATGCAGCGTAAATACCAGCGTTTTGCCATGACTGATGCGCTAACCGGTCTGCATAATCGTGGCTGGATGGATGATGCCTTCGAGCGTGAAAGACAACGCAGTGAGCGCGATCAATTGCCATTATCAATGATAATGATCGATATTGATGATTTTAAAAAATACAATGATGACTATGGTCATCTGGCGGGAGATCAAATTTTAATTACAGTGGCAAAAGCCATTCGTACACCCTTGCGCCCTAATGATATGGTCGCTCGTTTTGGTGGCGAAGAATTTGCGGTATTATTACCTGAAACCCGGATTAAAAACGCCAGAATTATTGCCGAGCGTCTGCGATTTAATGTCAACCGGGCAGATCCTGGAAAGCTGGATGATAAAGTCTTACCAAAAGTTACCATCTCTTTAGGAATCACAGAATTCAAGCATGGCACTGACCTGGATGCCATGATAGCAGCTGCTGATATTGCGATGTACCATGCCAAACGTAAAGGCAAAAATCGTGTTGAAGTGTCAACAGATTTTGATGCGCAGAACATTTAAAAGAGGTTTTTTCTCAATACATTCATAAGAATAGCATAAAATTCATGCAGAATTATCTGGGTGTTGGCGTAATGGTCTGGTGGCAGAGGCATTTATTATTAGGTCGGCGTCTGAGTGAGCACGGTGATTGCTGCTGGCAATTTCCCGGCGGACATATTGAGGCGGGTGAAACGGTTATTCAATGTGCTGAACGTGAGGTAAGGGAAGAAACAGGCCTGCAAATTATGCATTGCCGTACGGCTGATTATAATAATCAATATTTTGAATATGCTGGTCGGAACTATTTTACTTTATATGTCAGTGCAAGCTCTCCATCGGGGCAGCCACAGTTGCTGGAACCGGAAAAATGTGCTGGTTGGCAGTGGTTTTTGCCGACGCAACTGCCACAGCCATTATTTACCCCGATCAGGTTTTTTTTACAGCAATATCCTGATTTACGTGTTTTTAAGCCAAAGCTATAAATATTCAGGCATTTCTACAAACTGCTTCTACAATCAATATAAATGACAATAACAAAAAACCGGACCCATCGATCAAATCATGGCAAAAAATATTACCAGCAATATGCAGGCATTGTGGGGCAGTTCATCGCTCTATGGCGAAAGTGCGGCCTGGCTGGAATCCCTGTATGAGCTGTATCTGAATCAGCCTGATCGTCTGGATCAACACTGGCGTGATTACTTTGCTGCCCTGCCTGTCGGCACAGCGGATGTTGAACAGGGTAATAACAATGCGCGTCTCGATGAGCCGGAAATTTCGCCGTCAAAAATGCGGCAATATTTTTTACGTTATGCGCAACACAAAAATCAACTCTGCCGTAATGCCCAGACCGGTGTTGAACACGAGCGCAAACAGATACAGGTATTACAGTTAATCAATGCCTATCGGTATCTGGGGCACCAGATTGCCAACACCAATCCACTGCATGAACGTCGTAGCAATGGTGTGGCCGAGTTAACGCTTGAATATCATGGTTTAAGTAAAAACGATTTTGAACTGCGTTTTGATACCGGTTCACTTGCCGGCCCACAAACCTTACCATTAAGTGACATTTATACCATTCTTCGCGATACCTACTGCGGTTCGGTGGGCGTGGAGTATATGCATATTACCGAGACCCGGGAGAAACGCTGGTTACAGCAACACCTGGAAACAACACGTGGCAGAGCGGCGCTGACGGATATTGAAAAAATCAATATCCTGCAGCAGTTGACCGATGCGGAAGGTCTGGAAAAATATTTACACACACGTTATGTCGGGCAGAAACGATTTTCACTGGAAGGCGGGGAATCATTAATTCCCCTGCTCGACGAGCTGGTACAATTTTCAGGCAAACAGGGAATTAAGGAACTGGTTATTGGTATGGCACACCGGGGGCGACTAAATGTTCTGGTGAATATTCTGGGTAAAACGCCTGCCGAATTATTTCAGGAATTTGAAGGTACCAAAGCGATTACTGAATTAACCGGTGATGTTAAATACCACCTGGGTTTTTCCTCCAATATGGAAACCCCCGGTGGCCCGGTTCATCTGGCGCTGGCATTTAACCCTTCACACCTTGAAATAGTCGCGCCTGTGGTGGAAGGCTCGGTACGGGCAAGACAGTGGCGCCGTGGTGATCGCCACGGTGATGAAGTCGTGCCGATACAGATTCATGGTGATGCCGCCTTCTCTGGCCAGGGTGTGGTCATGGAAACGATTCAGATGTCGCAGTCAAGAGGCTATTCGACGCATGGCAGCGTGCATATTATTGTCAATAATCAAATTGGTTTTACCACCAGCGCGCTGGTCGATGCGCGTTCAACGTATTATTGTACCGATGTGGCAAAAATGGTGGGTGCGCCTATTTTTCATGTCAATGGTGATAATCCAGAAGCGGTAGTGATGGTGACCCGGCTAGCCATGGCCTATCGCAAAGCGTTTAAAAAAGATGTGGTCATCGATATGGTCTGTTACCGCCGTCATGGACATAATGAGGCTGATGAACCTTCGGCAACGCAGCCCATGATGTATAAAAAAATCCATGCATTAAAAACCACCCATACGTTGTACGTGGAAAAAATGGTTGCTGAAAACGTGCTGACCCGGCAACAGTGTGACACCATGCAAAAGAGTGTGCGTAAAATCCTCGAAGCAGGCGAATGTGTGGTACCGCATAGGCTGCCTGAAGCGCAGAGTGATTTATCCACCCATGTAAACTGGCAGCCATTTATGGTTGACTCTATTCTCGATAATGTTAACACCGGTGTCAGGATTAAACCGTTACAACGTATTGCCGAGGTGATGACGCTGGTTCCCGATGGTTTTACCCTGCATCCGCGAGTAGAAAAAATTATTCAGGACAGAAAAAAAATGGCGGCTGGCGCATTACCGGTAGACTGGGGCTTTGCCGAGAATCTTGCTTATGGTTCACTGGTGGATGAAGGTTTTTCGGTACGTCTGTCCGGGCAGGATAGCGGGCGTGGTACTTTTTTTCATCGTCATGCGGTGCTGCATGATCAGCATGATGGTACCAGTTATGTGCCACTGAGAAAACTCGGTAAAAAAGACAGTAATTTCCGGGTGTTTGATTCACTGCTGTCAGAAAATGCAGTCCTGGCTTTTGAATATGGTTTTTCTACGACTGAACCAAAATCACTGGTGTTATGGGAGGCACAGTTTGGTGATTTCGCTAATGGCGCCCAAGTCGTGATTGACCAGTTTATTTCTGCTGGCGAACATAAATGGGGACGGGTCAGCGGGCTGGTAATGTTATTGCCACACGGTTTTGAAGGCCAGGGAGCGGAGCATTCCTCGGCGCGGCTGGAGCGTTATTTGCAGTTATGTTCGGTACATAATATGCAGGTTTGTGTGCCCAGCACCCCGGCACAGATTTTTCATTTATTAAGACGCCAGATAATACGCCACTGTCGTAAACCCTTAATTGTGATGACCCCAAAAAGTTTATTACGACATAAACTTTGCGTCAGTACGCTGGATGATTTTATCGATGGTCAGTTTCAGTGGGTGTTACCTGAAACCGATGACATAAACCCGGCAAAAGTCGAGCGTGTTATTATCTGTTATGGCAAGTTGTATTATGAATTACTGGAAGCACGGCGGCTTCATCGGATAACCACGATGGCGATATTGCGTATTGAACAGCTGTATCCCTTTCCCGGTGAGCAGCTGGATGAATTTCTTGCACAATATAAAAATACCAATGATTTAACCTGGTGTCAGGAAGAACCAAAAAATCAGGGCGGCTGGGATTTCTGCAAACTGCGCATCCCGGCGTTTATCGATTCACGCTGGCAGCTTAATTATGTCGGGCGTGAGCCTTCCTCGGCACCCGCCGTTGGCTCCGCCCGTCTGCATTCAAAACAGCAGCGTGAATTAATTAATCAGGCATTGAATATACAGGATACACCATAGAGATATTGATATGAGTATTGAAATCAAAGTACCCGAATTACCTGAGTCAGTAGCCGATGCGGTGATTGCGCACTGGTATAAAGCCGTGGGTGATTTTATTGCCGAAGATGAAAATCTGCTTGATCTGGAAACAGACAAGGTAGTACTGGAAGTGCCGGCTATTCATGGTGGTGTGGTGACAGACATTAAATTCAAGACCGGCGATACGGTTAAACCGGGTGAATTG
>WFMW01000053.1 GCA_015488885.1 Gammaproteobacteria bacterium | reverse complement strand
CCAGCAAATGCGGGTTGAGCGGCTGTTGATGATGCACGCCAACCAGGCTGCGCTCTACCCGGCGGCATACCGCTCTGGCAACATGACAGTGTGAGGCCGCCAGACCACCACCGGGCAGGATAAATTCTTTCAGTGGCGGTAGCTCTGCATTCATATCATCCAGTGACTGTTCCAGCCACTGCGTGTGTGCCGCTTTTATTATTTCCCGTCCGCTGCTCAGCTCCGCCCCGGCATTAAACAGTTCATTCTGGATAACACAAATACTGGCCCCCATTTCAGCAGCGAGATGCGACCGCAACACAGCCAGCTGACTGTTTAATTCATCAATCTCACCGATAGCATGGATGCGCAGATCATCTTTTGCCAGCCGTGAACCGTCAGCCATGCCGGTATCACCGTTGTCGCCGGTACGGGTGTAGATTTTTGTCAGTCTGTTACCCATATCAGTCTGTTACCCATAAATAATCACCTTAAGCAATGATTAAAGAACATAAAAAAACTCTGCCAGAAAGCAAGGTCTGGCAGAGTTTTTGTTAAGGAACCTTATTTACGGCGGGCAATGCCAATTAGTCCGATCAGACCACTGCCGAATAACCAGATGGCCGCAGGAACCGGCACCGCTGATACGGTTGTTAAGTTATCCATTGCAAAATAAGCTGGCGTATTCATACCATAAGCGCCAGTGTCGGACGAAGTCAGGGAAAATGCCAGCGCCTTAACCGTACCCAGAGGGCTAAGATCATTCCATATCCATTCGTGAACCAGATTGGCATCACGAGCCAGACTGATGTTGACTGAACCGGTTACCTGATTACCGGCATCCAGACCGGTAACTTTTAAGGTAAAATAATCGCCCAATCCAAATTTTCTGGCAAAGCTATCCCCGTTTAACATGGATAAATAAGCATAGGTGGTATTGGTAAAGTAAGCCCCTTCCACATTGGTCGGGGTGGAAAAATCGACCCGCGAGGATGAAAGACCGGGATTGGCGATGGCGTAGTTGGCTGATCCGTTCACCCCGCCACCGGTGATATCACTGTACTGATTGGTATAACCTGCTGTGGTCGTATCAGTCATACTGGAATAGGTAAAACCACTCCAGCAGCAACCGCCACCCCAGTTAGTAAAGTTATGGGTAAAACTGGCCGCACCACTGGTGAAGGTAGTGGCTGCCTGTGGGGCATAATGCGAATTGACGGCAAGCGACAAATCATCGAAGGTGGCCACACTTGCTGATGCTGAACCCGCAACAAGGCTGGTAGCCAGGTATAAAGATACCAAGATATATTTTTTCATTTTACTCTCCTGTTTTTCAAGTATATTACGATTTTTTGCTTTTAGCTATCGAAGCCGATAAAAGCAGGCCACTGACAAATAACCACAAAGCAGCCGGTAAAGGCACGACGGTTGACTGGCTGTGCATGACCCCAATGGCATCCAGATCAAACCCGGCACTACCGGTGGTCTTGTATGGGTCATAAATGGGATGACTATTACTGTCATGCATACTGCCATCCCCGACGATATCCAGCAGGCGCACATAGGAAACATTGTTAATATCCAGTGATGGCTGTGCGCTTAAGGTTGACAGATCAAACGGTGTGCCATAGCCCTGCCGATATTTACCGGCAAGACCGCTGATATTGGTTGGATCAATACTGCCAAAGGGGCCAACCGCGGCAGGCGTTAATGAATAGGACGGAAAGGTGAAAAAGTTTGTTCCGTCGGATGAAACCTGTACTTTTGCAAGCTCCAGAAAAGAATCACTAAAACTGTTTTCAAATACAGCAAAATCAGCACCATTACCATTAACAATCGGATTGTTAAAGGTCAGGGTTATCTGACCACCTGTACCCAGACTAACCACATCAAAGGAAGTACCCTGTGCTTTTCCCAAAGCTTTGTCCGGTGTCTTCCATGTATTACTGAGATTTGCCCCTGGCTGATAATTACTATAACCCGTTGCCCATGAAACAATCGCCGGGTCATTCATAGATATTGCCGTTGAACCGGCTTGGCCGGCAGCTGGCGCATACGGCCCCGCAAAGGCGGTTAACGGCAAGCCGTATAGTATTAAAAATATTACATGTTTCAGTTTCATTTTATCTTTCTCCTTTATTAAAAAGCTGGGGTATTAAAAAAAATCAGAGTTATAAAAAACTCAGGGGTATAAAAAAACAGGGCTATTAAAAAAGCGGCTTAGTGTATAAAAACTATTTTTTCTGGATTGAGTATGGTGTACACCGCATCAAGCTGATCACCAGAGACTGGATCAATGACCCGGACTGTGGCGTTGGCATCATCCGCTACCCATAAACGCCCCTGCTGATCCACCTCAAGGTCGGCAATATCGCCGTTAATAAGCTGCGGGATAGTGGTTGCTGCAACCTTCCCGCTCACCATGTTCAGCCTGTACAGGGTATTGTTCTGCCAACCCTGATAACCAACAAAATACAGGGTATCAGGCGCTACCAGTGCCATCTGAAAAAACACCCCGTAAGGATGAACACTATTATTACCATCGTCCAGAATCAGCGTTTGTTTATAGCTAGTGGCATTTATTTTTTCAATGCCCCCAACATATTTCAGTGGTGGCAAGGTACTGCCTGAACCGAGTACATAAATGCTATCACTGTTACGGTCATACAGAATTTTTGTCGGATTACGCACCAGCAAGGGGATACCCTTGAGCGTGTCACCCGCAATACCGACATCAATTTCCTTATCGGTTTTTATGTCGAACACAGCAAGATAGGAAATATTATCCGGTTGTAGCACTGGCCCTTCCAGGCGTTGCAGGGTGATAAATAATTTGCCATCGGCTATCACCGCGCTATCCATCTCGGGAATACCATCGGTACCACCATAAGCGGATAAATCCAGTTCACCGGTTTTAAAATTCGCTTCGCTGTTTGCCGCCGGATTGACAATCCATGCTCTGGTTGAACCATAACGTAACACGTAAGCTCTGGTGTCACTGACAAATACCATATCGTGCGGATTACTCGATACAGAGGAAGAATTACTGTCCTGGACGGAAAATTGCCAGAGGCTTGTCTGCGGTGCATCAATAGCATATTTAGTGATATTGTTGCCATTACCGAAACGGTTGATGCGGTAGAAATAACGCCCATAAGCGGCAATACTGAGATCACTACCGTTTGGGACCAGATTATTCAACGCACTTAATTGCCCCTGGCTATCCTTAGTTAAAACTGATACTGCACCACTGCTGTAATCCGCTGCAGTGGTGGCAACAACCGCAGTCTCTTTACCTGCTGCTGATGTTATTGGTGTTGTTGGTGATGTACCACTGCCACCTGAACAGGCCGCAAGCAAGGTCATCAATAGCAATAATAGAATTTCTTTTTTCATTATAGATTTAAAAAGCAACGTTAAGACTCAGAGAAAAATTCAACCCCGGCGTTGGCCGGTTACGAAAATAACGGATGTTTTCGTCAAGCAGATTATTGGCACTGAAATCCACTGAGGCATGATGAAAATAATAACGCACACCGGCATTAACAAGGCTGACATCATCGCCTTTTAACAGATTACTGCGGTCATAAAACATATTGCGTTTAAGCTCGGCTTCCAGCCGGTATAACCATTGCTGATATCGCCAGCGGTAACGCAGGGAAAATTTCTGCCGGTAATAATTGGGCAGGCTTTTGCCATTAAAACTGCCGATCAGTGACTGGTTAATGCTATCGGTATAGGTGAAACCGGCATGAATGGTTTGCTGACTGCCCGGCACCAGCTTCAGCGTGGTTTCCATACCCTGAAGCCGGGCATCGGCAATATTGACCGATTTGGCAATGCCCTGGCCGTTATAAATCTGCACAATCAAATCCTGTACCCGGTTAACAAATACCCCGCCATAGAGTTCTGCGTTATGCCACCAGTGGTGAGGCGCAAACCAGGTATAGGTCAAACCGGCATCACTATTCAGTGATACTTCCGCCTGCAAATCAGGATTCCCCAGCACCAGCCCGCTACCACCGAACAGTTCAAAAAAAGACGGCACCCGATGATAGCGACCTGTATTTGCCGTCAGAAAAGTATGTTTGTTAAAACGGTATTTCAGCCCCAGTTGCGGGCTATAAAAGTGATAATTTTTATCGGAGCCGGGGGTAATGTTGCCACCAATATCGGTGGTGGCTGCAATCGAATCAGTGAACTGCTGATAACGCATGGTCAGTGTTATAATAAAACGATTATCATCATAAAAACGGTTATTCTGTACCGACAGCGCCAGCCGTTTTCGGGTATTGGTATCACTATCAACCAGTGCCTGTGTACTTTGGGTATGATAACGTTGCAGACTGAACCCTGAGAGTAATTTCCACAGTGAATTTTTATTATGCAAGCCGAAGAACAACTGGGTACCGGCTTTTTCCGTCACACTATCGGTTCGCTGCTGAATAAAACCTGGTTGCGCCAGAGAATCATCAAAAATTTCATTTTTCCGGCTGGCAAATAATTTTATATTTGCATTCAGTTGTTTCAGCCATAATTTACGCAGGTTGATCTGGCCGAGTAAATGATACTGCCGGGTATCGATATAGGTCTGCACTGCGGCACTGTTGGTCACGCTGGGCAACTGCTTGTTGCGATCGGAAATATCAAGCCGCAGTTCAGTATCATCCAGGCGGCTGATACGATACCGCCAGTTTGCCAGCAGGGACAGATGTTTTACGCCGTCATTCCGGCGTTTTTCAACGCGATCATCCTGCGGATTTAATGGCGTACCGTTATCATTTTTAAAACTGAAATCATTTTTACTTTGCAGATAGCTGGCGCTGAATAAGTACCGGTTTTTTGCCCGCAACAGGCTTGAACTGGCAGACAGTTTATACGTATGGAAACTACCAATACTGAGATTAGCATCCGTCTTTGTCTGCTGAAAGGCTGACTGCCCGGTATTATCATGTCTGGTAATAATGTTAATCGCACCACCGATAGAAGGACTGCCCAGTTCCAGTGGTGTGGAACCACGGTAAACATCAATACGTTCAATGCTGTCGGGGGAAATCAGGCTTAAATCAACCGGACTGCCATCAGCATTATTTAATGGCACCCCGTCGAGATAGATCATCACCTGATCACTGCTGGCACCACGCAAACTTACCGTGGAGAAACTGCCTACCCCACCACTGGAGCGCGTCTGTACGCCAACTTCCTGATCGAGAACGTCACTAAGCCGCACCAGCTTGTGACGCAGACGGGAGACATTAATGGTTGACGTCGCCGATGAGGTAAACGCTTTATTGATCGCGCCAACACGTTGATTGATATGGCCGTCATTAATCAACACCCTTAATTTTTTATTTTCCTGTGCGCACGCGCTATTTATTTGCATTAGCAATAACCACACTAATAACAAATAACAGGAGGATCTGCATAAAGGATAGTTTGATATAGCATCCACAATTCTTCAGTCGAAAATTAATAATGGCAGAAGGTGGACATGACAGATAACACCAGTCAGACGACGGGTATCATAAAATCAGGTCAATCGCCCTCCGCGATTACTGTTTTAAATAACTTAAGGATACTCTATAAGCATGCTTATCAGCGTCACCTTAAGAACAGCAGGCCGGTCTCCGGGCTTATGGTGTGTACCGAGCCAGTCGATACCTGATTTATTTCCTTCCCGCAAAAAAAATTATTTACAGTGGAAAAAACAAATCTCACCAATCACCGTTGCGGGGGCAGCGTCGGATTTGTTCAGTTTAAGCTGAACACACCAACTTCCCGATTATCCGTTTTATCAAGATGTTTGATAAAATCGGCACCTGATGTTGATAAATCTTAATTCGTCTCAATAATACAGCATAAGTAATATCAATAAACCCTCCCATTTGGGAGTGAACTTTTTGCCATACGAATTATCTGTGTAACCACAGAATCATTTTTAACAAGAAGGATGCTATGTCTAGCCTGGAATCAATACTTAAACTAAAACAACATATTCAAAATCACATTATTGGTCAGGAAAAACTGGTTGACCGCCTGCTGATTGCCCTGCTCGCCGATGGCCATTTGCTGGTTGAAGGGGCGCCGGGCCTGGCCAAAACCAAGGCCATTAAAGTACTCAGCGATGGCATTGAGAGCAACTTTCACCGTATCCAGTTTACCCCCGACCTGTTACCTGCTGATCTGACCGGCACCGAAGTTTACCGGCCTCAGGATGGCTCCTTTATCTTTCAGCAGGGACCATTATTTCACAATCTGGTACTGGCTGACGAAATTAATCGAGCCCCGGCAAAAGTTCAGTCGGCGTTACTGGAAGCCATGGCCGAACGTCAGATCACCGTTGGTAAAATCACCTACCCGCTGCCCCCTCTGTTTATGGTCATGGCCACCCAGAATCCAATCGAACAGGAAGGTACCTACCCCTTACCCGAAGCACAGTTAGACCGTTTTCTGATGCATGTTACCATTGATTACCCGGAGGCTGAGGCAGAACGGCAAATTCTGCAACTGGTCAGGCAGGAGGCTATTGACGGCATTACTGAAATTGGGAATCTGGACAATATCGAAAAAATCAGCCAGCAGGCAATTTTTGATGCCCGTGATGACGTGCTTAACCTGCATATGGCTGATAACCTGCAGGAATATTTATTACAGCTGGTACTGGCAACTCGAAAACCAGCTGCCTATGGTGATGACCTGGCAAACTGGTCTTTATATGGTGCCAGCCCACGCGCCACCATAGCACTCGACCGTTGCGCACGCGCTCATGCCTGGCTGGCACAACGAGATTTTGTTGATCCCGGTGATATTCAGGCGATTGCTTTTGATGTGTTGCGCCATCGGGTTATTTTAAGTTACGAAGCCGAAGCCGATGGGATTACGCCGGATCGCTTTATTCAGGAACTCATTGCACGCATTGCAGTACCTTAGGAAGCTGTCCAGAAAGCCACGCTAAAATGAAAGATCCGCACACTGAAAACATTACCTGGATAAGTCCACAGTCATTAATTCGATTACGTGATTCGGCCAGCCAGTTGCCATTAGATAAAGGTAAAATCCATGCCCGACAGGGTGGTGCTTACCTGTCTTCATTTAAAGGTCGCGGTATGGAGTTTGATGAATCACGTCTGTATCTACCGGGTGACGATATTCGCAATATGGACTGGCGGGTAACGGCACGTACGGGCAACCCACATAGCAAGGTCTTTCGTGAAGAACGTGAACGTCCGGTACTGGTCTGGCTAGACTTAAACGCTGCCATGTTTTTTGCTACCCGAGGCAGTTTTAAAGCCGTTGTCGCCAGCCGTATTGCTGCATTACTGGCATGGAGTGCAACAGCAAATAATGATCGCTTTGGTGGGCTTATTTTTTCTGCGGATCAACATATTGAATGTCGCCCTCGACGTGGTAAAGCAGCCGCGCTGGATTTTATTGGCAAATGTTGCCAGCACAGTGCCTGGCAACAGATCACAGACAGCCGACAGTCAACACGTAATATGACTGCTTCAATTGCCCGCCTGCGTAAAGTATCACGCCCCGGCAGCCTGATTTTTATGTTAAGCGATTTTCGTGAAATGGATGCGCAGGCATTTTCACATCTGGCCAATATATCACGCCATAGTGATGTTATCCTGATTCAAATTGTGGATCCGATAGAAATAGATCTACCTGCTTCCGGTAGCTACCGGGTCACCGATGGCAGGCGTATTCAGCAGGTGAATGCCGCAAATAAAAAGCGACGTTCACAGTATCACGCACAGTTTGAACAACGCCTGCACACCCTACAACGTTTCTGCCGACAGCATCGGATCTTTCATCTGCTGATATCGACACAGGGCGATACCCTGCAACAGCTACAACAGGGTCTGGGAATACACGCAGATATTAAAACACGGGTTCAATCAGCCGCTCATATTGTTAATAGATAAGCCATGCCTGTACAAAATATACCTGCTGCATTAAGTCATCAAAGTCTCCCGTTGCGTGATATTCATCTGCCTGAAGCTATTTCGTGGTGGCCACCTGCACCTGGCTGGTGGTTAGTAATAGCCACTATCATCGGTGTTCTGGTGATCTATTATACGGTAAAAAAAATCCGTTATAGACGACGCTTGAAGCGTGTGACCAAAGACGCATTTGAGACCCTCAAACAACAATATCTGGATAATCACGATAAACGGCAACTAGCCTGTAATCTGTCAATTTTATTACGCCGTGCCAGCATTAGTTTTTACCCGCGCCATGATACGGCGGGGCTAACAGGAAAAAACTGGCTGAATTATCTTGACAGCACCTTACCAAACTCAGCAACGACACGTTTTAACAGCAAACTGGGCCAGGTTTTATTAACTGCTCCTTATATGAAGAATAATGCCAGTATGCCAAACGATAATACCCGGCATACAGCGCCTGACTATGACGCTGACACACTGCTAAAACTTTGCCAGCAATGGTTACGCGCACAGCCGGTTAAAAAAGCCAGGCAGGTGCGTCCACAAAATCACCAGCAAAAAATGACACCTCCCGGTTCTGCTTCATCCAGTGCGGGGCAGTTACCGTGATACCGTTCGTGATACCGTTCTCAACCATCCATTTTATCTGGCCGTGGGCATTTGCCGTTTTACCCTTACCCTGGTTATTTCGCCTGCTGTTACCACGCGCAAAACAAACCACAGAAGTCGCTTTACGTGTCCCTTATGTGGATGATTTTAAATTAGCTGGCAGCGAAAATTTAACCCCGAGAAATCGACGCTGGCCACTGGTTTTATATTTCCTTGCCTGGTTATGCCTGCTCACTGCAGCCGCCCGCCCGCAATGGACAGGTGCTCCCATCGAGCTTCCTGTCAGCGGGCGTGACCTGTTACTGGCGATTGATTTATCCAGAAGCATGGATCAGCCTTTCCGCTACAACCGACGTTCAGTTAGCCGCATTGCAGCAGCCAAAGCGGTTGCCAGCCAGTTTATCAAGCAGCGTGTGGGTGACCGCATTGGTCTAATCCTGTTCGGTGATAAAGCTTATGTTCAGGCGCCACTTACCTTTGACCGTACCACAGTCAATACCTTATTACAGGAAGCAGTGACAGGACTGGCAGGTAATGCTACCGCTATCGGTGATGCTATCGGACTCGCCGTTAAACGTCTGCAGCAGGATAATGGGCAGGAAGATAAAACACGGCTTAAAACCAGAAATGGAGCCGCCTCACCATCACAACAAAAAGCTCCCGTTTATAACAGGAATCATCCCTATAATGACCGCGTCCTTATCCTGATGACAGATGGTGTTAGCAATGCCGGTGAAATTTCCCCACGTCAGGCCGCTGAACTGGCAGCCAGAAAAGGGCTGAAAATTTATACCATTGGTATTGGTAACCCGGGTACGCGCGAGCTGGATGAAAACACCTTAAGAGCCATCGCCAGAATAACTGGAGGACGTTACTTCCGTGCACACAACACCCGTGAACTAATAAAAATTTACCAGATTCTTGACCAGCTCGAGCCGGTGGCAAAATCCACCCAGACTTATCGCCCGACCAAAGCCCTGTTTTATTACCCTTTAACCGCAGCTTTAATTCTTGCCAGCCTGCTTGGCCTGTTATTGCGATTACCTTCATTAAATCAATGACCATTGATAACCGATGCTAACTGAAATTTTTAACAATCTGCATTTTTTACGCCCACAATGGTTTCTGGCCTTCATTGGACTGGCTCTGTATCTATTGATAATGATTAAAAAACACGGCAATCAGACAAACTGGCAGAAAGTTTGTGATAAACAGTTACGCCCGTATGTCTTAACCAGTAAGCAGGGTAAATACAGTTTTATACCCGTGTTCCTCACTTTTATTGCCGTCAGTCTATGCATTACCGCACTTGCTGGCCCGGTCTATAAAAAACTACCCCAACCGGTTTTCAGGGAACAGTCCGCGCTGGTTATTCTACTGGACTTATCACAGTCGATGAATGCCACCGACATCAAACCCTCACGCCTTGAGCGCGCCAAACTGGAATTACTCGATATACTCAAACAACGCCACGGTGGACAGACGGCACTCATTGTTTACGCCGCCGATGCATTTACAGTTACCCCACTGACTGATGATAACCGGAATATTGCTAATCTGGTGCCTGTGCTGGATACCTCGATGATGCCCGCACAGGGTAGCAATCTTGCGCCTGCCCTGGCGAAAGCACAGGCGCTGTTTGTACAGGCAGGCATCACCAGAGGCAATGTTCTGGTTATAACTGATGGTATTCATCAACGCGACAGACAGGCCATAAAACACCTGTTTGCACAGGGTTACCGTGTTTCCATCTTTGGTATTGGTACCCCGGCAGGCAGCCCGATACCCTTATCCGATGGATTTTTACAGGATGCGAAGGGTGCCATTGTGATACCAAAACTAAATATCCCATCCCTGCAGAAAATGGCGCTGGCTGGTGGCGGTCTGTATACAGGCATAACCGCCGATGACAGTGACACGCAAAAGCTGAGTCAATTGTTTTCTGCCCGTACCAATAACGTGATACATAACAATAAAACGAAAAAAACAGATTTACGTGCCGATAGCTGGCGTGAAGATGGTGTCTGGCTGGTATTACCTTTATTATTTTTTGCTGCACTATGGGCACGCAAAGGCTGGCTGGCTTTATTACTTATCTTTACTCTGCCCGTGCCTCAGCCCTCTTATGCGGCGAATACACAAGCTCGCCCTGCTCACACAACCGCTAGCAGCCACTCACCGGGGACACATGCCCTGTCAACAGATAATCTCTGGTTAACCCCTGACCAGAAAGCCATGCGTGCTTTTAACCATGGTGACACAAAAACGGCAGCTAAAAAATTCAATAACCCGGCATGGAAAGCCAGTGCTTTGTATCGTAATGGCAATTATGCCGCAGCCGCCAGACTGTTTGCACAAACGGCCAGTAATGCAACACAGCATAAAAAAAGAATGACCAGCAGTGATGATTTTTATAATCAGGGTAATGCCCTTGCCAGAATGGGTAATTATAAAGCTGCGCTGGCTGCCTATAAAAAAGCCATTGCCTTGAATAAAAATAATAAAGACGCCATCTATAACCGCAAGCTGGTAAAAAAAGCTATCAAGAAACAGCAGGCAAAACAGCAACGCAAACAGAATAAAAAGCAGCAAAACAGGAAAAACAAATCAGCAAAAAATAAAACCGGTAAAAATAAAAACAAACAGACTGGTAGCAGGCAGCAGAAAAATAAAGCTAATAAAAACGGGAAAAATAAAGACAAAAACACACAAAATAAAAAACAGCAACAAGCAACGGATAAAAACAAGAAAAATAAAAATTCATCTGCGCAACAAAGGCAAAGGCAGAAAAACAGTCAGCAGGAAAATAAAAGCAAACAGAACAAAAAAAATAAAACAGCGCAGAATAAATCAGCAGACAAAAAACAGTCGGCCGATAAAAGCAAACACAATAAACAGCAGCAGAAAGAAGCCTTCAACCCACAAGAAAACACAAAAAGTGAAGATAAAAAAGCAACTGAACAATGGTTACGCCGCATACCAGATGACCCCGGTGGCTTATTACGACGTAAATTTTTATATCAGTATAGTCAATTACCTGATCAGCACAACAGCAAACAGCCATGGTAACAAATAACTCAAGCACACAATTTAAATTTATTCTTTCAGCGCTAATAACATGGCTGCTGTTTTTCAGCAATGCCAGTTATGCGGTAAATATTACGGTAAGAACCAGCCAGAACCCGGTGGCACTGGATGACACTTTTCATCTTGTTTACGAAGCAGATAGCAGCGTTGATGGTGATCCCAACTTTGACCCACTGACAAAAAACTTCGATATTTTAAACAGTAGCCAAAGTACCAATATGCGTTTAATAAACGGTAATTACAGCCTGAAAAAAACCTGGGATCTGGTTCTTAGTGCAAAAGATATTGGCAAATTTACCCTGCCATCAATTGCCTTTGGCAAGGATCGAAGTCCTTCCATCCTTATCACCGTTAAAAACAGCGTTACCCCCAACAGTACCCTGCCAAACGGGCAGGCCAGTATCCCGGCAAAGATTTTTCTCGAGGCCAGTGTGGATAATAAATCTGCTTATATACAGGGGCAGATTATATATTCTATCCGTTTATTACGTACCGTCGGCATTACCAGTGCATCACTAAGTGAGCCAACAACCAGCGACCCCGATGCCATTATCCAGAAACTGGGTGAAGATAATAACTACCAGACAACCCGACATGGCACACGTTATGACGTAATTGAACGGCGTTATGTTATTTACCCCCAGCATAGTGGACAATTACGTATTAAACCGGTTACCTTTGAAGGCCGGGTAAGCCTCACCCAGCCACGTACTATCTTTGACCAGTTTAATATGATTGGACAGCTAAAACGTTTACGTAGTCGGGCGGTTACCATAAAAATCAAACCCAGACCAGCCAATATTAAAGCCAGCAACTGGCTGCCAGCCAGCCAGCTTAAACTGGTTGACGACTGGTCAGCCAATATTAAACAACTTAAAACCGGTGAACCGGTTACCCGTACGGTAACGATTATTGCACAAGGTCAGATGGGAAGTTTATTGCCCGATATAAAATTTGCTGACATTAACCACCTCAAGCAATATCCCGATAAAGCCATTACCACTGACAAACCCGGCAATGACGGGATGACTGGTGCCAGACAGATAAAAGTGGCATTAATCCCTGCCCGCCCCGGTGATTATGTGTTGCCAGCAATTAAACTGCCCTGGTGGAACACCCGTACCAATAAAGCGGAAATCGCCACCCTTCCACCAGTCACATTACATGTCAGCGGTGCTGTCACACTACCGGCCCAGAGCCAACCACCTGCTCAGTCAATAAATACCCCGACACCCGTCGGCACACACACACCGGCTATCACTACGGTAGAATCCATGGCTGAAAACAGCACTCTCTGGCAATGGGTTAGTCTGGCTCTGGCAACCGGATGGCTGCTAACCCTGATTTATCTGTTTGTTTCTCGCACCCGAGCAACACCATCGAGCCGCAAAACAAAACCTGAAATACCAGCTTCAGGCCCACTGGAAAAAGCCGTTTTCAAAGCCTGTAAAAGCAGTCAACCTGAAACCATTAAAAATGCGCTGCTAAGCTGGGCACAGCGACGCTGGCCGGAAAAACATATCACCAGCCTGACCCAACTGGCACAACAATGTCCAGCTAATTTACGCGATGAAATTGAAAAGCTGAACACAATACTGTACAAGCCGACACAACGCTCACCCAGGTTTGACAGTAAAGCCCTGGCAAAAGCCTTCAAGCAGTGTAAAACCAGGCGGGACAAATCAACACACAAAAATGAAACCGTACTTGAACCGTTATATAAGGGAAGCTGAATAAGTCGTGAATACGCCTTATTCAGAGCTTTCCTAACACCTTACTCTGCTGACCGTAGTGATAAACAGCGACCTAAGGGTCAATAGCAGCAAATTGTTATACAGTAACTACTCAGCTAACGAATACGAATACATAATTATTACTATTAGTCCTGATTGCTTATAGCTGCATGAATCATTCTGTTAATATTCTCAGAGGTGTGAGTTGGCTGAATACTAATATGCGGGTTTCTTCGGGCAAAAACTCGAAATACTTCATCAGCAAAAGCCTGACCTATAGAATCCACACCTTCGAAATCTAGAAGCACTGTACTAAATTTTTCTACACGATTCAAAATACGTTTAGCCTGTGACCTGGATACTAATTTTTCACCTTCATATAATACTAATTTAACTGGTACAATAGTGGTGTTAAAGGCGAAATCTTCATCTTCTGTACCGGTGAAAGCATCAAATACATCTGCAAGAATCCTGGAGCTACCCATAGAAATTTTCATAAACACCGATGTGCCATCATTCTCTTTATCATTGTGTAGCAAATAATCTTTTGTAGCATCATCATGATGCGAGAAAATCAAATCACCACTAAATATATGAAAGGAATCAAAAGTTCGTGAAGTAAAGAAGATGCCTTGACCAGTATGATTGTCGGGGTCGGTTGTTAGTTTTCCTTTGCTAAGCTCTAGAATCGATTCCCTGGGGTCGCTCAAATTCATTGCACGAGCAATGTGATTAAAAATGCCTTCACCATTATCTGAAATGTAAATTTCTATGTAATCCTCATTCCTCTCTGTGCTCACATAAACAAACGCTCCCCCTGAATGATCAATTGCATTATTAAGCATCTCAGTGAAGCCGTAGTGGCAGATATCTTCAATATTATTGGGTAAATCTTTAAAAATAAAACTAAAATCCTGGTAGTAAACATCGCTTTCACGAAGATTATGAAGAGAGTATCTTTGAGTATGAGAACGTTTCGGACCAAGACCATAAGTCCTCGCCTTAGTCTTTCCATGGGCCACGAGAAAGCCCATGTCCACCAATGCAGAGAGGTGAGAGTGGATTGTTTGGCGGCTGACTTTGAATATTTCGGGACTGTCATGAACCATTTGTTGATTATCAGCTTTAACTGCATTCAACAAGTAGTTTCGGATTAGTCTCGAGCGCTTTGTTTTGCCTAATTCTGTATTTTTCATTGTAAAGGTATTATAGTATTATTGTAAAGATACCGCTACCTTATTGTAAAGATTTGATAATTTTTTTGTAAGCAGCTATAAAAGCTATAAAGCGCAAAACGATATAAATCAGCCAAAGTAGCAGGTTCACCTAATACATTTGAAATATGAGCGGCAGCCTCATTGAGAGTTAGCCATTCTTTTAGCTTAAATAATTTACTCATAAGAAAATACAGATACACCAAATACAGATTATTATCGTGTCTGGATATGACTTTAACTTATTGGAGTTTATAGGAATTTATAGGATTGTGTCGTTACGTGCTTGATATTCACATAAAACCTGATAAATTAGCAAACGGCTTATGGACAGATTTTGGGTCGCGCATCACGACCAGTGAAAAAATTGTCCGAATGGATTGCACCTTAGTAGTGATTATGCTCGTCTTGATACCCCCTGTATCAGGATACTCGCGTATATGACCCAACAACCATGTAAACACTTTCACGCTAACTTTAACGGAACAGAAGTGATTTCAATTGCTTAGGAAAGCTCTTAATTATTCTGTAACGTTTACAGACTAAATGAAATCAGCAGCTCTGGATAAAACACAGAGCAATCTCCGGCATCGCAGTGCTGATAATTTTCATAAGCCACTCCCATGCCCAGATAAACACCTGACTGATTAGGAAAGTAGACACCGGTTCTCAGACCATAGGAATTCTGGTTAATAAACTGACTGCTGTTAACAAAGGTACGTCGAAAAAACACCCCCAAATAGGGCTGTAATTGAGACATAGATAAAAACACATATTTAAGTTGCGTGCTCACCTTGATCAGTGACGGCGAAGCCGAAGACCAGCGCTGAATATCAACACCAACTTCCAGCCCATCGCGCACATAATAGCCGATACCACCACCCAGAATAATATAATTATTATTAAAGGCACTACCCGTTCCCAATACCAGTGATACATCCGTACTGTCCCTGTTAAACGGGCCTGCCTGTGCGGTGTTAACAATGACAGTATTAAGCAATGTAGCGGCTAAAATTAAATAGCAGGTAATGTGCTTTTTATCGTCCATTTTATTGTCCATATAAATCCCGGTAGAGACCATCACGGCGGATTAGCTCATCATGATGACCTTCATCAATAATTTTACCCGCATCAAACACCAGTACCCTGTCTGCCTGACGCACTGCACTCAAACGATGGGCAATAATTAATGTGGTACGATGTTGCAGAAATGCGTGCATAGCCTGATGCAATTTTGCTTCGGTTTCGGTATCCAGTGATGAAGTCGCTTCATCCAGTATCACCACTTTCGGTGCCGACAATATCATTCTGGCAATCGCCAGACGCTGACGCTGACCACCGGATAAACGTACGCCGCTACGGCCAATAATCGTATCAAGCTGCACTGGCATCGCTGCCACCACGTCTTCCATTTGTGCAATCGACAGAGCCTGCCAGATGAATTTATCGTCAAGTTGACGACCCAGACATAAATTTTCCCGTACGCTGTCATTAAACATAGCCGGATGCTGCAACACGGTTGCCACATTTTCACGCACTACATCCAGGCCAATTTCCTGTAAATCCACCCCATCAAACTTCAGACGACCTGAATCAGCAGCATACAGACCAATAATAATCTGTACCAGAGTCGATTTACCACCGCCACTGGCACCCACCAGCGCTACTTTTTCACCTGCCGCTATATTTAAAGATACCCCATCCAGCACCCTTAATTCTTCACCATAGGAAAAACGGATATTTTCCACCGACAAACCCACAGTATGTTTACCTTTAAACGGATTCTTCCGGTGCGGATATTCCGGTTCCCGTTTTAAATCCAGCAATTTATTAATCCGTTCGAGCGCAGCATTGGCGCCATAATAACTGTACTGGATACCCAGAATTTCCTGCACTGGCCCCATCATAAACCACAGATAGGCATACACTGCAAACATTTCACCAATAGTTAAACCGGAAAACAGTACCAGCACCATACTCAGTCCACGAAATAGCTCAAAGCCCATTAGAAAGATAAAAAAGGATAAACGGCTGGCGGCATCACTTTTCCAGCCGAAAGCGGCCATATGCTGCTTTAATATTTTTGCCCGTGAGCTTACTCGTTGCAGATAGTGCTGTTCGCGGTTACTGGCTCGAATCTGCTGGATGGCATCCAGAGTTTCAATCAGTCCCTGCTGAAACAGTTCAAACGATACATTTTCATTATGCTTTAACTGCTTAACTTTTTTGCCCATGACCATGGTGAAATAAATAACCACCGGATTCATAAACAGAATAAATAATGCCAGCTCCCATTGCATCCACAACAATACACCAGCCACACCAATAATGGTTAATACCGCTACCACAAATTTACTCAAAGTGGTGCCAATAAACTCATCAATCGCATTCACATCAGTAACCAGATGAGACGTAATGGCACCCGACCCCATGACTTCATATTCAGCCATGGAAACACGTTGTAAATGCTGTAATAAACGCCGCCGGATTTTATAGGTAATCTCTTTGGCAATAAGCGTAAACTGTCTAGTCTGGATGACCGCCAGCAATAAAGCCAGCAAACGCATGAACATAGAGGCCAGCATCACCAGTACAATCACTACCACAGGGCCATACCACTCTGGCGGCAATATGCTTTTAATCACAGCGACTATTTTACCCGGTTTGCCCAACAGCACCTCATCAACCAGCATAGGCATCATTAAAGGTACAGGTACGCTAACAGCTGCCGATAGCAGGGCAAATAACTGCGCATACATCAGGTTTTTTTTATAACGCAAAGCGTAACGATAAATGTCGTTCCAGCTCATTATCTCAGTATAAATAGCAGGGGTTCATCGCGCTATAATATCAATTTCTAACCATGCATGGGAATAAATCAATATGCATACAAGCTAACACCTGCCTAAAAACAGATGGCTGTCAGGATTGTTTTATGGGTCCCAATAAGTTTTATAACCAGAAAACCTGCCATATTGTCATAAGTAACCATAAAAGTAGACTACAACAAAGACTGCTTTAGCGTTACACTGCATAAAACAACAGGAAGTGAGGAGTAAAATCAAGGAACAGTAATCAACGCAAGCTTTAAGTATATGTGGAGGTTAGGGTGAAGATTTGTAATCACTGCAAAGAGAAAGAACACTGTGCCGACTTACCGGGTATTTGCCTGAAACTACCTGCTGTATTGCTAATTGCAGTCAGTATTATGCTGACAGTATTATTAATAAACAGTACCTTATAATGCTATCTTTATTTCTAACGGTAATAGCATCATATCTCGATTACCCATATATTTGATTATCTGTTATTTGATTACCTGTTGCAGTTTTATCTGTTTTTCTGCTTCTGCACCATTCTTTGCATCGCTACCGCAGCGGCATTAAACCCAAAGCAGGCGGTTACCGTTACCGCTGAACCATAACCATAACTGCAATCCAGCGATAAACCTGCTACCCCCGGTTTTTTATAACCCACATTACCTGCTTTATCCGGGTAACGTTGCTGCTCGGTTGAATAGATACAGGGCACACCAAAACTGCGCTTCGGGTTACGACTGAAATGATATTGCTGGCGCAGATGTAACCTCACCGATGCCGCCAGTGGATCATTCCAGGTACGCGCCAGATCAGCCACTTTTATCTGCGCCGGGTCAACCAGACCACCGGCACCCCCCGTCGTCACAATGGGAATTTTATTGCGTTTACAAAAATAAATTAATGCTGCTTTATATTTAATTCGGTCAATCGCATCAATCACACAATCGAAGTGACGGCTGATTAAAGCAAATAAATTGTCTGTGTCAATGAAGCTATCTACGACCTCACAGTCACAATCAGGATTAATATCAACAATACGCTGTCGCATTACCCCGGTTTTCATTAAACCCAGGGTTGATTCCAGCGTATGACACTGACGGTTTATATTACTGCGCGATATATCATCGGCATCAATCAGGGTAATCTTGCCGACGCCTGTGCGTGCCAGCGCCTCTGCCGCCCAGGAACCGACACCACCGATACCCACAACACAGATATGACTGCGCTGGATAAGCGCCCAGTCTTGCTTGCCATAGACACGGGCAAGCGCCCCAAAACGTTCTTCATTCATAAAGATAAAGCCGACAGTTGATAGTTAGCAGTTATTTTAACCTGAATGCATTCTCTGAACGTCCCTTTTTCCCAAACCACAAAAACTGACGACCGAGCATGGACTTTTAAGTTAAAATACTTGCCTTTCGCTTACACAGAAAACTTACCAGTATGTCCGACACAGCAAATCAGCAGACTCAGCGCATTGGTTTTGTCAGCCTGGGCTGCCCCAAGGCTACGGTCGATTCTGAACATATTCTGACGCAACTGCGCGCTGAAGGTTACCTGATTTCACCCAGTTATGAAGACGCTGACCTGGTGGTTGTCAATACCTGCGGTTTTATTGATGCCGCAGTCGAAGAATCCCTGGATGCTATTGGTGAAGCGTTACATGAAAATGGCAAAGTGGTTGTTACCGGCTGCCTCGGTGCCAAAGGCAATATCGTTAAACAGACCCATCCCTCGGTACTGGCTGTCACCGGCCCACATGCTACCGAAGATGTGATGCAGGCTATTCACCAGCACCTGCCACCGCAACATGACCCGTTTATCGACCTGGTGCCGCCACAGGGTGTACGCCTGACGCCAAAACACTATGCCTACCTGAAAATATCGGAAGGTTGTAACCATCACTGCACGTTCTGTATTATTCCTGACTTACGCGGCAAGCTGGAAAGTCGCCCGGTGGGTGAGGTATTAACCGAAGCCGAGCGCCTGGTGGCCGCAGGCGTAAAAGAATTGCTGGTGGTTTCCCAGGATACCAGTGCCTACGGTGTTGACCTCAAATACCGTACCGGCTTTTATAACGGCCAGCCAGTTAAAACCCGTTTATATGAATTATGTGCAGCGTTAGGTCAGTTTGGTGTCTGGGTACGCCTGCATTATGTTTACCCCTACCCGCATGTTAATGACGTAATCCCGTTGATGGCTGAAGGAAAAATTCTACCCTATCTTGATATTCCCTTTCAACATGCCAGCCCGCATATTCTGCAAGCCATGAAACGCCCCGCCTGCGCTGAAAACACACTGCAACGGATTGAACAATGGCGGGCAATCTGTCCTGACATCACCCTGCGCAGTACGTTTATTGTCGGTTTCCCCGGTGAAACCGAGGCGGATTTTGAACAACTGCTGGATTTTCTTGATGCTGCCCAACTCGACCGTGTTGGCTGTTTTGCCTATTCCCCGGTTGCCGGTGCCAACGCCAATCAACTGGCCGGTGCCGTGGCTGAAGAAATAAAACAGCAAAGAGTACAGCGTTTTATGCAAAAACAGGCCGCAATCAGTGCCGCAAAGCTAAAAAATTATATCGGTCAAACCCGTTCGATTCTTATCGACGACGTCGTCAGGGATAAAAATCCTGTGATTATCGGACGCAGTATGTCGGATGCCCCCGATATTGACGGCCTGGTCTATCTTGATATGCCGATATCGGTTGAACGGCATGCAGGTGGTAATATTGTACCGGGTGATATTGTGCAGGCAGAAATTACGCATACCGACGACTATGATATGCGGGCGACACTGTGTGAAATCACCCATACAAAATTTCCACCGTCACGTTAAAATACGCGCCTCCTGGCTGTAATAATTAAATACATTTGAAATAACGGTACCGTCTATGGATGAACCTGTCACTTTAACCTCGGCATTCCTGCTTGGTTTATTCAGCACCATGCACTGCATTGGCATGTGCGGCGGGATTATCGGTGCTTTAAGCCTGAGCCTGCCGACACCGATACGCGAGCGCAAACCCCGGCTATTCGCTTTTGTCGCCGCCTATAATATTGGCCGCATCAGCAGTTATGTCCTGGCGGGTCTGATTGCCGGAGCTGTCGGCACCAGTGTGTTACACTCAGCCGGTTTTGATCAGGGGCATTATGTACTACGCCTTGTTGGCGTGAGCATGATGATAGCCATCGGGCTGTATTTAACCGGCTGGCTGCCCCAACTCGCCGTTATCGAAAAGCTAGGCATTCCTGTATGGAAACGGCTGGAACCCTTCGGACGTAAATTGATCCCGGTTACTTCCCTACCTAAAGCTTTGCTCTATGGCATTATCTGGGGCTGGCTACCCTGTGGCCTGGTCTATTTTGTTTTAATCTGGGCATTAACTGCCGGTAATGCCATCAACGGTGCACTGACGATGCTGGCATTCGGTCTCGGTACCTTACCCACCCTCATGACAGCCGGCTTTATGACCTCATGGTTAAGCCGTTTTGCCCATTCCACCCGTGCCCGTCAGATCGTCGGCACACTGATTATTCTGCTGGCAATTGCCAGCCTGTTTATTCCCATGCACATGGCTCACACGCCTATGACTCACTGAGTATTTTCCAAAATCCTGCATTCTCATGAAATATCCGGGTTAACCATGGCCACACCATCAAGCAATGCATTCGATCAGCTACTCGGCAGTTCACCGGCTCTTGAATCGGTTATTCGCACGGCACAAATCGCTGCAGCAACCGATGTACCCATTCTGCTTGAAGGTGAAACCGGTACTGGCAAAGAGCTTCTGGCTAAAGCGATACAACAGCATAGTGACCGTGCCAGCCAGCCACTGGTTGTCCTTAACTGCGCAGCGCTACCGGCACAACTGGTCGAATCACTGCTATTTGGCCATGAACGTGGTGCCTTCACCGGTGCCAGTGAACGTACTGATGGCTATGTACACAAAGCCCATGGCGGAACTTTATTTCTGGATGAAATGGGTGAGCTACCACTATCCATACAGGCAAAATTGCTGCGTTTTGTTGAAAACGGGGAATGTCAACGTGTCGGCAGTCAGCACACAGAAATCATTGACACCCGGATTATTGCCGCAACCCACCGGAATTTAAATGACATGGTCAGGCAGGGGCATTTTAGAGCCGACCTGTTTTATCGATTATGCGTAGTCACCATTCGCTTACCGCCACTACGCGAACGCAGTCGTGATATTGCCAGACTTGCCAACCATTTCCTTATCCAGGCAGCCAACAGACATCAATCCAGAGTGGCGCGGTTTAACCATGATGCCCTGACCCGATTAAAACATTATCCCTGGCCGGGCAATGTCCGTGAATTAAAAAACATCTGTGAATATTCGGCAGCGTTAATGCCTGGTAAAGTCATTGACGACAATGACCTGCCACCACAAATCCGCGATCAGCATCAACCTGCCAGCAGTGGTTTCACTCTGCCTGAGCAGGGTATTGATATGGAAATGCTGGAAGTCGATCTTCTCCAGCAGGCACTGCTATACAGCCATGGCAATAAATCACAGGCGGCTAAATTACTGGGTTTAAGCCGTGATACCTTTCTATATCGCCTGAAAAAGCATCATCTCACCTGAATACCCCCTTTTTTTCACAAAAATAGCTTACAAAAACAGGTAGAATAGTCACTCATTAATTAACCATTTTGACGTTCATCTACACAACACAAAACTTTATGCCCGTCTTTTATCAATACCATCTACCTAATGCCGAACCGTTAAACCTGATTTTAGAACAGGAATTTCTACATAACTATCAACGTGATGATATTCGTAAAACCCACCACTTTAATGGTCGTTATGAAAACATCTACCTCACTGGCGAGCATATCCCGCAACTGAACACAGTGATTAAGCAGGCTCGTAGTCAGGCAGAAATGGCATTAAATCAAAAACCTCTGCGCGTTGGTTACTGGTTTAATTTTATGCCGCCTGGCGCTGTCACCACGGCACATCGTCATGATGACTATGATGAACTACTGTCTGGTGTGTATTACATCAATGTACCCGAAAATTCTGGTAAACTATTGTTGCAGGATAATAATCCATCATCAGACCATGATACGGTTACCATCACGCCGCAAGCGGGACTGCTGGTATTTTTTAAACCTGATGTTATGCACGAAGTCACCGAGAATATGAGTGGCCGAAATCGTCTTTCACTAGGGATGAATTTTGGCATGGATAATCCGTGACAGGGTACACCCGGTAATAACCTGTCTGCATAAGAACAGGCATGGCTGAATATATATCATAAGAGTAGTAGCTCAACAGACTGGCTGACTTTATACTGTTTTTTTATACTAACCTTTAATTATAATTAGCCTATTAATCAAAATTAATCAAAATCTGCCTATTAATCAAAATCAGTCTATTAATCACAACCGGCCCATTAACCATAACCAGCAACAGGCAACACAGCGATGATTCTTTACAAGGCAAACTACAGCCGCAGTGTTTTATTCCAGCTTTTATTACTCTCTGTTTTTTCAGCATTTATACTGGTACTTAATCATAGTTTTCTGCATAAAGTTTATCTGAATAATCAGGTCACCAATACCGGTTATATTATTAACAGCACCATTGTTGGACTATTCAGTTTCGGGCTGTTTAATATTATCAGCTTACTATTGCGTTATATGCGCGAAGAAAATGCCCTCACCCGCTTCCTGAAAAATGTTGACAGGGAATCGCCTCAACCCACCGAACACATCAATAAAAAATCGCTAATCTATAATCGTTATAGCTCAGTCCTTGAAATTAGCCGCCATAATGTTGCCGTTAACCATAGTGCACTGGCCTCAACCTTACAGGCATCCGAACACACACATTTAAGCCTGTCACGTTTTATCAGCAATATTCTCATTCTTATGGGCGTATTTGGTACTATTGTTTCACTGTCTATTGCCTTGCTCGGCGCCTCAGATATTCTTGGCAGCAGTGATGGTATCAGTGGCATGAATATCGTTATCCACGGCATGTCAACCGCACTTTCAACCACGGCAACGGCAATTGTGTGTTATCTGTTTCTCAGTTATTTCTATATGAAACTTACCGATGTGCAAACTGAGTTACTCAGCGGTATCGAACAGGCGACCACACTTTTCATTATGCCTCGTTTTACTTTCCAGACCGACAGTATGCTGCATGAGGTGGGAAATCTGGTAAAAGCCCTGAATACAGCTGCAGCCAGCATGTCACAGACGCAGTTGGATTTCACCCAGGCCGGGCGCAATCTGAATGCACTCACGGGAGCCTATGCCGACCAGTTAACACGCCTGAGTACCGACATGGAAGACATTAAAGCATTGTTACGTCATGGTTTCCGTCTGTCAGAATAAACAGGATCCACTCCAATGAATAATGGTTTTGTAGACCTTAGACGCGGACATCTGAGCAGTGAAAGCTTCTGGCCGTCTTTCACCGATATCATGATGGTTGTCGTAATGATTTTTTTACTAACCTCCATGGTTCTGGTCGTGCGCAACTGGAAATTACTGGATCAATTACGTCATAGTATGGCAGCGGAAGAACAGGCATCACGCATTATTCACGATACCTCGGCAGAAAATTCTACTCTGGAAGAACAACTGACGCAGGCACAAACCGATATTTCCCTGTTACGAATGCAACTATTGCAGGCAAATGAACAACATACAAAACTTGAGAAAACTCTCGAAGATAAAGAAAAACAGGTAATTACTGTATTAAACAACAACACCCAGCTGAAAAAAAACTTATCTAAAAACGAAACCCGGATAGCTGGTTTAAATACAAAAATTGCTACACTTAACAACAATCTTTCACAACTAAGCACTAACCTTGAGCAGAAACAGAACCTCCTGGAAGAAACCAATAATAAACTGCTAATTATTTCCCAGCAGCACGAGGATGACAGCCGCAAACTCACCGATTTAGAAGAAAATTACGGCTCCCTCAAGGTTAAATATGACAAATTGATCCGTCCTGCACGCACAGCCAAAGGAAAATATGTCGTCAGTGTCAATTTTGAACGCATCCACGGTAAAAAAAGAATTCGCTTTAAAGGCAATCAGGACAGCGAATACAGGATTATTAGCCGAAGAAGATTAAATTCGATTCTGGCCAGGCTGAAGAAAAAACACCCTGGGAAACTATATATAAAAATTGTTATTCCGCAGAAAAGCGGGCTCACCTATAACGAGGCCTGGGCATTTATGCAAAACCTGCTGGATAAATATGATTATTATTCACAAACCCAGCCCGAACCATAAAAAACAAGGATGTCCAGAAGATTGTCCAGGAAAAGAAATAATGTTTTGCAGACACATTTTTCCTGTTATGATTATACTGGATTATTCCACTTCCAATACATCGTATACAGGTAATCAGCCATGAACCAACTCCGCACCTCCATTGTTGTTATCGCTTTGCTATTACTGGCGCCACTGGTAAGCGCCAATG
>WFMW01000052.1 GCA_015488885.1 Gammaproteobacteria bacterium | reverse complement strand
TGGAATTTTTTTACCCGCAGATAGCTGATGGGTTTGCACTACCCAGACTTTTTCTGCAACAACCTTGACAGGCGGCTGTGGTTGCAGCAATTTAAAAACAAGGATGATAAGCAGGGCGACGACAATAATAGCAACCGGCAATACTCTGGCGCGGTTAATCTTGCTTGACCATAACTGGCTGATAAATTGAAAAATTTTATTGGACATTAATTCTATTGGGCATTTTTGATTAGCCTGAATTTAATTCAGCCATAGTTGATTAGCCATAGTTGATTAGCCATAGTTGATTAGCCAGAAATAATTATGACAGACACGGATTCTACCAGTTCAAACCATAGAAAGGTGAGCAGTTATAACATACTTAAATATAGCGACATACAGTTATATTTAGTAGAATTATATATTTAGTAGAATTACATTTTGCACGATGCAAATTTTTCCCTGTGGCAAGCTGCAAACGCATGACAGTGATCCGACAAATTGTCATATATTTATTAGCAAAACATAAAAAAGAGTTGATTTTGATCAATAAAAAAAGCTAAAAAACGAGTAACCTGTACGCCCCGATATTAAATTTTAGATATTAAATTTTAGATATTAATATATTTTTAGATACTAAATCTTATTTTACCACTGGAATACAAAATGACTTCATACCAAGAACTAAACGAGCAGAACCACCATATAACTGAATTATCCAATATTCTGCGTACCCTGTTTAAAGACCGCTCAATGTGTGATTCTGACTCCTGCTGCGAAATGTTTAATAATTACATGGTATTAATCAAGGATCACATTGATATTGTCGATAAAGAAATGTATAGCGACCTGTTAAAAAGCTCTGATAAAAAAATCAATAATATTGCCAGAAATTTTATGTCAGGCTCTGTTGAAATCAAGAAAATTCTTAAGAATTTCATTCGCCAATGGTGCCCACATAAATCAAAAAACGAACTATTAGTCAAAGATCACCAGCAATTTATTCATGATACCGATGAATTATTTGATTTAGTCCTGCAACGTATTCTGAATGAAACTGAACACCTGTATCCATTAGTCCGCACCCTGAAGAAGGATTAACTAAAGAAGGATTAACTAAAATCTAAAAAATGGCACACTGGGAGTCTGTCGGATTAAATCCGACAGACTCCCAGTGTCGTTATAAGTGTATCGACATTTATTTTTTCAACCGTATTTATTCTGATTGAAAATGCAGATTCACTTTTGTGCAGTGGTTGCCAGCTGGCAAGTTGACTGTTGAGCACCGTAATATCCGCATCTGAAACACTATGTTTTCTTTGTTTAATACGCTGTTTTAACACCTCAACAGGTGCCGTTATTTCCAGTATACAAAATGCCACGCCCAACTCAGCCGCCAGTTGTTGAAAGGGATAACGCCGCTCAAAATGCAGAAAAGCGGCATCAACAATCACGGTATAACCGGCATGAATGATTGCTGAACATAAATCAAGCAGCCGGTTATAGGTTTGCTCTGATGCCCGTTTTGAATACAGACCCTGGTTAATTTTTGCTGAATCAGTTACCGCTGCTTTATTTTTCACACCATGATTATTTGTATTATTAATCACATGACTGGTTAAGGGAATATTAAACAGGCGTTTGCGTTCAACATCAGAACGAATACGGATCATCCCCCCGGCATCAATCAACTGTTGAGAAAGTGTACTTTTACCGGATGCCGACAGACCACGCATAATAATCAGTTTCGGCTGTTGCGCTCTGGTATAACTAACTGCCAGATTGAGATACGATTCAAACTCGACCCGGGTTTGCTGTTTTTCCTGTTTAGCAAGACTCTTTTGTGCCAGCCGTAATACCGCGACTTTTGCCCTCACCATGGCCCGGTAACAAAGATAATAAGCCATCACCGACAAACCCGCATAGTCCCCCGTCTGCTCAAGGTAGGTATTCAGAAACCGGTTAGCCAGCTTCGGTTGTCGCCTGTCCTGTAAATCCATGACCAGGAAGGCAATCTCACTGATGACATCGATCCAGCGAAAAAACGGGTTGAACTCGATACAGTCAAAAGCCATCGCCCTGCCATCAAGCCATAGCATATTTGATAAGTGCATATCACCATGACACTCACGTACAAAGCCCCCAGCCTTACGTTTATCAAACTGTGATTTATGTTTTATAAATACTGATTCAGCCCAGGCCTGCAACTGCCTCAATGTGTCCTGATACGGGCTAACATCAATAGTGTTATGTATCTGCACAAAATTCTCTGTTACCGGACGCTGCACAGAATCACTGTTGCCATAGGTGGTTTTATTATCGGCAATGGCAATAGACTGATGAAATTTTGCAACCATCTGCGCAATTTGATCCATTTGCACAACATGTAAATAGCCCGCCGCCAGCAAATTATCGAGCTGGGCAGATTGCGGGAACTGTTTCATCTTTACCGCATAGTCCATCACCTTCTCAGCCGGTACTGCTGCCGTTGGCGCAATAACCGGCCTGGCCGTACTGCCGGTAATACATACCACATCAAGATAAAGTTCGGCGGCCAGGCGCCGGTTTAACTGTAATTCCTGCTGGCAATATTGCCGTCTTTTTTCCAGTGTAGAAAAATCCAGAAAACCGAAATCAACCGACTTTTTTATTTTATAGGCAAACTCACCGGTTAAAATCACCCATGAAATATGGGTTTCGATGAGCCTTATCCTGGTGACCGGGTGATCATAAACTTCCGGTTTCAGCATATTTTTTATAAATGTTTTCAAGTGACGATTTTTTTAGTATGATGCCTGATTCTGTTATAGCTATATCGGAGTGTAGCTCAGCCTGGTAGAGCACTACGTTCGGGACGTAGGGGCCGGAGGTTCAAATCCTCTCACTCCGACCAGTTATTCCCCTTTTAACCATAATAACATGATAGTCTTTACCTGATACACGCCAAGTTTATACCTTACCATTTATAAGGTTTTAAAGAAACAGGGAATAATACTGCTATTTATCCGTCTTTACTGTTCTGTATTCGAACCTGTTTGCTCTGGCGGTGACGCTGGTCACAATCACACCATAATTATTTTAATAAGTTAATCGTTAATAAAAATCTGGGAGGAAGCTATTTTATGTCTATTTCAAGACGTGAATTTTTACAGTTAATGAGCCTTGCCGGGGCAAGTGGTATGCTACCTGGTTCAGTCTTTGCCATGAACCGCAAACCACAGGATATTTACGAAATACCCAAATTCGGCAATCTGACCTTAATGCATTTTACCGATTGTCATGCCCAGTTAAACCCGATTTATTTCCGCGAACCCAGCGTCAATATTGGTGTGGGTAATTCATGGGGCAAGCCCCCGCATCTTGTCGGTAAACATTTTCTGAAATATTTTGACATTCCTGCTAACAGCGCTCGCGCCCATGCTTTTACCTACCTGAATTATGCCGAAGCAGCGCGGACTTACGGAAAAGTTGGCGGCTTTTCCCACCTGGCCACCCTGATCAAACGGGTACGGGCAGAGCGCGGAGAAAATAACTGTCTGCTGCTGGACGGCGGTGATACCTGGCAGGGTTCTGCCACCGCACTGTGGACGCAGGGGATGGATATGATTGGTGCCTGTAACCGTCTGGGTGTGGACGCCATGACCGGCCACTGGGAATTTACCTATCAGGATAAACAGGTATTAAAAAACATTAAAGCTTTCAAAGGCGAATTTATTGCCCAGAATATTAACGTTACCGAAGATGCCCTGTTTAATGATGCACCTGTGTTTGATGATGAAGGTCATGCTTTCAAACCTTACACCATCAAACATGTAAACGGGGCAAAAGTGGCGGTTATCGGCCAGGCATTCCCTTATACGCCTATTGCTAACCCGAAGCGTTTTATTCCCGACTGGAGTTTTGGTATCAAGGATGGTGAAATGCAAAAAATCGTTGATAAAATACGCGCCACTGAGAAACCCGATATTGTCGTCGTACTATCGCATAACGGCATGGATGTTGACCTGAAAATGGCCTCGCGTGTTACCGGTATTGATATTATCTTTGGCGGCCACACCCATGATGCCGTACCCAAACCCAGTGTTATCCGCAATAAATCCGGCAAAACCCTGGTGACCAATGCCGGCTCTAATGGCAAATTCCTGGCGGTTATCGACCTTGATATCAAAAACAAAAAACTGCGGGATTTCCGCTATCGCCTGCTACCGATATTCTCCAACCTGCTACCTGCTGACAGGGAAATGCAGGCCTATATTGATAAGGTACGCAAACCCTATCAGGATAAACTCGGTGAAAAACTGGGTATAACCGATGAGCTTCTGTATCGCCGGGGTAATTTTAACGGCACCTTCGATCAGCTTATTTGTGATGCACTGCGGGCAGAAAGTGACGCTGAGATTTCATTGTCACCCGGATTTCGCTGGGGTACAACCGTGCTGGCCGGGCAACCGATAACCATGGAAAATGTGATGGACCAGACCGGCACCACCTACCCTGAAACTTATGTCCGAAAGATGAATGGCAATGATATAAAGCTGATTCTTGAGGATGTCTGTGACAATCTGTACAATCGGGATCCTTACTATCAACAGGGTGGTGATATGGTTCGCGTTGGTGGTATGGATTACGTTGTTGACCCGACAGGAAAATCCGGCCACCGTATTAGTCACATGACACTGGATAACGGCAAAGCCATCGAAGCATCCAAAAGCTATAAAGTGGCCGGCTGGGCGACAGTGAACTCAGTCGCGCCGGGCAGACCAATATGGGATATTGTCGCCGACCATATTCGTGCGCAGGATCGCGTTACGATTAAAAAGCTCAATACGCCAAAAATTATTAATGTTAAAGGTAATCCGGGACTAGGAAAATATCCAGCTTACTAGGAAAATATTCAGCTTAACCGGCACTGAACAGCTGCCGCGCCTTTTCCAGATCCTGCGGGGTATCAACCGACAGGCTTTGATAATCCTCGACGGTTGTCACCTGAATATCGATACCGGATTCGAGCGCTCTTAACTGTTCCAGTTTTTCGATATTTTCCAGTGGTGTCTGTGTCTGCGCGGTCAGCTTTTCCAGGGTTTGACGGGTATAAATATAAACCCCGATATGCACCAGTCCCTGCGCGGGGTAGTCACCCGACTGGGTTACCGGAATGCAGTTTCTGGAAAAATACAGGGCTTTACCCTGAAGCGCGGTGACAATTTTGGCTGTGGTGGGATCGGCCAGAATGGTTTTATCTGTTACCCAGTGCGCCAGCGTACCCATCTGTGCATTGGCAGTACGCGTAAAATCCTCCACCAGCCGGTCGATATGCGCCGGGTTCAGCAGCACTTCGTCTCCCTGCATATTGACAAAAATATCGCCTTCTGCCTGCTGCATATAATCAGCGATGCGGTCGGTTCCCGATGCGCATTGTGATGATGTCATTACCGCCTTATAACCGGCATGATTAACGGTATCGAGGATGCGCGGGTCATCGGTGAGTACGATGACATCATCCAGCGTTTTTGCCTGGCGGGCTTTTTCCAGCACCCGTATTACCATCGGTTTGCCGACAATATCACACAGTGGTTTACCAGGCAAACGGGTTGACGCATAGCGGCTGGGAATACAGCCTGTTACTTTCATTTTAAGCAGCGCTACTTCTGAATGATACCGCTGGCTCAGACAAACTTCTTCGCATCTTGCAGGAATGCGGCAATCCCTTTATCGGTTAATGGGTGGTTTTCCATCTGTTTCAGCACACCGGCAGGAATGGTAAAAATATGCGCCCCTGCCATGGCGGGTTCAACCACATGCAAAGGGTTACGAATGGAGGCAACAATAATTTCCGCGGTCATGGTCGGGTAGTTATTGAATACCGTGGCAATTTCATTAATCAATTCATTGCCGGGTATGGAAATATCATCCAGCCGACCCACAAACGGGCACACATTGGTAGCACCGGCCTTGGCCGCAAGAATGGCCTGGCTGGTAGAAAAGATCAGGGTAACATTGGTTTTAATGCCTTCATCAGCAAACCGTTTCACCGCCTTCAGCCCTTCATGACACATGGGAATTTTAACCACGATATTGCTGGCAATGCTGGCGTATTCCTTGCCTTCTTTATAAATACCTTCCGCATCCAGCGATAACACTTCAGCATGTACGTCGCCTTCAACAATGTTACAGATATCTTCAATCGCTGTCGTCATCGACTTGCCGGTTTTTGCAATCAGCGTCGGGTTGGTGGTAACTCCATCACACAGGCCCAGATCAAGACCGTTCTGAATTTCGGCTATATCAGCACTATCAACATAAATTTTCATTCTTTTTCTCCAAATAAAATAACTACTGTAGCTGCTCAGATTGCCTCTGAAATCCGCCAGATCAAGGCAAAAAATGTGAGTTTACATGTGTAAATGACCATTTTTTAACGCAGATATGGTGGATTTCAGAGGTTAGCTGGGCAGTTACCAATAAAATAATCTTCTGTAGCGGCAAGTAAACCCTGCACATCAAGCAGGGTATCTATCATTTCTCGTACGGCGGCATCGCCACCTTTTCGCTGGGTTACCCAGTCTGCGGCCTGTAATACGCGACGGCTGGCATTGGCCGGCGCCACGAATACACTTACCACCGGCCTGCACACCAGATCCAGCACGTCATCGCCCATATATAATACCTGCCCGGCATGAAAACCCGCCGTGTTAATCATTTCGCTCAGGGCATCACGCTTATAGAAGTGGCCGCATTCATAATAATCGATATTGAGTTCTTTGACCCGGCGACTCACCGCCACAGAGGTTCTACCGGTAAGAATACCAAAGCGAATACCGGCCTGCCGTGCCAGTGTTACCCCGAAACCATCCTGTACATGAAAGGCTTTGGTATCGCTGTCTTCGCCGCCAAGAATAATCGCACCATCGGTAAGTACACCATCAACATCCAGTACAATCAGACGGATATTGCGTAATTTCTGTTTGAGTTCAGTGCTAAGAGACATTATGAATGCAGTGTTCTACCTGTCTGCGAATCAACTTATATCCCAGGACTGCACCAGATCGTGAATTTCAACGGCTTTACGCAGTAAATCTTCCATTTCATCAAGCCTGTACATGGATGCCGCATCACACAGCCCTTCCATCGGTTCGGGGTGGGTTTCAACAAACAGACCATGCGCACCCGCCGCCATCCCGGCACGTGACAGCGTGGGAATAAATTGCGGCTCACCACCACGCGGGTCTTTCGAGCTGATACCGTAAATGCGCACAAGGTGACCGGCATCAAAAATAACCGGATAACCCAGCCCGGCCATAATCGGCACAGCCCGCATATCGGAAACCAGACGGTGATAACCAAAACTGGCACCGCGTTCGCACAGCAGGATATTATTATTGCCAACAGATTGCAGTTTATCGACCGCAGAGGCCATATCTTCCGGTGCCAGAAACTGACCTTTTTTAACATTCACAACCTTGCCGGTTTCGCCAGCAGCAATCAGCAGGGAAGTTTGCTGACACAGATAGGCCGGTATCTGTAAAACATCCAGCACTTCTGCAGCCACCGCACAGTCGGCTTCACGATGCACATCACTTAACAGAGGAATATCAAACGCCTTGCCAATCGCCTGATGCGCTTTCAGGCCTTCGTCAATCCCCAGGCCACGGTGGTTACCGGCTGCACCACGATTGTCTTTTTCGTAAGAGGATTTAAAGACATAATTAAACCCCAGTTTTTCCGCCAGACCAACCATATGCTCGGCCACACGCATACCCAGCGCTTCACTTTCAAGCAGACACGGCCCGGCGATAACACAGAGTTTTTCACCCTTACCGACACTAAAATGTTTTATCTTGACCTTATTCATCGACCGACCCTTTCATATTCTACAGGAAACCGGAAATACTACGAGGAAAAGCGGATTGAGTCAAATCAGAGCGGCCAACGGATTAATTTAGGTTTACAATACCCCCTCATTGCACCACTATAAAAGAACGATGAAAAAACCAGAATTACTTGCCCCTGCGGGGCTGTTAAAAAATATGCGATATGCGTTTGCCTATGGCGCGGACGCAGTGTATGCCGGTCTGCCGCGTTACAGCCTGCGTGTGCGTAATAATGATTTTCGTCTGCCAAATCTCGAAACCGGCATTAACGAAGCGCATCAGCAGGGCAAAAAATTCTTTGTCGCTGCCAATATTCTGCCGCACACGGCAAAAATTCATACCTTTATGGCGGATATGGCACCGATTATCGCCCTTAAACCGGATGCCCTGATTATGGCCGACCCCGGTCTGATCAGCATGATCCGTGAACAATGGCCGGAAATGCCCATTCATCTATCGGTACAGGCCAATACCCTGAATTCACCTGCGGTTAAATTCTGGCAAGCGGCAGGTATTGAACGGGTGATATTGTCACGTGAATTATCACTGGATGAAATTGACCGGATCCGTCAGGACTGCCCGGATATTGAACTCGAAGTTTTTATTCACGGTGCCCTGTGCATTGCCTATTCCGGGCGCTGTTTACTGTCGGGGTATTTCAACCATCGCGATCCCAATCAGGGCAGCTGCACCAATTCCTGCCGCTGGAATTATAAACTTAAAAATAATGATGCAGATCAAACTATTGAAAACACTGGCATCTGGAAAGCCGATGCCGACACAGTAAGTTCACAGCAATATTTACTGGAGGAACAGGGCCGCCCCGGTGAGTTCATGCCAATTGAAGAAGATGAGCATGGTACCTATATTATGAATTCACGTGATTTACGTGCTGTTGAACATGTACATCGGCTGGTGGACATTGGTGTTGATTGCCTGAAAATTGAAGGCCGCACCAAATCCTATTATTACACGGCTCGCAGCACACAGATTTATCGCCGCGCCATTGATGATGCCGTCAGTGGCAAAAAATTTGATCCGCAACTAATGATCGAACTGGAAAACCTTGCCCATCGCGGTTACACCGACGGTTTCTTTGAACGTCATGCACCTCAGGAGATGCAACGTTATCGTGACAGCAGTTCACGTAGCCAACGACAAATCTTTTCCGGCGATGTACTTGAATTTGATCAACAGAATCACCGCATTCTGGTTGAGGTGAAAAATAAAATGCGCTGTGGTGATCAGATGGAATTATTAACCGCCAACGGTAATTACCGTTTTAAGTTGACGACCATGACTGACCAGTACGGCAAAGATATAACATGCGCACCGGGTAGCGGTCACACGGTATGGATAACACTGGACAAAAACATTAATGAAATAAGTTCAGGTTTATTATGCCGCACTCTGTCTGACGAAGTGGCACGAATTAATCTGGATTAAGGTTTAACCTGTCTCAGTGACAGACACCCTGATTTCTTATACCCGTATTAAATCAGCCGGTTGGTATTTTGAGGATGGGTAACGCACCAGATCGGCTTCATCATCGCGGCGTTTTAACAGGCTGTCCAGGTCGTTGCCAATCCACAGGCGTTTCATACTGATTATTTCATCAGCAATGGCTGAATAATCCTTTTGTTTAACCAGTTGTTTAATCGCTGCCATTTCTTTACGCTTTACTCCGCTCATTGCTGTGCCACGGTTGTAGACCAGTGACAATATTGCGGCCTGTGCATCGGGTAATAATAATTCCACGCCGGGATAGACTTTTTTTGTACGTGCAGCATACCGTGGCAAACTGCTTTCACAGAATACCTGACTGGCAGCAGCATAGGGTATTTCTACCCCGGAAACCGATTTGAGTGCTTTGCCTGCCTGTTTACCAGTTAAGCCGCAAACGCTGACTAAAGCCTGTATATCCTTATCAGAAACAATACATGCCCAGTCCTGCTGTATCTGGCTGCCGCGATGATAACCAAGATCATAACCAATACCGACGGTTATTCCCGAGCCACCGCCAGGCCAGACGGGAGACTGTAAAAAACGCTGGTAATGCGTGAGCGAAGTAATTTCACTGGCCATTAACTGATCCCTTCCAGCTCTTGAAATGGTCAGTGACCAGAGCTTATTCTCATCAGCATTTTCAAACAGTTTATTGCTAATTGCCGTCAGTGTATCAGCACCAATAATACCATCAGCGTTTAAATTCAAATATTGCTGAATATATTTTATACGACTAACAATCGATTTACTTCTCATATTCTGTCTTCTATCTATAGAAACGAGGTAATCAGAACGAAGGAAAGGTATTATGTCACTATCACCCCGTTTATTGGTATATTAGCGCATAAAAATCGTCTGTAAAGCCGCAGTTAACAAGTTACAGAATAATAATAATCGCCTTTTTCCAGTAACTGCACTTCTCTTGATTTATATCAAGAAATATTGCCGCACTGGTGAGACATCAAAAATAAGGAGGCGGATTTGCGGCCGATTATTTTCTACGACCCAGACTCCCAGGGATACTTTATGGAAATGTAGAATTTTATGGGAATCTCATTGGGACGGTTTGGCTGCTTCATCACTACCATCCATAGTCGATTATTTATACACGGTTACTCCGGCAGCAATTTTATCCAGTCGTTGAAGTATCTGTCGGCGTAAAGTACCATAATGAGGTTTGGCTGCTGTCATCTGTAAAAAAAGCTGATAAGCATTCAGTGCTTTTTTTAATTGCCCGGCCTGCTCCAGCGTATAGGCATAATTTAATACCACATCAGCATTTTTCGGTTCAATACCATAAGCCACCTGTAATAAACTTAATGCCGCTTTCGTCTTGCCACGTTGCTGCGCAACAATGGCTCGTTGCACCCAGATAGCCATTACTTTCCCCTCTCGATCCAGCGCTGCATCAAGTGACTCAGCTGCGTTTTCCAGATCACCAGACATTAACTGCGCACTGCCCAACCAGAACCAGGGACGCCAGTCCTGAGAGTTTTTGTTCACCAGAGGCTGGACAACAGCAATAGCTTTATTCGCCTCACCATTTTCGATCAGCACTCTTGCATAGTTCAAACGAACCAATGCATTATCTGGCAGGTGTTGATAGACGGGTTTGAGCAGAGATATAGCTGTGATCAAATTACCCGTATTTTCCGCTTTTAATGCTGCCGCCAGTATAGAACCAGTATTTTGTTGACGAGGTAATGAACGGGCAGGATGAATGATTTTGATCGGTGATAAATCGTTACTTTCCACAGCACTGGCAAACGGTGCCAAACCCATCAGTATCAATAATACTATTATTCTCATGACAATCTCATTTAACTATGAAAGATTTTTCTGGTATCAATAATTGTTGGCGTTAAAAATATAATCAATTCCTTTCTTGCCTTTGAGGTACTTTTAGCTTTAAACAAATTTCCGGCTACCGGAACATCACTCAACCCCGGTACCCCACGATGCGTATCTGCATCAACGGTTTGTATCAGACCGCCAATGACCACGGTTTCACCATTAAAGGCACGCACTAAAGAGGAAATCTGGCGAATATCCAGATTAGGTGCAGAGGATTTTACATCACCTTTGCTGTCTTTAACTTCAGTAACGCTGGAAACACGGGTTACCACAGGTGAAATGTCCATCATAACCCAACCATCTTTTGAAATTTGCGGGGTAATGGACAATACGATTCCTTCGGTAACTACCTGTGGTACATCAGTGGTTGTGGTGTTAGAACCCGCCGTTGTATTATCGGTATTCTGCTCACGACGAAAGAAAGTACGATCAGTGCCCACCTTGATTAACGCCGACTGATTATTTAATGTTCGAATATGTGGCTGGGAAACAATTTGAACCTGACCCTGCTGGCGTAATGCGGTAATCATAGCGGTAATCTTGTTCTCACCATGGCTCCCTATATCGGCAGCAGTAAGATGAAGCACATTCGAAAGTGCAGCACCAACACCAGCAGTTGGAGAAGTAATGGTGTTATTAATATTAAAATTTAAATTGGCACCAGATGTTTGATTAACCAGACGTGACCAGTCCACCCCCAGACTGAAATTATCATTCAGAAGCACTTCAACTATTTTCACCTGAATGTCCACCTGCCTGAGTATTGCACTATTAATATCATTGATATAGCGAGCAATCTCCATCACTCTTGGATGCAGATCGGTCACCTGTATTGTTCCCGATATCCGGTTAATTACCAGCCGACCTTTGGGTGACACCAGAATTTTTAACTGCTTTTCCAGATCACTCCAGAATGCAATATTATTTTTCTGTTCAACAGTAATATTCCCACCACTTGTACTGCTGCTACTGTCACTGCTACCTCCCGAACTCCCTGAACCGTCCGAACCACCACCAGTACTAACCTGTGCTTCACTTGTACCCGAGCCAGTACGAATCAGATTGATGTAATTAATATTAAATAATTTTGTCTGTAATGCTTTAACTTCTATCAGGTTATTATTGCGCTGCCAGTAATAACCCAGTGAATCAAGAATGGAACTCATTGCCTGATTAAAGGGCAAATCATGAAAAGTAACGTTAATCGTACCCTGAATATTTTTATCAATAAGTATATTCAGATTATAGGCTCTGGCGAATAAATCCAGCGCCTTATCAACAGGCATATCTCGGGCTGCAAAAGTATAGAGTTTTTCTGTAGTTTTTATAGGTAAAACAGGTCTGTTCGAAGGCCATGACATGCGCTCACGCACTGCAAGGGGCTTGATATCGAGGTGATGAATAACTTCCTTCACCTGTGAATGGTGTCTGGGGAAATCATCTATATTTATTCTATCAGACATGGTTGTACAGGAAGCTAATATAAATGGCAGAAGGAGAATTTTAAGTATATTATTCATAGACTATCTATCCATTTTCAGAGTCAATGATGAATGCCCATGAATGTTATCCAGTAAAATACCCTGATGATTTATTTTTACAATACGATAGCCCCCTATGCGCTGTCCTTCAGTAAATATCTTTCCGTTTAACACCACTAACTTCGAGTTAACCCCGGCAATTAAAGCAGTTATTTTTGGAGAAAAGCCCAGGGTATCAGACCGACTTAGTAAGGCAGCTTTTTTTGAGGGAACCAAGCTGTTCCTGCCTGATAAATACCGGTTTGATAAATATTTGTTTGATAAAACACTGAATGGATCTCGTAACGGACTATCACGCCAGTGCAGAGATTTTATATTAATCCTGCTTAAAGCAGAATTTTTGGAACCAGTTGATATTTCAATATCATCATCGATACCAACAGGGTCTCCCTGTACAGCAGCCGAATCATTGTCTGCATGGATATGAATAAAATTAGTAGCATTAACATAAACAGCAATACCAACAAGCAAGATAATAGCCAGTTTCTTATTAAAGACCCGTGATATCTGTATTTTCATCAACATTATCCTTATTATTCATTTTAGTTTTTTTTAACATTGCGTTTATATCTCTAACCCATACGCTTATTTCAATAACCATTTCATCAACACCATGACCAAGGCTTTTCATATTGATAACAGAAATATTAAGATGCTGATTCTCTTCAATAAGCCTACGAATAAATTTTAATGCGCCTGTATAGATACTATCGTCTGGTTTACCCTTAACCTTTAATGTGATTACAATGGACAGGGTATAGATATTTTTTAAACGGGTTTTATTTTGTTTGTTAATAATATAATTCATATTAAAACCTAGTTTTGCTGCCTCATGGGCTTTATTGACTAACCATTGCGCCAGAGAATCAACCCCATTAAATACTCTTGCCTGTTCTTTTGATATTTTCTTTTCAAGTAATAACATGCCAGGTTCTGACCATTGCTTTTCTATACTTAATAACTGTTTCTGTAATGATTCTTTCTGGCGATACTGCGTTAATAATTTATCCGCCTCAGGTATACGAACATATATACCCCAAAGAATCATTGACAGGCTAACAGCTATAACAAGAAGAAGAATGCCTGTATTAACCCATGAATGATATATTTTTCTGCCTATTCGATCAGTCATAAAAAGAAAAGCTCTGAACGGTGATGGTGCAGGCATCTTAAAGCGTGGCTTTATGCGTCGTTCATGTACAGGCACTGCTTTCATTTCATCCAGCCTGCTATTGTATATTCTGACTGAGCTGAATGCCCTGCCGAGCCTGATGTTAAATGTTTATACCATGCCGATTTCCAGCTCCTTGTAATAGTCATATTCCATGGATCTTGTTTCAGTGCCTGTTCCATTTTATCCAGACTTTTCATGTCACTGGAAAGTATTCCCTGACTCGTTCCTGTCAACATAACATTCCATTTTCTATCTTTTAATTTTATATTTGCATTAACTATAACCAGTCCTCGCGGCACTATATCTCCAAGATGGTTAATAAATATAGCTGGTATATTTGTTGCATTGGCACGCAATATTCTTAATCTGTTCTTTTCCTCCTCGCGTCTGGAATTTAATAATTTATAGTGTTTAATACTGTTTTCAAGATGACTGATATCTTCATCTAATGATTGACTGTTACCGCCTCGATCCGAAACCGTTTTTTCAATAGTGGCAGTAATGAACAATGATGTTATAACAAGCAGCATGGTTGACCAGACAGCGACCCGGTAGAAGAGTGTTTTGTTAATACGCTTTCTGGTTAATAAGGGGATAAAGTTGGCAGAGATATTGGTCTTTAGTCCTGATGTAATCTTTGCCCAGAACAACGCATCCAGACCATCCTGATCATAGTGTATATCTACATTGATATCAGTCAGTATATTTTTCTGAACGGCTTCTGCATTTTCTCCAATCAGACATACCCGGTTAACAGCCATGGCAAACTGCTGTTTTACATAGCTTATGGTTCGATTGATATCTATAACAAGCCGTGGCTGACCTTCAAGATAGCCTGCATATGGCAGCTCACGTACAAATAATACCTCACCATCACTCATGGTAACCACGATTTCAGTGCGTTGACTGAACAGGGCAACAACCACAAGAACGTAATTGCCATCAAAACTATAGTTTTTTACCTGACTCGAAACAACAGCAGTCAATGGTATAAATAAACGTGGCGTAAGATAAAATTCTTCACATATCCTGATCGTGGCATCAACAATTTCCTGCGGCAAAAGGTGCAACAAAATGCCTTTACCCTGTTCACTGTATTTAGCATCGTGATAACACCATGATGCCTTGCCATTGAATGGTTTATTTTGGTCAACTTTTCTTTGCAGATATTTTTCGAGATCCTTGCTGGCCATCTCCGGAACCTCAAAAAACTCATGCGTATGCATATCATCTTCATACGCAATAACAACACTACCCCCATGCGTTAAATCAATATGCTGACTTACCTCAGCCATTGCGCGAGCAAGACTTTCAACATCGGTAACCGGAAAGCTGACCAGCCAGCTCTCGGCTTTTCCGGTATTTGACAGATGTGAAAAACGAAATTCACCATATATCCACGAAATAGCATATTGTGATCGTTTCATTGTTTTATCCATATTCAGTTATTATTGTTATTGCTGTTAATTATATTGATACGACCAGTCTGACTGAATAACACGAACATCCACTAGTTTTCCGGTGGTGTTATAAAGTGAAAGTTTCGTACTACCAAGAATGTATCGAGTTAGCATACCGTTAACGCCATTACTTTTAGCAGGAATTGTTACCTCGCTTCCATTTTCAAGCTGATAAAATGTTTTATTCGACTTTGCATTACTCAAAATTATGCGATGAAATTTTTTTGCCACATTTATACGTTTTATTTTCAGGTTTTTACTTTCCATTAATACCGGTGCATTTTTCTGGTTCCAGATTGCATTAAAAATACTGGCTTTGTTTCCTATGCTAGGAATATTTCCGGTCAGGCTGGATATCAGCATCATCCTTGGTGAAAAAGGTGAGTTAGCCAGGCCTTTATTCTGTGTATATCCAGTAAAGTTATTATCTTTATTATTTGAAAAAAATCTTGGATCAAAGATCAGGATGCGCTGGTAACCTTTTACATTATATTTAATTCTTTCTTCCTGAAACATACTGTTTGTGGCAATGGCATTGACCCATGAAGATGGAGAGGATGAAGGGATTTTCTTTTTTGTTAATATATAATAGATGAGACTATCTGCCAGACTGTCCAGATTCTGCACTTCCGCATCACTGTTTGCCCGGTTAATACTGTCTGCAATATTTGGTGCTAAGGCACCGGCAAGTATTGCCATAATGGCCATTACACCAATAAGCTCTATCAAGGTAAAACCATTGCTTTTTCGTTTTATATTAAACCGTTTCATATTAGACTGCCTCATGCTCATCTTCCTAATTTCCTATCCCTGAAATCAGACCAAACATCGGCATGAATATTGCGCCACCTATCAAACCAACAATGCTTATCAGGGAAAACATAACTACCGGTTCAACAAGATTAAAAATATATTTTATTTGCCTCGGAATCTCTTTATCAAAACGTAAAGATGCACACTCCAGCATTTTATCCAGCTCACCTGTTTCTTCCCCGACAACCAGCATTCTCAATACAACAGGAGAGATAATTCGATGCTTACGTAGAGCTTCTGACATTCGCTGTCCCTCATTAACAGCAGCCTCTGCTTCTGCGACAGCAGTTTGCATTTGCCAGTTACCCATTAATGCTTTGCATAATGACAGGCTTTCAAGAATGGGTACGCCAGCCTTTAATAATAAAGCCATATTATGGCAAAACCTTGATTGCAGAATCATCCTGTTTAAATGGCCAAACACAGGTATATCAAGCTTTAACTGATCCAGTTTTATTTTTATTTTTAATGACCATACAGGGCCGTATTTTAGAAACACGGTGATGGCTACTGGTATGCTTAATAACAGCCACCAGTATCGGGTTGAGAACTCACCCATATCTACCACTGCCCGAGTTAAAGCCGGTAACTTGAGATGCAGGCTGATAAATATCTTATTAAACTGCGGCACCACAAAACTAAACATCAGAAATACCAGCCCCATGACTGCCAGCAGCACAGTTACCGGGTAGATACTGGCCTGCTTTACTTCAGACATTATCTTATCCAGCCATTCAAGATGACGACTGATATCATCACAGGCCGTGGCAAGATTACCGCTATAATCACCCGCTTTGATTAAGTTGATTATCTGTGATGAAAAAATTTGTGGATGTTTTGCCATTGCAACATCCAGGCTGATACCAGCTTCCACATTAATTTTCATATCATTAATGACTATTGCAAAGCCTTCATCCGTAGTTTCCCCGACTATCGCATCAAGCGTTTTGGAAATTCCTACACCTGCTGCCAGCAGGGAACTCAAGGCACTGAAAAAATCGATCAGATCCCGACGTGAAGTACGGACCTTAATCAGATCCTTTTTACCATGCTTTTTTGCCGCATCAATTAACCAGTAACCCAGTTGTTGTAATTGTATATCGAGGTTCTGTTCCGAGTCAGCCGCCATTGTCCCGTCAATAGCCTGGCCTTTTGAATCCACTGCATGATAGATATATTCTGTCATAAGGATATACCCGTTTAATTCAGGTTAACGCACCACACGTAACACTTCATCAATGGTCGTCATTCCCTGCGCGGCACATTGCACACCATTTTCAAAGATAGATTTCATGCCATTGTGTTTTGCCTGTTGTTCTATTTCGGTAACTGATGCATTATTAATAACCAGATCATGCATGGTTTCGTCCATCATTAACATTTCATAAATCACCTTACGCCCCTGAAAACCGCTTTGACCGCAGTGATCACAACCGGATGACTGATAAAACTGCCAGCTTTGCGGCAAGTAGTCTGCCAGTCCATAGGTTTCAACCAGCTTATCACTGTCACTTATTTCCTGTTTACAATGTTCACATAAACGACGCACCAGACGCTGACTCATTACTGCGTGCAATGCTGATGGCAGCAGATAACGTTCAACACCCATATCAATTAACCGTGGAATTGATCCAGCAGCCGTATTAGTATGCAGTGTTGACAGTACCAGATGACCTGTTAATGCAGCACGTATGGCTAACTGAGAGGTTTCAAGATCACGTATTTCCCCCAGCAATATAACATCAGGATCCTGCCTTAACAAAGCCCTTAATCCTGCCGCGAAGTCCATACCAACTTCAGCATTAATCGGCGTTTGACGAATCATTGGCAGGCTATACTCAATCGGGTCTTCAAGTGTAAACACACTGCGTGTTTCCTTGTCTACCTGTCCCAACGCGGTATAAAGGGTGGTGGTTTTTCCACTCCCGGTAGGCCCGGTAACCAGTACCATGCCATAAGGCTGGTTCATGGCATCAATAAATCTTTTATTATCCCGGCTGGATAATCCAAGTTTGTCCAGTGATAATTTCACACTGCCTGAATCAAGAATACGCAGAACAATACTTTCACCATAGCTGGTTGGCAAGGTTGATACTCTTAAATCTATTTCACCACTACCGTATTTGAAATGAATACGTCCATCCTGCGGCACACGTTTTTCAGAAACATTAATGCCCGCCATTAATTTTAATCTGGCGGTTAATGCCAGCCGAAAGTCGCCGGGAACCAGCACATCAGACCGAAGTACACCATCAACGCGATATCGTACTCTTACCACACGTTCATCAGGTTCAATATGGATATCGGAAGCTTTATCTTTAACTCCCCGGGCAATAATCTGATCTACCAGTTTAACCATCGGCGAAATATCTTCAATATTTTCACCCAGCAGTTCAATATCTTCATTTAATAACTGGTCGATGGTTTCCAGAATGGAATGGCTCTGTGCATAATTATTTTCCAGCGCTTCAAGGATGGCTTTTTCCGGCGCGGTCACAACATTTACCGTTTTACCCGTCTGCCGTTCAATCAGGTCTATGGCAACAATATTATAGGCATCAGAAAAGGCAACCGTTAAACGATTACCATCAAGTTGAAGAGGTATTAATTTATGTTGTTTTGCAATATCATAGTCAACCGTTGCAAGCACATTAGGATCAATGGTTGTATTAACGACATCAACAACATCTGTTTTATTTTCTGTTGCAAGAATATGGGTTAATGCATCCGGGGTAACAAAACCCAGGTCAACCAGTATCTCACCAAGAAATTTATCCTGACGTTTTTTCTCGCGTAGCGCCAGTTCAAGCTGCATTTGCGTGATCAAGCCAGCATCAATCAGACGTTCGCCCAACCGCTTTACTGGTTTTGTCATATGTTCTGCACTACCAACTGGGGGAGCACTCACTTCATTGACAATACTGCTGTCAAACATGACTATACACGTGCCAGACAATACACCAGGATAGAGCCCGCCTTCCCGGCATATCGCTTTATCCGCCCAGCCTTTAACCAGCTGTTATTTCCACTAACATTATCACCATCATGATCAACAATATTACTGATCTTTTTTGCAATCTCATCGCTAACATTATCAATACGATATATTAAAAAAGTGCCATCCTGTTTTCCATCACCATTTATATCACAGGCATAATTTGTACTATTAGTAGCAAAAACATACTGAGCAGCGCCTTCGGTAATTTCATTCGCCAGTCTGGCATTAAGATAAGGACCATTCCAGCCTTTAATGCTTGCGCTAGCAGGCTTAACCATTAAATTCTGGTATTGATTAGCTGTATTCAAAGAGTATTGAGCAGGCCATCTTCCTGTATCTTTATAATAATTAAACGCCGCATCTTTTATATTTTTCGCTTCTGCCAGATAAGCAGAAATTTTTGAACTTTGAATTGCATCCAGTATTTTTGGTGTTGCTACTGAGGCCAGAATGGCAATAATGGCCATCACCCCAATCATTTCAATTAAGGTAAAACCACGTTGGTCAATAAAACCATGACGTTTAGAAAAAATATGTTGTTTAGAAAAAACATTTTGTGCAGTTTTCATCTTAAGCTCTCCAGTTCTATAGTTCGATAATTCAGCCAGGATGATTAAAAATAATCCCCTCACCTGCTTTTTTCGGCAACGGTTGGAAAACCTTAAGTTATTTCTGGTTAATTACTGATTTTGATAAATAAAAACCCTGACTTCCAGACAGAAAATACAAATATACCAGCGGTATTCTGTATTTCTGAAAGGAAAATCAGGGCAATATTTGTAATATTATTTCAGTCTTTTTCTAGGGATACTCTGAACAAGCCTGATTCTAACCATACTTATTCAGAGTATCCCTGGGCCATTTCAGATTAAACTTCCCGATATATTTCAGCCCCACTTTTTTTGAACTCGGCAGATTTTTCCTGCATACCTTCATCCAGCGCCAGGGCAGCATCTTCAATGCCTCTTTCTGCGGCATAATCTCTGACATCCTGGCTGATTTTCATGGAACAGAACTTTGGCCCGCACATGGAACAGAAATGCGCGACTTTGTGTGCCTGTTTGGGCAGGGTTTCATCGTGGTACTGGCGTGCGCGTTCCGGATCCAGCGCGAGTTTGAACTGATCGTCCCAGCGAAATTCAAACCGCGCCTTGGACATGGCATTATCACGTATCTGTGCACCGGGATGGCCTTTTGCAAGGTCGGCGGCATGGGCGGCAATTTTGTAGGTGATAATGCCGGTGCGTACATCTTCCTTATTCGGCAGGCCCAGATGTTCTTTGGGGGTGACATAACACAACATGGCACAGCCGTACCAGCCAATCTGCGCGGCACCGATACCTGATGTAATATGGTCATAACCGGGGGCAATATCGGTGGTCAATGGCCCCAGCGTGTAAAACGGTGCTTCAAAACAGTCTTCCAGCTCTTTGTCCATATTTTCCTTGATCATCTGCATGGGCACATGGCCGGGGCCTTCAATCATCACCTGCACATCATGTTGCCAGGCGATTTTTGTCAGTTCACCCAGGGTTTCAAGTTCGCCAAACTGTGCTTCGTCATTGGCATCGGCAATCGAGCCGGGACGCAAACCATCACCCAATGAGAAGGACACATCATAGGCTTTCATGATGTCACAGATGTCTTCAAAATGGGTATAGAGAAAATTTTCCTGATGATGCGCCAGACACCATTTGGCCATAATCGACCCTCCACGCGAGACAATACCGGTGACCCGTTTTGCGGTTAAGGGCACATATTGCAAACGAACACCGGCATGAATGGTGAAATAATCCACCCCCTGCTCAGCCTGTTCAATTAAGGTGTCCCTGAATATTTCCCAGCTCAGATCTTCGGCAATCCCTTCGACTTTTTCCAGAGCCTGATAAATTGGCACGGTACCAATCGGTACCGGGGCATTACGTAACAGCCATTCGCGGGTTTCATGAATATTCTTGCCGGTAGACAGATCCATAATCGTATCACTGCCCCAGCGAATCCCCCAGACCATTTTTTCAACCTCTTCGGTAATCGATGAAGTCACCGCTGAATTACCCAGATTGCCATTGATTTTAACCAGAAAATGTCGCCCGATAATCATTGGTTCCAGCTCGGGATGATTGATATTTGCCGGAATAATCGCCCGCCCGCTGGCTACTTCTGCGCGCACAAACTCAGGTGTAATCGTTTCAGGCAGGCTGGCACCAAACGCCATCCCCGGGTGCTGGCTTAACACTTTTCGGTATTCAGGGTTAGCGCGTAACTGTTGCAACTTCATACTTTCACGAATCGCCACATATTCCATTTCCGGGGTGATAATCCCCTGTCTGGCGTAAAACATCTGGCTGACATTTTTACCCGGTTTGGCGCGTCGTGGTGCACGGATATGTTCAAAGCGCAGATGCGCCAGATCGGCAGCACCCTGACGTTGCTGACCATATACCGAAGTCGGGCCGTCCAGCCTTTCAGTGTCGTTACGTTCATCGATCCAGCCAGAGCGTACATCAGCAAGGCCATTAAGCAGATTGATTTTCACCTGCGGATCGGTATAGGGCCCCGAGGTATCATAAACCGGAATAGGTGGATTTTTTTCTGCACCAAAACTGGCTGCGGTATCTTCCAGCTCAATCTCACGCATGGGTACCCGGATATCTGCCCGTGAACCCTGTACATAAATTTTACGCGAACCATCCATCTGTTTCATAAAATCAGTGGATAATTCAGCAGTTCGTTGAATAAAATCGTTGGGAATGGCACTCATAGTCTTTTTCCAGTTATTTGAACATTGGCCTTGAACATTAGTAAGGAAGTTGTAATAGGGCAATGATACCGCATTATAGACAGTAATAAACCCTTAACTATCAGGCCGGATAAAAAGCAGAGTTGTTGTGGACATGTCGTGAATATGCCCAGGCTCAACACATGGATTCCTGTGGTTAACGGTCTTGAACCAGCCTCTTTTTTATCTATTTTGGCAATAACAGGCTCTGATTTAGTGGTTAAACGCAGGTTAAAAGATTCCCACACTGGCAGACAAAGGGTAAAATACGCCTTATTAAATTTTTAAGCAGTAGAGGCGGTTACTCCGATACCTGAATGATGGACTTTGAGAAAGCACGATTTAATATGGTGGAACAGCAAATACGCCCATGGGACGTATTAAATGACGATGTTCTGGCGGTTCTGTCTGAAGTTCCCCGCGAACAGTTCACCCCCGTACAATATAAAGACATCGCCTATAGCGATACCCGCATTCCGGTTGGCCATTTTGAAGATCAGGCTTTAAGCATGATGAAACCCAATCTGGATGGCCGTATCCTGCAGAGCATGGCCATTAACAAAGACGACCTGGTACTGGAAATCGGCACCGGTACCGGCTACCTCACTGCCTGCCTGGCGAAACTGGCCCGTTTTGTTGACAGTGTTGAAATTAACCCGGAGCTGATGGTACAGGCAGAAAAAAACCTTGCTGCACTGGCTATCACCAATATTAATCTTAATACAGGTGATGCTGCCCGCGGTTGGGAACAGAAAAGCTGCTATGATGTGATTATTATCAGTGCATCGATGCCTGAGATTCCAGCAGTTTATAAAAAACTGTTACGTGTCGGTGGCCGGATGTTTGTAGTAACCGGTGAGCCCCCGGTGATGACAGCCTGGCGTACGACACGCTCCGCCAACGATCAATGGGATGATGAAGCCCTGTTTGAAACCTGTATTGAACCATTGATTCATGCAGGCAAGACAGCTGAGTTTATCTTCTGAACCAACTATCACCTGAAGCCGTAACAACAGTACGAAAAAAGGTGCCGGGCGAAATAACCAACCATCCAGACTTTTTAACGACACAGGTTAACGACAATGCGTGAGCTTAATGCGCAGGAACTAAAAAATTATCTTGATAACACCGATACTCAGCCTTTGCTTTTAGACGTGCGCCAGCCCTGGGAGAACGATGTGTGTAAACTGGAAAACAGCACATTAATTCCTATGTCGCAGATACCGACTAAATTAGACCTGCTTGACCAGAACCGCGAAACCGTGGTTATCTGTCATCATGGTATTCGCAGCCGCAGTGTCGGCAGGTATCTGGAACAGGCAGGGTTTAGCAATATTATTAATTTATCAGGTGGTGTTGACCAGTGGGCAAAAATGGTTGACAAGAAAATGCCAACCTATTAATACAGGAATTATCACAATATGAAAATTCGACCACATTATATTATCACTACTGCTATTTGTATGACTTCCCTGTGTGTAGCAGGTAATGCTTTTGCACTTGACCTGAGTGAAGCGCTGCAACGTGCCAAACAGTACGACACCACTTATCAGGCTGCCTACGCCAGCTATCTGGCCGCCAGCGAAGCCTCTAACCAGAGTACGGCTGCTATTCGGCCACAGATCAATCTAAATGGTTTTATTCAGCAAGGGAATACAGTAACCTCTGTCGATGGCAGCAGTACCAGTAGTTCTCACAACAATAACAAAGGTTATACCCTGAATCTGGATCAGGTTATTTATAATAAAACCATCTTTGATAAACTGGATCAGGGCGATGCCACGGTCGCCAAAGCCGAGGCTGATCTGGCAACCGCGCGACAGGATCTGATTATCCGTGTTGCCACCGCCTATTTCAATGTTCTGTCTGCGATTGACACACTGGAAACCTCCAGAGCAGAAAAAAAAGCCATTGGCAAACAACTCGAACAAAGTAAAGAGCGCTATAAAGTTGGCCTGTCTGCCATCACCGATGTCAAGGATCAACAGGCCAGCTATGATATTGCTGCCGCCAACGTTATTATTGCCACCAACACACTGTCAAACGCCCGTGAAGCCCTCAGTGTTATCATCAATAAATATACGACCAATCTGGAAATCGTTAAACCGAAGATTCCGCTGGTGGTACCCCAACCGCTGGATATCAATGCATGGAAAGATAAATCACTGACTAATAATTTCACGATTAAGGCGGCACAATATGCCGTTAAGGCGGCTGAAAGTGATTATGATGCCAGCAAAGGCGGTCATTACCCTACCCTTAACCTGAATGCCTCTTACGGTTATATCGATTCAGACCCACGCAGTTTCGCCGGTCGGCCTTTTCCGGGCAACCAGGCTACCGATGCAAAAGTTCTATTAACTCTGGGCATTCCTATCTATACTGGCGGGCTAACCAGTTCTACCGTCCGCCAGAAAGCAGCTGAAATGGAAAGATCCCAGGCCTTACTCGATCAGGCAGAACGCACCACAACGGCACTGGCACGTTCTACATTCCTCACTGTGAAATCCGATATTGCCACAGTCAAAGCCCGACATCAGGCGGTTATTTCAACGCAGACATCACTGGATGCCACCATTGCCGGTTATGATGCCGGCACCCGAACCAGTGTTGATATTTTGTTAGCGCAAGGGTTGTTATACAGCAGCGAACGTGATTTTTTCACTTCACGTTATACTTACATAATTGACAGCCTGAAGTTAAAGCAGGTTGCGGGTATATTAAACGATGCCGATATCACACAAATCAACCACTGGTTAATACCAAAACCGGCGGGCAGGAAACACAGAAACTGAGCATGTATGTAATGAGCATATATGTAAAATGAACAATCAGCGTGGCTGTTAAATCCTTCCCTTATAAAAATTACCTGCACCCCAGATACTGGCCAATGTGGTTATTATTTGGCGTTTTAAAATTTTTTACCTGGTTGCCGCTAAACTGGTCACTGGCTCTGGGTTCATACATTGGCTGGCTCATTTATCATCTGGCTGGTTCTCGTCGGCGCATTGCACAAATCAATCTCAGACAGGCGTTTCCCGATTACACTGACGCACAGATAAAACAACTTAATCAAAGTTGTTTTCGCAGCCTGGGCAGGTCAATTTTCGAAACCGGTTATGCCTGGTTTGGCAAGACCAGAAAACTGAAGAAATATTGCACCATCGAAGGTCAGCATTACCTGAATACCGCCATAAAAAAAGGCAAAGGCGTTATCCTGTTAACCGGCCACTTTACTACTCTGGATATTGGTGCCAGGATGATTGGCTTTTATGCAGCACCTTATAATGGTGTCTATAAAAAAGCCCATAACCCATTGTTCAATGCCATGATGGTTTATTGCCGGGAATTATATGGTGATGAGTTAATCGAAAATAAAAATGTACGTGCCGTTATTCGAGGACTAAAAAAGGGTCATGCCACCTGGTTTGCACCCGATCAGGATTTCGCCACTCAGGACATCGTTTTTACCCCATACCTGGGCGGGATGGCATCTACCCTGACTGCTACCACAAAAATGGCCAAAATAACTGGAGCCACAGTGGTGCCTTTTTATCCTGTTCGCATAAAAAAGCATTCAGCAGACAGAAAATATCTGTATAAAATAGTTGTCATGCCACCGCTGGAAAATTTTCCCTCTGACGATATTAACAGGGATAGCGCCCGCATAAACCACAGCATTGAGGCTATGGTTTATGCCAACCCGACAGAATATGGCTGGATGCACAAACGCTTTAAAACCACCCCAGACAGAAAAAACAATTTTTATTCTCTGGGGAAATTCTGAATAACCAGGAAGCGCCTTATGCTTGCTTATCGCCTGCTCATTATTTTTCTGTCACCTGTCATTCTACTTTATTTTCTCTGGGGGAGTCTACGTAACCAGCAACCGCGTTATTTCTGGCAGCGTACTGGTTTATCTTTCAACAAGCTACCATCAAACGCACTCTGGATACACTGCGCATCAGTCGGTGAAGTAATAACCGTCATGCCACTGGTGAATACTATTATTCAAAACAGATCTGCCAGAAACCAGCTGGCATTACCAATTATCATTACCACCAATACGGTTACCGGTGCAAAAATTGTTCGCCAACAGCAACTTGAAAACCTGCATCATACCTATCTGCCTTTTGACTGGGGTTTTGCGGTCAAAGCTTTTCTTCATCAGCTCAAACCCGTTGCTTTGTTTGTTGTTGAAACAGAAATCTGGCCCAACCTGTTCTATTACTGCCATAAAAATCAGTGTCCGGTTACACTTATCAATGCACGCCTGTCGATAAAAACCACCCAGGCTCGTCCATGGATAAAAGCCATTATAAAAACCACACTGCAATATGCCGATGCCATTTATACCCGCTCGGAAATGGATCTATCCGCATTCAAAGAAATCGGTGCAGATAAATATAAACTGCATTTTGGTGGCAATTTAAAATTTTGCAAAAAGCCTGAACCTGCCCGCGAAAACATCATAAAAATACATCGTGACTACATGTTAGCGGCCTCAACCCACCATAATGAAGAGTTACAGATTAGCGAACGCTGGTTTAAATTAAACCGTAGCGAACTGCTGTTTTTAGCACCGCGCCACCCTGAACGTTGTTCGGCAATTACCCGCCAGTTAAAACAGTTAAATCCACAGCTGAATATTGCTGTTCACAGCCAGCACCATGGTGTTGATAAAAATACGGATGTTTATATTCTAGATACCGTTGGTGAGTTAATCCATTATTTTGCAGAAGCTAAACTGGTTATTATGGGTGGCTCGTTTGTCCCCATAGGCGGACATAATATACTGGAACCCGCCCAGTTTGGCTGTGCCATTATCTGTGGCCCCTATATGAATAACTTTAGTGATGAAAAAGAGCTATTACTGGCTAAAAATGCCTTACTACAATTAAGCTCTATGGATGAACTTGAAAGCACATTAAAGCAATTACTTGCCGATGACCAACGACGTAGCCAGCTGGCAGAGAATGCAAAAAGGGTCAGCCAGGGTTTTAATCATATTGTGACAACGTATGTTCAGCTTATCGAGGCGGTTATTCACTAATAATAATCATGGATAACGCGGGCAAAAAAAAGGCGCGGAAAGGAACCGCGCCGAAGATTACCACCAAAGGGAGGATGGAGGAAATATGAAAAAAGTTACTCAATTACATAACTTGATTAGAATATTATAATATAACCACCATATTGTCAAGTGTTTTTGCAACAATGGACTTCAAATTCCAGTATCGGCGTCTATCAGTAAGCGTTTCACTATTTGCCCACCCTGCAAATGCTGTTCAATAATTTCGTCAATATCTTCCCGATCGACATAGGTATACCAGATAGCTTCAGGGTAGACCACCAGCACAGGGCCGAGTTCACACCGGCCCAGACAACCGGCTGTATTGATTCTCACCTTGCCCGCCCCGGACAGGCCCAGTTGTTTAAGCCTGGCTTTGGTATAGGCACGAATCTCGGTAGCATGACATTGTTCACAACATTGCTCACCGTTATCCCGTTGATTCGTACAGAAAAAAACATGGTATTGATAAAATGACATTCCTTGACTCTCCTAAAACGTTAAAAAAAATTGTTGCATAATAATACAGATTAAACCATTATTAGATAATGAGATACTACAACCCGTTCGACCAATTCATTATGCAGCTGGACAGCGTGGTGCGCACGTTTGCCGGTTCTGGTACAACGACGGCTCGCGACTATCCAGCTGAAGATATCAATGATGTTGAATTTAAGCCTAATGAGAAAAAACACATTGCCGGTTTAATTCGCGTTGACCACAGCGGTGAAGTATCGGCACAGGCTTTATATCAGGGTCAGGCCTTAACTGCCAGAAATAGCCTGATTCGTGACAAACTGCAACAGTCAGCCATCGAAGAAAATGACCACCTTAAATGGACTCGTCTACGTTTGCAGGAACTAGGCAGTCATACCAGCCTGCTGAATCCGTGCTGGTATGGCGGTGCCTTTGCAATGGGGGTTTTTGCCGGTGTACTGGGCGATAAATGGAGCCTGGGTTTTCTGGCAGAAACCGAACATCAGGTAGTAAAACATTTACAGTCACATCTCGACCGGTTACCCGCAGAAGACCACCGCAGCCGGGCGATTTTAACGCAGATGAAAAAAGATGAAGCTCACCATGCCACGACTGCACTGGATAACGGTGGTGTGGAACTGCCTTTCCCGGTAAAAAAACTGATGGCGGCGATGTCAAAAGTAATGACCATATCGGCCTATTATATTTGAGGACGTGCTGAATAGCAGTTTTCAAGCATCCTTAATCACTTCATAATCATGCGTAATGGCCACACTGCTCGATAACATGATGGATACCGAGCAATATTTATTCGCTGTTAATTCAACCGCTTTGGCTACCCGCTTTTCATCCAGATCTTTGCCTTTTACCACATAATGGGCGTGAATTTTAGTAAACACCTTCGGCACTTCGGTCGCACGCTCCGCACTCAGTTCAACATGGCAGTCGGTAATCTGCTGACGGGCTTTCTTTAAAATCAACACCACATCAAAAGCCGTACAGCCGCCCATGCCCAGCAATACCATTTCCATAGGTCTGACTCCCAGATTAGCCCCGCCGCTTTCCGGCGGGCCATCCATAACGATACTGTGCCCGCTTCCTGATTCGCCGACAAAGGTCATATTATCCAGCCACTTCACTACTGCTTTCATTTTGTTTTACCTGTCATGTATCGTTAAATAATTCTGCCAGTTTTTCACCCGGTTGTTCGGCGCGCATAAAAGCCTCACCAACCAGAAACGCCTGCACATTATGCGCGCGCATATACGCGATATCCTCTGGCGTATGAATACCGCTTTCAGTTACCAGTAGCCGGTCTGCCGGTAACAAGTCTAACATTTCAATGGTGGTAGCCAGTGAAGTTTCAAAAGTACGCAAATTTCGATTATTAATACCTATCAATTGTGCCGGTGTATCCAGTGCACGCTGCATTTCTTCCCTGTCATGAACTTCCATTAGCACATCCATATGCAGACTTTTTGCCAGCGATAATAACTCGTGCAGCATCGTATCATTTAATGCGGCAACAATTAACAGGATGCAATCCGCACTCATCGCCCGAGCTTCATAGACCTGATAAGGGTCAATAATAAAGTCCTTACGAATAATCGGAAGGTGACAGGCCGCCCGTGCCTGTTTAAGGTATTCCTCATGGCCCTGAAAAAACGCATGATCGGTCAATACCGACAGACAGGTGGCACCACCGGTCGCATAACTGCGGGCAATATCAGCAGGCACAAAATGTTCCCGTAACAGGCCTTTACTGGGCGATGCCTTTTTAATTTCGGCAATCACCGCTGACTGTTGTTGCTGGATTTTTTCTTCAATAGCCTTGATAAATCCGCGTGTCCGGTCAGCTTCTTCAGCCTGTTGCTGTACCACTTCAATGGGCAGGCTTGCAGAGGATTCGGCGATTTCCTGTACTTTATGCTGTAAAATTTTACGCAAAATATCCGGGGTGTTTTGATTCATAACGGTTATCTAAAAACGATTATCTAACTATGGTTATCTAATAATGGTTATCTAATAATGGTTATCTAAAAATCATTGGTCTTTTCAATCAACTGTTGTAAGGTCTTGCTTGCCAGACCTTCTGCAATCACCTGCCCGGCTTTCTCTACCCCCTGTGCCAACGAATCTGCCAGCCCGGCGACATAAATGGCCGCTCCCGCATTCAGGCAGACTATATCTCTGGCCGGGCCAGGCTCATTGGCAAAGACCGCATGAATGATGTTAAGGCTGTCGTCCGCATCCTGCGCATGGATGGATTGCAGTGAGGCAGATTGTAAACCAAAATCTTCCGGTTGTATGGTATAACTTGATACCTCACCGTGCAGCAATTCGGTAACAAAAGTTGGCGCGTTGATACTGATTTCATCCATGCCGTCTTCGGCATGAACCACCATGACGTGTTCACTACCGAGTTTATTCAAGACCTGTGCCAGCGGTTCAACCAGCTCTCTGGCGAACACCCCTAATACCTGATTAGGTGCCATTGCCGGATTGGTCAATGGCCCCAGAATATTAAAAATCGTCCGCACGGCCATTTCACGTCGCGGGCCAATCGCATATTTCATCGCGCTGTGGTGCCGGGGTGCAAACATAAAGCCGACACCAATATCATTCACACATTGCGCAACCTGTTCAGGACTGAGTTCAAGTTTAACACCGGCAGCCTCAAGCACATCGGCACTGCCCGACTTACTGCTGATAGAACGGTTACCATGTTTGGCGACCCGACCACCGGCTGCCGCTACCACAATAGCACTGGCAGTGGAAATATTAAAACTGCCGGAAGCATCGCCGCCGGTTCCGCAGGTATCAACAAGATGCGTTTTATTCACGTTGACTTTTGTCGATAACTCACGCATTACCCCGGCGGCAGCGGCAATTTCATCGATCGTTTCAGTTTTCATCCGCAGACCAACCAGAAAGCCGCCAATCTGTGCCGGTGTCGCTGCACCCGTCATGATTAATCGCATCACATCTGTCATCTCATCACGACTTAAATTGTGTTTTTCCATAACGGATTTAATTGCTGCCTGCATATCCATGGGGTTACCTCATTGTTGTTAAAGTTTTGTAACGGCTGACGGTCTTGAATAACAACCATCCTTTGCAGCCACTTCAAAATTCCGGTTATATATGAAGAAAATTATTCAATAAATCATAACCCTGTTCGGTGAGAATGGATTCAGGATGAAACTGCACCCCTTCTACCGGCAGTTGTTTATGTCGAACACCCATAATTTCATCGATTTCACCATTGTCGGTTTCGGTCCATGCGGTAATCTCCAGACAATCCGGCAAGGAGTCCTTTTCAATTACCAGCGAATGATAACGGGTTGCCACACAGGGATTTTTCAGCCCGGCAAACATATATTGACTCTTATGATAGATTTTTGATGTTTTACCATGCATGATTTTACCTGCATGGACAATCCTGCCGCCATAAACCTGGCCGATACACTGGTGGCCGAGACAGACTCCCAGCAACGGTATTTTGCCGGCAAAATGTTCAATAACCGCCATCGAAATACCGGCCTGATCCGGCGTACACGGCCCCGGTGAAATCATTAGATGATCCGGCTGCAGTGTTTCAATATCAGCAATACTGACTTCATCATTGCGCCGCACGACGACATCTGCACCCAGTTCACCCAGATATTGCACCAGGTTATAGGTAAACGAATCATAATTATCTATCATTAATAACATTATTTTTCACTTAAGTTAATCTGAATATTTCATGGGAATGCAGAGTTTTGAGGCGGATGCTATATAAAAGCAGTCCAAAAACTGCATAGCGGGCAACAACTACATCGTGTATTTTTCTGATACCAATATTTATTTGTATATTCATTATGTTAAGCCATATTTATAGCGTTCTCATGGAATATTCGGGTTAATGCTTTTTTGCAAAGGGCGCAGCCAGTGGCTCGCCAATGAACACCCCCTGTCCGGGCCAGGCAACACTTTTCCAGTAGGCTTCAATCAGTGACTCGCCGCGTGTATAACGGTCAATCACAATACCCGGGTTAGGAAATTTCTGGGTAAACGCACAGGGTTCAACCACGGTGCCATAACTGGCTGTGGCACCTGCCGTCAGCCATTTCAAACTACTCATCTGTCGGCTGCCGAGTAAATTACCCCCACTCGAAGTGAGATGATCGGCAATCGCACCGGGCAGATAATGATTCGTGTCAATGCCCTTCACCCTGGCTCTGCCGGTAAAATAAAACAGCACATCTTTTTTGTTTTTCAATGCATTGGTGGCTACCTGGCGCAATTTTAATCGCGAGGACAGAGCCCGCAATATAACCGGATAACGCCAGGCGCGGACATTACGCGCCCGGTCGGTGGTGCTCACCAGATAAGCGGTACCGGCTGGAAAACTGCCATCGGCCCTGATACCACGATCTATCATCGCCCGAACCTGTTTTTCCGACTCCCCTGCCAGCAACATACTCGGGCGAATCCCCAGATCGGTGTAGGGTGCCGCACTGTCGGAATTATAATAAACACTGCGTTTCGTTGCCTTGCAACCTCGGGCACAATAGGCCGGATCGAAACCAAAAGTCATCGCGCTGGTCATCGACATACAGTCCACCCGATAGGGCTGCGTCCAGGCAAGCGCATAAAACTGCACCGCCGCCGGCGTTTTACGATATACCTGTCGGCGCAAAAGCTTAAAGGCCTGTTTACCCAGATTACGGCGCACCGGGACATGCACATATATCATATTCTGCGCAGGTATGTGCCGATATTGCTGATAATACGCCCCTGTTTTAACACTCTGCGGATCACTTAAATTAACTACCACCGCTATCTGTGCCGGCTCGACCCGCGCGTACGCTGGCAATTCATAGCCTACTGCCAGCATAAAAACCATGAAAACAACGCAATGCCTTAAGCCAGACATTGAATAAGCCACTCTCAACGATGCACCCGCGATGCATCCAGCCCGGCTTCCGCCATAGCCACGGCACGAAAAATCGCGCGTGCCTTGTTCATGGTTTCCAGCCATTCATTTTCCGGCACTGAATCATACACAATACCCGCACCAGCCTGAATAGACAGCGCCCCGTCCTTGATTACCGCAGTACGAATCGCAATCGCAGTATCCATATTCCCGTTCCAGGAAAGATAACCGACCGCCCCCGAATAAATACCGCGTTTTACCGGCTCCAGTTCATCAATGATTTCCATGGCACGAATTTTAGGCGCACCACTCACCGTACCGGCCGGAAACGTGGCACGTAAAACATCAATCGCGTCCATGCCCTGTTTCAGCTTGCCACTTACATTTGACACAATATGCATAACATGGGAATAGCGTTCTATCTGCATTTTCTCGGTCAGCCTGACACTGCCCGTCTGACTCACCCGACCGGCATCATTACGCCCCAGATCAATCAGCATCAGATGTTCTGCCAGCTCCTTGGGATCGACCAGCAGGTCTGCTTCCAGTTGCTGATCTTCCGCCTCATTATTGCCACGGGGACGTGTGCCGGCAATCGGTCTGACGGTAATTTTGTCCTCTTCCAGACGCACCAGAATTTCCGGTGATGAGCCGACGATATGAAAATCACCCAGATCAAGATAGTACATATACGGTGACGGGTTGAGGCTGCGTAAAGCACGGTAGAGATCCAGTGGTGGCGCGTCATAGGCGATAGTGAGCCGTTGCGAAAGCACCACCTGCATAATGTCACCATTAATAATATATTCACGCGCCCTGGCAACAGCCGCTTGAAAGCCGTCCCGGGTAAAGCCGGAAACAAAATCGGTTTCATCTATCTGCCTGGGATTATGCCCGGGTCTGTCCGGCAGATTCTGGCGCAGACGACGTTCAATGTCACGCAGGCGTTTTTCACCCTGATCCAGCGCATGTGCTGCATTCGGGTCAACATGGACGATAATATACAGTTTGCCGGAAAGATTATCGAAAACCACCACTTCCTCGGAAACCATTAACAATATATCCGGGGTATCAAGGGGATCAGGTTTATTAGCCTGCTGATTCTTTTCTGCCAGCCGTTTTTCGATATAGGCAATGGTTTCGTAACCGAAATAGCCAACCAGACCACCGGTAAAACGGGGCAGTTCGTCACTTTCAAGTACATGATAGTGCTGTTGATAATCCTTTACCCATTGCAAGGGGTCATCGACCTGCTGACTGGCTACACAATGTTCATGCTCAAAAACGTTTACCTCACGCCCGCTGATTTTAATGATGGTTTTACAGGGCAGGCCGATAATGGAGTAACGTCCCCATTTTTCACCGCCCTGTACCGATTCAAACAGATAGGTATAGGGCGCATTGGCGACTTTGAGATAGGTACTAAGTGGCGTATCGAGATCGGCCAGTACCTCGCGTACCAGCGGGATACGATTAATCGACGCGCTATCTGCGACAAGCTGCAATTTTTTGATGGTAGCCTGATTAATCGTTTGGGAATGGTTTGATGCAACTGACATGGTTTTTTTCCGATAAATTGAGAACCGTCAAGTGATGACTACATAGAACGGGTATTTATGACTGTCAATGCTACTGCGACCAGCGGATAATATGTTTTATTTCGTCCATGGCGTCCAGCACGGCATCGGGGTGGTAATCACGAATATCTTCACCATGGTTATAACCATAGGACATACAGATAATAGCAAAACCGGCCGCCCGGGCCGCTTTCACATCACTCATGGAATCGCCTAACATCAAGGATGCCTCGGGTTTAACACCCAATGCTTCAGCTGACTGTAATAAAGGCATGGGGTCGGGTTTCTTACGCTCGACCATATCGCCGCAAAGCACCATGTCAAAATAGTCATTGATGCCCAGCTCGCTTAAAATCGGCAGGGTAAATTCGCTGGCTTTATTGGTTACACAACCGATTTTTACCCCGCTGGTCTGCAAAAAATCCAGTGCTGGTTTCACCCCAGGATAAAGCACACTGCGTTTTGACGTATTATTGGCATACAAAGCGCGAAAAATTGGCAGGGCTTTTTCATACAGCGCCTGCTCATCGTCACCAGCAAGATCACCATCCAGCTGATTCATCAACGCACGTTGTACCAGCCGCTCAACACCGTTCCCCACCCAGTGTCGAACGGCATCTTCACCACGTTCTGGCAGGGCAAGTTCACGCATCATGGCATCAATACACCAGGCCAGATCCGGCACACTGTCAACCAGTGTGCCGTCCACATCAATCAATACCATTTGCGGACGGGCTAACATACAGATAACCGCTTAGCCTGTAGCTTTTGCCAGCTCGG
>WFMW01000051.1 GCA_015488885.1 Gammaproteobacteria bacterium | reverse complement strand
TCAGTATTTTGCTGGTTTTTTTTCTTCTGTGTTACTATTTTAGTATCAGGCTGAAGATTGTTATTCATATTATTGTTAACGTCAGCGGTTATCAGACCTTTAATAAAAGCGGCTTTAATTCCGTTACCATAGTTTGGCGGGGGATTAATTTCTTCATGGGTCACACGTATTACATCCGAAACCGCATCAACAACAATACTTACCTGGCGTAACTTTTGCTGATCGTTGATAGTGATAACAATAACGACTGTCGTTGTTAAATATTCAATATTACCGATATTAAAATACTGCCGAAGGTCAATGACTGGAACGATACTCCCACGCAAATTAATCACCCCTTTAATATATTCGGGGGTATTGGGGATTCTGGTAATACTCTCCCATGCTCGAATTTCCTGTACACAGAGAATATCAATAGCATATATTTCATTGCCCAGAGTGAAGCTTAAATATTGTTCACCTGAAGGCTGATGATCTTCAGTATGCATCTGCTGAAACATATCAACCATCTGCGATTCATCAAAACCACTCTGATCCGAATTTTTAATATTATCTGTATTTTGTTCTATCATTACTGACTCATTGCAATATTTTATTACCCGTGTTTAACAACCCATGTTTAACTGTCCATAAGTATTTATACTACCCGTTTTAACGGCACTGTCGAAGGCTGGCCATACTGACTTATTTTTTCACCAGCCAGTTTTATAATGCCCGGTATATCCAGAATAAAAGCGACTGATCCATCACCAAGAATGGTTGCCCCGGAGATACCCGGCATCCGTTTGAAATTGGCTTCGAGTGACTTAATTACCACCTGTTGCTGGCCATTTAACTCATCAACAAATAAACCACATTTTTCACCACCGCTCTCAACCACTACCAGCAACCCCTCATCAAGCTGACTGAATTTTGCATTATGAATGCCAAAGACGGCATCAAGACGGATGACCGAGATATATTCATTTCTTAATTTAAGAACTTCACCACCGCCTTTAACATTACCTATCTGTCCCGGTTTTATCTGAATCGATTCGATAATGGAAATAATCGGTACAATATAATTCTCACCACCAACGCTAACGGATTGCCCATCAAGAATAGCCAGCGTTAAAGGCAGGGTGATGGTAATCGTGCTGCCTTTGTCATGAACCGACTGTATATTTATTGTCCCACCAAGGCTTTCAATATTTTTACGCACCACATCCATGCCAACACCACGCCCGGAAACATCGGTAATCTGTTCTGCGGTAGAAAAACCCGGCTGCATAATCAGCTCATAAATCTTTTCTTCCGTGGGCATATCATTTTCACTTACCAGGCCTTTTTCTATGGCTTTTTCAAGTATCTTATCTGCGTTAAGACCGGCTCCATCATCCTTGATTTCAATAACAATACTGCCACCACGATGACAGGCATTCAGTTCGATAACACCCATTTTGTGCTTACCCTTTTCAGCACGCAATTCAGGAAGCTCAATACCATGATCCAGACTGTTACGTACCAGATGAACCAGAGGATCACCAATCTGCTCAATAACAGTTTTATCCAGCTCGGTATTTTCACCGTTTATTTTCAGTTCAATCTGCTTACCCAGTTGTTTACTTAAATCATGAACTAAACGAGGAAAACGGTTAAATACATTACTAATTGGCATCATACGGATACGCATTACTGATTCCTGCAAAATACGGCTATGCCGCTCCAGTTGTGCCAGCCCCTGTTGCAGCCGTTCCACTTTATCCATGTGGAAATCTTCACCAATGGTGGATAACATGGATTGAGTGATCACCAGCTCGCCCATCATATTAATTAATTCATCAATCTTTTTTATTTCAACCCGTATTGTGCCACCACTTTTTTTTACTGCAGGTTTTTTATTGCTGGCTGTAGCTGTTTTTTTTGTTATCGTTGCAGCGGGTAATGGCTGAGTTACTTTTGTCTCTGCACTTATCGCTGATTTTGTCACTGGTTCTTCATTTTCTTCCGATGATGTAGACGTCTGTTCATTTTCCGGTGTTTTTTGCTTATGACATGGTGATTGCCCGGTTGGTGTAATCTGTTTTATTTCCAGCTCACAATCACCATCAACCCATTCGAAAATTTCTTCTATTTCTTTTTTTTCAACTTTTCCATAAAGCCTGACTGTCCAGCTTAGATAACAGAACTCGGCATTAATATCCCCAAACGATGGTAGCTGATTATGATGAAGAAGAAGAGAAATTTCGCCCAGATCAGCCAGTGTATTGAGCATGCGTATCGGATCATTACCTGTTTGCATAAAATG
>WFMW01000050.1 GCA_015488885.1 Gammaproteobacteria bacterium | reverse complement strand
GAGAATAGATAGCCTACTGCGGAAAAGTGGAATTTGGTCATATTTTCCTCTATTTATCGTTAAATAGCCGTGCTATTCTCCTCAAAATAGTGAAAAATATGCCTCAAATCCACTTCCCCTCGCTACGGCTCCTATTCTCGGACAGGCTCCTAGTCGCCATAAGAATAAGTACATCGCTATATTCCCATGCCTGATTCAGCAACAGTGCTTTTTCTTCGTGTTCATCAGGGTACTCATGCATAAAACGATTTCTAATCTCTCTGAGTAATTTCCACTTTTCAGTACTGATTAAACCTTTTTTTCCATTAAAACTATCCGCTCTCGTGTTGAAAGTGGATACTGTGTAGTTTCATCCTCATCATACTGGCAGACCATTGGAAATATTACCTGTCCCAGAATATCCTGCAGATCTGCAAATCGAACACGAAAACCATCAAGCTGCAATAAAAAACCACTATCTTTACTATCTGGATTAAACATTGCAACATTGAGCGGCATGTTATTCTGTAATGCTACCTTAGCATCACGCAACCGCTCTGAAAGTTTTATCATACGAGCAAGGTTTATTTGCAGTATATCCAGATCCACCATGCTGTCTCCTCTACTTAGTTACCAACCACAAACAGGCATCTACTTAAAAAACCAGTTTAAGTCGAAAAAACCAGAGCAATTGTCGGCCCAGTATTAATGACAATTGTCCTGGTCTCATGCATTCTTTATATCTTCCAGCAACTCATCCTCAGATAAATCTACAACAGGTACATTAAATTGATGCAATTTCATCAGGAAGGTAACTCTATCCATGCCTGGAATAGAAGCAGCCATCCCTGATGAAATTTTTTTCATCTCAAAAAGTTTTGCAAACATTGCCAGTTTTGCATTTTTCTCAAATTCCTTTCGTGTTTCCTGTAAAGCATCTGGAATGGTATCTGGGTAGTCAATCGTCATTTTTAAAGACATTTCATAATCTCCCATTAAAAGTCAAAACCATCAAGAAGCAAAGCGCCGTGTTATACACTCTCGTAGTTTCTAGTCACTTGTCACTTGTTACTCTTTGCTACTCAGCTAACCGCTGAAAGATGTGAAACGCGTAGCAAAAACTTCCACATCATTGAGAATTTTAATTAACTGATCCGCAAGCACAAAAGCTTTGTTGATGATCGCAGCCTGAATCTCTGGATCATCGGGATATTCATGTGAAAAAGCATTACGCATTTCCCGTAAAACAAGCCAGTCAGCAGCCGAATCAATCGCACCGATTTTTTCCAGCCGATTCAATTTATCAATAAATGCATCCAGATCACCCTGCTCTTTGGTCAATTCCAACACGGCAGGAAATAATTTCAGCCCCATTACATCCTGAAGCCTGGAAAAGCGGGTAGAAAATTGGTCGAGAATCGCGATTTCAACTCCGTTCAAGCCTTCCAGTGATTCAACTGAAAATGGAATTTGCTTCTGCAGCTCGGTCATCGCCCACTGCAACCGATCCGCATGCCTGTGGCAAACCTTTAGTGTTTCAATATATAGCACGTCACTCATAACAGTTTTACACCTGTTTCTTTAGCAATACGATAAATAGGTAAATCCTGATTAGTCTGAGTGCGATGCAGAACCAAATCAATTTTCTGTTCACCCAACACGCGATGCATCTCAACCAAAAAATTCAACCTGGCATCAACCAGCTTATCAGGTTCCTGAATCTCAGGTTCGATGTACAAATCGATATCTCCACCTTTTTTATCATCATCCACCCGCGAGCCAAAGAGCCACACATGCGAATGCGCACCAAAAAACAACCTGGCTTGTTGTTGAATGAGTGAAGCCTGAACATCCGCTAGGCGCATAATTCGCTCTCCCCCTGACCCCATTGAAATACTCGTTGCTCGTTGCTCGTTGCTCGTTGCTCGTTTCTAGTGGCTAGTTTCTAGTGGCTAGTTACTCGTCACTGTAGTGGCCAAGACTCCTCGTAATACTTTCTGTTAAAAACCTTTAAATCATAAACCCTTTTTTACCTTCAAAAAGTGTTTCCTGAATTCAGGGCAGGTATTTTTCAATTTTTAATGCACCGTGAAAAACTCCTAGAATATCAATTGAATCATCAGTAATGATATAGGCGATCCGGTAATGCCCGTATAAAAGAATGCGAACTTCCCCTTCCGGTTCTTCACGGTATTTATAACCAAGTTTAGGAAAATCGCTTAGAAGTTGTGCTTTTTCATAAATTCCGGATACTACTTTTCCGGCTGCAATGGGATTATCCGAGGAAATATATTCGTAAATTTCACGCAACCATTGCTCTGCTTCGTGTGACCATCTTATTTCTGCCATGTTCTGATCCGGCCCGCTATCTCATCATTTGATATAACCCGACCATCACGAACATCTGCCAAGCCACGATCAACCATTCTTTCAAAAGCCAATTCTCGCATTATTTCATCATAAGAGGCATCTTCCGGCTGTGATAGAACGACTTCTGTAATTTTTTCTTTCATTGTTTGTGTTTGCATAGTGTCTCCTCAAAATCAAGGGGGCAGAGTCCTTGAAATAAAGCCCCGCCACGAAATATTTTTCTGCAAAAGTAACGGCCCATGGCAAGCCTGTATAGCCAGGGTCAATCATACCTGTTTTATCTGGTTAGTTGCTACGCCCCATCTACCCAACCGCGCTTTTGTATTTCAGCATGTAGTGTCTTTACTGTACTGCTTAGTGTTGTTACGAATTTTTGTGCTGTTTGTATGGCTGAGGTCAGTATATTTAAATCTTCTATATATTCATGAACCATCTGGTTTCGCAGTTGCCTGACGGCAAACCATTCGTCTGCCGAATTGATCCAGCCAAAACGCTCAGCCTTATCCAGATTATCTATTGCAGCAGCCTGGTGCTCACCTAATGCTTCAAGAATTTGCGGGATGAGTTTGTCGCCCAGTGTATCTTGCAGGCGAGAAAATCGCGACACAAAGGCTTCAATTCTCTCTGATAGATCATCATCCTCAGCAATTTTTCGCGCCTGCTCTATTGTAAATGTTTCTTTGAACAGGCGACTTGCTGTTTTGTTCAGGTGTGCATATTCGCGCTGTACTACGCGATCAAGAAACTGAATACGTAGCTTTATTTTATTTTCAAGCTTCATAATGCAATACCTGTTAATTTTGCCTGCTCATGAATAGGAAGTTTCATAAGATTCGGCGCAGAAAGTACAATATCAACACTACGTCCGGCCATCATTCGCGATATTCTGGCTGAAAGCTGCGCTGCCAGCCACGCGGGGTTGTCGATGACATAGGGCAGCTCAACCAGCAAATCAAGATCTCCCCCCCGCTTGTTATCATCGACACGCGAACCAAAAAGCATAACAACAGCATCATCACCCGCCAGCTCCGTTGTTATACGCCTAATCGATTCATGCTGTGCTTTTGTTATACGCATTTTCCCCCTGTGTCAGGATACCTTTCGCCTATAAAGTTACTCGTTACCAGGAGCCTGAATCCGCAGGTTCATCACCCAGCGCGACTAACAGTTTTCTTTTGGGTTTAACCGATTGATTCGATACGATTGCAGGATTATCCAGAGTATAGGCCTGTACATTGCTGAAACCAGGAACCAGCCTTTTTATAGCATCAATTTTAGTCAGTTTTTTAATATCCAGTTTTTTAATATCCAGTTTTTTAATACTCAGTTTTTTAATATAGATACTCACCAGTCTGCATTATCGACTATCGTGACACAGGGGGTACAGAGCGTCTTACTATCTATACATTCTCGTGCTTGGAATATTTTCTAACGTTCGACTAAATCAGTTATTCTGAATCACAATATTCGGGAATTTAGCCGAATAATCTTTTGCCTTAAGTGATAGTTTGGCCGCAGTACGTCGAGCAATTTCACGATATATCATACTGGCTTTACTATCTGGATCATCAGCAACACTGGGATGCCCGTCATCTGCATTGATGCGAATATTAATATCCAGCGGCAGGGCACCGAGGAAATCTACATTGTACTGTTCACTCATGCGATTACCACCACCTTCACCAAAGATATGCTCGGCATGACCACATTTAGAACAGATATGAATACTCATATTTTCCACAATACCCAGCACCGGCACTTCAACTTTCTCAAACATTTTCAGACCTTTGCGCGCATCCAGCAGGGCAATATCCTGAGGTGTGGTGACAATGATAGCGCCACTCACCGGTACTTTCTGCGCCAGCGTTAACTGTACATCACCGGTGCCCGGCGGCAGGTCAACAATTAAATAATCCAGTGATTTCCAGCGGGTATCACGCAGTAACTGCTCCAGCGCCTGGGTTACCATCGGGCCGCGCCAGATCATCGGGGTTTCTTCATCAATCATAAAACCGATTGACATCGCCTGCAGGCCGTGACCACCCATGGGTTCCAGTGATTTACCATCGACCGATTCGGGCTTGCCCTCAATACCTAACATACGTGGAATACTGGGGCCATAAATATCGGCATCCAGAATACCTACACGCGCACCTTCCTGTTGCAGGGCCAGCGCCAGGTTGACCGCCGTGGTTGATTTACCCACGCCACCTTTACCCGAGGCAACCGCAATCACATTTTTGATACCTTCCAGCGGGTTCATGCCACCCTGAACCGTGTGGCTGCCAATTTCCCAGCTAACGTCCACTTCTGCTGAAGCAACACCATCGACGGCTTCAATTTTTTTCGCTAAATCAGCACTTAACTTATCGACAAAACCATAAGCAGGATAACCCAGCACAATTTTTACCTTAACCTTATCGCCATCAATCGTTATGTCTTTGACCACACCGGCGGTAAGTGGATCTTTTTCCAGATTCGGGTCAATATACTGTTTCAGGGCTGCTTCAACTTGTTCTTTTGTCACGCTCATGGCGAAAACTCCGCAAAGATAATTTTTACTGGGGGCGTATTCTACCGCAATCAAAGACTGATTTAACCCGAATATTTAACGGGAATGCCGAATTTTGAGAAAATTCTGGTAAGTCAGTCGGTCTGACAGGATAAAATTTTATGCAAATCAGCTGGTTTGGTGCTAAATTATGCGCCCCTTTATCTCTCAGCCTGATAAATCATGACCAGCAAACGCCATATACTTGTTACCAGTGCCCTGCCCTATGCCAACGGCCCGATTCATCTTGGGCATCTGGTTGAATATATTCAGACGGACATCTGGGCGCGTTTTCAGCGCCTGCGTGGTAATGACTGTTATTATGTTTGCGCCGACGATGCCCACGGTACGCCGATTATGCTCCGTGCCCGTCTGGATGGTATCAGTCCGGAAACCCTTATTGAGGCCACCCGCAAAGAGCATGAGGCCGATTTTGCCGACTTTGAGATTGGCTTTAATAATTATTACACCACGCATTCTGATGAAAATCGTGAGTTTGCCAGCAGTATTTACCTGAAATTACGTGATGCCGGCCATATTGCCACTCGCACCATTAAGCAGGCTTACGACCCGAAAGCCAATATGTTCCTGCCTGACCGTTTTATTAAAGGCACCTGCCCAAAATGCGGCGCAACTGATCAATATGGCGATAATTGTGAAGTTTGCGGCGCCACCTATGATCCGACCGAACTGATCAATCCCGTATCGGTGGTCAGTGGTGCTACCCCCATTGAAAAAGATTCTCAGCAGTATTTCTTCAAACTCAGTGATTTTACCGACATGCTGAAACAATGGCTCGATGCGGGTCATGTACAAACCGAAACTGCGCACAAACTCAATGAGTGGTTTGAAGAAGGCCTGCAGGACTGGGATATCTCCCGCAATGCACCCTACTGGGGGTTTGAGATTCCTGACGCACCGGGCAAATATTTTTATGTCTGGCTGGATGCACCGATGGGGTATATGGCCAGCTTTAAAAACCTGTGTGCACGCAGTGATATTCATTTTGATGATTACTGGGCCGCTGACAGCAAATACGAGCTGTATCATTTTATCGGCAAGGACATCGCCCGTTTTCATACCCTGTTCTGGCCTGCCGTACTCGAAGGTGCCGGTTATCGCAAACCCACGGCGGTTTTCTGCCATGGTTTTCTTACCGTCAATGGTCAGAAGATGTCTAAATCGCGGGGCACGTTTATCCGCGCACGCACCTATCTGGACAATTTAAACCCGGAATATTTACGCTATTATTACGCCGCCAAACTCGCTGCCGGCGTGGATGATATTGACCTGAACCTGGATGATTTTATGCAGCGTGTCAATGCTGATCTGGTCGGCAAGGTGGTTAACATTGCCAGTCGTTGTGCGGGTTTTATCAATAAGAAATTCGCCAACCAGCTTGCCGATCAATTACCCGAACCGGATTTATATCAGGATATGGTAAACGTCGGCGAGCAGATTGCCGACTATTTTGAGCACCGCGAATACAACAAGGCCGTGCGTGAAATCATGGCACAGGCCGATAAAGCCAATGTGTACATTGATAACCAAAAACCCTGGGCATTGGCCAAACAGCCTGACACAGAAGCTGAAGTACAGCAGGTCTGCACCCAGGGGTTGAATATGTTCCGCCTGTTAATGACCTATCTGAAACCGATCTTACCGGTAACGGCTGAACGTGCTGAAGCCTTTTTAAATACCCGCTTGAGCTGGGCCGATTTGTCGCAACCGTTATTAGACCAGCCGATTAATAAATTTAAACCACTGCTTACCCGTATTGAAAAAAATCAGATTGAAGCCATGACCCATGATGCGGCTGAAACCACAGGCAATCGCGAACCCACAGAGAAAACCACCGCTCAGACGAAAACCGGCAGCCGTACTTTAACCACCGAACCGGTTGCTGAGGAAATCAGCTTTGATGATTTTGCTAAAATAGATTTACGCATTGCCAGAATCGTCAAGGCCGAACCGGTTGAAGGTGCAGATAGACTGCTACAGCTCACTCTGGATATTGGCAGTGAAACCCGCCATGTTTTTGCCGGTATTAAATCAGCCTACAAAGCGGAAGATTTACAGGGTAAACTCACGGTGATGGTGGCCAACCTGGCACCACGGAAAATGCGTTTTGGCGTATCCGAGGGAATGGTACTGGCAGCCGGCTCTGGCGGGAATGACTTATTCATCCTGCATCCCGATGATGGTGCCACCGCTGGCATGAAAGTAAAATAAGCAAAAAAATACCAACCATCATAAAATTCCTGCCCTTTATCTGCCAATTATGTCAGATAAACACCCGGAAGTAGAACCTGCACTATACTTGATGGTGCAATGAATGTATTAATTCTCGAAAATAGCCGATTATTTCAAAAAATATTATTAGACTTCCTGGTAGAACTGGACTGTGTGGTCAGCTGCGCACGTTCTGGAGAGGAAGGTTTACAGTTGTTAAAAAACAATAAAGGTAACTTTTTTAACCTGATTATCGCCGCACAGCATATTTTTGATCACAGTGGTGGTCATTTTATCGACTACTGTAAGAAGAATCTGGTTCATATTCCCATCATCCTGCTTAGCTCCGAACCCAATGAAACCCTGATGCGCAACGCCAATGCTGCGGGGGTTCAGGATATTTTTCCTAAAACCAATCTTACTTATCTGAAATCCAGTATTCATTATTATATTAAAGGCTCCACGACATATGATTGCCAGGGGGGCAGGGTTTTATATGTTGAAGACAGCGCTTCCGTTTCACACATTATTATTCACTACCTGAAAAAAATGCAGCTGCAGATCGATCATTTTGAATCAGCTGAAGCAGCTTTCCATGCTTTTATGCACAAAACATACGATCTGGTGATTACAGATAATACGTTACGTGATGCCATGGATGGCTTATCACTGGTCAGGATGATTCGTGCCCAGAAAATCACCATTGCCAATATCCCGATACTGGCGATGACCAGCAATGAAAACGCCCGACTAAAGCTGGACTTGCTCCATGCGGGTATTAATGATTATGTCACCAAACCACCGGTAGAAGAAGAACTGGCAGCAAGAGTGAATAACCTGATCATCAACAAACGCCTGGCGGATAAAGTACGCGAACAACAACGTTCACTTTATCAAATGGCGATGACCGATCAACTGACCGGTTGCCATAATCGCCATAGCCTGACGGAATATGCGGATAAATATATTAAAGATTCACAACGTTATGGCTTTCCCTTATGTATTTTGATTCTCGACCTTGATCATTTTAAAAGGATAAATGATGAATTTGGCCACGATGCGGGTGACAGGGTATTAAAAAAAACCGGCAGCTTGCTGATGACAACCTCCCGCCAGGGCGATATTGTTGCCCGTATTGGCGGTGAAGAGTTTCTGATTCTCCTCACCCATTGCCAGTTACGCGATGCAGCAATTAAAGCCGAAAATCTACGCTCAATGATTGCATCCTCTCACTCTGGACAAATCAGCATCACGGCCAGTATTGGTATCGCAAAATTATACAAAAAACATAACGCCACCTTCGATCAACTCTTTAAAGCCGCAGACAATGCGGTTTACCTTTCAAAAAAGAATGGCAGAAACCGAGTCACCATTGACCTTAAAAGCGCCGCTTCAACGGGCATCCAACAATTTTCGCCATAACGCCATGACAGAATCTGGCACAAATTATTGATTATTTACCACATGGATGTAGAAAATAATCAATAATTTGTGCCTTTTTTCCACCTTGAAGCCCCGGATTCAGGTAAAAATCAAATAACGCTGCGGATTCAATCTGCTAGAATATCATCCATGACTGAATACGCACTGATATTACTGGGCACCATACTGGTGAATAATTTCGTTCTGGTGAAGTTCCTCGGACTTTGCCCTTTTATGGGTGTATCCCGTAAACTTGAAACGGCAATGGGGATGGCACTGGCAACCACGTTTGTCCTCACACTTTCATCCGTTAGCAGTTATCTGGTTGATGCCTATATTCTGATACCACTTGGACTGGAGTACATGCGTACCATTATGTTTATTCTGGTTATTGCTGTGGTCGTACAGTTCACTGAAATGGTCGTGCATAAAACCAGCCCCCTGCTATATAACGTACTGGGTATTTTTCTGCCTTTAATTACCACCAACTGCATTGTACTGGGTGTTGCCCTGCTAAATGTGCAGGAAAAACATGGCTTTATGCAATCCTTATTTTATGGTTTTGGCGCTGCAGTGGGGTTTTCACTGGTATTAATCCTGTTTTCTGCCATTCGTGAACGTATTCAGGTTGCAGATGTACCGGAAGCCTTTCAGGGTACATCCATTGCATTAATCACTGCGGGCATTATGTCACTGGCCTTTATGGGATTTTCGGGCCTGATAAAAGTATAGCCACTATGTTGACGGTTATTATTACATTGGGGGTCGTTGCGGTTATTTTTGGCCTTATTCTGGGTTATTCTGCCATTCGTTTCAAGGTGGAAGGTGACCCGGTTGTCGACCAGATTGATGCCATATTACCGCAGACACAATGTGGCCAGTGTACCTATCCGGGTTGCCGCGGTTATGCCGAAGCCATTGCCAAAGGTGAAGCAGATATTAACCAGTGCCCACCTGGCGGTGAAACGACGATTATTGCTCTGGCAAAATTGCTCGATGTTGAAGTTAAACCGCTCAATGGTGAACATGGTGAAGAAAAACTGTACCCAACCGTTGTACAAATTGATGAACAGTCCTGCATTGGCTGCACACTCTGCATTCAGGCCTGTCCGGTCGATGCTATTATTGGTGCAGCCAAACAGATGCACACCGTCGTTGAAACAGTATGTACAGGCTGTAATCTATGCATTCCCCCCTGCCCGGTGGATTGCATCCATATCATTGAAGTTAAACCAACGGTGAGGAACTGGGTTGCAGCATTCCCTGCTGAACCTTTTATTGCGCCGCATGCACAGTAAAACCATAACTGTAACCAAAATTGTAATACATAACATACTTGTAATACATAATGATAATAAAGCTAATATCATATAAATTATAACCATGACTGTAACCAAGACTATCTCTACCTTTCATGGTGGTTTAAAGCTGAAAGGAAACAAACAGCTATCTACCGGCACAGCAATAACCGCTGCTGCCGTAGTCAGTCAATATATCATTCCATTACAGCAACATATTGGAGCAATTAGTGAAAGCCTGGTCAGCATAGGCGAGCATGTATTAAAAGGCCAGATGATTGCTAAACCCGGTAGCACAATCAGTGCCGCCGTTCATGCCCCTGTTTCAGGCACCATTACCGCCATCGACAGGCAGCCGGTCCCACATGTTTCAGGCCTGCCAGATTACTGCATCACCATCGATAATGACTTTAAAGATAAATGGGTAAAAACACAGCCTCTGGCTGAAGACTATAACAACCACACTTCACGCGACCTGCGGCAGTTATTACGTGACGCCGGTATTGTTGGTCTTGGTGGCGCAACATTTCCATCTGATATTAAAGAAACCGAGATGGATACCCACACTTTAATTCTCAATGGCGTTGAATGTGAACCGTATATAACCTGCGATGATATGCTTATGCGGGAACGCGCTCAGCAAGTTTTAGCAGGTGCCGACATCATTGGCCATATTATTAAAGCCCATGAATGTATTGTAGCCATTGAAAACAACAAACCCGAAGCCATCAAAGCCATGCAGGCAGTTATTGATGCCGACGGTACCGGTTTCTTTCGCCTTCAGGTCATCCCTACGCTTTATCCCAGCGGGGGAGAAAAACAACTGATAAAAATCATTACCGGTAAAGAAGTGCCCAGTGGTCACTTCCCTGGTGAACTGGACGTTTTATGCCACAATGTTGCAACGGCTTATGCTATTTATCAGGCCATCTATGAAGCCAGGCCATTAATCTCCCGCATTATGACGGTAACCGGTCATGGCATTCAACAACCGCAAAACATTGAAGTATTAATCGGTACGCCGATGAAAGACTGTATCGAACAGTGCGGTGGTTATATCAATGACAACTGCGAACTGATTATGGGCGGACCAATGATGGGGCTCACCCTTCAATCAGATCATTTACCCGTCATCAAAGCCACTAACTGTCTACTGATCAGACCCTGTACCGAAGCGGCTGATACTAAAACGCATCTACCCTGTATTCGTTGTGGGAAATGTGTTGAGGTTTGTCCTGTACGATTATTACCGCAACAGCTTTACTGGTATACCAGTTGCAAGAATATGGAGCGCGTCAAGAATCATCACCTGTTTGACTGCATTGAATGCGGCTGTTGTGCTTATGTCTGCCCCAGCGACATTCCACTGGTACAATATTATCGGTTTGCAAAAACCGAAATTCGTCACAAGCAACAACAACGCATTGCCTCAGACACCGCCCGTCAACACCATGAAGCGCATCAACAAAGGCTGGAACGTCAGAAACAGGAGCGCGAACAACGCCTGCGTAAGAAACGTGAAATGTTAGCAGCCAGAAATAAAAACACCGATAGTAACAATAAAGAAGCCATAACGGATGCCATTGCACGTGCTAAAGCCAAAAAGGCCGAGCGGGAACAGGCAGCCACAAAACAGCCCGTAAAACAGTAAGAACTCACCCATATTTATTACAAACTTACAATATGTTTATTACAAACTTACAATATGCTATTTAAAACCTCACCATCACCCCATATAAAAGCCAGCAACAAGGTTCAGTCCATGATGTTTCAGGTTCTCTACGCCCTGATACCTGGCGCACTGGCCGCGATGTATTTTTTTGGCTGGGGAGTTCTGTTCAATCTGGGTATTGCCATCAGTATTTGCCTGGCAAGCGAAGCTTTGATGTTAAAACTCCGCAAGCGGAACATAACCACGCATTTAACGGATGGTAGCGCGCTGGTTACTGCCTGCCTGCTGGCACTTGCCCTGCCACCATTAGCCCCATGGTGGTTAACCACTATTGCCTGCTTATTTGCTATTGTGGTGGCGAAACATTTATATGGCGGTCTGGGTTTTAATCCGTTTAACCCGGCAATGGTCGGTTACATCGTAGTCATGATTTCCTTTCCACTACAGATGACATTATGGACAACCCCGATTAGCATTGGACATGGCTGGCCCGATTTTCTTACCACCTTTCACTGGGTGTTCGGTGGTCATCTACCGACAAATGCCAACCTCGACTCTATCTCCATGGCCACCCCTATGGATATCATTAAAACCCAGCTACACCAGTCACATTTTATTAATGAAACACGAGCCAGTGACACCTATAAAATGTTCTTTGGCACACTCAGTGGGGTTGGCTGGCAGTGGATAAACAGCCTGTATCTCATTGGCGGCATCTGGTTGATTAAAAAAGGCGTGATTGACTGGCGCATTCCAGTCGCCCTGCTAATCGGCCTGGCATTTTTTGCCAACCTGTTTCAGGCGATTGATTTCTCTACCCATACTTCAGCTATATTTCAGCTATTCAGCGGCGGTATTATGCTAGGCGCATTCTTTATTGCCACAGACCCGATCACCGCCAGCACCACACCAAAAGGCCGCTGGTTATATGGCTTCGGTATCGGCACACTTATCTTTATTATCCGTACCTGGGGCGGTTATCCTGACGGGATTGCCTTTGCCGTGGTTATCATGAATATGGTTGTGCCAATTATAGATTATTACACGCTGCCAAAAATATATGGTCATTCAAATAATTAGCTGCTTTATAACTAAATAATTTATAACTGGTCGATTTATAACAGATTGATTTATAACATGAACCCATTAGCAAAAAATCAAAAAAACATACTCATTTCTGCCCTGTTACTAATGGGGTTTGCGGTAGCCGGGGCACTCATGGTTGGGGTGACACATATCCTGACAAAAGCGGATATTCATCGTAATGAACAGCTTACCTTGCTTCGAAAGCTAAATAACATTATTCCCGCCAGTCAATACGATAATGACCTGTTAACCGATACCGTGAGCATAGCGGCAGACCAGCTACTTGGTATCAACAAACGTGAAATAATTTATCGTGCCAGAAAGCAGAAACGTGATGTTGCTGTAGTGCTACCGATCATTGCACCCGACGGGTATAATGGGCCGATAGAAATGCTTGTTGGCATCTATAAAACCGGAAAAATAGCCGGAGTTAGAATCATTGAACAACGGGAAACGCCGGGGCTTGGTGATCAGGCTCAGATCAAACACAGTAAATGGATTCTGGGGTTTAACCAGAAGAGCCTGCACCAGCCTGATGCCAAACACTGGAAAGTGAAACGCGATGGTGGCGTATTTGACCAGTTTACCGGCGCAACCATTACCCCACGCGCCATTGTGAAAGCAGTTCATCATGCTTTGATTTATTTTAACAAACATCAGGCTGAATTATTCAGACCACAGACTCACAGCCAGCCCGCAGCGGAGAAAAAACATGTCTAGACAAGCAGCCGGTTTTCAGGCCGAAATTACCCGCAATGGTCTATGGAACAATAATATGTCACTGGTACAGCTGCTTGGCCTGTGTCCATTACTGGCAGTTTCTTCAACCGTAGTTAATGGCCTGGGGCTGGGTATTGCAACACTGGTTACACTGGTCATATCTAATAGCGCTGTCTCTTTAGTTCGCCCCTGTTTAAAATCTGAAATACGTATTCCAATATTTGTATTAATTATTGCTTCCATCGTCACCACTATCGAACTGATCATGGATGCATGGTGGCATGAGCTGTATCTGGTGCTGGGTATCTTTATTCCACTTATTGTTACCAACTGTGCCATTATGGGGCGTGCCGAAGCCTTTGCCTCTAAAAATAATGTCCTCAATTCAGCACTGGATGGTTTTATGACTGGCCTTGGCTTTACGCTGGTTTTATTTGTTCTGGGTGCCATGCGAGAATTGATTGGTCAGGGTACATTATTTGCCAACGCGCAACTCATGTTTGGTTCTCTGGGGCAAGCCTTAACCGTCACCGTTATTCCTGATTACCATGGTTTCCTGCTTGCCATGCTGCCACCCGGTGCCTTTATCGGACTGGGACTGTTGATTGCCATAAAAAATGTGATTGATAAACGCATGGCACAACGCAAGACTGCCAGCGTAAAACTAACTCCGACTGCTGAAGCGACAACGGCCTGATCCAGAAGTCAGTCCGAGAACAGAAAATACTGATTAATCGCGGATGAACAAACAAAAACGTCAGGAAATCTTTAGCCGCCTGCAACAGGCCAACCCAGAGCCGACCACCGAACTCAACTACGCTTCTACCTTTGAATTGCTGATTGCAGTAATTCTGTCTGCGCAGGCAACCGATAAAGGCGTGAATAAAGCCACTGAAAAACTGTTTGCTGTTGCCAATACACCTGCGGCCATTTTTTCACTTGGTGAAGCGGGTTTAAAAGATTATATAAAAACCATTGGCCTGTATAACAGCAAGGCTAAAAATATTATTAAAACCTGTCAACAGCTTATTGAAAAACACCACAGTGAAGTACCTGATGACCAGAAAGCACTCGAAGCCCTGCCCGGCGTCGGGCGTAAAACAGCCAATGTAGTAAGAAATACTGCTTTTGGCCACCCGACCATGGCCGTCGATACACATATCTTCCGTGTATCGAACCGAACCAGAATTGCACCCGGAAAAAATGTTCTCGAGGTCGAAAAAAAGCTGCTTAAGTTTATACCGGCAGAATTTTTATACAACGCGCATCACTGGCTTATATTACACGGACGTTATACCTGCGTCGCACGCAAACCGCGCTGTGGTTCATGTATTATTGAAGACCTGTGCGAATACAAAGACAAGACAGAAGTATAACTCTCGACTGAGTAGCTACTGTTAATTTCGACTACTCGCTGAGTCGTTACACAGGTATCAGAGGGCTATTTTCTCAACCATCTATCTGCAGGTTTAATATAACTTCCGGGCTTTGATTTCTCTATCGCCTTTTTGCCTGCCAGGTGTTCCACCGCGCTCAGTGTTGTGCCATTACGTCTGGCTATCTGTTCATAGACCTGCTTACGTTTGCTATTTATATCCTGAATGAGCGCCTTAACTTCATTACTGGCTGCCTTCACTACGGACAGATAGCCACTGGCTGTTTCACCAACCAGACCCTGTGCTTTTGCCGATTGTAGATTAATCGCAAAAACCTGTGTGGAGAAAACGAGCAGCAAAGTGGAAATAAAAGCAATGACCAGACTGTTCAGTGGTTTATTAATATCAAGTTTCATTAAGTTGGTTTTCATTAAATTAGCGCTCATTAAAACAACCCTTTTTAGTGCTCATTAAAACAACCCCTTATCTTTACTAAATACATTATCAAGATCTTTATCCACTTTTACACGAATATCATGCTGAATCTTGATATTAAGATTAATCGTGATGGGTTTATCCGGCGTTTCCACCTTCACTGTAGGCGAACAGGCATAAAGCAGGAGCAAACCGCCCGAACATAAAAGTAGAAAAAAAGATTTTATTATGACTCGTCTATTATTTTTCATTAAATCTCTTTTGTATCTGTGCATCGATTCTTTTATCCAGCCCCTCTGCATACCTTAAACTTTTGAGCAGGGCTTTTACATTTTGTTCCGTATTAATATTTATATTGACCCGCTGATTTTTACCCAGCTCAGGGCTTATTCCATTAAGATGAATAGCCGCCTTTAAATCTCCATCTGGTACATAAGTTAAATTAACGACAAGTTTATTATATTCAAAATCACGTAATGCTTTGAGTACAAGACCAGATAACGGGTTTGCCGAAATCTGCCCTGTCTTCGGTGTATAACGAATATACCCCTTTCTGCCTGCATTATCAAAATAACCATGATGCACGAAAACACCTTCACGGGTTAATTTAATAGGTAGACGGCCATTTAACTTACCACTTACCGCAAGATCGGAGAATTGCTGTGTAGCAGGTATTCGAGTCAGGTCAATATTTTTAACATTAATATGGAAGCTATTAACTGATTGATTAAAATCAATATTTATCCTATGACTGGAAAACTCGCCCGCAAACAGATGGCCATACAGGTTGCTAATTTTTATTAATGGAAGTGGCGAATTTTCGATTCTGGACAGTAGCAGCTTCAAATGAATATGACTGATTAACACCCCTGCATCAAGATGCGCCAGATTAATAACCCCAATATTCCTCATAGCAGTTTTAACAGCAATCGGTATAGAAGCCAGGTCTGGTAAAATCGTCAGATTCTGTCGGGTATTCAAACCTGAAAATGCTATCTTGTTATCCATTTCACCATATTCTCCTCCCGCATTATCCAGTTTAATGAAAGCCGATAAGGCAAAAGGTTTCGTCTGTGCCCAGTTAGCCCTGGCCTTCAGCCCGATTTTCCCGGTTAATAAATCAAAAGGGTAATGCCATGGAGAAATAATCTGGCTTAAAGCAATATTATCCGCAGATAGATCCACTGCATTTATGGTGTCGAGGTTTAAGCTTCCACTGTTATTATTTAAGTGATGGATGCCTTTTACATGCAGGCGTGCGGGAATCGTTTGTGGTGAAAAATAGCCATTAAACGCAATATGTCTATGGGTGATATTGACCGCTGTGGTTATTTTCTTCAGCTTGACATCCATTGTTTTATTCTTTGCCAGGCGCTGGTGAACGAGCAGAGACTTTGTTGAAAGATTTCCATCAAACACCCATTGCATTGCAGATTTACGCGCCGATGCTGGTTTCATTATTAACCTGCCATGCACATTTACTATCGGATTGGATATAATAGTATTTGATAATTTTAATTTTTTATACCGGATAAAACTTCCACGACTTATTGCTAGCTGTAAACTTTTTTTCTGTCGCAGCAAACTAAATAGCAAACTGGTTTTGAGATAATCTACCCTGTTTACACCCCAGCCAGCTTGAGCAGTCATTAGCGTAAACAGAAAAAGTTTTTTATGCTTTTTTACTTTTGCACTGTTCAGGTTATCGGTTGATTTGTTTTTAGTCAGGTGTTTGTTCAGCATAAAATCATTAGCAAATAATCTATCTGTCGGCAGAATAATTTTGCCTTTAACCGGACGCATGCTAACAGTTATTTTGTTTCGCTCAATAAAACCCAGACGTTTAAGAAAATCGCTTAGCCGGTAAATATTCAACTGGTAATCAAGTTTAATCATGCTGTCATTGACAACCATATTTACTACCGCTGTTTTCGACTTATCCAGCGTTAATTTTATTTTATTATCCGCATAAATCATTAACTCAATATTTTTATTCAATGATGGCATCAGCAGTTGTAATGCAAGTCCAGGTTTGTTCTTTCCTGTCCAGATTTTATTAAAATTCAATATCAATGGCTGATTGTTCAAAGTGGAAAGTTTATTCCCCTGCAATGAAAAACCATGTAACTGAAAGTGGCGGATAACAAGCTGATTGACAGGAATCTGTTTACGCCAGTTAGACTGAAATTGCTTCAGCAACTGACGCACTGCAAGCCGAAGCTGATCTGACTGAGCGGCCAGTTTATCTGCTGGATTAACAGTGGTCTGATTTTTCTCATTCACGACATGACCACGCTGATTAATGCGGCTTATTTGCATGTCATCGATGGTGAGCTTGTCCAGATGATAATGGTTGAAAAATATTTGTGGATGATAAAACAAATGCAAACCATGTATCACAATATGATAATAGCCTGCCGCACCTGCCTGTACTGCCGGAAAATAATCAAAATCTACTGCAGACAAGCTAGCCTGCCGTGGTGCTACTGACTGGATTTCAAGCTGTTGTAAGGTAATACCCGCTTGCTGCGGATTATTTCTGATTACCACGGGCAATGAAAACTGAATAATAGCGTTGCGACAATACCAGCCCAAAGCCAATATAGCAGTTAAAATAACCACAAAAACCAGTAACCACTTTATTAGTTTCATCATATTCCCGTTATGACTGGACAAGTATAAGAGGACGATTATTTCTGTACATTAGATTCCTTAGTAACTATGCCTGTGTTTTGATAGTCTATAGTGCTTCGATATGTGAAACAAACCAGAATATGCATATTATGACTCAACCATGTACCATTAGTATCGCGGCAAAAATGGCCGGTGTAAATATTGAAACCATCCGCTATTATCAGCGCATTGGTTTAATTGAAGAACCGGCGAAACCGCTTAGCGGTTATCGTCAGTATTCACCTGTTATCATCAATCGCATCCGTTTCATCCAGCGTGCCAAAACCCTGGGTTTCAGTCTGGCGGAGATTGCCCGCTTGCTTGAACTCGATGATGGTAACTGTGAGCAAACCCGCGCACTGGCTGAACAGAAACTGACGCTGATTAATGAAAAAATTCAGTCATTGAACACCATGGCCGGGGTACTCAGCCAGCACATCGCTTTATGCAAAAAAAATTCCAGTAACAATCATTGTCCGTTAATCGCCGCGCTGACTGAAAAGTAAATCAGACTGACGCGGCGGGAACCTGAGGCTTCATGCTTATCTTATTATATAGGCTTATTATATATGCTTGACCATATATATGGATTGGCGTATATTATCTACCATGCTTAATGAAACCGACAGTTTTTTCAAAATGCTGGCAGACAGTACCCGCTTACGCTGCCTGATGTTAATGCAGGCCGAGGGTGAATTATGTGTCTGCGAACTCACCCATGCCCTCAATCTGTCGCAGCCCAAAATCTCCCGGCATCTGGCTCACCTGCGTGAGGCCGGCATTCTGGTCGCCCGGCGCCATGGCACCTGGATGAATTACCGGATTAACCCCGCACTGCAGGCCTGGGCGTTAAACATCCTGCAGACCACACTGGACGGTGTGCGTAAAACCGAACCCTTTATCTCGGATCAGAAAATACTTGACACGATGGCAGATCGGCCGGGTAAAGCCTGTTGTGCCTGACCCTGTGAATATGATCCTGTGAATATACCGGATAATCAATGCACCATATTAATCAACAAAAGCGGGAAATACACTGATGAATAAACCCTTCCATATACTGTTTTTATGTACCGGCAATGCCTGTCGTTCGCAAATGGCGGAAGGCTGGGGCAAATATCTCGGCCAGCCATTTATTGAAGTCAGTTCTGCCGGCATTGAAACACACGGTAAAAATCCGCGTGCTATTGCGGTAATGAAAGAAGTCGGGCTGGATATTTCAAACCAGGAATCAACACGGGTTACCGATGAAATGCTACAGACGGCTGATCTGGTGGTAACGGTTTGCGGTCATGCCGATGAGCACTGCCCGGTCTTACCGGCGGGGACGACAAAAGAACACTGGCCACTTGATGATCCGGCAAAAGCCACCGGCAGTGAGGAAGAAATAATGCATGTATTTCGGGCAACCCGGAATGAAATCGAAACACGGGTGAAGGATTTACTGCAACGCATCAACACAGCGAAGAGTGCCTGATTATGTCTGTACAATGCGAAGTCACGGCTAAAAAATCAGCCCATGCAGCGATGAGCCTGTTCGATCGTTATCTGAGCTTATGGGTGGCACTATGTATTCTTGCCGGCATTGGCCTGGGGCATTTTTTCCCGGCCTTTTTCCAGCTTGTAGGTCGGCTTGAAATCGCCCGGATCAACCTGCCGGTTGCCGTGTTAATCTGGTTAATGATTATCCCGATGCTATTGAAAATTGATCTAAGAGCATTAAAAAATGTTGGCCAGCACTGGCGGGGTATCAGTGTAACCCTGTTTGTTAACTGGGCAGTCAAACCGTTTTCCATGGCATTACTGGCGTGGTTATTTATCGGCCACCTGTTTCATTCATGGTTACCTGCGGCACAGATAGACAGTTATATTGCCGGACTGATTTTGCTTGCCGCAGCGCCCTGCACCGCAATGGTATTTGTATGGAGTAACCTGTCAAACGGCGAACCGCACTTCACCCTGTCACAGGTTGCCCTCAATGATGTTATTATGGTGTTTGCATTTGCGCCCATTGTTGCCCTGTTGCTGGGCATATCATCCATTCATGTCCCCTGGGAGACATTATTGCTCTCGGTATTACTGTATATTGTTGTTCCTTTGATTATCGCTACACTGTGGCGGCATCAATTATTAAGACAGCGTTTATCAGACCATTCCAATAATCTTGCCAGTGCGCATAAAGATAATCAGCAAAAACTTCAACGCACACTTGATATCCTCCACCCCTGGTCACTGGGTGCCTTGCTGGCCACGCTGATTTTACTGTTTGGCTTTCAGGGTGAACAGATTATCAAACAACCTGTAGTGATATTTTTACTGGCCGTACCCATTTTAATCCAGGTGTTATTTAATTCATCCCTGGCTTACCTGCTTAATCGCGCAGTCCGCTCTCCCCATTGCATTGCCAGCCCATCGGCATTAATCGGTGCCAGTAATTTTTTTGAACTGGCCGTCGCCACCGCCATTTCATTGTTTGGTTTTGAATCCGGTGCAGCCCTGGCAACGGTTGTCGGCGTATTAATTGAAGTGCCGGTAATGCTACTGGTTGTCCGTGTGGTTAATTCAACCGCAGGCTGGTATGAGCAGAAAGAGGGTATTCAATCTTACGAGCAATGTTGCCCGAATATTGACTGAAGAATATCTGAACAAGCCATGAATATGCGCCTTAAATCAAGACCTGTTCAACACCCTTGAATACATGCTGACAAAACTGACAATATTCATATAAAATATTCATAAGCGCCGCCTGCTTGATATGAGATTTTATTATGAACTGTGTCATTACCGCCTGGGGTAAACATGAAGCTGAATTGCGCGGTTTTTTAACCCGTCAGTCCGGTAATCCTGCGCTGGCTGAAGATATTCTGCAGGAAACCTTTCTGCGTGCCGTAGCTGAAGGCGCCCGGTTCTGTTCCCTTGAAAATCCACGTGCCTGGTTATTTCGTGTTGCCCGTAACCAGTTTATTGACCACACCCGTCGTGCAGAGACAAAACATACAGTCTCGGCTTTACCTGACGACATCATCGAAGAGCAGGAAGAAATACCTGCCGTTCAACGTCTGGATGTCTGCCTGCCCAAGGCCCTGGCCAGGCTCAATGATGAAGACCGGCAGGTGATTGAATGCTGCGACCTGAATGGTGAATTGCAGTCAACATTTGCCGATGATAACGGTCTCTCACTGGCAGGTGCCAAGTCGCGCATACAGCGGGCCAGAAAACGACTTAAAGCCGAACTGGTTAACCTGTGTAAGGTTAATTTCGATGAAACCGGCAATGTCTGTTGTTTTACTTCAAAAGATAAAGGCTGTTGTTGAGTTGTTCACAGGAACCGGCTAATCATAATTCACCCCGGTACCACCCAGTCCACAATAACCAAGCGGATTTTTTGCCAGATATTGCTGGTGGTAGTCCTCGGCATAATAAAACGTGGTAGCGGATTTTATTTCAGTGGTGATGGCACCGTAACCCTTTTCCTCCAGCGTATGCTGGAAAAATTCGCGGCTGGCTTCTGCTGCCTGCTGCTGTTCCTCAGTAAAGGTATAAATACCGGAACGGTACTGGGTGCCACGGTCATTACCCTGCGCCATGCCCTGAGTCGGGTCATGCGACTCCCAGAAAACCTTGAGTAAACGGGCAAATGTTATTTTTGCCGGATCAAAAACCACCAGTACCACTTCGTTATGTCCGGTGGCACCTGAACAGACTTCCTCATAACTCGGGTTGGGTGTATAACCGGCAGAATACCCCACCGCCGTGGTATAGACACCTTCGCGTTGCCAGAATTTTCGTTCCGCCCCCCAGAAACAACCCAGGCCAAAAATAATCTGTTGCAGATGGTCACAAAAAGGCGGCTGTATAACATTACCATTAACAATATGTTTATTGGTGACTGGCATGGGCATCGCTCTGCCGGGCAGTGCTGTTTCCGGTGTTGGCATAATACTGGATGACATAATAACTCCAAACGTGTAGGGTATAAAAAAGTTTTAGATTAAGGCTAATAGTATGTCCTGGTTGAAAAAATTGCCAGCAATCCTTCTATCCCGCTGGACACACAGCGACCTGTCGTCCACACTGGCTTTATATTATTTTGGCTGGTCAAAAATTCCCTTACTGTTTTTCTGCCGACCCGTAGTCAGGCTGAATAACAAAGACAAGATTATTGTTTCCATTGCCTTAAAACGCCGGACTAAAAACCATCTGGGATCAATGTACTTTGGCGCTTTATGCGTCGGTGCCGATTGTGCGGCAGGTTTAATTGCAATGAACAGAATTAAAGCCCGTGGAAAAAATGTATCACTGATTTTTAAAAGTCTATCGGCTGATTTTTTAAAACGCGCCGAAGGGGATGTCTATTTTGAATGCAATCAGGGCATTGAAATTTCACAGCTGGTCGATGCCGCAATCAAATCCGGTGAGCGTGTAGAAATGCCGGTGACTGTTATTGCGACAGTGCCGGCACTTAGTGAGGCGGTAGTAGCAGAATTTACTCTGGTATTATCGTTAAAGCGAAGGTGAAACAGCAAGATGTTCCAGAAAATGTTTGATATTTCAGCACCGGGTTCATCTATTTTCTGTCAGTTACTATAGAGTAGAAACCTGACAATCCACTGCTCACAGGTTTTTTCAGTCTTAACAGCCATCTGGCGAACACATATCGTTTTTACAAAAGCCAGATGCCCGCCATTGGAACCAGTCGTAAGATTTTGACCATTCAGCCTGAACCAACTCAGTGAATAAAAGTCGCAGTGCATTAGCAATCTGCTGAAACTGCCACGCCTTTAGCTCAGGAAGTCTGCCTTTTGCATTTAGATAGTGCTCGACATCATCACCCGTTTGACCACTAAGAAGGGTTTCTTTCAGTCTTAATACAGGCTTCAACAGGCTTCCGATACCAGGGCAGCGAGTCCTTTGGAATGCTATTCTTTTCTAATATAAACAAGTAGTTACTACAGAAACGCTCGACAGAAGCATGATGGGTGGGTGCTTTGGTTGATGACATGACAAGCCCTCCGTGACAATGTAATATAGTCCTTAAACAAGATAAATATTAACAGAGTTTTACAGAGCTGACTATCTCTGTTAGCCGAGCTTCCGACTATCTGCCTAAAATAGGGAGTTTTGCGGAACTGTAGATTTAACTGTTGGGCGAAATATACATTTAGATTTTTGCCTTTCCGGAGAAAAATATGAACAAAAAGAAATTCATTTATTTAATTGCTCTGTTACCTATCGTTGGATGTAGTAGCACAGGTGTTTTACCAAAGGGGGATGGTATTTACACAATTACTGCAAGCAACTCATTATCAGGTAGCGCGGCTGCTAAAAAAACTGTGTTTGAAGAAGCGGATAGTTTTTGTAAGAAAAGTGGAAAAAATATTAAAGTCCTTAACTCCCAACAAGGATTTGAGCAATGGAATCTAGATTTCATATGTAAATAATAATTTAACACTCCCTTATGAGTACCATGAAATAAATAATTACTAAGCTTTTAATAACTGTTATATACAGGAGTAATATGATTGAAAAACCGCTTATAGAATGCTCATTAGGTATAGACTTGAGTTTGGCTTGATTGTCTGAACTACGGCAATATTATGAAGCCATAGAGCGGATTTTAAATGAAACAGGAAAATGGAGATTGAAAGAAATTGAGAAAAGAGCACATGAATTACCGGTTGAAAAGCAACAATATTATCGAGACTTTTACAAGCCACACCGGTGGATTAACTCATTCCCTAGTGAATTAAGAGCATCAATTATTGTCTCGGTAATATCATTCTTTGAATCACAGCTATGGCAAATATCTTTGAGTGCTCAATATTTTTCCAAAGCTCCCTTTAAACGACCAAAAGAAAGGATTTTAGGTTCGTACAGGAAATACCTAAGAAATCATGGTGAACTTACCCTAGAGGATGGTTCTATTTGGAAAATGATAAATAAGAAATATCAGTTAAGAAATATACTAGTTCATAACGGAATGTACCTTGGCCATGAAGATGATTTTGATGATCTAAAATATAAAAAGGATGAGATTCCAGGTATTTCAGTAGATGACGAGGGGTTCTATTTCATTGATAAGTCACTGTGCATCAATTTATTCGAAGATGTCGAAAAATATTTAAAAATCATTCAATCAGAAGTTAAACGAAAATGGGAATAAGAATATTAATCGCCCAACAATTAGCTCAACATTGACCATTTTATACATTGCGCCACTTCGTTATTCAATGTATAAAATGGCAAGTTAGCATCGCGTTAGACAAGAATAAAGAAAATACAATAGGAGAAAGTTTTATGGATCCAGAAATTTCTGCAATGACTAAAATGGCAGAGGCACTAGAAGAGCTTGATTCTTCTGCGAGAACAAGGGTTCTAAGATGGGCTGCTGATAAATATGAAGTCACTCTTGCGCATAAAGTAAAGAAGCAAGAAGAAACAAATAGTGGTAATTTAGAAGCATCATCAGAAAGTGATGATGACCATCCACTAGAATACGACACATTCGCAGAGCTTTTTTCAGATGCTGGGCCAGTAACTACCGCTGAAAAAGTTTTGGTTGCAGGTTATTGGCACCAGGAAATACTGGGGCAATCTGAAGTTACCTCCATTGCATTAAATAAAGACTTAAAAGATTTGGGGCATGGAATCACAGGCATGAATGATCGTTTTGCCTCTCTTATGTCGGCTAAGCCTCAACTTGCAATTCAATTAAAGAAATCTGGATCGACGAAGCAAGCTCGAAAGAAATACAAAATCACAAAAGCAGGAATATCTAAGGTTCAAGAAATGCTAGGAAGGTAATTTGATTGATTCAACACGCCTAAAGGATTTGCTTTCAAAAAAAGAATACTCTCGTATTGAGAAAATTCTTATTTGTTTAGCTGTTGATGTTGCGAAGAGTAAACAAATTCGCGATATCAAGCAGCTAGCTGTAACAGCTGGTCTCCGAGCTGCATCAAAATGGAATATCTCAGCTACTTTAGGAGGTTCAACAAACCTTGCAGTCCGCACTGATGAGGGGTGGGAATTAACTACAGATGGAAGGAAAAGGGTGGCAGAAATTACGGGGCCTTTTGCAGCAAGTTCTATCCCTATAGTTGCTTCAAGTCTTAGGCAGTATCTGCCCAAAATATCTGATAATGATACTAAGGTGTTTTTAGAAGAAGCAATTGAGTGTTATGAAGAAAATCATTTAAGAGCTGCTGTTGTTCTTTCATGGGTTGGAGCAATGTCAGTTCTGCATAGATATATAATAGATAACGAGCTTACCAACTTTAACCTTGAAGCATCACGTAGAGACTCAAAGTGGAGGCACGCAAAAAATACTGATGACCTCGGGAGAATGAAAGAATTCGACTTCCTTAATATAATAAGTTCTCTTTCAATTATTGGTAAGACTGTAAAACAAGAACTGGAAACTTGTCTAAAGTTGAGAAATAGTAGTGGTCATCCAAATTCTCTAAAAATTGGAGATGCAAGGGTAGCTGCACATATTGAAATATTAGTTTTGAATGTGTTTGCAGTATTTGGGGTATGAATGTCTAACAAGGCCAATGCACATGGAAAAATTTAACCTACGCTCCTTCGTCGCTACGGCTAAATTTCCCAGTGATTGGCGACGTTAGCCCAATAAAACACTCTCCCGCGCTGAAATTAACAAAAGGTTCTATTGACAACATGAATATCCCAATATAGGATAGTGACAACGTCCAATTAATGGGAAGATAACAATGAGTGAATCAGCAGTTATAAAAACAAATGCAACAAGTACTGTTGGTAGGGGTAAAGCATTCACCTCTCACAGCAAAGAAGCAGAACCTTCTAATTGGTCTGATGGACAGGTTAATCTTTTTGTGGGAGATAGCTTAGATAAATATGATCAGTGGGCAAAACCAACAACAATTATTTCTGATGGAGCCTACGGTATTCTTGGTTTTGAGGGTGACACCTCAGATCATATGGATTTACCTGACTGGTATGAGCCTCATATTAAAAAATGGAGTGAAGCAGCTACAGCCCAAACAACCTTGTGGTTTTGGAATTCTGAAATTGGCTGGGCTTCGGTGCATCCAATATTAGAAAAATATGGTTGGAGGTATGTTAACTGTAATTCTTGGAACAAAGGAAAAGGCCACATTGCGGGTAATGTAAACACCTCAAAAATAAGGAGGTTTCCAGTTGTTTCTGAAGTTTGTGTTCAATATATTTTTGAAGCCAAGATTAATGGCCAAATATTAAGAGACTGGCTAAGGTCTGAGTGGAAGCGAACTGGTCTTCCGATGAAAAAAGCGAATGAAGCATGTGGAGTTAAAGACGCTGCAACTAGAAAATATTTTGATAAAGGACATTTGTGGTATTTTCCTCCACCAGAGGTGTTTGAAAAAATGGTTCACTTTGCCAATACTTTTGGTGCCGAAGAAGGGAAGCCTTATTTTTCATATGATAGTATTAAGCCTATGAAAGCTTCTGATTGGGAGAAAATGAGGTCTAAATTTAAATGCCCACATGGCTATACAAACATATGGGAACGTAGCTCCCTTCGGGGAAGTGAACGCATAAAAGCTCCAAAAACAAATTCTAAATCAGCTCATTTAAATCAAAAACCTTTGGATTTAATGCGTCTTATAATTGAGGCCACAACTGATGAAGAAGATGTTATATGGGAGCCTTTCGGTGGGCTATTTAGCGCATCACTTGCTGCACGCATGTTAAACCGAAAATCCTATGGTTGTGAGCTAGACCCCGATTATTACAATCTTGGTCTGGAGCGATTTCGAACGCCTAGTCTGGTTTAATTCCTAAATGAGTCTCAAGTGCGGTAGCGACATCCTTTTCGCTACCGCGAGAAAGAAGCTTATTCCATTCGCCAACAGTTAACCCTTTATAAACCGTACTATGCACGCGAGTTTTAAACTCTTCAATACCATCATGGCGAATCCTATCCATTTTGGCAAAATTAGTATCTAACCGATAATCATAGTTTCTTAATAGTGTTCTAAGTTGTTCCTGATATTCGGCGCTGGTACTGTAAGTAACTCCATCTTCGCCCCAAGCCTCTACAAAGGCTGTAGCTTCTTGAATACTTCCTTTCTCATTTTGAAACTTATAGCCATTAGTATTTGTTTGTTGTAGATTTTGGGTTCTCGCAGTAGTATCTTCTGGCTCCAGAACTACATAATTAGGTGGGTTATGATAATGCTCATCACGTGCTTTAGCTACAGATGCACCAGAAGTGATTAAAATATCTATGATCTTAGGTTTACCATAGATTATATTTTCTGGTAACCATGCAAGTAGTGTCACATACGTTTGATCTTCTAAGAAATGATTTTGGCTGTCTTTAAATCTAGCTGTTATTTCCGTTGCCAGTGGAAACCAAGCCTTAACTTCAAAACCTGGCGTTGGAGAAACAGAGCCTTCAAATATAGTATCGGGAAATCCAGGGTCTTGTCTTTTCCATTCTCCTAAATCTTTCAGCTCTTCATAGTCATTAAGAAATTCAACAATATTAAATTCAATTAAATTCCCCACTAATGGCGATAATTTAGAAACAATTTTTGTCAAATTAATCGCAGCTTCTATGCTCACCGGTTTCGTAACAGTTAAAAGATCGAAAACGTTTCCGGGTAATTTATTTAAATGAGCAGAAGCTAATTCTATTACTTCCTTAGTATTCATTTTTTTCTCTTATTTATTACATCTACTAGTTCATGTGGGTCTGCATTTAAGGCAATACAAATATCAATTGTCTCTACAAAATCAAGTCTTCTCTCACCATTCTCATATTTAGAAACAAACGATTGAGGCTTATTGAGTGTATCCGAAAGTTGTTGCTGGGTAATTCCTGCTAACATTCTCTTTCCAGAAAGCCATTCCAGTAATATTTTGTTGATATCAGAATATATTGTTTTCATTGTAAACCCCGTATAGACTGCTATTTATAAACCTAAAACGGGATTATCCCAAAACAGGATAACCAGATACAGAAAATAAGGGCTAACGAATAAGGATAGATCGTGAGACCAACGGGAACCACGATCTTATCCGGTTGTTGGACAAGCCCGTGGTACATACTATAAGAAAATATCTTTTTTAAGATCCTGATGGCGGGTGCGCTTTTTTATCAGCGCACTTTTTTC
>WFMW01000049.1 GCA_015488885.1 Gammaproteobacteria bacterium | reverse complement strand
CCTTACTGGTTAGGCGAACAGCTTAGCCTGGTTGATCTCACCTATTACCCGTTTTTTGAACATGCCCCCGTGTTGTCGCATTACCGCCAGTTTGATATTCCAGCAGAACATAAACACATACATCGTTGGCTAGCCGCTATGCGTGAGCGCCCATCGGTTAAAAAGAATCAACGTGATGATGACTTCTATATAGAAGCATATAAACCTTTTGTTGAAGGTGAAGTCGAACATGATTAAAAATAACCAGAATGATAGCTCTATAAAACGTTTAAGCAAACATTTCAAATTACTGTCAGAACCTAGTCGGCTCAAAATTCTGTGCAGCCTGGGACTGGAGTGCCGCCCGGTCTCGGATGTCGTCAATGCCACGGGCATGAGCCAGACAAATGTCTCCTTTCATCTACGTATCCTGCGTGAAGCGGGACTGGTAAGACCTGAACGTAGAGGGTCATTTATCTATTATTGCCTGCCAGATCCCAAACTGCTTCAGCTTATAGAAGATTTTCAGGCGTGGACGGAAAACCACAGTAGCAGTCATTCGGCAATAACAGGAAAAGAGAAAGCGACTCAGTAATAAAACTTTATGATACAGTTTTTATGATGTAGTTTTTATGATGTAGTTTAATTAACCGGAGAAATAAGATGGATCAAAATTACTGGTGGGGTCACGGTTTCGGTTTTATGTGGATTATTCCACTTCTATTTTTTGTCGTGTTTCTGTTTTTTATGCGCGGTATGTTTGGCCAGTGTAATAACACACGATCAGACAGTAGAAGCAACCGTGCACGACCAGAAAGTGCCCGTGAAATTTTAGATAAACGCTTTGCCAAAGGTGAAATCAGCAAGGATGAATATGAAGATATGAAAAAGGCACTTGGACACGATAATGGATAAAGGCAGTATTATCGCCAATATCCATACGCGATACATGCATGGCTACTTTATATTTTCTGTAATTCAACCACGTCCTGTTTTATATCCAGCTTACCGAGCACATTATACAAAGCGGCCTGTAATGCCTCTTCAATCACCGGATGATAAAACGGCATTTTGAGCATATCAAATACGGTTAAACCCTGTTCAATCGACCAGCATAATAAATGCGCCAGATGCTCACCGGCCACGCAAAACATGGAGGCACCGAGTAGCAAACCGTCTTTTTTATTGACATAAATTCTTAGCAAGCCACGGTTTTTACCCATAATCAGCGCCCGCCCAACCGGCCCGAAAGCCATCTCACCAATGACAGTTTCAGCCGGATTCAGTGTTGATAGAGCTGCACCAACAACAGCAATATTCGGATCACAGAAAGTTATTGCCAGTGGCGTTTTACGTTTGAATGTCTGTATCGATGCATGTACGGCATTGTAACCTGCGACCCGACCTTCATGACCGGCCTCGTGCAGAATGGGGCGGTCGGCATTTGCATCACCGGCAATAAATACCGGCAGTTCACCGACCTGCATGGTGAGCGGGTTATAAACTGGAATCCCACGCTCATCAAGTGGAATGTCAGTCGCTTCCAGATTCAGCTTATCCAGATTTGGCCGGCGCCCGAGGCTGGCAAATATTTTTTCCACCACCATGGTGTTTTCCCCGGCACTAACGCGAATACCATCAGCGGTTTTTTCCAGCACCACCGGATCACCCAGCCATAATGGAAAAGCCTTGCCAAAAATGGCCAGTGCCTGTTGATTGATGGCGTCATCATCCAGCTTGGCAAGTTTACTCACCAGGTCAATGCCGACTACATCTACACCCAGTCGCGCTAATGACTGGCCGATTTCCAGCCCAATAGAACCCAGACCAATCACGGCCATGGATGTCGGTAAATCTTCTAGCTCAAAAAAATCATCGGTGGTAACAATGTCCTCGGCGAAATCCTGCCAGTCTGCCGGAATCACCGGCGTTGAGCCGGTGGCAATAATAATTTTTTCTGCTTTTATCTGCTCACCATTAACTTCAACGGTATCAGTGGAAATAAATTTTGCATAACCATCAATTAAGTGTGCCTCATCCAGCGCATCCGTGACCCCAAGCGTTTTATCAACAAATACATCACGTAAATCCTGTACATGCTCCATACCTGCGGGTATATCCATGGATAGTTCTTCACCGCCATCAATACCCTCGCGCTCAAACAGGCTTTTACGATGAAAATCTTCGGCCACCTGTATCAGTACTTTTGATGGCATACAACCCACTCGCGCGCAGGTTGTGCCCAGTTCGCCACCATTGATCAGAACATAGTTATCCATCTGACGTTTGACCTGTGACAGAGCAAACAAACCGGCACTGCCCGCACCTAAAATAGCTACTTCTACTTCACGTATCATTAAAGACCTCGGTTTATTGTATCGATAAAATATTTTTGTATTATACGTCATCCATAATATGACTTAGTGCTGGATTTTTACTTTTTTGTAGAGCTATACTTGACATGCGTCAGACAATTCATTAGAATCATTCTAAAGTGAATGTCTGGATGTAATTCTACTTTTTTTGTAACCCACCTAATCTGGAGAAAATCATGGGATTAAAAGATAGTAAAACTGAACAAAACCTGAAAGATGCCTTTGCTGGCGAATCACAGGCCAACCGTCGTTACCTCTACTTTGCAGCCAAAGCTGACGTTGAAGGTTATAATGATATATCCGCCGTTTTCCGCTCAACGGCTGAAGGCGAAACCGGCCATGCTCATGGCCATCTGGAATACCTGGAAGAAACGGGTGATCCAGCTACTGGTCTACCTATTGGCGGCACCAGTGATAACCTGAAATCAGCGATTGCTGGTGAAACCCACGAGTACACCGATATGTACCCTGGTATGGCAAAAACCGCTCGCGAAGAAAATTTCGATGAAATTGCCGACTGGTTTGAAACCCTGGCAAAAGCCGAGCGCTCACACGCTAACCGTTTCCAGAAAGCACTGGACGGCATGGAGTAAACCGCTACGCCCTGAGTGCCTGTTTTCGGGCAGGCACTCAGGAGCCTGCCCGAAAACAGGCAGGGCTGAACCGGGGTACGTCCTGGCTCGGCCTTTTTATACGCATCACATACGGCACAACATAAGTAATAAACTGATATCATTGAGGAATTGTATATGCGTGAAGGTAATTTAGAAGCCCCAACCCGACATCCACTGGGACAGGAAACGGCTGAATTCTGGGATGAATCCCGGTTAATGGACGAACTTGAACGTGTTTTTGATATCTGTCATGGCTGTCGTCGTTGTGTCAGCCTGTGCGGTTCTTTTCCAACCCTGTTTGATCTGATTGATGAATCATCGACGATGGAGGTCGATGGCGTGGCTAAAGAAGATTACTGGAAAGTTGTTGATGACTGCTTTCTATGTGATCTGTGTTATCTGACCAAATGCCCTTATGTACCACCGCATGAATGGAACGTGGACTTTCCGCATCTGATGTTACGCGCCAAGGCCATTAAATATAAAAAAGGTGAAACAAAATTCCGTGATCGGTTAATTACCTCAACCGATAAACTGGGTAAATTGGCCAGCATTCCGGTTATTACCCAAACGGTCAATGCCGTCAATAAAAATGGTCTGGCACGTAAACTGCTGGATAAAACCCTGGGCATTCATCCCGATGCCCTGTTACCTGAATATCAGACCTCCACCCTGGTGAAACGTGACCACGGGCGCACCCCGGCTGACCTGCCTGTTGAAGCTACCAGCACAACAACGGGGAAAGTCGCCCTGTTTGCCACCTGTTATGGCAACTATAACGAGCCACAAATAGGTGAAGACCTGATTAAAGTCTTTGAACACAATAATATTCCTGTACTGCTGGTGGAAAATACGCAGTGCTGCGGCATGCCGAAGCTGGAACTGGGCGACCTGAATACCGTGAACCGTTTAAAAGAGCACAATATCCAGATACTTGCACAACTGGTTGATGATGGCTGGGACATCGTAACCCCGGTCCCCTCCTGTACACTGATGTTCAAACAGGAACTGCCATTGATGTTCCCGCAGGATAAACAGGTACAAAAAGTGAAGGCAGCTATTTTTGACCCGTTTGAATATCTGATGTTACGCCATAAAGGCAACAAACTGGATACGCATTTTAAGCAATCACTGGGTAAAATCGCCTACCACGTTGCCTGCCATCAGCGGGTACAGAAAATTGGCATGAAAACCCGTGATATGCTGAATTTGATTCCTGATACCGATGTCCAGCCCATCGAACGCTGCTCCGGCCATGATGGTACCTATACCTTCAAAACCGAGTTCCATGATACCGCGATGAAAATATGCCGCCCGGTAGTGAAGCGGGTAAAACAGGCAACGGCGGATTATTACACCAGTGACTGCGCGATGGCCGGCCACCATATTCAAGCTGGCCTGGCTGATGGCAGCAAACCGGTGCATCCGATTTCTCTGCTGTGTATTGCTTATGGCCTGTAAATTTTACTTTGACGAGAAAACCCTCCATGACCAACAATAAACTACAACGCGAAGACCTCTACAGCCTGGAAAGATATACTGAAATTCGGGATGCGTTTCGTAAGAAAATGATACAACACAAGGAAAGCCGCCGTATCGAACTGGGGGATCACCTGTTATTGTTATTTGAAGACAAACTGATTATGCAGTATCAGGTTCAGGAAATGCTGAAGGCAGAAAAAATATTTGATGCAGCGGGCATTGAAGAAGAACTGGCTGCCTATAACCCGCTGATTCCCGATGGCAGCAACTGGAAAGCCACCATGATGATTCAGTACACCGATGTCACCGAACGCCAGCATATGCTAACACAGCTTATTGGTATAGAAACACGGGTCTGGATGCAGGTAGCAGGTTTTGACAAAGTCTTTGCCATCGCCGATGAAGACCTGGAACGCGATACCGAAGATAAAACCTCAGCGGTGCATTTTCTGCGCTTTGAATTAAAGGATGAAATGATTAACGCCGCGCTGACCGGTGCGACCATCGCTGCCGGTGTCGAACATCAAAATTACACCGCCAGCGTTAACCCGTTAGCAGATAATATTGCGGATTCACTCAGGCAGGACTTGAACAAACCTTAATAACGATATCGGCTCCCAGCACCTGACAGCTATCAGGTATGGCCATGTTATCCGCCAGATTGATATCAATATCATAAATATCTTTTAACTCACCACTATCAACATTATATACATGCTGATGGTTGTCGGTATTGGTATCGTAAAATACCCGTTCACGGTCAATTAACACTTCCCGCACCATACCTTTCTCAACAAACAAACCCATGGTATTGTAAACCGTGGCACGCGAGACGCGTTTACCTTCTGCTTTTACACCATCTAAAATTTTATCGGCAGAAAGATGCTGAGGCTCCTTAAATAAAAACTCAGCGATTTCAATGCGTTGACGGGTAGGCGAAACATTATAATACTGCAACATCTCAATGATGCTGCTACGTTCTAACGGAAATCTGATTGCAAAATTATTCATAAGTATATTATAACCTTTATTTTAAGGAATGTAATATCAGGCCGAATATTTGATGCTAACACCCATGGTCTGTTTAATAACATGACTTAAATCAATAAACAGAAACAGTTTTGATCTAAAACTCATAATTTGGCCATGCACAGGAACACTCAGCTTAGCCAATACAGGCATATTCAATACAGCCCATCGAATCCAGTGCCATCCAATACAATCATTACAGCATAAGACATAAATGTTAAACTGATTTTTTCAGGTACAATTAAGTGTAACTGCACAGATCATCGCTGAGCGGGTTACCAGTGAGGCAGAAAAATTATGGCATGGTGGGGAACAGTTATTGGTGGTGCACTTGGATGGATGATGGGTGGGCCGCTGGGTGCAATTTTAGGTGCGGCATTAGGTGGTAACTTTGATCGCGGTATCTCTCTGGGCGATAAACTTAATCCTCAGTTTGGCCCTGGCGGACAGGAGCGTGTGCAGATGGCCTTTTTTACTGCCACCTTCTCGGTCATGGGCCATATTGCCAAAGCGGATGGCCATGTCAGCCCACAGGAAATCACGGCTGCACAAAACCTGATGGCACAGATGCAACTGAATGCCCAGCAACGCAAAGCCGCAGTCCAGTTATTTGAGCAGGGCAAGGCGCATGACTTCCCGCTCAATGATATTTTGCTGCAGTTAAAACAGGAATGTCATCGCCGTCGCAACCTGATTCAGATGTTCGTTGAAATTCAGATTGGTACGGCACTTGCTGATGGCCGGATTGACTCAAAAGAAAAGCAGATTATCTATGCTATTGGCCAGACACTGGGCTTTTCAATTGCTGATATCGACCATCTGTTTAGTATTGCCAGTGGCGCACAGGCAAGCTCGAATAACGCCCTGACACTGAAACAGGCTTATGCCATTCTTGGTGTGGATGCCTCTGCCAGTGAAGCCGAAGTCAAGAAAGCCTATCGTCGTTTAATGAGCCAGCATCATCCCGATAAACTGGTTTCCAAAGGCCTGCCAGACGAAATGATTGAAATTGCTACCCGAAAAACCCAGGAAATTCGCAAGGCTTATGAATTAATCAGGAAAGAGAAATCATAAGCTCTGTTGAAAGGTTACGACAACAATGGCCGATAACGGTACAGATTAGCTCAGGAAATGCTGGAACCGCTCAACTCCCACGCATAGGCACAGTCCAGTTCCGACAGTACGGCAACCACACCTTGTTCGCCATCCTCCAGCATCGCCTGTAACGGACAACGGTTCTGCAGACGAGTATGCGGCATCGCCATCCAGCGCGCACCCATATGAACATTGCGAGGATAAGTGGTACGCAGAGCATCGATAATACCCAGCAGAAAGGTCACCCGGCAATTTATTTTTTCATCATCGGGGAACGGGGTATCTTTACGGTATTTCTGTAGATGGCGCGTTCGCTCGCCAACGGGGAAATCCAGTAGCACCAGAATTTGTTCACCGCTTAAGCCCCATTCATCAACGGCATGCATCACTTTCTGGGTGCGATAAATTTTTTGTTGTAGCGGGTGAGAATCCATCGTTTACTCAGGAAAAATAGCTATAATCGACCCATCATAACACGCACACCAGAGACACAAAACCCCATTTTTCACGGGTATTTTTTAAACCGTAGACTGCCTGCTATTGAACAGATACCATAATACGATGTCAAAACCGATAACAGGCATAAACCACCATGGAACGAAAGGTAAGACAGAAACGTTAGAGATATTATGACAGTGTTAAAGCATTAAAGATTTTTTCATAATAACCGTTATTTAATGTCAGCTTCTTTAATAACTGGTATTTTTATAAAACCCTGACATCATACCTGCCAACAACCCGATGACATACAGAAAAATGATTGCTAATATAAATATCTCATTGTTATTATTGAGTATCTCACTGAGCCTGTTTATGGCTACAGCAAAAGCCACCATGGTTATCCCGCTCAACTTAACCCAGCTGTCGCAGCAGGCAACGATGATTTTTCATGGCAGGGTACTGGCCAACCGTGTCAAGCAGGATCCGCTGAGCAGACAAATTGTCACCTATACCGATTTCCAGATTATTGAAGCCATTAAAGGTCAGCCCGGGAAACAATACACTATCAAGCAGATTGGTGGCAAACTACCACATAGTTCGCTTGCCATGTATGTACAGGGTGTGCCAACTTTTACCGTAGGTAAGGAATATGTGGTCTTTTTACCTACCCCTTCAAAATCGGGCTTCTGTAGCCCGCTAGGACTGTATCAGGGTAGTTTTGCGATAACGCTGGTTAATGGTAAGAAAACCGTGTCAAGCCGACATTCAGCAACAGCCACAAACAGTCGTCAACGCAATAACAAACTGGCACGTGCAGGCACGACCATCAGCGTACCATTAGCCACCAGCCCTGACCACCCTGGCAAGGCCTATCTGAGCGATTTCATCAACCACATACGCACCCTGAACACAGAGTAATGATGTACATCGTTCAATTATTTTTAACGCTCTTCCTGCGCCACAAAAACATTAACCCTTTATTTCCTGTGCTGGCTTTGTACAGCATCACGGTAAACGCTGGCGGCCCCTTATTTGTCTCCACCAGCCATCAACCTGCGGCTTTTAGTAATCCCCATATTGTGTTACATATCGACCCCGGGGCATTAGGTAATCGAACCAATACTCAGGCAGATGCTCTCCTGCAACAGGCCTTTGATGTCTGGAACCAGATTATCACCTCCAGCATTCAGCTATTACCAGGTACAGATATCAGCCAGGATATAAATGCTGGTAATTTCAATACTTTTTTAGGTAGCCCCGAGTTTATTAATAGCACCGACAGCTTTATTATCTATGACAGCGATGGCAGTATTATTGACAAGCAGTTTGGGGTAAACCAGAGCAGTAATACGGTCGGCTTTACCAGCACCACTCTCAGCGGCAATCAGCTTGTCAGGGGTTATTCAGTTATCACTGGTAAAAACACTATCCCTGGTTTTAAAACCAATAATGATATGGTCATAACTATTGCTCATGAATTAGGCCATTTATTTGGCCTTGACCATACGCAGACCAATATTTCAAATCAGGAAAGTGCCACCGGTTTCCCACGGGTTTGTTCAACCCGATCAGCTGATCAGTATGCACTGATGTACCCCTTTATCTGTCGCTCTACGCCTTCGTTACATGCTGATGATATTAGCGCCGTATCTGCCCTCTACCCGGCAACAAACTTCAATCAGCAATATGGTGAAATACAGGGTGTTTTTGTTGACCCACAGGGTAACGCTATCCTCGGCGCAAATATCTGGGCTGAAAACACCACGACCGGGGCAGTCATTAGTGTCGTATCGGATTATTTGCGGCAAAATAATGGCCACTACCAGTTATTTGTACCGCCGGGAAATTACACGCTACATGCCAATGCGATTAACCCGGAGTTTATCGCTGGTTCAGCGGTTGGCCCCTATGCTAGCGACCCGACCGATAAATCCTTTCAGCCACCCAACCCGATTAATCCGGTTAGCTATCAGGGTAATACAACAGGGAATGCCAGTGTGATTACAGTGGGTTCAATAGCATCAACTGGTATCATCACCATTAATTTCACCAGCAATGGTGACAATGGCACACCTGTAAATAATGGTAGCGGTGGAGGCCAGCTTAATCTATTCAGCCTGTTACTCATCAGCCTGCTGCTGTGGCTTATGCGACGACTGAACAGCGATTATTCCTGCGCCGATTCAGTCAATTCGGCTGTTTTTATCAACTGAATAAATTCATCCGCCTGCAGTGGTTTACTGACGAAATAACCCTGTATGGTTTCAGCACCACGTTCACGCAAAAAGTCAAACTGCTCCTGAGTCTCAACGCCTTCGCCGATAATGCCCAGCCCCAGACTGTGCGCCATGGCAACAATGGCATCACATAATGCCTGACCATCCGGGTCGGTGCCAATATCGTCAATAAAAGCTTTATCAATTTTTAATACGTCAAAGGGAAAGCGTTTTAAATAACTTAAGGATGAATAACCGGTACCAAAATCATCGATGGACAAACGAATATCCATCTTTTTAAACTGTTCAAGGATAGCAATCACATGGGGTACATTTTTCATTAACAGGCGTTCGGTAATTTCCAGTTCCAGACAATCACCATGCAGGCCGTGTTTTTTCAGCGTATCAGCAATATTTTTAACAATTTCCTTGCCCCGAAACTGACGTGCTGACAGATTTACCGCAATATATAAATCATTAATATGATTATTGGTACGCCATCGTTTAATATCGGTGCAAACCGTATCAAGCACCCAGTTGCCAATATCGACAATTAAACCGCTTTCTTCTGCCAGCGGCACAAACTCTTCCGGTGAAACTTCACCAAGTGTCTTATCGTGCCAGCGTATCAGGGCTTCCGCGCCCACAATACGCCGTGTTCTGGCATCCAGTAACGCCTGATAATTCAGGTAAAAGTCGCCATTTTCCAGTGCACCACGCAACTTGTTGTCAATCTCAACACGCTTCATCACCACATCACTCATTTCAGTGGTAAAAATTTCATAAGTATCTCTGCCCTTGCGCTTACTCCGGTACATTGCTGTGTCGGCATTACGTAACAGAATATGCGGGTCATCACCATCTTCTGGAAAAATGGCAATACCAATACTGGCGGTGACCGAAAAACCCATATCATGAATCACACAGGGTTGTGAGACGCTATGTAGAATTTGCTGCGTTTTGTGTTTCACTACACGGGTAAAAGAATCGTTTTCATCGTTATCTTCATTATCAACTTCTATCAGCATGATTAAAAATTCATCACCGCCCAGCCTCGCCACCGTATCAAAGTCACGTACACAGGCCTTTAATCTGCCCGCCATATATTTCAGAAACTCATCGCCGGCTGCATGACCCAATGTATCATTGATGTTTTTAAAATGATCGAAATCAAGATACAACAAAGCAATATGTTTGTTTTCACGAATCGCATTGGCAATCGCCTGCTGAATCCGGTCATAAGCCAGACTACGATTTGGCAGATCGGTTAATTTGTCATAACTTGCCTGATACAACAGCCGTTCTTCATAATCCTTACGCAGGGAAATATCTTCTTTTATCGCCAGATAGTGGGTAATTTCCTGGTTTGCATTTCTAATCGGTGAGATAGTGACATTTTCCCAGAACAGGTCACCATTTTTCTTTTTATTATATAACTCACCGGTCCATGACTGCCCAACACTAATTGCCGTCCACATGTTCTTAAAATGCACTTCTGGCATCAATCCCGATTTAAATATCCGCGGTGTCTGGCCAATTAGTTCATCTGCTTTATACCCGGTAGTTCGACATAACTGTGGATTGACGTATTCAATCACCCCATCAAGGTCAGTAATCATAACGGAAACAGGGCTTTGCTCAATCGCCTGTGATAGCTTATGTAAACGGTCGGCGGTTAATTTATGACTGTCTACTTCATCTTCCAGATCAACAATTAAATGAGTAACACTCTGCGTCATCTCATTAAAAGCAATCGCCAGTGTGCCAACCTCATCATTAGCTTCTACCGTCGCCTGTGCAGCCAGATCGCCCTCAGCAATCTGCTTAACCACGGCGGTTAAACGCTTAATCGGCCCAAGTATTAATTGTGTTGAAGCCAACACAATTAATACAACAACCAGAGCAATAAGGCTTACCAGCACAAAAGCACTATTATTCTGCGCCTCTACCGGTTCAAGAATAATGGATAAAGGCTGTGAAACAATAATTGTCCAGGGCATGGTTTCCAGCCTGGATACTGCCGATAAATACTGTGCATCCCCCAAACCCTTATACTGGCTTTTAAATACCGGCCTGTCATAGGAAGCAAGGGTAAGCTTTTTCAACCAGTCTGCCGATTCATTCTCAACCTGTCCGCCTCTTGCAGGTAAACGATGCTGGCGTCTCAATAAGTTTTGCTTTTTTTTGTCCAGCGCAGCAGCCATGGTATAGATAAAATCCTTACGGCGACTGTCCGCCAGTCTAAGCTTATTCCTGTCCAGCAGTAGCACAAAGGCACCTGGACCAACCGTACGCTGAACCATATCAAACATTGTCGATAAAGTACTGGTGCTATATTTTGCCCTCAACACACCAATTAATTTACCGGATAAATCACGAATAGCACTGCTATAAACCATGTATGGCCGGTTGTGTTTAAACAGAACGGGCGAGTGATAACTGCCTCTTTTTTTTAGCACCTGCTGATAATACAGCCACTTACTTTCATCTTTACCAATATCCTCTATATTGGTATCGAGAATATTTATGCCTTTTTTATCCAGGATGGCATAAGAAAGTATGTGCGCGCCCTGACGCAACTGAAGTGCATGCAGGATTTCCAGAATAGCGTGTCGGTTAAAGGGGGGGGCTGCCTTGGTTATTATAAATTGTGTGATTGCCGGTAAGGCCGCTTCAGTGTGAATATAACGACTGTTCTGACGAGTAAGACCATCAATTTTCTCAGCAAAATTGCGTGCTGTCATAATCAACAACTTATTAGCACTCTGGCTGAGATTTTCACTCATGATATAACTATCGAGGAATGCCAGTACACCCAGCGATGTCAGCACAATAATCAGAAACGCGGTCAGTAATTTCGAGCGCAGAGTATACTGCCTGGCAATAAACGCGCCAACAACCAGCATAAGCAGGCCGCTACCTACCAGCAAACCAGCGAATTCTAACAACATATCATTCTGGATTAATCAGTTGAACAGGTGAATAAAGGGTAAGGGAAACGCTGTTTCTCATATTTTCATACTCCTATGAAAACGGTAAGTGGTTAACCCGGATATTTCATGGGAATGCAGGATTTTGTGGCAATCTCATGAAATATTCGGGTTAATAGTAGCTTCAAGGAAAATACTTTACCTGATAACCATCATCCCCTGATTTTAGAATTTCCCCATAATGGGTGATAAATTTCCCTGCTGCCATATCCTGATAATAAAGTTTCAAATTTTCTTCAACCACTTGAAACGCCAGTTCATTCCAGGGGATATCCGCTTCGCCCACCAGTTTCACATCCAGGCTTTCTTCACCTACATCAGCCTTTCCGTCCACCAGTTCACCACGATACATAGTGTAAATCTGATTAATGTGCGCAATACTGAACACACTAAATAAGGTCATATTAACCAGCTTTGCCCTGGCTTCTTCAAAGGTTTCACGCGCGGCACCTTCCCGATTACTTTCACCATTTTCCATAAATCCGGCCGGTAATGTCCACAGCCCATAACGTGGTTCAATAGCTCGCTGGCAAAGCAAAATCTTATCTTCCCACTCAGGAATACAACCGGTAACAATTTTGGGATTTTCATAATGAATGGTATGACAGCTGTCACACACATAACGCAAACGATTATCCCCCTGGGGAATTTTCTGGCGTACTTTTTCACCACAGAAAGAACAGAAATTCATCATAACTTTAATTTATAAAGACCGGTAATGAAACCGGTTACAGCTTGAAATTATTCAGGCCACAGACCTGTCATTATGCATCAAGATCAGGAATAAGGCGGTCAGCTATTTTCGCGATATTCTCTTTTAATATTAATTTACGTTTTTTAAACCGTTTGAGTTGCAGTTCTTCCACGTCCGGCTGCAGTACCAGACGCCGTATCACATCATCCAGATCACGATGTTCCAGCTTAAGCTCATAAAGGCGCTGTTCCAGCCTTTCTCGTTCTATATCTGTTAACGGTTCAGTCATATTGGTATCAGGTATGTTATCGTTATTCTGTAATCATACAACAAATATTCAGCTAATCACCGCTTATCTTTCAATTTAGACCCTCAATCTAACTATATTCGATATAATATACCCAGAAAATATTCGATGTGAACAGTTACTCGACCTGAAAAAACCGTCTCACTAAATTTACCGGAGAACTCCATGAACCAGAAACAGGCAGATGACATTCGCCAGCAAGTACGCAACAGTTACACTCAGGTTGCTGAAGCCAGTAACCAGGGTGATTGTTGTGGAACCCAGAGCAGTTGTTGTGGTGTATCGAATGATGACGCGATTAATACTCTGGTTTCCACCCGCCTGGGTTACTCACAAAGGGATCTGGATAACGTTCCCAGCGGCGCGGATATGGGGCTTGGCTGTGGCAATCCACGTGCCATTGCCAGTATTGCACCGGGTGAAACGGTGCTGGATCTTGGTAGTGGTGGTGGTTTTGACTGCTTTCTTGCCGCTACAGAAATCGGCGAATCAGGTCATGTTATTGGCATTGACATGACCCCCTCCATGATTTCGAAAGCACGCGCCAATGCAGTAAAAGGGCAATATTCGCAAGTAGAATTTCGCCTCGGTGAGATTGAACATATGCCAGTGGCAGATGAGACGGTTGATGTCATCATTTCCAACTGCGTGATTAATTTATCACCGGACAAAAAACAGGTATTTGCCGAAACCTTCCGTGTCCTCAAGCCAGGTGGCCGTCTGGCTATTTCTGATGTAGTCGCCAGTATGGCATTACCCGAAGCCATTAGAAATGACCTGGCTTTATATTCTGGCTGTATGGCAGGCGCTTCTCAGGTATCTGAACTTCAGGACATTCTCCAGCAACTGGGCTTTGAACAAATTAATATCCAGCCCAAAGATGAGTCAAAAGCATTTATCAAAGACTGGGCACCCGGTCGTGGTGTGGAAGAGTATGTATTATCGGCCACCATTGAGGCCATTAAACCCCTGCCATGCTGCAATAGCTGTTGCTGATTGCCTCGTCAAACACACACTAAATCAGGTTCAGCAAAGTCAGACTTGTTTAGAAGCCTCTATGCTGGTCTGGCTATAAAATCCAGTGAAGCTGAATTGATACAGTAACGTAAACCTGTTGGTTGCGGCCCATCTTCAAATACGTGTCCAAGATGAGCATCACATTTTGGACAACGCACTTCAACACGTATCATTCCATAACGACTATCTTTTATTTCTTTTAGTAAAACAGCTTCAGCCGGTTGATAAAAACTTGGCCATCCGGTGCCCGAATCATATTTTGTATCTGAAGAAAATAATAGCTGCCCGCAACAGATACAATGATAAACGCCATTATCAGTGTGTGCATGCCATTCACCGGAAAAAGCCATTTCGGTTCTGCCACGGCGCGTTATCTGAAATTGCTCAGGTGTTAACTGCGCCTGCCATTGTGCATCAGTTTTTTCTATTTTTTCAATCATTTTATTTTCTTATATATGAACCCATTATACCTGAATCTGTGACTTCAGTTTTATGGTTAACACTGCTCCCAGGGTAGACAATGGTAACGCCAGCCGCCAACCGTACTCCGATGATGATCGTCGTCCAGTTCACCTTCAAAACCTTCATCAATATGGGATACATTTTTTAAACCCGCCTCAATCAATACTTCTCCAGCATCTTTTGAACGATTGCCACTACGACAAATTAATATTATCGGCACATCATCTTTAGATTCGTGCAACCCACCCAGAGCCAGCTTGCGTACTTCGGCTACAAAACTGGTATTAATTTCCCAGTCCGGCTCATCAATCCAGGGGATATGAATAGCGCCTTTGGGATGCCCGACAAATAAATACTCCATACTTGAACGCACATCAATTAATAATGCTCGCGAATTTTCCTGGCAAATATCCCAGGCTTCTTCGGATGAAAGATTCTTTAATTTAACAGACATAACTGGCGCGAGCCTGGATCATATTTAGATAATAAAATATTTCGATAATATTTCGATAACTAGAGTTTATCAACATTTTAACCCTCTGTATTTTACAGTGTAGCTGGATAATAAGCACTGTCAAAATATTTATCAATTTAGACCGGGTTTTTTTTGCTTTAAACCGTTATAATAATACAATGACTGCTTCCATCAGGAAGTCTTTCCAAGAACGGGTGCCTGAAAAATAAAGGGAAAATTCTAATGCGTAAAAGACGGCAGAAACACCAGTCAAACATAAATCAGTATGACAAACTGGTTATTGACATCAAAAATAACATCATCACGCGCGTAGGTGACCTGGTTTCAAAATTGTTAAATACTGCGCCAGATAAACTTTTTGATATGGCCAGCGCAGCAAAAAATAATGCCGATCATAATCGTTATTTTGAGCTGATGAATCAACTTCGCCAGTTAAAATCCGAGCTTGCCGATGCCTATCTTGATGCAGCAAAAAAATACCTGATACCTGCCGCCAAGTATCAGGCTGAGGGAACATCAGAGAATAATGCAACTGATGAACTCAGCCTGATTGGTACCGATGAAATCGAAGGGATGGTTCTGGTAAAAAGTATCGGTGGGCGGGCGACCAGCCAATATCGGGAACAACTTTCGCACCTTGAAGCCAGGCTGGAACATCTTGGATTAAAATCCAGTACCATTTTCGATAAACAGGCGCTTAGCCCAATAAATTTCTGCCAGGCTTTTGATGATAGCCTGCAGGATCACTTTGACCCAACAAATAAAAAAATTCTCTTTAACCTGTTTGAAGCGGAAGTTATCAATAAACTGGAATCACTCTATGATTCCATCAACAACCGCCTGATTGACGCTGGTATCCTGCCACAAATAAAACTACAGCTGCAGAAACAGCAACAACGCAGACAAACTGACAGGAAAACTCTGCCTGAACAGAAGCCCGGCGAGAATGAACAGTTAGCCCCATCGTATCCAGAAGGTAACTTTGCTGAAGGAAGTTATGGTGGAAATATACCCGGTGCCGCAAATACTGGCGGGGATAATACTGCTACAGCTGGATTAACTGACAATTATCCAGCTGGTGGTTTTAACCCAGGCGGTTATGCCATGACTGCTGCCCCTGGTGGTAACTATCACTATCCTCAACAACAGCCATCGCCAACCTCCACAAATGGAAATATACCAACTCAAACCGCTGGCTCAGCAGGCGGCACTGGTTTTGGATCTAGCTCTGGAAACCAGCCAACAGCGGCTCAATCGGCCAATCAAGTCGGCACCGCGGCATCAGGCAATGAATTTCAACATTATACAGCCGGTATGCCAGCCAGCCAGGTTAGTCAGATTCTGGGGAACTTTCTTGGTACCCCGATTAATCAGGAAACGCTAGGCGATCCAACAGCCCTGGCCGGAAGCCCAATCTATCCAGCCAGTACTGCGCAACATTTCGGCCACCAGGAAATTATTCAGGCCCTATCTGGTCTCCAGGCACAATCGCAATTCGTCCAGCCACAGCAACTACATTTTGATGCAGCAGCTATAAAACAGGCGGTTATCACTGAACTGGCAAAGAAATCCGGGGGGGTGGTTAGCAAACGTATTAATCAAATTGCTGAAAAAACCATTGATTTTATCGAATTAATTTTCGATGCCATTATTGATGATACCGAAATTTCAGATACCATAAAAACATTGTTATTACGCTTACAGATTCCGATTATCAAAGCGTCCATGTCCGATCCGGAATTTTTCATTTATGATGACCATGCAGCACGTATTTTACTCGATAAAATTGCTGAAATCGGCGTTGGCATTACGGATCATAACGATGAAATATATATTCAACTAAACAGGATAGTCAACCATATCCTTGATGAGTATGACCAGACAACTGAAACCTTTCAGGAGGCTCTGGATGAACTCAATAAGGTTATTGACAAACTGGAAGAAATGGCTCGACAGAAGGAAGCGGATGCCCAGCAGCAGACATTACGTCACCATGCCAGAAAAACCGTACTTAAAGCCCTGCGCCTTGTTACCCGAGATAAAATATTGCCCGAAGTCGTTCATCCGCTTATATTAAGGCGCTGGCCAACATTAATGTTTAACCATTATCTGCAATTTGGTAAGGAAAATGATGAATGGGTTAATATGGTTGAAACCTTGCGTGATATTATAGAAAGCATACAACCTCTAAATACAGCTGAAGATCTGGCTATTTTACTGGAAGATAAAGACGAAATCATTACTACCACTTACGACTATCTATCTAAAACCATTAAATCACCACAGGATATTGAAAAAGTTATCGCCGGGTTAAAACAAACTTATGAGACACATATTAAGGCCGCCAGTTTCAGCGCTAAAGCAATTGACAAAGCCGAGGAAGCCATAGCAGATATGGAAGCACCGGTAGATGACCTTCGAGAAAAACTAACCCGTAAAGAACCCATCCCTGATATTCCCGAGAATTTCGTACCCGGTAGCTGGTTTCAACTTTATATGGGTGATGATCAGATTCCCCGCCGTTGCAAGCTCTCTGTGGTTGTCCCTGAAGATGCCAATCTGATGTTTGTTAATCATAAAGGGGAACTGGTCGTAGAGAAATCCTTTGATGAACTGAATGCTGAAATAGCCGCTGAGCAGTCAAAAATTATTATGAGTCACTCCGCTTTTGACCATGCCTTAAAATCGGTCGTTACCCGACTTAAGTACTAAACACGACATAAAGAAACCTTTGCACGATATATTTATAGCTCTATCGCACAAAGTTTCTTGAAAATGTTTTAAATCCCTTAAGTTTTAAGAATCCCTTAAAAGGAATAAACGAGCGTCGTTGCCAGTTCAGTGTCCGTTGACTCTGTACCCGTTGGCACATTCGACTTGTTAAGCAAGGTATAGGTTAACTTAAGTGCCAGCATATTACTGATATTTGCCTGCAACCCGCTCACGGATTTTGTTGTAGTAAACTGCTCGCCGATATCGACCGATAAATTCTGTGTAAATTTTGAGTTATCGGTTATCGCCCACCAGTATTTACCTGCCAGACGCAAAATTGCCTCATTATCTGCCGTTCCTTTATCTTCTTTGAAAAATCGAATACCGGGGCCAATTTCTACATCAAGCTGCATATTGGTGCGTTTAAGTAAGGTACGCCCATAACCTGCGGAAAAGGCATATTCATAATCAAAACCACTAAATCGATCTCGCTTTAAATCTGCCAGGCCAAATATATAATCCAGTTTACTGAATTTATAATCCGATTTTCCCGATAGCTCATAACGCTCGGCTGAATTAACCGTTTCACCCGTACCTTTATCCGTGGTTTGCTGTCCAAAAGCTTCAGCATGGCCAGTATGACGCCATTTTTCCACTTCATAAACGACATCAGCTTTAGCTGCCAATGTCTGAGTTTGTGTATTACCTGTCGTGCGGATAAGACCCAGTTCAGCAGAACGCTTCCAGGGTGAGGCAGCTGGTTTATCGGCTGCATTTGCGGCACCCACCATCAGACATGATGCGAGCAATAAAAGTAACGTGTTTCTCATTTTATATTCCTGTTGTTAATAAAACCTGTCATTATAAAACCTGTTGCCGCTAAAAATTCAGGCTGCTTTATCCTGATGGCAGTTTTCATGATGTAGTTCCATCTGCGGATAAGGGATAGAAATGCCCTCTGCATCAAAGGTAAGTTTGATTTTTTCATGAATATCACCATACACGCCCCAGTAATCGGCGGTTTTACACCATGGGCGAACATTGAAGTTGACACTGCTGTCCGCCAGTTCGCCAACCGCAATAGAAGGTGCAGGATCAGCCAGAATACGATTATCTTCATCGAGTATTTTCTTAATTAAAGCTTTGGCTTTTAACAGATCATCATCGTAACCAATGCCGAATACCATATCGACCCGACGCGTCCCTTTACGTGAATAATTGGTAATGGTGCCACCAAATATAGTGCCATTAGGTATGATAATTTCACGATTATCACCCGTACGCATAGTAGTAGTAAAAATGCCAATCGCTTCAACAACACCAGAAACTCCAGCTGCCTCAACAAAATCACCATCATTAAAGGGGCGAAAGATAATCAGCATAACACCGGATGCCAGATTCTGTAATGTACCCTGTAATGCCAGACCAACAGCCAGGCCAGCGGCACCAATTAATGCAATAAGCGAGGTAGTATCGACACCTAACTGATCAAGCGCAGCAATCACAACAAACAATAATAATACTGTATTGATAATTGAAGCAATAAAGTTAATTAAAATATTATCGACTTTTGCTTTAGCCATTATTTTTCTGGCTACCTTCACCAGAATGCCGATAATGAATTTACCAATAATAAAAATGGCAATCGCCATAATAATATTAATCCCCCAGGGTAAAATATAATTTTGCAGAATTTCCTGGATATTAATATGGCTCAGGCTGTTTAGATTCTCCGGCATGACTTTCTCCTGTTAATAAAAAATATGAGTAGCTAAAATAGCTGTTACTCGTTATATGATTTGTCGATAAAAATGACTGGCGATATTATCACAGCCACAGTTAATGCTAAATATATTCGCCTTCATCCTTAACATTTGTTCACAATGTCAGAAAATAACCTCAATATTTCAAAAAATATGTTGAGTTTCACATACTTGTACTACACTTGATAATAAAAAGTAAACTTTTGTATACATTCATCATGTCAGAAATACCCGAAACAGGCGAACGCCGTCACTCACCACGCCACAAAATTAAACTTGCCGTTGATCTGGTACTGGAAAATGGCACAATATTACCTGCAACCTCCCGTTTTATTTCCGGGACTGGCATTCAGGTTTTTTGTGACAGCTGGGTAACGGATGAAATTGAACCACGCGGTATTCAGGTGCATTCAGTGAGTCATATAAAATTAAAGACCGTGGCTGAACTGCCAGTTAATCATACACATAACAAACTTTATGCACACTGCAAAATTGTTTCGGTACAACGGCTATCACAGAATGAATTTGCTCTGAACCTGGCATTTACCGGATTTGAAAATGGTACTGAACAGGTTCTGGATAGTTTCCTTTCCCTGTACCAGCAAAGAAAAATAAAAGTTGAAACGATAGATCTAACCGATTTCTAATTTTGCCAAAGCTGCCGCTTTTCAGAGAAGCTACGAACCCTCAGGGTAACTGAGTATCCCCCATTAAAAAACGATCAATTTCACGCGCGGCTTCACGGCCTTCATGGATCCCCCAGACGACTAATGACTGACCGCGCCGACAATCTCCCGCCGCAAAAACACCTTTGACACTGGCGGCATACACACCAGGTTTTGCCTGATAATTAGAACGTGCATCATAATCAAGATTTAAGGCATCGCTTGCATAATGCTCCGGCCCGAGAAACCCCATTGATAATAAAACCAGATCTGCTTCCCAGATTTTTTCAGTTCCCTCAACTTCTTCCATCACCCAGTTATCATCCACTTTTTTCCAGCTTACTTCAATGATTTTTACTCCAGCTACGTTACCTTTCCCATCATCGATAAAGGCTTTGGTAAGAATTTCATATTCACGCGGATCACTGCCAAAGACCTCACTGCTTTCGTCATGACCATAATCAACCCGGTGAATACGCGGCCACAGCGGCCACTGATTATCTGTGGCACGTTCAGCAGGTGACTGTGGCAATAATTCAAAATTAACCATAGATTTACAGCCATGGCGTAACGCCGTTGCAATACAGTCAGTACCTGTATCACCACCACCTAGCACAACAACATTCTTATCCCTGGCAGAAATAATTGCACTATCATTTAAATCTGGCGTCAATGAATCGGAATTTAACAACGCGCGGGTATTGGCTGTTAAAAATTCCATTGCCAGATGCACGCCTTTCAGGCTTCTTCCCGGCACATCCAGATCCCGTGCGCGGGTTGCACCAGTAGCAAATAATACTGCATCATTTTGCTGCCTCAGCTGTTGCACATCCACAGCATTGTCACCTTTACCACCCACATCCGCATCGGTAATAAAATCGACACCTTCTTCGGCTAATAAATCAACACGACGTTGTACAATATTTTTGCCCAGCTTCATATTGGGTATGCCATACATCAATAAACCACCAATACGGTCTGCACGTTCATAAACCGTCACCTTGTGGCCGACTTTATTTAACTGTGCAGCCGCTGCCAGACCAGCAGGGCCAGAACCGATAACCGCCACTTTTTTACCACTACGATTTTCAGGTGGCATGGCTTTAACCCATCCTTCAGTAAAACCAGTGTCGATAATCACCTGTTCGATATTTTTAATGGTTACAGCCGGGTTGTTAATGCCTAATACACAGGCACCCTCACATGGGGCAGGACATACACGGCCAGTAAATTCAGGGAAATTATTGGTTTTATGTAACCGGTTCAAAGCAGGCTGCCATTGCCCGGTATAAACCAGATGATTCCACTCAGGGATCAGATTATTTACTGGGCAACCATTTTCTGACTGACAGAAAGGTACACCGCAGTCCATACAACGCGCGCCCTGTGTCTCTAGCTGTTTTTTATCGTGTTTACCACGATAAATCTCAGCATAGTCCCTGATACGCTCACTGGCTGGGCGGTAGGGTTCCGTTTGACGTTGAAATTCTTTAAAGCCTGTGGGTTTGCCCATTATTATCTACTCTCATCTGCATCAAACAATTATCAATTAACTACCTGGCCAACTGCTGGAGCCTGTTGGGTTTGGGTTATTGCTGATTTATTCATCGCCTGCAACACCCGTTTATAATCCGTAGGCATCACTTTAACAAACTGCTTCACTGTTTCAGACCATTGATCCAATGCTATTTCCGCTAAAGCTGAACCGGTATATTGCAGATGATTTTCGATCAGTATTTTTACTTCTGCAATGTCCTCATCGGCTTCCAGCGATTCCAGCTCTACCATACCCAGATTGCAGTTGGCAGCAAACTGGCCACCTCTGTCCCAGATATAGGCAATGCCCCCACTCATTCCAGCAGCAAAGTTACGCCCGGTTGAACCAAGCACGATCACACGACCACCTGTCATATACTCACAACCGTGGTCACCCACACCTTCAACTACGGCATTGGCACCACTGTTACGCACAGCGAATCGTTCCGCCGCAACCCCTCTGAAATAAGCCTCACCAGAAGTCGCACCATATAAAACAGTATTGCCGACAATAATATTATCTTCAGCTGCAAAATGGCTGGTTTTATCGGGATAGATAATCAACCGCCCACCAGATAGTCCTTTGCCAGCATAATCATTGGCATCGCCTTCAAGTTCGATACTCACCCCCTGATATAACCAGGCACCCAAACTTTGGCCGGCTGAACCTCGGAGTTTAATATGCAGCGTATCATCAGCCAGAGGTTCACCCTGACGTGCCTGGGCCAGTTCATGCGATAACATGGTACCCACAACACGATCAGTGTTATGTACCGGCAATTGTATGCTAACTGCTTCGCCTTTTATTATGGTTGCCTGTGCAGCTTTGATAATTGCATTATCCAGAGCTTTTTCCAGACCGTGATGCTGGGCGATGGTATGGTAAACTTCGACCCCTTCATGCGGTTTTTGTGCCGGCGACAGCATTGCGGTTAAATCAATACCACTGGCTTTCCAGTGTTCAATAGCAGCATCCACTTCCAGCACATCTACACGACCGATCATTTCATTAACCGTGCGAAAACCTAACTGTGCCATGTGTTCACGCATATCTTCCGCAACCATAAACAGGTAATTAACCAGATGCTCAGGTTTGCCGGTGAATTTTTTACGTAATTCAGGATCCTGCGTGGCAATCCCAACCGGGCAGGTATTAAGGTGACACTTACGCATCATAATACAACCAAGAGTAATCAGTGGTGCGGTGGCAAAACCGAATTCTTCAGCACCAAGCAATGCCGCAATAGTAATGTCACGCCCGGTCTTTAACTGACCATCGGTTTGCATAACCACCCGCGAACGCAGATCATTCATCACCAGTGTCTGATGGGTTTCGGCCACCCCAAGTTCCCATGGCAGACCGGCATGTTTAACCGAGGTTAAAGGGGATGCACCGGTACCACCATCGTGGCCCGCAATGACAATGTGGTCAGAAAAAGCTTTGGCAACACCCGATGCAATGGTTCCCACACCAATTTCAGAAACCAGTTTGACACTTATTCTCGCATCAGGATTGGCATTTTTTAAATCGTGAATTAACTGCGCCAGGTCTTCAATGGAATAAATATCATGATGCGGCGGCGGGCTGATTAAACCGACACCCGGGGTCGAATGACGGATACGGGCGATATTGACATCTACTTTCGCGCCCGGCAGTTCACCGCCCTCACCCGGCTTGGCACCCTGTGCCACTTTAATTTGCAGCTCATCAGCATTGGCCAGATACCAGTTAGTGACACCAAATCGACCTGAAGCAATCTGTTTGATGGCCGAACGTTTGGAGTCACCATTGGGCAGCGGGGTAAAACGTGCGGTATCTTCACCCCCCTCACCGGTATTGGATTTACCCCCCAGACGATTCATGGCAATCGCCATGGTTTCATGCGCCTCTGCCGAGATAGAACCAAAACTCATTGCACCGGTAACAAAACGTTTAACAATTTCTTTTGCTGGTTCGACTTCGCGCAGTGAAATCGGCCCACCATTCGCATCAGGTTTGAACTTTAATAAGCCGCGCAGGGTAGCACGGCGAGTTGAATCGTCATCCGATACCTTAGCAAACTGTTTATAGGCTTCACGACTATTGGAACGAGCCGCCTGCTGAATACTGGTGATGGTCTGCGGGTTCCACATATGCAGCTCACCGCCACTACGCCAGTGAAAATCACCGGGATTATCCAGTACCGGCAGGCGCACCAGGTTACGGTCGGGATAAGCATGTTCATGACGACGTAATGCTTCTTCTGCCAGCACGTCCAGACTTACACCTTTAATACGGCTTGCGGTGCCGTTAAAACAGCGTTCGATGACATCATCACCCAGTCCAACGGCTTCAAAAATCTGTGCCCCTTTATAAGACTGTAGAGTGGAAATGCCCATTTTTGCCATGACTTTCAGCATCCCTTTACCCACGGCTTTGCGATAGGCTGCTACAATATCCGCGTCATTGTATTTTTCCTTATCCAGCATACCTTCACGTTGTGACTGGAATAACGCCTCAAAAGCCAGATACGGGTTAATAGCATCGGCGCCATAACCGATTAACAGACAATGCTGATGCACTTCACGGGCTTCACCGGTTTCCAGCACAATACCTATACGCGTACGCTGTTGATTTTTTACCAGATGATGATGTGCCGCACCAGTTGCCAGCAATGAACTGACCGGAACCCGGGAAGCTGATATGTTACGGTCACTCAGGATCACCAGGCTATCACCCTGCGCAATTGCTTCGCTCACTTCAGCACAGATGCCATCCAGCCGTTTGCTCAGCCCGGCCACTCCCTGAGCTTTCTCATAAGTGATATCAATGGTTTTTGAGCGCCAGCCACGATGATTGATATGTTTCAGCGCAGCCAGTTCTTCATTGGTTAGAATTGGATGCGGCATCCGCAAACGGTTGGCATGTTGTTCAGTGACTTCCAGTAAATTTCTTTCCGGGCCGATATAACATTCCAGTGACATCACCACTTCTTCACGGATGGAATCAATAGCCGGATTGGTCACCTGAGCAAACAGCTGTTTGAAATAGTCATAAATCATCCGTGGTTTATCCGACAAACAGGCCAGCGCGGAATCATTACCCATTGAACCCACCGGATCACGTAACTCACGCACCAGAGGCAACAGCATAAACTGCATGGTTTCAACACTATAACCAAAGCTCTGCATTCGCGGAATAATGGTATCGGGGTCAAAACCATGGGCTTCTTTATCACAGCTTAACTCCGACAGTTTAATTTCCTGATTTTTTAACCACTCAGTATAAGGACGCCGTGTGGAGAAGTCTTTTTTCAGCGCCTCATCAGCAATCAGTTCCCCTTTATCGAAGTCGATAAGAAACATTTTACCCGGCTGCAAGCGGCCTTTAAATATCACTTTAGCCGGATCGACATCGACCACGCCCACTTCCGAAGCCATAATCACCCGGTCATCATCAGTCAGGTAATAACGACTTGGCCGCAGGCCGTTACGATCAAGCACCGCCCCCACATAATGACCATCGGTAAAAGCTATTGAGGCCGGGCCATCCCAGGGTTCCATCATCGCCGAATTAAACCGGTAAAAAGCTTTTTTCGCCGCATCCATATTTTCATCTGACTGCCAGGCTTCAGGAACCATCAACATCACCGCCTCCTGCAGGCTACGGCCAGACATCAACAGAAATTCCAGAACATTGTCGAAGTTACCTGAATCGGAACAGTCATTTTCAGCAATGGGAAACAGTTTTTCAATATCATCACCAAAAACCTCACTGCATACCATGCCCTGGCGCGCCATCATCCAGTTTTTATTACCCAGCAGGGTATTGATCTCACCATTATGGCTCATATAACGATTTGGCTGCGCCCGATCCCATGACGGGAAGGTATTGGTACTAAAGCGTGAATGCACCATGGCAATATGCGACGCATAATCGCTGTCCTGCAAATCGAGATAAAAGGTTTTTACCTGCAGGGCATTAAGCATGCCTTTGTAAATAATGATATGCGGGGAAAGTGAGCAGATATAAAACGTTTTGCGCTGTGACAGCGATTTGTCATAACGCAGTAAATGTGTACAACGCTTACGAATAATATATAACTGGCGTTCAAAGGCGATACCGTCAATACCCACCGCTGCAATATAGAGCTGTAAAATAACCGGCTGCGCCAGACGAGCAGTCGGGCCAATATCCGCGCCTTCAGTATCCACCGGTACCTGTCGCCAGCCAAGACATTTCTGCCCCTGCTCAGCAATCATTTTCTCTACGACATCTATACATGCCTGGCGCTGCTGGCTATCGGTGGGCAAAAACACATTACCCGCCGCATATAAACCTGCGGCAGGTAAATCTACCGCCAGATCATCGCGGGCAACCTTGACACAGAAATCATGCGGCATACCAGTCAGAATACCGGCACCATCCCCGGTATTTGGCTCACAGCCACAACCACCGCGATGCTCCATGCGCTGTAGCATAATCTCGGCATCCACCACAATTTGATGACTGGATTTACCTTTAATATGCGCAACAAAACCGACACCACAACTTTCTTTTTCAAAGGACGGATCGTATAACCCCTGTTTTTGCGGTAACTCGTACCGTGGTAAACAGGATTGACGATTTTGTGTATTTTTATTGCTCATGCTTAACCCACAACCAGACATATGCCTTGAATACATGCACACGAAAACCGCCACACGCAATCCAGAACATGAATTTATTTAATAAAATCAGATACCCTGCACACCGATCAGGCGTATCGGGGACACCACAAATGACGGGCAAGGCCGCTCATTTTAGCGAATTTCTCAGCGTCTGACCAGCCTCCATTCTGTTCAGCATGCTGTCAAAAAACCTTGCAGCACCAGCCTGTAGAGTCATCGCATATTTCTCACTATCGGCGCGCAATCCGTCCACAGACACGCCTTCGGTAGCATGAATTTCACCGGTATGACCAATGTACCAACGCTCCAGCCCGCTTGCTGTCACCTCGGGATGAAACTGCAATGCCAGACAATGCTTGCCAACGGCAAACGCCTGGTTCTCAAACCGCTCGCTTGAGGCCAGCCTGACCGCCCCGGCGGGAATATCAAAGGTTTCACCATGCCAGTGCAACATTTGTGTATTGGCTTCATCCAGCCATTGCAAACCGAACTGTCTGCCCTGCTCATTAACCTGCAGACCAAACCAGCCAATTTCTTTCTGCGTGCCGCCATACACATTTGTGCCCAAAGCCTTCGCCATTAATTGCGCCCCCAGGCAAATCCCCAGTGTCGGCAGGTCGGCATCAAGCCGCGATTTTAATAAACCGATTTCATCTTTCAGAAAGGGGTATTCCGCTTCATCATTGACACTGATTGGCCCACCGAGAACAACCAGTAAATCTTCTGCGCCCGTATCAATGGCTGCCAAATCATCCACCCCAGCTTCAAAATAGCGGATAGTTGCGGCCTTTTCATCGAGCAAGGTGGCAAAACTGCCCAGATCCTCAAAGGCAAGGTGACGAATAACATTAACTTTCATTTATCTTTCCTGAACTTACGATTAGAATACCCGGCTATTATAACCGAATAGAAAACCACCCATGCCAGAATCACTGTATAACAGCCATATTAAAAGTTTACCCTTATTACATCAGGGTAAAGTGCGTGATATTTACGCCATCGACGACCGGCATATGCTGATTATTACCACCGACCGTATCTCTGCCTTTGATGTCGTCCTACCAACCCCGATCCCCGGTAAAGGCAAAATTCTGAATGACGTGAGCCGATTCTGGCTGAACCGGTTCGCCAGCATCATTCCCAACCAGCTCAGCGAACGCAGCCTTGAACAGGTGTTGCCAGATGCCGACGAGCGCGCTGAAGTTAGCCGCCACGCCATGATCGTAAAAAAACTCAAACCCCTGCCCATCGAGGCTATCGTACGCGGTTATGTTATTGGTTCAGGCTGGAAAGACTATCAGGCAACGGGGGCTATTTGCGGAATCACACTGCCAGACGGATTACAGATCGCCGACCGGCTGCCGCAGCCGATATTTACCCCGTCCACAAAAGCGGCGGCTGGTTTACATGATGAAAATATAAACTATACTCAAACACAGAAGCTGCTCGGCAAAACACTGGCACAGCAGGTGAAACAAATCAGCTTACAACTGTACCAGCAGGCTGCTGATTATGCGCTACAACGCGGTATTATTATTGCGGATACCAAATTTGAATTCGGGCTTGATGAACAGGGTCAGTTAACCCTGATTGATGAAGTATTAACGCCGGATTCCTCACGTTTCTGGCCACAGACACAGTATCAGCCCGGCATCAGCCCGGTGAGTTTCGATAAACAGTTTGTGCGAGATTATCTGGAAACACTGGACTGGAACAAAACGGCACCCGGCCCGCAACTGCCGGAACAAATTGTGAACAAAACCGCAGAAAAATATAATGAAGCCAGGAAACGACTTCTGGACAATGAATAAATCGGGAGCAACTTTTTAATGCATGGCGTTTTTATTACCGGCACCAGTACCAATGTAGGCAAAACTTTTACCGGCGTTAATCTTGCCCGGCAATTAACCCGGCTTGGCATCACCGTCATACCACGCAAGCCCATTGAATCAGGCTGCGAAGAAGAGAATGGTCAGCTTATTCCTGAAGACGCCCTGGCGTTACATCGGGCAGCAAACTATAGCGGCAGCCTGGCTGATGTATGTCCGTTTCGTTTTCAGGCACCGATTTCACCGGTACGTGCTGCCCATTTGGGCAATAGAATCTTTACCACCGAACAAATGGTCAATATCTGCCTGAAAGGCAGTGAAGAGGGTTTTTTACTGGTGGAGGGGGCAGGCGGTTTTTATTCACCACTGGCTGAAAATGGCCTGAATGCGGATCTGGCTATTGCTTTGCAACTCCCCGTTTTATTGGTTGTCAACGATACACTGGGTGCGCTCAATCAGGTATTGCTTAATGTTGAGGCCATTCAACGACGCGGCCTTAAACTTGCCGGGGTAATTTTAAATCGTCTTGACAATGACCCAGCCGGGAAGATGGATAACGCAGCAGACCTGCGTGGACATATTGATTGCCCAATTTACCCGCAGGCATATTGCGAGGCAACAACCGTTGATTTACCCGATGCGCTGATTCATTCCCTCATCCCGGATAGTTTATCAACAGATAGTTTATCAACAGCTAATTCACTAACAGCTGCTACTACAACCGTAAAAGCAGCAACCATAAAGGCTGCCTCCTGATACAATCAGCTCAAACCGATCAGTTCAACCTTGAATATTAATACTGCATCAGGCGGAATGACACCACCTGCGCCGCGTGCACCATAACCCATGTCGGCAGGGATAGTCAGTTTACGTGTTCCACCTACTTTCATGCCGGCCACGCCCTGATCCCAACCAGCAATAACCTGTCCCGCACCCAGCTTGAAGCGGAAGGTTTCACTTCGGTCATGACTGGAGTCAAATTTAGTACCATCCGTTAACCAGCCGGTATAGTGGACTTCGACCGTTTGACCAGCAACAGCTTCATCACCCTCGCCAACAATCTGATCTTCAATTTTTAGTTCAGACATAACTACCTCACAAATTGTTTATTCACTCAACAACTATGGACTAAGATTCCATAGCCTGGCTTACCACATAAAGCATCAAAGCCAATAAAAATATAAAAAGGGGGCAATAGCCCCCTTTTTAATTTTTAAACACGCTCCTGACCCACTTTATTCAGGAGAAATAGTCAGTTTAATATTTATCAACCATTTTTTCCAGTGAAACAGGGGTAATTTTAGATGCATTACCGGCTGAGCCAAATGCCTGGTAACGTGCAATACAGATTTGCTTCATGCCCTCTGTTGCGGCTTTAAGGAATTTACGTGGGTCGAAGTTTGCCGGATTTTCCGCCAGGTGCTTACGAATTGAACCGGTTGATGACATCCGCAGGTCGGTATCAATATTCACTTTACGCACACCATTCTTGATGCCTTCGACAATCTCTTCAACCGGTACGCCATAGGTTTGCCCCATATCACCACCATAGGAATTGATAATTTTCAACCAGTCCTGAGGCACCGAGGAAGAACCGTGCATAACCAGGTGAGTATTGGGAATGCGGGCATGAATTTCTTTAATACGATCGATACGTAAAATTTCACCATCAGGTTCTTTGGTAAATTTATAGGCGCCATGTGAAGTACCGATTGCAATGGCCAGGGCATCGACACCGGTTTTGTCAACAAAATCAGCGGCTTCTTCAACGCCGGTTAATAACTGATCCATATCCAGCTTGCCTTCCGCGCCATGGCCGTCTTCTTCACCCATTTCGCCGGTTTCCAGCGAACCCAGACAACCCAGCTCACCTTCAACAGAAACGCCACCAGCATGAGCAAATTTTACAACTTCCCGGGTTGTCTCGACATTATATTCAAAGGAAGAAGGTGTCTTCATATCAGCCATTAATGAACCGTCCATCATTACCGAGCTGAAACCTGACTGGATTGAACGCAAACAAACAGCTGGCTCAGAACCATGATCCTGATGCATGACCACAGGAATATGTGGGTACATCTCGATGGCTGCACTGATCAGATGGCGTAAAAATGGTTCGCCTGCATAAGAACGCGCGCCAGCAGAACCCTGCATAATAACCGGACTATTGGTTTCATCAGCAGCTTGCATAATGGCATGCACCTGCTCCATATTGTTTACATTAAAAGCTGGCATACCATAATTATTTTCAGCGGCATGATCCAGTAACTGTCTCATCGAAATTAAAGCCATTTGAGCTCTCCTGTAATGAATAAAAATTTAATAATAAAATTTCTTATAGAGATCTTTGCACGATAGAATTACAAAAGAAAAATGCGTTAAAATTTTGCTGATTGAGGCAGGAAACACAGCTAATATCTGGATATTGGCAAGTTTTCTAACGACAGGCAGCGGAATTTTAGCCATTTTTACTTGTGATTCTATCGTGCAAAGCTCTCTTATAATTCAGTTAATTTAATTGCGGGTAATTTAACTGACCGTAACGATTTTCATGGTATTACTTCCCCCCTGGCTGCCCATTCTGTCACCCCGGGTAATAATCACTCTATCACCTGATTTTGCTATTTTTTTCTGTTTAAGCAAAGACAGAATATCTTCTGTCACCTGACAGGAGTCTATCCTGTCAAATTCCATACTCACCGGATAAACGCCTCGATACAGGGTCACTTTACGCAACGTACCACGCTGCGTTGTCAGTGCATAAACAGGTATGCCTGAACTAATCCGCGACATCCACAATACGGTTGCACCCGATTCAGTTAATGATGCAATCAGATTGGTCTTTACATGGTTGGCGGTGTACATGGTAGCCATTGCAATGGCTTCATCAATTCTGCCAAACACCAGATCAACGCGGTGATCCGAAACCATAGCCAGTCGTTGCTGCTCGGCATGCTCACAGATACGACCCATGGCCTGTACCACTTTTTCCGGGTATTTCCCCATCGCCGTTTCACCCGATAGCATCACGGCATCGGTGCCATCCAGCACAGCATTAGCAACATCAAAAACTTCCGCACGCGTTGGAATCGGGTTTTCTATCATCGATTCCATCATCTGTGTGGCGGTAATCACCACACGATTACGGCTTCTGGCATTTTTAATCAGGCTCTTTTGTAGAGCAGGTAATTCAGCATCACCCATTTCTACACCCAGATCGCCGCGCGCAACCATAATAACATCTGATGCATCAATAATGGCATCAATATTTTTAATGGCTTCAGCGCGTTCAATCTTGGTGACAATATGCGCATCACCACCCGCTTCATGAACCAGTTTACGGCAATTATGAACATCATCTGCCGTACAGGCAAACGATAAAGCAACAAAGTCCACCCCCATACCAACGGCGGCTTTAAGATCGGCCTTATCTTTCTCGGTTAAAGCCGGTGCCGACAGGCCCCCACCTTTAAGATTGATACCCTTGTTATTTGACAGTACGCAGGTGTACTGCACGATACAGTGAATTTGTGACCCACTAATTTTATCGACTTCCAGCTCAACCCTGCCATCATCAAGCAACAATACATCACCGGCTTTAACATCATTGGGCAAATCCTTATAGGTGATACCAACACATTCCTCGGTGCCCATATTTTCATCCAGATCAGCATCCAGAATAAAGGCTTCACCCTTTATTAACTGCACGGCAGCATCTTTAAATTTATGGGTACGTATTTTTGGCCCCTGCAGATCAGCCAGTATGCCGACAATACGACCACTTTCTTTACTACACTGACGAATCAGCTTCGTGCGTTGCGCCTGCTCCTCATGCGAACCATGAGAAAAATTTAGTCTGAATACATCCACACCAGCAGAAATCATTGCTCTAATAAGCTCTACCGAGCTAGAACTCGGGCCAAGTGTTGCAACAATTTTTGTTCGACGCATAGGAGGTTTTATCATTAAATCTGATTATATATGAATCAGGGAATTTCTTTATCTACAATACTCTGTAAGAATTCATATTTGCTGGTCAGGAAAAATCATTCAGCAGCACGTTTTTCCAGCATTTCAACCGCAGGTAATTTTTTACCTTCCAGAAATTCCAGAAAAGCACCGCCACCGGTTGAAATATAGGAAACCCTGTCCGCGATATTATATTTATCGACAGCAGCAAGCGTATCACCGCCACCTGCAATGGAAAACGCGCTGGATTCTGCAATGGCCATCGATATCCGTTTGGTACCTTCACCAAACTGGTCAAACTCAAATACACCAACTGGACCATTCCAGACGACTGTACCGGCCTGTTTAATGACTTCTGCCAGGGCTTGTGCACTATCCGGGCCAATATCAAAAATCATATCATCATCCGTCACTTCTTCAACAGACTTCAATGTTGCCTCTGCCGTTTCTGCAAACTCTTTTGCACAAACCACATCGGTTGGTACCGGGATAGAACCATTATTTGCCTCAGCAGCAACGGTTAATTTTTTTGCAGTTTCAACCAGATCAGCTTCATATAAAGATTTACCCACATTATGACCCGCTGCAGCGATAAAGGTATTGGCAATGCCACCACCCACAATTAACTGATCCACAATTTTCGATAACGATTCAAGCACGGTTAACTTGGTTGATACTTTTGAACCACCAACAATAGCCACCATCGGTCTGGCAGGATTATCCAGTGCCTTACCCAGTGCGTCCAGTTCGCCAGCCAGCAGTGGCCCGGCGCAGGCAATGGGAGCAAACTGACCAACGCCATGTGTCGAAGCCTGGGCACGATGTGCTGTACCAAATGCATCCATCACATAAATATCGCATAATCCGGCATATTTTTTTGCCAGCACTTCATCGTTCTTCTTTTCACCAACATTAAAACGTACATTTTCCAGCAGTACAACATCACCATTATTTAGCTGCGGTGCAGTTTCAAGATAATCTGCGATTAAGTTTACATCCTGACCCAGCAATTCCGCCAGATGGGTAGCAACTGGTTGCAGGCTAAATTCGTCGGCAGGCTCACCTTCAGTTGGCCGCCCCAGATGTGACATCAGCATCACCTGTGCACCGGCTTTTATACAATGCTCGATAGTCGGCATCGATGCACGAATACGCTTATCGCTGCTCACTTTACCGTCCTTGATCGGTACATTTAAATCCTGACGAATTAATACACGTTTACCGGCCAGGTCCAGATCGGTCATTTTGATGACAGACATAGCTAAACTCCTGAGTTATTTTATGACTTAAAAATAATAATGTCAGACAGGGATGACTCCCTGCCTGACAGTCACTGAGGTCTCAAACTTTAATTGGCCGCAACATGCTCAACAAAACGTAGCATATTACAGGTATAACCATACTCATTGTCATACCATGAAACAACTTTGACGAAGGTATCGTCCAGTGCAATACCGGCACCGGCATCAAAGGTTGAGGAATAACCAACCCCACGGAAGTCAGTAGAAACCACTTTATCCTCGGTATAGGCCAGGGTACGACTCATGTCACCCGTTTCAGAAGCCGCTTTCATTGCCGCACAGATTTCTTCATAGCTGGCCGGTTTTTCCAGTTCGGCGGTCAGGTCAACCACGGATACATCAGAAGCAGGAATACGAAATGCCATACCGGTTAATTTACCATTCAACTCAGGCAATACCACACCGACTGCCTTGGCGGCACCGGTTGATGATGGAATAATATTTTCCAGAATACCACGACCACCACGCCAGTCTTTCATTGACGGGCCATCAACGGTTTTCTGAGTTGCGGTTGCTGCATGAACGGTTGTCATCAAACCACGTTTAATTCCCCAGTTATCATTCAGCACTTTTGCCACAGGTGCCAGGCAGTTGGTAGTACAGGAAGCAGCCGATACGATAGCCTGACCAGCATAGGTGTTATGGTTTACACCATAAACAAACATTGGTGTACCATCTTTAGATGGTGCGGACTGAACAACTTTCTTTGCGCCAGCAGCAATATGTTTCTGACAACCTTCTTCAGTCAGGAAAAAACCGGTCGAATCAATCACCAGCTCAGCACCAACATCACCCCATTTCAAATCAGCAGGATCACGTTCAGCCGTTAAGCGTATTTTTCTGCCATCAACAATCATCGCGCCCGGCTCGGAGCTAACTTCGCCCTTAAAACGACCATGAACGGAATCGTATTTCAACATATAAGCCAGATATTCTGCGTCCAGCAAATCATTAATGCCAACAATTTCAATATCGTTAAATTCATTGTAAACCGCACGAAAAATCATCCGTCCAATACGGCCAAAACCATTAATACCAACTTTTATAGTCATAGAAATCTCTCCACATCCAAATTAAAAAAATAAACCTGATAAAAAAATTTATAAATGTTTGCAAAAACGGGCAGATGTTTTACCATCGCCCGCCTGTGTTTTACTATGCAACGCCGTCGATGGTTTTTACCACATTCTCAACTGTAAAACCAAACTCTTCAAATAACTGGTTAGCAGGTGCCGACTCACCAAATGTCGTCATCCCTACCACTGCACCATTACTGCCGACATATTTCCACCAGCCATCCATAATGGCCGCTTCAACGGCTACACGCGCACTGACTGCTGCTGGTAATACGGATTCTTTATAAGCATCATCCTGAGCCTCAAACATATCCACTGATGGCATCGATACAACCCGTACTTTTTTAGCCGATGCTTCGGCAGCGGCAACAGCAAGACCTACTTCTGAACCGGTTGCAATCACAATCACATCGGGAACGCCATCAGTGTCTTTAAGCACATAACCACCTTTAGCTATATTGGCAATGGTGGCATTATCGCGCTGCTGGAATGGCAGGCTCTGACGAGAAAAGATCAGTGTTGTTGGACCTGACTGGTTCTCAATAGCAAACTTCCATGCCACGGCTGTTTCAACCGTATCACAGGGACGCCAGACAGACATATTGGGAATCATCCGCAGAGTAGGTATCTGCTCCACTGCCTGATGCGTAGGGCCATCTTCACCCAGACCAATAGAATCGTGAGTATAAACAAAAATGCTACGGATCTTCATTAATGCAGCCATACGCAAAGCATTACGTGCGTATTCAGAGAACATCAGGAAGGTGGCGCCATAAGGAATGAAACCGCCATGCAGGGTAACACCATTCATAAGGGCACTCATACCAAATTCACGCACGCCATAAGAGATGTAATTACCAGCAAAATTCATTTCACTGGAACCGTGATCATCATTAATTCTGACACTCTTGTCATTAAAGGTATTATTAGACGGCGTTAAATCGGCTGAACCGCCAAGGAATTCCGGTAACATCGGTGCATAGCCATTAAGCGCACCTTTGGACGCAACCCGGGTAGCTGGTGATTCCGCTTTCTCATTGACCGCAGCAATAAATTTTTCAGCTTCTGCGGCAAAGTTAGTTGGTAAATCACCTGCCATCCGACGTTCATATTCTGCTGCCTCAGCAGGATAGGCCGCTTTATAGGCAGCAAACTTTTCATTCCATGCCGATTCTGCTGTAGCACCAGCCTGTTTGGCATCCCAGCCAGCATAAATTTCATCTGGAATGGAGAAAGGTTCATGATTCCAGCCCAGGTTCTCACGGGTTGCGGCAATTTCATCTGCACCCAACGCTTCACCGTGCACATGGTGGCCGCCTTCTTTATTAGGCGCACCTTTACCAATGACCGTTTTGCAACAGATAATAGAAGGCCTGTCGCTGGTGGCAACGGCTTCTTCAACCGCTTTATTGATTGCATCGGCATCATAACCGTCAACATTCGGCACCACATGCCAGCCATAAGCCTCAAAACGTTTTGGCGTATCATCTGCAAACCAGCCATCCACATTACCATCAATCGAAATATCGTTATCATCGTAGAAACAGATTAACTTACCCAGACCAAACGAACCAGCCAGTGAGCAGGCTTCGTGTGAAATACCTTCCATCAGGCAACCATCACCAAGAAACACAAAGGTTTTATGATCGACAATTTCATGACCATCTTTATTAAATTGTGTAGCCAGCACTTTTTCAGCCAGCGCCATACCAACTGCATTTGCCACACCCTGACCCAGCGGCCCGGTCGTTGTTTCAACCCCCGGCGTATAACCATACTCAGGATGGCCCGGCGTTTTTGAATGCAATGTACGAAATTTTTTCAAATCATCAATCGTCAGATCATAACCCGTTAGATGCAACAGCGAATAAAGCAGCATTGAGGCATGGCCATTGGATAATACAAAACGGTCACGGTCTACCCAGTGAGGGTTAACTGGGTTATGTTTCATGTGGCCATTCCACAGCACTTCGGCAATATCTGCCATACCCATCGGGGCACCTGGGTGACCAGAATTAGGAATTTGAATTGCATCCATGCTCAGGGCACGAATGGCATTTGCAAGGTCTTTACGTGAAGGCATAGCGCTCTCCGGTTAAGTTTTTAAACTGATTGTATAAAGCTAACACCTGACACAGATATTAAAAAAAGCACCCGTGAGGCGATAAAAATTCTTCAGGATTCAACGGACTAGCCAGATATATCTATACTGGAACATGACCAGATAACACAATATATGATTGTGACTGCTGCATCGAGGTCGCGTATTTTCCCTTAATTCATTCTATTGAGCAAGTTTGCTTTAAAGTTGGCCATCAAAACTTGATTTTCATCAATAAACTTAAATTTAACAGCACTATTATTTCCATTTTATAGAACACCCCATGCTGGGAATCTGCTGCTTAGGCCCATGCCCGGTTTGCGCTATCTGCTTCATTGCATCAAACAGATCACGTTTCACGTTGTCTGCGGCAGTTGTTTTTTTACTGGCATCAAGACGGCCACGATATTGCAGCGCCAGCTTCGCGTTATAACCAAAAAAATCCGGCGTACAGACGGCACCGAAGTTTTTTGCAACCTGCTGCGATTCATCAAACAAATAAGGAAAAGGGTAGTTATATTGCTGCGCAATACGTTGCATATTCTCAAAACTATCCTCTTCATACTCGGTAGGATCATTCGACATAATTGCCACACTATTGATGCCATAATCCATCAACTCTCGGGTATCACGTATTAAACGCTCCCGAATCGCTTTCACATACGGACAATGATTACAGATAAACATAACCAGCAAACCCTTGTCGCCCCGACATTTTTCCACCGTCCAGACCTCTCCATCTACACCGGTCAGTGAAAACGGCACAACAGGCTGATCAAATTCACATACAGGCGTTTCTAGTGATACCATTTTGCTTCTCCTTATCTCTCTACAGATTAAACAGATACCAGAGTTTACCTCATTTTTAACCAACCCCACAGCTAAAATCATGCCAACTCCAGAACTAATTCAGACTTATTTACTCTCTATATACATAGAAAACACCGTTAAAAACTGTTAAAATGGTTGATTCGATGAAATATACCTATAGTGAATAATTCTATGTCAGCACCATTAGTTGAGCATGATAAACAGTCTCGCCTTAAATTACTCATTGCCAAAGGCAAGGAACAGGGCTACCTGACTTATGCAGAAGTCAACGACCATCTGCCCGAAGGCATTGTCGATCCCTCATTAATTGAAGACATCATTAATACCATTAATGATATGGGGATCAAGGTATGCGAAACCGCCCCAGAGGCCGAATCACTGGTGCTCACCGACAACTCGGTAAGCGAAGCGGATGACGAAACCACGGAAGAAGCCGTTGCCGTGCTAACTTCAATCGAAACCGAACTTGGTCGCACCACCGATCCGGTACGCATGTATATGCGTGAAATGGGTAGTGTCGAGTTACTTACACGCGAAGGTGAAATTGAAATTGCCAAACGCATCGAGGAAGGCTTAAAACAGGTTTTACACGCACTGTCCACTAATCCGCGCTCCGTTGAAACCGCCCTGCTACTCTGGGAACGTGTACAACAGGGTGAGGCACGCCTTAATGAGCTGATTGTCGATTTCCACAAAAGCGACGAAGAACTGGATCGGATGGCAGCCGAAGCACTTGAGCGCGCGGCCAAAGAAGCCGCCCTCGCCGCTGCCGGTAAATCCACACCTAAAGAAGAAGTCGCCGATACCGGCCCCGACATCGAACGGGTTAAAAAAGTTTTCTCAAAGATTAAACGCGCCCATACCCGTTGCCTTAATGTTATTGAGAAGAAAAACAGCACCCCCGCTGAAATTGAAAAAGCCCGTGCCACGATGTCTGCTGTCTTTCTTGAATTTAAATACACCCCGCTGCTAGTCACCCGATTAACAAAAAATTTACACATAACCATCAATAGATTACGCATGCTGGAACGGCATATTCTAAGCCTTGCCGTCAATCAGGCACACATGCCACGCAAAACCATGATCACCACATTCCCTAAAAACGAGGTAGACATCCACTGGGTTGACCCGTTTTGTGAGGGCCACGAATATTCTGAAAAACTGAAAGAACTTGCACCAGATATAAAAATCACCCAGCAAAAGCTTCGCGCCATGGAAAAGGAATACAAGCTGACGATTTCAAACATCAAGGAAATAAACCGCAAAATGTCCATCGGCGAAGCCAAGGCACGACGTGCGAAAAAAGAAATGGTCGAAGCCAACCTGCGCCTGGTTATTTCCATTGCGAAGAAATATACCAATCGTGGCCTGCAATTCCTCGACCTGATTCAGGAAGGCAATATCGGGCTAATGAAAGCCGTCGATAAATTTGAATATCGCCGCGGTTATAAATTTTCCACCTACGCTACCTGGTGGATTCGGCAGGCAATCACCCGCTCCATTGCTGATCAGGCGCGCACCATTCGTATTCCTGTTCACATGATTGAAACCATTAACAAACTCAATCGTATCTTCCGTCAGATGCTACAGGAAATGGGCCGCGAACCCACACCTGAAGAACTTGCAGAAAAAATGGAAATGCCGGAAGACAAAGTACGTAAAGTGCTGAAAATAGCCAAAGAACCCATCTCCATGGAAACGCCTATTGGTGACGACGAAGATTCACACCTCGGCGACTTCATCGAAGACATCAATATTATGGCACCCATGGAATCAGCCACCAGCGAATCACTGCGTGAATCAACCCGGGAAATACTCACCACCCTGACCGCGCGCGAATCAAAAGTATTGTGTATGCGCTTTGGCATCGACATGAATACCGACCACACCCTGGAAGAAGTCGGCAAACAGTTCGATGTAACCCGTGAGCGAATTCGCCAGATCGAAGCCAAAGCCCTGCGTAAACTCCGCCACCCCAGCCGCGCCGAAAACCTGCGCAGTTTCCTCAACGACAACGAAGAACAGTAAGGCCGGAACAATAAACGCAGGAAAATCTGCACGCAAAGCAAGTTAATACTGGCATCCTGCGCAAACATCGTTAAAATACACCCACCCGTAAATTAAGGGCCTGTAGCGGGGCACCGCAAGGTTAGAGCATTTGAGGCGCTAGCCGAACCGGACAGCAATAGTACGCGCAACAATTTAGAAATATCCCATGTTAATGGGCCTGTAGCTCAGTTGGTTAGAGCATCCGACTCATAATCGGCAGGTCGAAGGTTCGAGTCCTTCCAGGCCCACCATTTATTTCCATTAAAATCATAAGTGTGCACGAACCCATAGTTTGTCCATTTTGGCCAACTTATGGTTCCATTGCCAGCATAAGCTGGCGAACATCAGACT
>WFMW01000048.1 GCA_015488885.1 Gammaproteobacteria bacterium | reverse complement strand
GTTTCATCCCGTAGGCAACCGCATGACTGGATTCCAGTGCTGGAATAATCCCTTCAGTACGGGTTAATATATCGAAAGCCTCCAGCGCTTCGGTATCGGTTGCCGCCACATAGCTGACACGCCCGATATCTTTCAGCCAGGCATGTTCAGGGCCGACACCCGGGTAATCCAGCCCGGCAGACACGGAATGGGTTTCGATAATCTGACCGTCTTTGTCTTCCATCAGATAGGTTCGGTTACCGTGTAATACACCGGGCGACCCTGCCGATAAGGGCGCGGCATGTTTGCCGCTTTGCAAACCCAGACCACCGCCTTCGACACCCACCATGGTAACGGTTTCATCACCCAGAAAAGGATAGAACAGCCCGATAGCATTCGAACCACCGCCCACACAGGCCACCAGCGCATCGGGCAGGCAGCCACACTGCGCCGCCATCTGTTGTTTGGCTTCACGGCCAATAATCGCCTGAAAATCCCGTACCATTGCCGGATACGGGTGTGGCCCGGCAGCCGTACCGATAATATAAAAGGTATCATCAACATGGGTTACCCAGTCACGCATGGCTTCATTGAGCGCGTCTTTCAGGGTTTTTGAACCTGATTCAACCGCGACCACCTGTGCGCCAAGTAGTTTCATGCGGTAAACATTGGGTGCCTGACGGGCAATATCTTCGGCACCCATATAAACCACACATTCCATGCCGAAGCGTGCTGCAACAGTTGCCGAGGCAACACCATGCTGACCGGCTCCGGTTTCGGCAATAATACGTTTTTTGCCCATTTTTTTTGCCAGCAAACCCTGGCCAATGGTATTGTTGATTTTATGCGCGCCGGTATGATTCAGATCTTCGCGCTTGAGAAAAATCTGCGCACCCCCCACTTTTCCCGTCAGGCGTTCGGCAAAATACAGCGGGCTGGGGCGTCCCACATATTGCGCCATATCACGGTCAAATTCTGCCTGAAATTGTTTGTCTGTTTTAACATCTTCATAAGCCGCTGAAAGCTCATCCAGTGCCTGCATTAAGGTTTCGGATGCAAAAATACCGCCATAAATGCCAAAATGCCCGTGCTTATCAGGCATGGCGGTATAATCGATGGTTACATTATTGGGTTTTTCTGTCATCATTATTCTGCTATATTCATTTGTCTGACCTGCCGCATAAACGCGCGGATTTTATCGACATCCTTGATACCCGGCTGCTTTTCGACACCGCTACTCACATCGACGGCATAGGGTTTCACCCTGTTAATGGCCTGCGCGACATTGTCAACCTTTAAACCACCGGCCAGAATCAGTGGCCCGGGCAGATTATCTGGCACTGTATTCCAGTCAAAAGTATGACCGGTACCACCGGCTGCGCCCGGTGCATGGCTGTCCAGCAAAAAACCACGTGCCTGCGTATAAGGTTGCGCCATGGCAACCACATCGTCCCGGTTTTCCCCTGCCATGCCCAGTGCTTTAATATAGGGACGTTCGAACTGTTCACAGAAGTCGGCGGATTCGCTACCATGAAACTGAAGTAAATCAATCCCGGTGGCCTTGATAAGCTGCGCTACTGTATGCGTATCGGCATCTTTAAATAAAGCCACCGAGCTGACAAAAGCGGGCAAACGCCGACAAATTGCTATGGCCTGTTCAACACCAATACAGCGCGGACTGCGGGCATAAAAAACCAGCCCAATGGCATCCACGCCCTGCTCAACCGCAAACTGCGCATCATCAACACGGGTAATGCCACATATTTTAACACGGGTTCTCACTTTACATGCTTCTCACTTTAACGGTTATTATCCTGCCTGGAGATATAAGCCGACCTGCTTAGCCAAACGCAGGTAACCAGCCAGTCCGGGGCGGTAAACCAAACAGTTGCGGATATTGTACATTAACCATATAAAGTCCGGCAGCCGGGGCAGTGATACCAGCCTGATTTCTATCACGACTGTTCAATACCTCTTTCAACCAGTCCACAGGTCGTTCATGACAACCAATAACCATTAATGAACCCATAATATTTCTAACCATGTGATGCAGAAAGGCATTCGCCTGAATATCCATTAATACATAAGGCCCTGACTGGCGCAGGCTTATTTGCTGCACACACCGCCGGGCATGTCTGGCCTGACATTGTGAGGCACGAAACGCAGAAAAATCTTTTTCCCCCAATAACAACTGGGCAGCCTGATGCATTTTTGTGACATCAAGTTCAGCAAAACTCCAGCTGACATTATTCGCCAGTATAGCTGGCCGTACTTCTGACATAAACAGTATATAACGATAACTGCGTGCAGTCGCACTGAAACGTGCGCTAAAGCTGTCTTCAACCTGCCTTGACCAGCGCACACGTACATCTTCTGGCAACTGTGCATTAGTACCGGCTACCCAGGCTTTAAGTTTGCGTCTGGCCGTTGTGTCAAAATGGACGACCTGTCCGGTTGCATGGACACCGGTATCGGTACGACCTGCACAGGTGACACGTATGGTTTGATTGGCCACTTTTGATAATGCCATTTCCAGTTTGGCCTGAACCGTACGTGTTCCAGGCTGCTGTAACTGGTAACCATTAAAACGGCTGCCATTATATTCGATGCCAAGAGCAATACGCGTTTTACACATAAGATAGATGTATACAGACTTGAAAACAACCAACGGCACCTGTCATCGGTGCCGTTGGTTTTGGTTTTTTACCTACTACAGAGATAGTCTATTAGCTGGCAAGTCGATTCAACAGCTCATCGGCTTCCTGTTTTTGCTCATCATTACCATCAGTCAGAACTTCCTGCAGGATCTCTTTTGTACCTTCCTGATCACCCATATCGAGATAAGCGCGTGCCAGATCAAGTTTTGTACTAACTTCATCCACATCATCCAGACTGGATAAATCAAACTCTTCTTCCTCTTCTTCCTCTTCTTCCTCTTCTTCTTCTTCTTCCTCTTCTTCATCTACCGCTAACAGTTCTGTTTCTGTTTCTGTTTCTGTTTCTGTTTCTGTTTCTGTTTCTGCTTTAGCCGCAGTCTCTAATGCTTCAATGTTATCATTGTCAGTTTCAGCAATTTCGATAGCCTGCTCTTCATCTATCTCAACCATCTCACCCGGATGATCATCATCCGACAGCGCTTTTTCCAGTTCCTCATCCGATAAATCAAGATTGATTTCATTGAAAGCCGGTGACTCATCGGTTTCATTAAGCTGCTGCCCAGCGATATCATCCTGTGGCTTTTCATCAACATTGAATTCATTCCGTTCGGCTTCAGCCAGTTGCTCTTCCAGTTTAATATCTGATGTTTTTACTTCCTCTGGTGTAAGTGCCTGCTCAGATTCATCATTCCTATCATTATCATCTGTTTCTGTTTCCGCCATCAAATCTTCGCCACTTAGATCCAGCTCAATCTCATCACTTGCAGATGCTACCGATTCCTCAATGCTATCCTCATCAACCATATCCTCATCAATATCCAGTTCAGAGGCATCAATATCAAGGGAAAATTCTTCATCCAGAATATGCTCTTCCTGCTCTTGCTCACTTGTTTCTACAGCTTGTTCAGCTTGTTCAGCTGATTCTGCTAACGGTTCAGGTTCTGTCAGTGCCTGAGTCTCACTTAAATCAAATTGCAGACCAGTATCCAGCTCATGGCTATTTTCTTCGTTAACTATATCCGTTAACGCCTCACTTTTATCTACCGCTGCTAAATCATCTTCTATTTGGGTAGTTTCAATATCCTGCAATTCGACCTCTGTCAATTCAGCCGTTTCTGTATCTGCGCTATGCTCAGTCCCGTCAGGATTTTCCTCAACCACATTAATACCCAGATCAAAATCCATGGGTTCTGTTGATTTATCGCCTAGTGCTGCCGCATCAAGGCCACCAACAAGACTACCCTGAAATAAAGCATGCTCAGGACACATATCCTTACCCATGACAACAACTTTTCGCCATGTTGGAGTATCTTCATTCCCGGTTCGTTGTTTTAATTCAGTCGCTACTTCAAGAAAAGCATCTTTGTTTTTGCTGGTATAATGTGTTTCTGCCAGTTTTTCACGGTAATCATCGCGATCCGGGTTTTCTTTAATCGCCTGTTCAAGTAAATCCTGTGCCTGCTGATAGATACCATAAGCCAGATAAACATCTGCTTCAGCAATCACATCATCTCGGGGTACATTATCATCTTCCCCAGTCTCTTTTTCAACTTCATCCGTTGCCGTATCCAGAATCATGGAAGCGTCGTTATCGGTATCAGTTTGAGCGTCATCCTGTGCGCTTACCGCCTCATCCTCGAGCTGATCGCCTTCCACCATATTAGCCACATCCTCAAGACTGGCAGCCGTTCCATCTTCAGCGATTTCATCGTGTTGCTGATGCATCGACCTGCGTCGTCTAGTCACCAGATAGACCAGTGCCAGCAGTAGCACCAGACCACCACCTGCCATGGCGCGTAATACCGGGTTATTAAGGAATCTGGTTAATGGACCAACCGGGGTAGCAGGAGCAGGAGTCGGTGCAGTATTAGCTACTGTTTCAGCTGAATGCTGTTCAGTTGCTGGGGTTTCTGCTGCCTGCTCTGCTGAAGGACTCGTTTCATCAACAAATACCGGTTTTTCAGTGGTGTTTTCTACTGGTTCAGTTGCTGACGCGGGTGTTTCATTATTGACAGACGTTTCATTAGCCTGGTCTTTACCGGCCTGCTGTTCTGGTTCTGATGCCTGCTGTTCTGATGACGCATTATTTTCTGCCGTGGTTGCAGGCGCTCCCTGAGCGACAGCCTGAGCCTCTGCCAAACCATTATTTTCGACCGCAACAGCCGCCGTTTTATCTTTCTGCAACTGTCCTTTCAGCTGATCGACCTGCTGTTGCAAGGTTTCTTTCTCAACCCTTTCTGTTTCCAGTTTTTCACGCGATATTGCCAGAGCAGCACGTAGTTCACCGGCATTCATTTTCGTTGGATCTTTGAGACCACCTGTTGATGCACCCGTACCTGCACTGACAATCTTTAAATGTGGCGCAGCAGCTTCTGCGGCTGTCCCGGTTGATTGTGCCTCAGTGGAAGGTTTTGTCGTTGCTGTATTAGCCGGATTATCGGATGCCCTCACGGCCTGACCACCTGCATTAGCCTGACGATACTCACGCCACAAAGCGGTTTGCCGTTTCACCATGGCACGCGCTTCGGCAGCACTAATAGTTTTTATATCTGCCGCATCCGGTATACGTAATATATAACCACGTTTTATGCCATTGATATTTTTTTTGATAAATGAATCCGGGTTCGCCCGCAGTAATGCAAGCATCATCTGTTCAACACTAACGGATCTATCCGGGCGTAACCTGTCAGCAAGCGACCAGGCTGTATCACCCGACTGAATTCGGTATCTTTTTGAAGTGGGTGATTGTGTATTTGTCGGCATTCCTGTAGTAGTTGCCGTTGCTGCCGGTGATGCTGTTGTTGAAGCGACTGCTGTCTGCTGGGCTGTCGGCCTGAAACTGGCAGTCGGATTAACGCTGACAGGTGCAGCCACTACAGTCGATGATGCAGGCCGGGCTGCATCATTATCGACTGACGGTGAACGGGTGCCTGTCGATGTACCGGTTTGTGCCGCTGCCACATTGCTCTGTGACATGAAAGCGGGGGGATCCAGCAACACGGTATATTCGCGTACCAGATGACCTTTCGGCCAGTCAATTTCTATCAAAAAATCCAGAAATGGTTCACGGACAGGTGACTGTGTCGTTATTCTGATGTGCGGCACATTATTAACAACCACCGTTTTAAAGCGTAATTCGTTTAATAAAAACGGACGGTCAATACCCGCTCGGGTAAATTCTTTTCTGGAAGCCAGCTTAACAATCAGATTCTCAGTATCGTCCGGTGCCGCTGATAGCAGCGTTACATCGGCATCCAGATTCTGATTTAATGCTGAATTGACTTCGATTTCACCCAACCCCAGCGTGAATCCTTCTGATGGTAAAAATAACGCACCTGCGATACAGGTAACAAGTAATCTACGTACTGGCTTTTTACGCACTGCTAATTCCCCTTATCATGCCGCAACAGCCTGCTGATTCATCACCCAGACAAGTTGATTCCGAGCTGATTAAACGGCTTGTATTTTTGTGTTAACACTATTTATTGTCAATAATGCAGTAACTATAGATTATAAATATTGTTTTATCAAAATCTCAGCAATTTGTACGCTATTTAATGCCGCGCCTTTGCGCACATTATCCGATACCACCCACATATCCAGTCCTTTGTCACAGGAAATATCTTCACGAATACGTCCTACAAACGACGCGTCATGATTCGCGCCTTCGGTAACAGCTGTTGGATAGCCCCCGTCTTTACGCTCATCCAGTACCCTGACACCCGCTGCCCCGGATAATAATTCCGTAGCCTGTCGGGCACTGATTTTATCTTTCGTTTCAATATGTATAGCCTCAGAATGGCCATAAAAAACCGGCACCCGAGCAGCCGTCGGGTTAACCATAATAGTATCGTCTTCAAATATTTTACGTGTCTCCCACACCATTTTCATTTCTTCCTTGGTATAGCCATTATCCATAAACACATCAATCTGCGGTAGTACGTTAAAAGCAATTTGTTTGGGGTAAACCTTGCATTCCATGGGTTTGGCATTGAGTAATCTTGCCGTCTGGCCTGCGAGTTCTTCAATCGCCTCCTTGCCGGTACCTGAAACCGCCTGATAAGTGGCAACATTAATGCGTTTGATGCCAACAGCATCATAAATGGGTTTCAATGCCACCAGCATCTGAATCGTTGAGCAGTTCGGGTTAGCAATAATACCGCGCGTGGTGTAGCGGGCAATAGCATGCGGGTTCACTTCCGGCACCACCAGTGGAATATCATCGTCATAACGAAACTGTGAGGTATTATCAACCACCACACAACCGGCAGCAGCAGCGATGGGGGCATATTTTTCTGAAATCGAGGCACCGGCAGAAAACAGACCAATCTGCGCCTGGCGAAAATCAAATTTATCCAGATCCTGTACAACCAGTGTTTTTTTACCAAACGCTACCCGTTTACCTGCTGAACGACTGCTTGCCAGCGCATACACCTCACCCACAGGAAAGTGACGCTCGGCAAGAATGGATAACATGGTTTCACCTACCGCACCGGTGGCACCAACTACCGCAACATTATATGTTTTATTCATAATATATATCTTCACTAAATAATAAAAAAACAGCTGGCCGTAAAAATGAAGTTCTAACAAACGGGAAATACTGCGCAATCGTTTTCTTTTATTTCGGAGCTTCCCTATCTCTAACCGCCTGCCAGGCGTCTGTCGAGTTTATAACTCAGCCAGCACAGCTTCGCCCATTTCAACCGTCCCCACTTGCTTACAGCCTTCAGCCATAATATCCGGGGTACGTAAACCTTTATCCAGCACCCGGCCAACGGCTGCTTCAATTTCGTCGGCCAGTTGAGGATGACGCAAACTGTAACGCAGCATCATGGCAACGGATAATATTGTCGCTAACGGGTTGGCCACACCTTTCCCCGCAATATCCGGCGCTGAACCATGAATAGGTTCATACATGCCTTTTGAATTTGCATCCAGTGAAGCCGACGGTAACATGCCAATGGAACCGGTTAGCATGGAAGCCGCGTCGGAAAGAATATCACCAAACAGGTTTTTGGTGACCACCACATCGAACTGTTTCGGCCATTTGATTAACTGCATGGCGGCATTATCCACGTACATATGACTGAGTTCAACATCGGGATAAGCCTCACTTTTTTTAATCATCACCTCACGCCATAGTTCTGACACTTCAAGCACATTGGCCTTGTCTACCGAACACAGGCGTTTGCCACGTTTCATGGCAATATCAAACGCCACTTTGGCAATACGCTCTATTTCACTTTCCTTATACACCAGCGTATTAAAACCGGTGCGCTCTCCGCTGGCATCGGTGTTAATACCACGAGGCTGGCCAAAATAAATGCCACCGGTCAGTTCGCGGACAATCATGATATCCAGGCCGGCAACCACCTCGGGTTTTAACGATGATGCTGCCACCAGTTGCGGGTAAAGGATGGCGGGACGCAAATTGGCAAACAGATCCAGCCCGGCACGCAATGCTAGTAAACCTCGCTCGGGGCGCAGTTCACGTGGCAGATTTTCGTATTGCGGGCCACCAATGGCACCAAATAAAATCGCATCTGAGGCTTTCGCCAGTGCCAGGGTTTCATCCGGCAGCGGTTTACCCGCCGCATCATAGCCTGCCCCACCAACCGGACATTCATTTAAGGTAATATCCAGACGCCCCTGCGCCCGGTAATAGTCCAGTACTTTAACCGCCTCGGCAATAATTTCAATACCGATGCCATCACCCGGCATCACTGCAACATTTACACTCATATTTTTCTCTAAATAATATAACTGAAATCTACGGATTCAGGTAAGACCTTTGCCGGTTTCAAAAAAGACCGTCATTATACGCTAATTTTGCTGTAGACAGGCTGACTATCAGGGAAACCAACTCAGGAAAGCTCTGAACAGGTCTGGGTACAGCAGATCGAGAACGGGAATCTTTTTCAGGACCGTTATGCCGCATGGACGCGGCTACGAGCGTACATGGATGTATTCACAGCAGGTCATGAAAAAGATTCCCGTTTTATGTCTCGGATTACGTTAACATAACAAAGGTTCATAACAACAAAACAACCATGTAAACGTTTTCATGATAACTTTAACGGAACAGCAGTGATTGCAATTACTTACTAAGGCGAACGCTGAGCTCAAGATGCGTATTCACGACTTGTTCAGAGCTTCCCTGAACAACCAGGGGGCAGTTTGCCTGCGCCTGTTTTCATAGGCTTTTATTTCATCAGCATGTTGCAGGGTCAGGGCAATATCATCCAGACCTTTCAGTAAACAGTCTTTTCTGAATGCATCAATATCAAAGCTGGCAATGATTTCGTTTTCGCAGGCTATTGTCTGTGTGGCTAAATCAATACTGAGTTGTACACCCGGATGCTGCTGCATACGTTTAAACAACACATCAACCATTTCAGCCGGTAACACGATGGGCAGTAAACCATTTTTAAAACTGTTGTTATAAAAAATATCAGCAAAACTCGGCGCAATGACGGCACGAAAACCAAAATCATCCAGTGCCCAGACGGCATGTTCACGTGATGAACCGCAACCAAAGTTTTCACGTGCCAGTAAAATAGTGGCTTTATCAAAAGGCGGTTGATTAAGGATAAAATCGGTATTCAGTCGGCGTGTATGATTGTCGATTTCCGGCCCGCCAGCATCCAGATAGCGCCAGTCATCAAAAGCATTAGGACCGAAACCGCTACGTTTTATTGACTTTAAAAACTGCTTGGGAATAATCGCATCGGTATCCACATTGGGTCGATCCAGAGGAGCGACAATACCCGTGTGCTGCGTAAAGGCTTTCATTATTTAATCATCACCATTGTATTCATTGATATCGATAAAATGCCCGGCGATAGCTGCTGCTGCTGCCATTGCCGGACTCACCAGATGCGTCCGTCCACCCTGCCCCTGTCGCCCCTCAAAATTACGGTTGGAGGTTGACGCACAGGACTCCCCCGGTTCCAGCCGGTCGGCATTCATGGCCAGACACATTGAACAGCCCGGTTCGCGCCACTCAAAACCGGCTTCGATAAAAATTTTATCCAGGCCTTCTGCTTCGGCCTGCTGTTTAATTAAACCCGAACCGGGCACCACCAGTGCCTGCTTGATAGTAGCGGCAATTTTTTTTCCTCGACTGACTTTAGCCGCCGCGCGTAAATCTTCAATCCGTGAATTGGTACATGAACCGATAAATACCTTGTCTATGGCAATCTGTTTGATGTCGGTACCCGCTTCAAGCCCCATATAGGCCAGTGCCTTGCGTATACCATCGGCTTTGACTTTGTCATCAATTAAATCCGGGTCGGGAATACTGCTGTTGATACTGGCGACCATTTCTGGCGATGTTCCCCAGGTCACCTGTGGTTCAAGGGTACTGGTATCCAGATGAACCGTTTTATCAAAATGCGCGCCGTCATCACTGTACAGTGTTTTCCAGTACCTTATTGCCTGTTCAAGCTGCTTGCCAACAGGTGCATAAGGACGACCTTTAAGGTAATTAATGGTGGTATCATCAACCGCTACCATGCCAGCACGCGCCCCGGCTTCAATTGCCATATTGCAAACTGTCATCCGGCCTTCCATCGTTAATGCACGGATCGCATCACCGGCAAATTCTATCGCATAACCGGTACCCCCGGCAGTACCCATTTTGCCGATAATCGCCAGCGCAATATCCTTTGCACTAATCCCCGGCGCGGCTCTGCCATCGACACAAACCCGCATATTTTTACTTTTTTTCTGCACCAGACATTGTGTGGCCAATACATGCTCGACTTCCGACGTACCAATACCAAAAGCCAGGGCACCGAAAGCACCGTGTGTTGAAGTATGGGAATCACCACAGACCACGGTCATGCCCGGCAGGGTAGCTCCCTGTTCCGGGCCTATAACATGCACAATACCCTGGCGTATATCATTCATGCCAAATTCGGTTAAACCGAACTCCATACAGTTTTTATCCAGCGTTTCCAGTTGCCGTTTTGCCACCGGGTCAGTAATGCCGACATGCCGGTCGGTGGTCGGAACATTATGGTCGGGTACAGCAATAATAGTCTCTTTACGCCAGGGCTGCCGACCGGCAAGGCGCAAACCTTCAAATGCCTGTGGTGAGGTCACTTCATGGATCAAATGACGATCAATATATAACAGTGCCGTGCCATCGGCTTCGCTGCGCACGACATGCTCATGCCATAATTTGTCATACAGGGTCTTTGGCTTTGAATCTATGCTACTCATTGTTTATTTGTACTCTCATCATTTATTTTCTGCCGTAATAAGCTATTAGTGAGGTTTTAGCGATGGCATGACGATTTAAAAGAAAACCGATTAATTCAGACTGTGCGCTGGCTGGCTGATGAATCATGCGGATATCAAGCGCATAAACAGTAAAAACATACCGATGTGGCCGATCACCTTTTGGCGGACAGGCTCCGCCGTAACCGGGCTTGCCAAAGCTGGTCATACTTTCAACACTACCTTCTGGCATGGTTTTTTGACTGGCACCGGTTTTTAAATAGTCGATATTTTCTGGAATATTAAAAACCAGCCAGTGCCACCAGCCGCTGCCAGTCGGTGCATCAGGATCATAGGCCGTGACAGCAAAACTTTTTGTACCTTGCGGTGCATGTCTCCAGCTCAGTTGCGGTGAAATATTTTTACCGCTACAGCCAAAACCATTATAGACCTGTGCCATGGATAGCTGACCATGTACATCACTGCTGTGCAAAGTAAAACCTTCAGCAAAAACTGAAGCCGAAAACAGCATGGCCGCAAATAGCAGAATCAATTTTTTCATTAATATATACCTGGCGTTGCTGGATGGAAAGTCAAGAATAAGCCAGCTCTATGCATAAATCAAATGCATATTGTTATAGAAACGGATAAGCTTTAATAGCCATCTGTCAGTTATTGCCTGAACGAAGCTGACGAGATAACCCCGTTCTTCTCAAGTACCTTAAATATCTTACGACTCAGCCTTGCCACGTACTCAACATCACCCAATGTGGGTATTTCACCATTATCCAGGCGGTGTTGCCAGTTTATTAGTTCACCATCCAGAAATTCCAGTAACTTGAGAGAGCAACCTTTACAGTCATCCGTACAGAGATAACTCTCTGGCGCATCAAAGGGTAAAGTCTCACGTACCTGGTTAATGAGCTGCCGCATGGCAACAGGCGTTTTTGGTTTCATGGTAATTTCATTGCACAGCCCTATATTAAATAAAGAAAACGCTATGTCTTTTATTGATTTTTATCTTCAGAATAGTCCACTAAAAAACTCAATTGATTTAAAAATAGAACCTCAACCACCTGTTTGCATCACAAAAAAAAGAAGAATATTTTTTGTGATATAAGATGTTTTTTAGTAATTAATATAAGATGTTTTGTAATGCTAAGATGCCATTGTAATAATGGCTGGCAGTAAAGAACTACATGCCGCCCATTAAATCACGAATTCTTGCAACATAATTCTGAGTTTCCTTTGGTAGATAGGTCTTGATTTTTTTCCAGTGTTTTGGTGGCACCTTAACCCGTTTTTCAGCATTCAGAATACGTCCATAACCGGCATTATAGCTGGCAAAAGTTTTATACAGTTTATCCTGACTACTGCTATGGTTAAATTTACGATACAGGCTTCGATCATAAAAAATACCAGCGGCTATATTCCAGCGCGGTGAACGCAGCGCATCAAAGTGCGGATTGGTTTTTGCAAGATCACCAAAAGTTGCCGGCATTATCTGCATTAATCCCACAGCACCTACCTGACTTTGTGCATTATCATTTAAGCCGGATTCTGCGATGGCCTGCGCCTTAAACCAGTGCCAGTCAAAAAAAGGCCCGAAATAACGCTTACTGTATTTTTTAAAATGATGATCATACTTATCTGTCCAGTGCGATGAATGCAGTGCATGTTTAAATAAATGATGTTTAAACGTACTGGATTGTTTAAAGATATTGGCACTTGCCGTGCCAATCACAGATACAGTTAGTACAACTATAATCGTTAATCGTTGTGAGATAATGTATTTCATTAGATAAAAGACGGGTGCCTACCTAACCAAGCCCCAGTCCGATGACTAAACCTAACGCAACGCCGATACCAATAAATAACCCCATCACCATCAAACCGACGGCAACATTACCTTTTGCCAGCTCTTCGCTAATATTAAAACACACCATGCGGTTAAAAATACTGCAACCCAGCTTCATAAATAATAATGTCAACAGACCACCAAAAATAACATAGATAAAATTAAGCAAAATAGGGGGAATCTCGTGCATGGCTTACCTCAATAATCTACTGTTATACATAATGAACTGTTTTATTTCTGAACTGTTTTATTTCCCGCCACCCATACATTCCGGGGAATCAGGCGATGAACCTCTGGCAAACCACTCTTCCATAGTCATGGCATGTAAAGCCAGTGCATGAATACCATGATGCAATTCATCGTCAAGGACTTTATTGATCTGGCGATGACGAGCGATCAATGTTTGCCCGGCAAATGCATCAGCAACGATAAGCACTTTAAAATGTGATTCTGATCCTTCAGGCACATTATGCATATAGCTTTCATTAGTCACCTCGAGATGTTCAGGTGAAAACGCCTGATTGAGCTTTTCAGTTATAGTTGTTTGTATAGATTTATTCAGCGGTTCCATAGCTTAGATAATAGCACAATTGATAATTATCATTCATTATTCAGTCCGATAAACAATCAGGGAATAGCCTTCAATGCTACTGTATCGACATAATAATGATTATGGCCAAGTGCTTTGATTAACCCCTGTCGTTTGAATTCAGAAATAGTCCGACTGGCCGTTTCGGTGGTTATACTGAGAATTGAACCAATATCCTCACGACTAAACAGATAACATTCTGACGTAATACCATCGGTTAAACGTAATAATAAACTTGCCATGCGTCTTTTAGCAGGTCCGGTAGAAAGCTGGGTTAGCCAGGCCTCGGCTTCAGACAGCATTTTTTCCCATTCTTCCATTAACGCCCTGTGTAAAACAGGATTATGCAGACTAAGCCGGTCAATCTCATCAACAGGATAACGGCATAGCTCTGTCTGCTGCAGGGCGATAGCTTCATGTCGGTAAGACTCCTCGGCCAGCAATTCCATCCCCATCACCTCTGCGCTACAGACCAGGCGTACAATACGCTGCCTGCCATCAGGTAGATATTTTACCAGTTTTATTAACCCGCTACGTACCGTAAACAGAAAACGACCCGTATCATTTTTTCTGTAAAGCACGTCACCCGGCTGCATCACCATCTGGTCAATTGGCTGATGTAACTGTTTAAAGTCTTCTTCAATCAGGCCGCTAAATAATGCCTGGCTACGTAATGAGCAATTCAGGCAATTTCCTTTACCACGCCATGCGTGATCCACTGGTATTGATATTGGCAAAATAAAACATCCATTGAAAAAAAATAATGGCAAGTATATCTGTTTTTTTGGTTCAGGGGCACACCTAATACGGAATTTATCTGTTAAATAATGACATATATTTAATGCCATATATTGCTAAAACTTTTTCATGTAAAATGCATGCACTTAAACTATTAAAGCTGAATCCAGAGATGCTCGGAATCTTACACCCCACATCAAACTAAAATGAAAATTCTTATTATTGGCAGCGGTGGGCGTGAACATGCGCTTGCCTGGAAAACATCCTTATCCACACTGGTAAAACGGGTTTTTGTCGCGCCAGGTAATGCTGGTACCAGACAGGAAACAAAGCTAAAAAACATTGATATTAAAGCTGACGACATCCCTGCTTTGCTACAATTCGCGCAAAACAATCAGATTGACCTCACTATTGTCGGCCCGGAACAACCACTGGTAAATGGCATTGTCGATGCATTCAGACAGGCCGGTCTGAAAATATTTGGCCCGGATAAAGCTGCCGCGCAACTGGAAGGCTCAAAAACCTTTGCCAAGGATTTTCTGGCACGCCACCATATACCTACCGCTTTCTACAGCAGCTTTACAGAAATCGAACCCGCTCTGGCCTATGTTCGGCAACAGGGCACACCCATTGTTATTAAAGCCGATGGTCTGGCAGCAGGTAAAGGCGTTATCATTGCACAATCAGAAAATGAGGCAATGACTGCGATTAAGGATATGCTGGCAGAAAATAAATTTGGCCGCGCGGGCGCACGCGTGGTAATTGAAGAGTTTCTCAATGGTGAAGAGGCAAGTTTTATCTGTATGGTAGATGGAAAAAACATTCTACCAATGGCCAGTTCACAGGACCATAAAGCCCGTGATAATGGCGACAAAGGCCCAAATACAGGCGGCATGGGGGCTTATTCACCTGCACCAGTTGTCACCCCGTCCATGCACCAGCGGATTATGCAGAGGGTGATTGAGCCAACGGTAAAAGGCATGGCAGAGGAAAACACCAGCTTCACTGGCTTTCTGTATGCGGGCGTCATGATAGACAAACAGGGCACACCCAAGGTACTGGAATTTAATGTGCGCTTTGGTGACCCGGAAACCCAGCCAATTATGATGCGCTTACAATCTGACCTGGTACAACATTGCCTGGATGCCATTGATGGTAGACTCGACCGAGCTGAAGCAAGATGGGATAAACGCACGGCGCTGGGCGTGGTACTTGCTGCAGGTGGATACCCCGGCAACTATCATAAAGGCGATAGTATCAACGGCCTGGAAAACACGGAGACCGAATCAACAAAAGTTTTTCACGCAGGTACAATAGAAAAAATGGGCCGAATAGTGACAAATGGTGGCCGGGTTTTATGTGCCGTTGCGCTGGGTCATGGTATCTCCGAAGCACAGCAAAAAGCTTACCAGCTGGTTAATAAAATAAGCTGGGATAGAATGTATTACCGAACTGACATTGGTTATCGCGCCATAGCCAGGAACTTGTCTGAGAATAAAGAACCTGCTGCATGACTCCTTTTTTCCGCTTATTTTCTTTAAGAATAAGGATACGCTGAACAAGTATGGTTAGAATCAGGCTTGTTCAGCGTATCCTTAAATAACTGACCTGCGCGGCAGGATATACCAACTGATTAACCTTTCATGGAATCAAAAAATTCATCATTGGTTTTTGTTGCCTGCAACTTACCCATAAGAAATTCAATGGCACCGATTTCGTCCATCGGTTGTAATAAACGCCGCAGAATCCACATTTTCTGTAATTCATCAGGTTTTGTCAGCAGTTCTTCACGGCGGGTGCCTGAGCGATTGATATTAATTGCAGGGAAAATACGTTTTTCAGTAATACGGCGGTCGAGATGCACTTCCATATTACCGGTTCCCTTAAATTCTTCATAAATTACTTCATCCATTTTAGAACCGGTATCAACCAGTGCTGTGGCCAGAATAGTAATACTTCCACCCTCCTCAATATTACGCGCCGCACCAAAGAAGCGTTTGGGTCGATGCAGGGCATGCGCATCCACACCGCCAGTTAACACTTTACCTGATGATGGAATAACCGTGTTGTAAGCACGCGCCAGACGAGTAATAGAATCGAGTAAAATGACCACATCCTTTTTATGCTCAGCCAGTCGTTTTGCTTTTTCGATAACCATTTCAGCAACCTGAACATGCCGACTGGCCGGTTCGTCAAAGGTTGATGAAACTACTTCACCACGTACACTACGTTGCATTTCAGTGACTTCTTCCGGGCGCTCATCAATTAATAACACAATCAGATAACATTCGGGATGATTGGCGGCAATAGACTGTGCAATATTACTCATCATCATGGTTTTACCAGCTTTTGGTGGCGATACAATCAAACCACGTTGCCCCTTACCAATCGGTGAGACCAGATCAATAATTCTGGCAGTAATATCTTCAGTGCTACCATTACCCCGTTCCATTATTAAACGCTGATCAGGGTGTAATGGGGTTAAATTCTCAAAGGCAACTTTATGACGGGTATTATCTGGTGGTTCCATGTTAATTTTGTCAACTTTAAGCATGGCGAAATAACGTTCACCATCTTTAGGCGGACGTATCTTTCCTGCAATAGAATCACCGGTACGCATATTAAATCGACGAATCTGGCTGGGTGATACATAAATATCATCCGGGCCGGCCAGGTAAGAACCGTCGGCTGACCTTAAAAAACCGAAGCCATCCTGCAATATTTCCAGTACACCATCACCAAAAATATCTTCACCTTTTTTTGCATGTGCTTTTAAAATAGCAAAAATAATTTCCTGTTTTTTGCCTCGAGTTACATTATCCAGCTTCATTGAAGATGCAATTTCAATTAATTCAGGGACGGGTTTGAGTTTTAATTCGGTTAGATTCATAAGCGGATTCAGGACTTGTTTTGCATAAGTAGAAAGTTAGGCGATAAATGTTGATTATGGGTTTTAAATCATCATCACTGCTGGATTAAAATATATACAATTTCAGGATTAAAATTGTATTTCAATAAAATTATTGTCAATGAAATTATTAACGGTGTTCTATCCTATGTTCAACACACCGGTATTCTGTCTGAGGATGGAATCATAGCAAAATAACCTGGGTACCTTAGCGTTTTGTGACAACACCCAGACCCCCCTGTTCATTCCAGGAAGCTATCAATAAATGACGTGCATAGACCGAGATCAACCCAGAAATTCTCCAGCTGACTTCTCGTCTTCATACAGCTCCCTGGCCTGTAAGCGAAAATAACGTAGCATCATTGCAGCAAAGAAATGCGGTATTAACCGATGTTTTATTTACAGATTGCTATCAATAAAGGCCGTTAACTGTGATTTTGACAAGGCACCCACTTTTGTTGCTTCAACGTCACCGTTTTTAAATAACATTAATGTTGGGATACCACGAATACCATATTTCGGGGGGGTGCCAGCGTTATCATCAATATTCAATTTAGCCACTTTCAACTTACCGGCATAGTCACCAACAATATCCTCAAGAAGTGGTGCTATCATCTTGCAGGGGCCACACCATTCTGCCCAGTAGTCAACTAATACGGGGATATCAGACTGTAAAACTTCCTGCTCAAATGAATCATCACTGACATAGATAATTTCGTTACTCAAAATCAAACCTCAACTTATTAATAGAATAAAAATGTATTACGCTTGCAATCATACTTGCAATCAAAATGCGTGCGATCATAATATATGGCTTAGATAATATATGGCTTAGTTTATATATGATTAATATATGGTTAAGTTTATACGATTAAGTATGTTTTTAGATTATGCTGGTTTGGCATAGCGGGTCTGACGTATTCTTTGAATAAGATTTCGCAACCCGGATAATAAAATCCTGAACAATAGAATAATATGGGATGAGTTCATTTTAGACTATTTTCCACCTTTGTACACCCCCTTATTTTATATTTCAGCTATTTTCTGTGTATTAAGTTGTATTTACCGGCTGTTTTATTCATAATCTGCCAACTGTTGATTCTTAAGCGCGCCGAATTCAACAGGAAATCACATTTCACCCACTTCAGCATTTACTATTATCAGGCTTTTTTATGAGCAACCGTCACCTCACGCAAACACGTTTTACTGAATTTAATCTAAACGCTGACTTACTCAAGGGTTTAAATGAAATTGGTTTTGAATTTTGTACCCCCATTCAGGCACAGAGTATCCCCATCACTATAGCCGACAAAGATGTTGCCGGAGAAGCACAGACCGGAACCGGCAAAACGGCAGCTTTTATGGTTGCCTGTATCCAGCATTTATTATCCCACCCCGCCAGCAACACACGCAAAAAAAATCAGCCACGTACATTAATTGTTGCTCCGACACGTGAGCTGGCTATTCAGATTCATAAAGACAGCATTGCTATCGGTAAATATACACCCTTAAAATTCGGTCTGGTTTATGGCGGTACCGGCTACGAAAAACAACGTCAGCAACTTGCTGCTGGTATTGATATTCTGATTGGTACACCAGGCCGTATTATTGATTATTATAAACAGCATATTTTTGACCTTAAAGCCATTCAGGTACTTATTCTGGATGAAGCCGACAGAATGTTTGATCTGGGTTTCATTAATGATATTCGCTATCTGATTCGGGGTTGCCCGCCTGCTGACAAACGTCTGAGCATGCTGTTTTCTGCAACCCTGTCTCATCGTGTCGCAGAGCTGGCCTATGACCATATGAATTCGCCGGAAGAGGTAAAAATAATTTCCGAACACAAAACTGCCGATAAAGTAAAGCAGCAAATTTATTACCCCTCCAATAATGAAAAAATACCACTCTTGCTGGGTTTAATGAAAAAGTTCAAACCTTCACGAAGTATTATTTTTATTAATACCAAACGTACTGCCGAAAATCTGCAAGCCTGGCTAAAAGGCAACAACCAGAAATCTGCTTTACTTTCCGGTGATGTCCCACAGAGAAAACGCCAAAGCCTGCTACAGGGTTTTCAGGATGGTGAATACCAGACTCTGGTTGCTACTGATGTTGCTGCACGTGGGCTACATATACCCGAGGTCAGCCATGTTTTTAATTTTGACCTGCCTCAAAGCGGTGAAGATTATGTCCACCGTATTGGTCGAACCGGTCGAGCAGGTGCCAGTGGTACAGCCATTAGTTTTGCCTGTGAAGACTATGCCCACTATATTGTAGATATAGAAGAATATATCGGACAGAAAATTAATAACCAGCCAGTTACCGCTGAGTTACTACTCAAACCAGAACCGCCCGTTAAAAGACCACACCGATCTCGCTCCGGGCATAAACCGAACCAGGCTCATCGTCAACAAAACCGACAACATAGTCACAGAAGCAATAAAAACAGAAAAACGCAAAATTAATTATCAACAATAGCATTTTTAATTTTTGAAAAAACAGTTTGCGCAGTATCTATTGCCGACTCGATATTTGTATCCAGTACATTATAATGTCCCATTTTACGCCCTTGCCTGGCTTCATTTTTACCATAGAGATGTAATTTAATATTATCGTGCTGCAAAATATGCCACCAGTTCGGCTCCCATAGATCACCCAGCATATTTACCATCACCACAGGCGAAAGCAGACGTGTATCACCTGGCGGCAAACCACAGATCATTCTTACCTGCTGCTCAAACTGCGAGGTAACACAGGCATCGTTTGTATAATGCCCACTATTATGCGGACGCGGTGCCATCTCATTAAAATATACTGTCTTATTGTTCTCTACAAAAAACTCTACCGCCAGAATACCAATGTAATTGAGCGACTGCGCGAGCTTGAATGCCTGCTGTTTCACTCGCTCGCTGATTTTCTCATTAATACGTGCAGGTACAATCCCCGTATGCAAAATACCCTGAATATGCTGATTTTCTGATACCGGAAAACATTGCATATCACCATCTGCATTTCTGGCAACAATAACTGAAATTTCGCTGCTTAATTTGATTTTTTTCTCTAACACACAGGGTCGCTTACCCATGATCTGAAAAGCCATCATTAACTCATCTGCCTGCCTGACCAGTTGTTGACCCTTGCCGTCATAGCCCATACTGGTGGTTTTTAAAATAGCAGGAAAAGGCACTGCTGCCTGTGCCAGCGTACAATCATCTTGTGATTCAATAGCAAAATAGGGTACGGGTGTCAAACCGGCTTTCAGGGCAAACTGTTTCTCAGCCTGACGATTTTGTGCAATTTCAAGTATTTCAGGTGAAGGAAAAACATTTGTTGAACGGGCAAGAAAACGCAACGTATCAGCAGGAATATTTTCAAATTCTGTGGTAATAACATCACATTGTGCTGCCATTCGTGCGAGTGCATGCTGATCCTGAAAATCAGCCTGTAGGTGAATATCCGCAACATGACCCGCCGGGCTATGCTGATCGGGATCTAGCACCAGTGTCCGATACCCCATAGAGCGCGCAGCCGTACAGAACATTCGGCCAAGCTGGCCACCACCAAGCACACCAAGTGTGGCACCAGGCAATATTATTTTATTCATGAAATATCCGGGTTAAATCTGCTCACTCAGCGGGTGGAAGCTTCATTGACAATACAGTTTCCTGTTGTTGTTTCCTAAATTCATTCAACCGGGTCAGTAGTTGCTTATCATGCATTGCCAGTAATGAAACCGCATATAAAGCAGCATTCACCGCACCAGCCTCGCCAACCGCAAAAGTTGCCACCGGAATGCCTTTTGGCATCTGCACAATAGAAAGCAAAGAATCTATGCCTTTTAAATATTTTGATGGAATGGGCACGCCCAAAATCGGGACTGTCGTTTTCGCGGCCAGCATACCCGGTAAGTGTGCAGCACCACCTGCACCCGCAATAATGCAACTTATCCCTCGTTCATAAGCGCTTTGTGCATAACTAAAAAGCAAATCCGGGGTACGGTGTGCTGACACCACCTGCGCCTCATAGGCCACACCAAAATTCTCAAATTGCTCTACGGCGTATTGCATTACAGGCCAGTCACTCTGACTGCCCATCACCACACCAACTTTAACTTTATCATTTGCCATCAGCAGCATCTCCAGTAACAGAAATAAATGTTAGTTAACCCTGCGGCCACTATTTATTGCATTACCATTTGTAGGGAAAAGCGCGGTATTTTATATGATTCTTATACGAATTACACAAGAATGATTAAGGCTGTACGCATTCTGGCTAAGATAAAACAGCCTGTTATGAAACAATAGCGGCTTAATGTGCGCTGATTAGTGACAAATATTATTACAACTCAATATGCTCTGTCACTACTATATCAGCCCCTTCATTAAATACCCGTCGCTCAGCTCGAATACGTCTATCTGCACGAACCAGCACACCATCACTATCGAAAAACGGGGCTTTATAAATGACGTTAAGTTTACGCCGATCACCGAATGACTGCCTGTATTGACTTCTTAATTTATTCATAGCATTTTGATATTGAAACAAAGTTTTTTATGACATCAGTATTCATCCCTGACAGACTGATAATTTTTTGACCAGATTAAACGGTCAAAATTGCAAAATAATTACCTCAATAATTATTTCAACAAACGATGCAATTTTTATACCATTAAAAATAAACTATATTAATCAATAACTTGAAAAATATCGGCAATTTCAACAATGACGAAATGTAAACTTTCTTTACAGTTTTGTGGCGAACATCTCCTGATTCTACTGATTTTTAACAAGTGGCCCGTCGGTTTATTTAACGAAAATAGCTGACTTCAAAACAGCCACTCATCGTTAATTCGCTCAATTTACCGGCACTCGCATAAAGACACGTACTACATTACCTGCATCCTGCGTTAGCAGACGGTTCGCCTGTAGACGATACTGATACTGCCTGGGCTGATTCTCTCTGCCATCGGCAAGAATAATCAGTCGGCCTGGCAGTACCCTGATTTTACCGGTTAAATAACGTGAGTTCCCATCACTCCATAAAAACCGGTTATTTTTTATACCCAGCATTTCTCCAGACTGCGTTACCCACAAACCATCGAGTCTGGATAGCCTAAGAACAGGCTGAACTGGTGGGTTCAACATTCCGCAGAATTCAGTCACACAGGGTGAATTAGCGGACGAAATAGCATGGCGGTATTCCGGCCTATAGCCAGATCGATACCGATGCTGATAGTGTCTTGCCAATGGCGAATATCGGTGACGGGAACGATGGCGCCGACCCGATTCTATGTAATGGCGCAAAGGTGATCGGCTTAACCCTGTTCCATGAACAGGATATTCATCATAATATGACTCATCATAGTAAGGCTCGTCGGTATAATTACTGGCAGGATAGCTACCTAATAGAATATTATCCCAGGGTGATCGGGATAATGACGAGGAATACCATGGCCTGAAACCAGAGCCAGCTAACCCCAGGGCATTTCCAGCCGGATACGACCCCATATATAAACCCGGTGGATTAAACCCAACAGAATTCAGTGCCAATAGATTTGAAATGACTGGATTCAGTGTCAACGGTGTGGTGCCAGCCCCCCCCATACTCATAGGATTAAAACCGGTTGAATTCAGGCCATAAGGGTTAAACCCCGACAAGCCCATACCCTGCCGGTTTAATAAAGCTTTCTGTAGCAGCCAGTTTTTTAAATAATTCTGCTGGTCATATGTTCCATTATAATTATTGGCACCATAATAATTATTGCCCATCATCTGTGCCGGGATTTTATCAAGTATGCCCATCACCACCATCATATTAAGCATCATCTCAACAAAGGGCAGATTACCATTATACTGATAATATTTTACGCTCGCCCGCACTGGCTGACCCAGCATCAGGTTCAACATGACGGCAGCAATAAAAATTTTCAGATGTATGCGCATAACAACAGGTTGTCTAAACCACATTCCTCTTATGCCAACTTCTCTAATTGACTTGTTCGAATCGGCTTATTCTAATTGTAGCTACTCAGCAAGTAGTTACTACTAATTATAACGTTACCATAAAACATTCGATAGCATTTACTCCAGCAGTGTTTTTAAACCCATAAGGTGTGCCCGGCCTTTATCTTTACTGCTTTTTTCTCTTGCTGCTTTACCACCCTGCCACTCAATTTCCTCTTCTGGTAATTCTTCCAGGAAACGACTGGGTTCAACAGTGTTCTTTTCGCCATAACGTTTACGTACCCGTGCCATGGTCATAGTCAGACTTTTTTCTGCACGGGTAATACCCACATACGCCAGACGACGTTCTTCCTCAATACTATCTTCGGCAATACTGGTTGCATGTGGGAGCAGTTCTTCTTCAAAACCAACTAGAAATACATGGGGAAATTCCAGCCCTTTGGCTGCGTGCAAGGTCATTAACTGCACCGCATCCTGGTCGGATTCGTTTTCATTGCGCTGCAAAATATCCATTAACGATAATTGCGCCATTAATTGCGCAACACCTGCCTCAGCATCTTTTTTCTGCATAGCCTGTAACCAGTCGAGCAAATCCAGCACATTTTTCCAGCGTCGTTCTGCGGCTTCTTCATCCTTGCTTTGCTCACGCAACCAGTTTTCATAATAAATATCATCGAGTAATTGCTGGGTAATGGTGGTGGCTGGTTCATTTTCTGCACGACAGGCAAGTGCTAGTAACCAGTTGCTGAACACATTCAGGTTTTTATAAGCCGTTGTGGAAACTTTTCCCTCCAGCCCTACCTCGCTACAGGCCGTTAACATGCTCACCTCTCGACGCGTCGCATATTTACCCAGTTTTTCCAGCGTGGCTGCACCAATACTTCGGCGTGGGGTATTAATGACCCGTAAAAAGGCTGCATCATCATCCGGGTTAGCCAGTAAACGTAAATACGCCACAATATCTTTTATTTCAGTACGTTCAAAAAAGGATATACCCCCACTGACAACATAGGGAATATGCATGGCGCGTAGATAACGTTCAAACATCCGCGCCTGAAAATTACCCCGATACAAAATGGCATAGTGGCTGAATTTTGTCTGCCGCTGAATCCGATGTGACTGAATTTCTATACAGACGCGCTCAGCTTCATCTTCTTCACTGTTACACTGAATCATCCGTATTTCGTCACCCGCGCCCAGATCACTCCATAGACGTTTTTCATAAACATGCGGGTTATGCGCAATCAGGCTATTGGCAAGTTTGAGTATGCGTGAGCTGGAGCGGTAATTCTGCTCCAGTTTAATCAGTTTCATACGTGGAAAATCTTTTGACAGCTGCAATAGATTCTCTGGACGCGCACCGCGCCAGGCATAAATGGACTGGTCATCATCCCCCACCGCAGTCAGACACTCACGCTGTTCAGCCAGCATTTTTACCAGTTCATACTGCATGGCATTGGTATCCTGATACTCATCTACCAGTAAATAGTGAATGTAATTCTGCCACTTTTTCAATATTTCAGGATGCGTTCTAAAAATATGCACGGTTTGCAGAATCAGGTCATCAAGATCGAAGGCATTATAAGCATGCAACTGGCGCTGATAATTTCCATACAGCCTGGCAATTCCCAGTTGCCGATCATCCTCGGCAACATCAAAAGCCTGTTCTGGCATAATACCGTTATTTTTCCACTGACTGATTTGCCAGTGTGCAGATTCCGCCGCATCCACACCACGCTCACCGGTGAGTTTGAGTAACTCGGCTAACACGGTGATACAATCACCGTGTGCAAACACCGAAAAACCGGCTTTATAATCCAGCACTCGGTATTCTTTTTGCAGAATACCCAGAGATAGCCGGTGAAACGTCGAAACACGCAGACCACGGCTGGCTTTATTGCCCACCAGTTTTTTAATCCGTGCTTTCATTTCACGCGCCGATTTATTGGTAAACGTTACCGCCGCAATATGCCTGGGCGTTATTCCGCATTCTCCCAGTAGATAGGCAATTTTTTCGGTGATAACCCGAGTTTTGCCACTACCAGCACCCGCCAGCACCAGCAAGGGGCCATCAATATAAAAAACGGCTTCCTGCTGCTGAGGATTAAGCTGGGGCTTGCTATATGATTGAGGTGAAAATTTATTCAAAACGGGTTCTGCTTTACTGGGGGTGGCTATTTTACTTGAAGGCAGACAGGAATTGCTTCAGTTTGACCGTTTTTTTTGTTTTTTTCAGCAGTCCACCCCAAACTGGTACTTGAACAGGTATTGGATTTAAACATCAGGGCAGGTATAATCAGCCTTTTAGATATTAAGCGGCAGCATGACTGCCGCTTTTGCTTTTTTGCAGTTTTGTTTTTTTAGCAGTTTTGTGTTTTTACATGGGTAATTAAATAGACAAATGACAACACACCAACACCTGATGAACACCTATGCGCCACTTGAAATAACCTTTACTCGCGGTGAAGGTGCCATTTTATATGATAAACACAACCAGCCATATCTGGATGCTCTCAGCGGCATTGCCGTCTGTGGCCTGGGTCATGCCCATCCAGCAATTACAGAAACCATCTGTTCACAGGCCGGCCAGCTTATTCATACATCCAATTTATATCGCATAGAGAAACAGGAATTACTGGCCGATAAATTAGCTCAAATCTCATCACTGGATCGGGTATTCTTTGCCAATTCCGGTGCTGAAGCCAATGAAGCGGCCATTAAACTAGCTCGCTTATATGGCCACGCACAGGGCATTAATAAACCAACGATTATTGTCATGGATAAAAGTTTCCATGGGCGCACTATGGCCACTTTAAGCGCTACAGGTAACCGTAAGGTACAGGCTGGTTTTGAACCACTGGTGCAGGGGTTTGTGCGTGCACCTTATGATGACATTGCGGCCATAAAAAATATCAGCGATAACCACAGTAATATCGTGGCGGTGATGGTTGAACCGGTTCAGGGCGAAGGCGGTGTTAATATACCTGATGAATCATACCTGAACCAGCTGCGTACGCTCTGTGATAATAAGGGCTGGTTACTGATTCTCGATGAAATTCAGACTGGCATGGGCAGAACCGGCAAATGGTTTGCCTTTCAGCATAATAACATTCAGCCGGATATTATGACGCTGGCCAAAGCGCTGGGGAATGGTTTACCCATTGGTGCCTGCCTGACAAATGAAAAAACGTCAGCTTTAATAAAACCGGGCAACCATGGTTCCACCTTTGGCGGCAATCCATTAGCCTGCGCGGTTGCCTGTAGCGTGATTGACACCATGGAAGAACAGCAGCTGATTGATCATGCAACCAGACTGGGCCGCTATTTTCTTGCGCAATTCAGTAAGCAGCTAGGCAATGTTGAATCAGTACGGGCTATCCGCGGTAAAGGCCTGATGATAGGTATTGAGCTTAACCAGCCCTGTACCGAGCTGGTTAAGGCTGCCGCCGACAGGCAACTGTTAATTAATGTCACAGCGGGCAATGTCATACGCCTGTTACCCCCATTAATTTTCACCCAACAGCAAGCTGATCAGGTTATTAATACAGTATGCGAACTGATACAGATAAAACTTCATCAGGCAGCCGCCTGATTTTAATTATTGCTTCCGGCTCACGTTAATCTGGGCTATTTGAATTATTTAAAACTATTATGTCTTTTCCAGCCACAAACAAAGCTGATTCTATCCGTCATTTTCTGACTCTGACCGATATAAATCGGCATGAATTTAACACCCTCATTCAGCGCGCCATAGCATTAAAAACCATACAGCGTAACGGTGAAATTTATGAACCACTGAAAAATAAAGTCCTGGCAATGATTTTTGAGAAATCATCCACCCGTACCCGTGTCTCGTTTGAAACCGGTATGACGCAGTTTGGTGGACACGCCCTTTTTCTATCACCTCGAGACACCCAACTGGGTCGTGGCGAGCCGGTTGAAGACAGCGCCCGCGTTCTGTCCAGCATGGTTGACTGCATTATGGTACGCACCTTTGATCATCATAAAGCCGAGTTACTGGCGAAATATTCTTCTGTGCCGGTGATTAACGGGCTAACCGATGATGTTCACCCCTGTCAGCTATTAGCCGACATGCAAACCTATGCTGAGCAGCGTGGTAATATCCAGGGCAAAACCGTCACCTGGGTAGGAGATGGAAACAATATGTGCCATTCTTATATGCACGCTGCAAAGATTCTTGATTTTAAGTTAAACATTGCCTGCCCCCCCGGGTTTGAACCTGCTGCACGTTTCACTGAAGAATGTAAGGATAATATACATATTACCCATGATGCACTGACTGCCTGTGAGAACAGCGACCTCATCGTTACCGATGTCTGGGCAAGCATGGGTCAGGAAGAAGAACAGAAAATACGTGAACAGGCTTTTGCTGATTTTCAGGTGACCGGTAAACACATGCAGGTAGCAAACAAAGCTGCTCTGTTTATGCATTGCCTGCCTGCGCATCGTGGTGAAGAAGTGGCTCACGATGTTATTGATGGTAACCAGAGCGTTGTCTGGCAGGAAGCAGAAAACCGGCTACATGCACAAAAAGCTCTGTTAGAATTTTTACTGGTGGGCTGACTGTAACGATAAATATGCCTGTATTTTCTCTATGCCGGTTTTCCAGAATCTGGTTCAGCAAAATACTTGCCACCACAATGAGACTGGTCGCTTTGTTTTTTCTGTTATCCGTGACCTTCCTGGCGCATCCAGCAAGTAGACAGTGTCAATCTACTGATCCATCGGCACCCGATTATCAGGCACCACCACTATTCTCGCCCGACAACCAGCTTAAAACCTATATTGGTGCCAATTATTCCAGCACATTACCGGATGGCACTACCGTGCTGACAGGTAATATTGATATAAAAAAGAATCAGCTTTATGTCCATGCTGACAAAGCTCGCTACGATCAGCAAAAAGATTTTCTGCAAGTTACCGGCAATGTTCATATTGATACACCCAGCCTGTCACTTGATGCCAGTAAGGCGACCTTTTCACTGTCAAATTCTGCCAACCAGGGCACTTTCACCCATACAAAATTTATCCTGCCTGCGGAAAATAAAAAACGCAGCATCAGCCTGAAAGGTACTGCTGGTTCCATTACCACCGGTAGCAATCATATTTCAACCCTGCATAATGCAAGCATTACCAGCTGTAATCTTAACTCACCGGACTGGCTAATCAATGCTAAAAAAATCACCATCAATCACAACAAAGAGTATGGTAGCGCACATAATGTCATTATGCGCTTTAAAGGTGTGCCATTTTTATACACCCCTTATATTCAGTTCCCCACCAGTAACAAGCGTCGTAGTGGTTTATTATTTCCAGAGTTTGGTACTTCATCATCACGCGGACTGGAATTCGCCCAACCCTGGTACTGGAATATTGCACCCAACATGGATGCAACGATTACACCGCATTTTATGGCCAAACGGGGTATTGAACTAGGCGGTGAATATCGCTATCTAACAAAATCCAGTCATGGTAGTTTACATGGCGCCTATCTGCATCGCGACAGAATCAGTCAACAGAAACGTTATCAGGTACGCTACCAGCAATACAGTACTATTATGCCCAACCTGAGCATGGCCATTGATTTACAGGATATTTCTGATAAGGATTATTTTAATGATTTTAGTAATAACCTGAATATCACCAGCCAGACCCATCTCGACCGTAGCGCTCGCCTGAATTATGACACTCAGGACTGGCACATGCGCACACTGGTTCAGAAAATTAAAACCATTGACACCAGCTCCCCTCTGGCCACCCGCCCCTATGCACGACTACCACAGTTGACCCTGAATGGGGAAACAGCTGTTGGCAAACATGGTATCCAATTTACCCTTGACTCTGAACTGGTTGAATTCAGACATGAAGACAATAATAAGCCTACCGGTTCACGCATTACCCTGCGACCTGGGTTTTACTGGCCGCTATCTGGTGCCGCCTGGTTTTTTGACCCGGCAATTAAATTCAGTCATACTCAATATAACGTTGGACCCGACAACGGTAGCAAACAACGCATTGAAGATCGCAACTTGCCTGTCAGCAGTATTGATACCGGACTGTTTTTTGAACGCACCCTGAGCAATGGTCTGGTGCAGACACTTGAGCCAAGATTATATTATTTAAAAGTTCCGTATAAAGCACAGAACAACATCCCTTTATTTGACACCAGCATTCCCGATTTCAGCATTGCACAACTGTTCCGCGACAATCGTTTTATTGGCGGCGACAGAATCGGCGATGCTAACCAGCTTACTATTGCATTAACCAGCCGCCTGATAAATCCAGTAAATAGCAAACAGAGTATGCGCGCCAGTATTGGTCAGATTCTATATTTTAATGACCGTCGGGTATCGATAGATGGAACTACTGATAGCCGCAGACAGTCTGATATTATCGCAGAGCTGGCGACTCAGGCAGGTGCCTGGTCAGGTAACATTGACTTACAATGGGACGCTGATGCTAATCGTTTTTCCAAAGAGAATTATTTGCTGCATTACCAGACTGACAACCGGCATATTTTTAATTTTGGATACAGAAAGCGGCTAAAAAATAATACTCTGGATTTACAACAGACAGATACTTCTCTGGTGATGCCGATCAATGCAAGACTCAGCGCCTATGCACGCTGGAACTATTCACTTAAAGATAATAAAAACATTAATACGATAACCGGGTTATCCTATGATAACTGTTGCTGGTCACTTCAGTTACTGGCTCAACGGCGTTTACAGAACTCCACCACAGATAACCTCTATGAAAGCTCAATTCTGGTACAGTTTGTTCTTAAAGGCCTGGGGAATATAGCTGGCAGCAAGGCACGTCATACACTGGAGCAATCTATTTATGGTTACCATGACATATTGCAATAAATTCGATAGTATAGACTCGTTCGGAGATTCCTTGATACATTCACCAATAAATTTATGAATATTTCTTCTAAAAAAATTTTTTCACCAACATCCTTAATTGCCCTTGTTAACGGCTGTTTATTCATTTTCACTCTCGCTTTTAACCCGTTAGCTTTTGCAAAAGTAATACCCCTTGATCACATTATTGTTGTGGTTAACGATGATGTTATTACTCAACAAATGCTGATTAATCGAATTAATGATTTCAAAAAACAATTAAAACTTGAGAATATCTCTGGTACTGAAGCCAAAGCACTACGCAAACAGGTACTGGAAAAAATGATTCGGGATGATATTCAGTTACAAAAAGCCAAACAACTTGGCATACAGATTAATGATTTACTCTTAAACCGCATGCTTGAACAACTGGCAAAAACCAATCATTTATCACTGAATCAATTTCGAGACGCAATTAATCGACAAGGCATCCCCTATAGCCGTTTCCGTGAAGAAACACGAAAAGAACTTATTATCAAAAAACTGCAACAGCGCCTGGTAGTTGACCGGATTAATATCTCACAACAGGAAATTCAACAATATATCCATCAAAATGAATCCACCGATGCGGCAAAAATCAGCTACCATTTGCGCCATATTCTAATTTCTATACCTGAGGAAGTTAGCCCGAAAGCTTTGCAAAAGGCAAAACAGAAGGCTGAGAATATCTATAAAAAAATCAGGGCAGGAAGTAAATTTAGCGACATGGCGATTAAATATTCTAACGGCAGAAATGCATTAAATGGTGGTGATCTAGGTGAACGTAAAGCTAATGAATTACCCAAATTATTTGTCAACGCTGTGAAAAATTTATCCCCTGGTGAAATCACCAAACCTCTGCGTAGCGCCAGTGGTTTTCATATTCTACAGCTTGTCAGCCATTCCAGTAATGCTGTTATCGTAAAACAGACACATGCCAGACATATCCTTATCCGCACCAGCGGTAAAATGACCGATGAAAATGCACGTAAAACCTTGCTGGATATAAAACAGCAAATAGAAGATGGCAAAAAATTTGCTCCACTGGCAGCTAAATATTCCGATGACCCTGGATCAAAAACCAGAGGCGGCGATCTGGGCTGGGCTGACCCCGGCAATTTTGTACCCACCTTTGAGAAAGTAATGAATAAACTGAAAGTGGGTGAAATTTCTGCACCATTTAAAACTCGGTTTGGCTGGCATATTGTTCAGGTAGTAGCACGACGCGACCACGACCAGTCAAAAACCATTAAGGAAAACACAGCACGACTGGCTATTCAAAAAAGAAAAATTGACGAACAATTACGCCTCTGGCTACGCCGAATTCGTGATGAGGCCTATGTGAAATATTTAGACAAACGTTATAAGCCTGGCTAATCTGTTATCCAGATCTGTCATCCATAGATTATATCCTTAAAATTTTTCACCAATGGATAAGCCGCGTTGTCGATGGCTTCACCCTGGCTATCGGGTAAATAGATACCCATACAATACCGTATACCATAACGATGCGCACTATCCAGCACCGCTATATTGTCATCAATCAACATTGTCTTTGTCGGCCGATACGACTCCAGTGACTGCAATTTCTTCCAGAATCCGGCATGTTCTTTTGCCAGACCCAGCTCATGGGCATGAATGATTTTATCAAAATGGCCATGCAAGCCGGTTTTATCCATTTTTAACCACAAACTTATCGGGTGTGCATTCGTTACTAATACTATACGTTTGCGTTGCTTATTTAACCAGCTTAGAAAACCGTCCACTTCAGGACGTAGCGCAATTTTGTCTACCATATCATGCTTCAATTGCTCAATGTCCAGCCCCAGTTGTTTGCTCCAGTAATCCACACAATACCAGTCCAGCTGACCACGCACTGCGTTGTATTTCTGCATTAATTTTTCATGTGCAGCCTTATCTGTTAATCGATGCTTACGTGCATAACACTGCGGCACATAAGTTAACCAGAATTGATTATCAAAATGCAGATCCAGTAAGGTTCCATCCATATCCAGCATAACTGTTTCAATATTTTGCCAGTCATGCTCTGGATCAAAGCTTTTTTTATTATCAACGTCTATAGTCATAAGATTGATTTGGATACTATATAATTACGTTTGTCACTACAAAAATACAGGAATCTTTTATTTATGAGTCATTCACTAAATCTGGAAAATCTTTGCCACCACTGTGTCGTCATTGCTCGCGATGCAGGCAAAGCCATTTTAGCCATTTACAACACCGATTTTGAGGTTGAAGAGAAAGCAGATAAATCACCACTGACTGCCGCAGATTTAGCCTCACATACGCTGATTTTACAGCGTCTGACCGAGTTAACCCCCGATATCCCTATCTTATCAGAAGAATCAGCAAAATTACCCTTTGCTGAACGAGCCAGCTGGGAAACCTACTGGCTGGTGGATCCACTGGATGGCACCCGTGAGTTTGTTAAACGCAATGGCGAGTTCACGGTTAATATAGCCCTGATCCACCAGCATAAAAGTATCATCGGCGTCATTCATGTTCCGGTACTGGATGTTGACTATTTTGCCTGGTCGGGCGGTGGCAGTTTCAAGGCTGAACATGGTGGCGAGGCAAACCCCATTAAAGTACGTAAACTTGATACCAGCAAAAATACCCGGCTTACCGTTGCCGGCAGCCGTTCTCACGGTTCTGAGATGATGCAGCACTATATGGAGAAGCTGGGGGATGTAGACGTTATCAGCATGGGAAGTTCACTAAAATTCTGCCTGGTTGCTGAAGGTAAAGCCGATCTTTATCCCAGACTGGGGCTGACTTCAGAATGGGATACCGCTGCTGCACATTGTATTGTTGAACAGGCCGGTGGCTATATAACTAAAATAGATATGACACCATTGAAATACAATACCAAAGACAGCCTGCTTAACCCGTTCTTTTTTGTGTTTGGTGATGACAGCCGTGACTGGTCAATGTATCTGTCATGATACCGGAGAATCTGACGTTCTGCGCTCACCCCGGCGACGATCATAGGTAACCAGATAACCATAACAATCAATCAATGGAAATGGCAATAACTGGTTCCGCCGACGATCAGCACTGCACCGACTGACATAATGATGCCGACGCGCAGAGAGGCTATTGGTAGTGGTGGATACTTGCTGTAATTTACGTCGGTAACTAAACCGCATATACAGAATTGAAATACCTGTCGCAATCAATAATGAAGCGGCAATAAAAATCACACTGGAATGAAATATCAGCCCAGTTGTAAGCCCAATACTTAAATATAAGTATGGTAATACCTCATAAATAAAGCGTGGTAGCATATTTTATCAGTTAGAAAAATAGTCCTTTGTTTATTTTAATTTTTCTCCATCGAACATCCATATGAAACCCATCCAGTTATTCTTTTTATAGCACGATAACCAGATTGTTTACAAGATATTTTTACATTTTTATAAATTAACCCGGATATTTCATAGAATAAACAATTAAACCCATTGCAAAAATCCTGACTTAACCGCCCTGTTCCAGTAAACGACGGGTCATATGCAGGCGTATTTTGCTGTTCTCGGTGATACAATGAAACAGATGATGAGGGCTGGTCGATGTTTCAATAATAGTGTCCAGATTATCGCGCTTCTCGCGGTAAAACGCCAGCAGACGTAAATCGAATTGATTTAAGGCATTTGTCAGCGGGTCTTTAAGCTGGCGTTGGCGAATCAGTGTCAGGCCGTCCGTAAACACATTACCCAGGCACATATGTACTGCCGAAAACAGGGTAACCCAGCCATTAAACCAGAACATCATATCTTTATCAAAGACCTCACCCCCCGCCCCTTTACCGACAAGCAGCTGTTTTAACAGGTCACGTTCATTGACGGCTTCATGTAATGCCATGGTATTAGCACGGCCATATGCATCAATAGTGGAGCTGGTAAACATCAGGGGTACATCGGGATTTTTTGCCAGGATAAATGTTGCATCTTTAATCAATGGTGCAGGATTATCGGGATTAGCCGGATTACGTTTTAACCGGCTCGATGGCGCTGTTGAAGTAATTTTGACCTGATGACCCCGCCGCCCCAGTTCCCTGACCAGCCTGGCGAATACCCCCTTCTCGAACAATGCCATGGAAAAATTTAGCGCCCCCTGTTTGTGTAACAGACACAGTTGGATCTCATCGCTGAAACGTACTACTGCCTCAACAATATTGGCGATTTTAGTCACGGGAATGCGCTCCGTTAAATTCCCGTGACGGTCCACCACCACTTCCTGATGAAATTCATCAAAGCTAATCTGTAACATAACTTTTGCTTTTGGCCAGGTAATCGAACGTCGGCGAACAGCCGCTGCCATATTCGCTAACACCGTCCGGGTACTCTCACGCGTATCGGCAAAATCACCATTCAATAAAATGGCAAAAGTCGAGACATGCTGCATACTGCTGATAGCCTGGTAAAAATGATTCAGATGTTTACTCAGATCACCACCGGTAAATAACACCGATGTCGTTAATGTATCAACCATCTGATACAGGGGCATGGGGTCTTGCGTATTTTTCATTAATGGACGAAAAATAAACATACAATGGCGACAGGTTTGCGGGCAGCCCATCGCAGGAATAATACCGAGTTTAGTAAATCGGCCTGACAGTGCTGTGTCAGGCAGTTGGTCGATCAGTGCCAGCCGTTCCCGGTCGTCATCACCCAGCATGTTTGTATAACGGTCTTTTTCCTGCTTTGCCAGATCCTTATATGCCTGTGCATGGGACCGGGTAAATAACTGCATTGATGACCAGACAGATTCAATGTATTGAACCAGCATTATCATATTATTATGCTGCTTGAGTAACGCTAGTATCTGCTGCTGTTGTAATTGTGCCTCTCCCTGATAATCAATCCAGTACTGAATATATTGACGGATAAAATCTCCAGAACTGTTGCTTTGCAACAACATTGCCATTAAAAAAGCCTGTTTACCCTTAGTAAATACCGCTAATACCTGAGGCTGAAATTTTTTATGCACATTATGCTCTAACCAGTACCAGATATAGACATAACTCATCAAAAAAGCCAGATTTTGTGATGCCGCACCGGCACTGGATTTTGCCTGTAGCATGGCTAGCATCTCACCACCTGTCAGGCGGTTGACTTCCATTTTAAAACGTTGACGCTGAGAGACAAGATAAGCCTGCTGTACATCCTGCCGGGCCTCATCACTCAGGCTTATCTGGCTCGATGGCCGACCGGACTGTATGGTGACATTGATACGGGTATGCTTCATAACGTTAGGTATCGGAGTTAAAATAAGATCAGATGGTTATTTATAGCAAAGTAGTAACAATTTTCACACTGACACTGGAGTTTATCCGACACTGGAGTTTCAAGGCAAGAGAATATCTCGCCATTGCGCTCTGACATGGCAATACATACGGCGACGGCGTTAACCACGCAGAAACATGAGAACCAGAATAGATATGAAAATAACTAAATTCCACTTACCTCGGACACAATTTCCAGTAAACTTCATCGTATGACTGTATCCACCTCAACAACATCCAATCAGCCCGATCATAGCACCGATTTTGGCACTCACACTCCGATGATGCAGCAGTTTCTGCGCATCAAGGCTGACCACCCCGATACCCTGTTGTTCTATCGCATGGGTGACTTCTACGAGTTGTTTTATGATGATGCCAGAAAAGCTGCCAGGCTACTGGACATTACCCTGACCTCACGCGGTTCTTCCAATGGCAGTCCGATTCCAATGTGTGGCATTCCTTATCATGCAGCCGACAATTACCTGTCACGGCTGATTAAACGCGGCGAATCTGTCGCCATTTGTGAGCAGGTCAGCAAACCTGGTGAAAGCAAGGGACCGGTGAAACGTAAGGTAATGCGCATTGTAACCCCCGGCACAGTAACTGAAGAAGCACTGCTTGATGAGCGTAAAGATAATCTACTGGTGTGTGTGCATAAACAGGCGAATAAAATTGGTATTGCCAGTCTAAGCATCAGTGCTGGCCGTTTCTGTGTGCTCGAAGTGCGCTCAGCAGAACAACTGTTGGCTGAACTGGAACGCCTTAATCCAGCTGAAATTCTACTGGCAGAAGATTCAACACTTGCCAGTGATCTCGAACATTATCTGAAAACTGAAACCAGCCTGCGCCTGCAACCACCGTGGTGGTTTGATGCTGACAGTGCCGACAGGCTGTTAAATACGCAGTTTCAAACCCGTGATCTAAGTGGTTTTGGCTGCGATGATTTAACGGTTGCCATTATGGCTGCCGGTTGTCTGTTGCAATATGTACAGAATACCCAGCGTGCAACATTACCGCATATTAACAGTCTTCAGGTTGAAAATACCGATAATGTGGTGGTACTGGATGCGGCCAGTCGGCGTAATCTTGAAATTGAAGTTAACTTAACCGGTGGTGCAGAGAATACCCTTGCCTCGGTGATCGATCGCAGTATTACCAGCATGGGCAGCCGCTGTCTGCGGCGCTGGTTACACACCCCGCTACGCAACCGGCAACCATTGCAATATCGCCAGCAGGCCGTTGCCGAGTTAATCGATAAGCAGTCTGTCGCAGATATCCAGAGCATCCTGAATAAAATCGGTGATATCGAGCGCATTACAGGTCGCGTGGCATTACTGTCAGCACGCCCACGTGATCTCACTACCTTAAAGCAGTCACTGAGGGTGTTGCCCGACATACAAAGCATTCTGCAAAACTGTCACAGTAAGCGGTTAAACAGTCTAAGCATCAATATCAATACCCATCCAGATCTGGTTGAGCTACTGACACGCGCCATCAAAGATAATCCGCCGGTACTGATTCGCGATGGCGGCGTGATTGCTGAAGGTTATCATGCTGAACTCGATGAACTACGCGGTTTAAGTAAACATGCCGATGATTTTCTCACCCAGCTGGAAATGCGTGAGCGTGAACGCAGCGGCTGCAAAACATTAAAAGTCAGTTATAACCGCATACATGGCTATTATATTGAAATAAGTCGTCTGCAATCGGAGCAGGTACCCGACGACTATATTCGCAAGCAAACCTTAAAAACCACCGAGCGTTTTATTACCGAAGAACTCAAACGCTATGAAGAAAAAGTGCTGAGTGCGCGTGAACGTGCTCTGGCACTGGAAAAATCACTCTATGACGAGTTACTTAAACAGCTACAGCAAAATATTGCACGGCTTAAACTTTGTGCCACAGGCATTGCTGAACTCGATGCGATCACCTGTCTGGCAGAACGCGCCCAGACACTGGATTATAACTGCCCAACCCTGGTTGATACACCCGGCATTCATATCACCCGGGGGCGTCACCCGGTGGTTGAACGGGTGCTGGATACCCCTTTTATCGCCAATGATACCCTGCTCAGTGACAGCAAACGCATGAGCATTATTACCGGGCCGAATATGGGGGGTAAATCGACCTATATGCGGCAGACAGCGCTCATTGTATTACTGGCCTGTATGGGTAGTTATGTACCTGCACAGGAAGCGGTCATCGGGCCAATTGACCGTATTTTTACCCGTATCGGTGCTTCGGATGACCTTGCCAGCGGACGTTCGACCTTTATGGTAGAAATGACTGAAGCCGCCAATATTCTCAATAATGCCACCGCGAATAGTCTGGTATTGATGGATGAAATAGGCCGTGGCACCAGCACTTTCGATGGCCTGTCACTGGCCTGGGCCTGTGCCTGGCAACTTAGCAAACACAACCGCGCCTATACCCTGTTTGCCACCCATTATTTTGAAATCACTGCCTTGCCTGAGGAAATCAGCGGTATCAATAATGTCCATATTGATGCAGTAGAACATGGTGAAAAAATCATCTTTCTACATAGCGTAAAACCCGGCCCGGCAAACCAGAGTTATGGCCTGCAGGTCGCGCAACTGGCTGGTGTCCCCAGACCGGTCATTGAACAGGCAAGAAAAAAACTACAGCTACTTGAACAACAGGCGGCCAGCCTCCCTCAGCAAAGCGGTCAGTATGAACTTTTTAATGATCAGCCACATCCTTTAATCGAACAGCTACAGAATTTAAACCCCGATGACATAAACCCGCGTGAGGCACTGGATATACTCTATCAGCTAAAAAAACTCGCCATAAACTAACACCTGGCTATATGACAGACTCCCGACATATACCATTGAAAAAAATGCCATTTATTATTGCATCTTGTTTATCCGTGCTCTATGGTAGAACTTATGTCTATATCCGCCAATAAAAATCAAACGGCTAAGCTCATATCAGCCAATGACTCGACCTGCACAGACTGTCATTTTTCCCGCATTGGCATTATCACCAAGCCCGAAGCCGAGTCGGTACGCGAAACGCTGCTGCTTTTATTTAACTACCTGAAACAACGCCATTGTGAGGTACTGGTTGACGAATGTGTTCCAGCTACGATTAATCAGTATTTCCCTTCCGGGCCACGAGAGGAAATTGGTCAACGCTGTGAGCTGGTTATTGTGGTAGGTGGTGATGGGACAATTCTCAGTGCAGTACGCTCACTGGCACCGTTTAATGTGCCATTACTGGGTATTAATGTTGGCCGCCTGGGTTTTCTCGCCGACATATCGTCCAGTCAGATGGAAACCTCATTAAATGAAATTCTTGATGGTAATTATTGTGAAGAAAAACGTTTTTTACTTGCCTGTGAGGTCATTCGTGACGAACAGGTCATTTTTAGTTGTGATGCCTTTAACGATGCCGTCGTGCATATTCGCGATGTAGCCCGGATGATTGAATTTGAAACCCGAATTAATCATAGTTTTGTCAATCACCAGCGTGCTGACGGCATGGTGGTTTCCACACCGACCGGTTCAACTGCCTACGCGTTGTCAGCAGGCGGCCCAATTCTGCATGCCACTCTGGACGCGATAACGCTGGTACCGATTTCACCCCATACCTTAAGCAGTCGCCCTATTGTGGTCGATGCCAGCTCACAAATTGATATTCTTATCTGCAATACCAAGGGGGGGGTCGCCCAATCGAGTTGTGACGGCCATATTTCAACCGATGTACATGTTGGCGACCATATAAAAATCAGGCGTAAACCCGGACGTATTACCCTGTTACATCCACCGGAACATAATTATTTTGAGATTCTGCGCGCCAAACTGCACTGGAGTGAATATTCTTAAAAAAGTATGCTAAAACATCTCTATATTCACAATTTTATCCTTATTGATAAACTTGAACTGGACTTCGATACAGGACTCACTGTCCTGACAGGAGAAACTGGTGCGGGCAAATCTATTTTGCTGGGCGCACTGCATCTGGTTCTGGGAGATCGTGCTGACACCGATACCATCCGGCAGGGAACAGATTTTGCTGAAATTGTTGCTGAATTTGATGTCAGTACACATACTTCTATTTGCAGCTGGCTGGTGACACAGGAATTAAATGCTGAAGATGAATGTATATTACGCCGCCGGATTACCAGAGATGGTCGTTCCCGCGCCTATATCAACGGCACTCCGGTAAATTTACAGAACATCCGGGAACTTGCTGAAATGCTGATGGATATTCATGGCCAGCATGAACATCAGTCAATGATGAAACCAGCCGTGCAGCGGCAACTGCTTGATGACTATGCTGCTCACAGCGAATTACTCAAAAAGGTCAGCAACCAGTTTGTTGAACTAAAACTGGTTGAAGAACAGTATCAGCATTTATTACAGACCACGACACAACGCAATGACCGGGTTGATCTATTACGCTTTCAAACGCGTGAACTTGATGAACTGGCACTGGAAGATAATGAATACCTGCAATTAAACACACAGCATCAACGCCTTGCCAATGCAGAAAGCCTGCAAAATGGGGTACAGCAAACGCTATATTCATTGAGTGATGATGATAATCGTAATATACAGTCTGGGCTGGCTGGATTACAGCAACTGTTAGAAAAACTGGCTGATATGGATAAAAGCCTGTTACCAGCAGTTGAATTTATTCAGAACGCACAGCTTCAGCTGGATGAAAGTATTTCCCTGTTACGCGGTTATCAGGACACCATAGAGCTGGATAATCAACGCCTGGCAGAAACCGAATCGCGTATACAGACTATTCTGGATCTGGCACGCAAACATCAGGTTGCGCCTGAATTCCTGCATGAAACCCATCAAAACCTACTGAAAGAACTGCATGATATCGACCATGCTGATGAACGTCTCGATGAGCTGAAACTGCAATATGAACAGCTTGAACAGAAATATCTACTGAGCAGTAAGCGGCTGAGCGAAAGCCGTCATGCAGCAGCCAGAAAACTGAATAAAAATATTACTCGGGCAATGCAGACACTAGGCATGAGTGGTGGCAAATTTATTATTGAAATAAATTCGACTGATACCACACAATACAGCGCTCACGGTCTCGATAAAATTGAATTTACCGTCACCGCAAATAGCGGGCAGACCTGTAAACCTGTTGCCCGCGTTGCATCCGGTGGCGAACTCGCCCGTATCAGCCTGGCAATTCAGATGATAATTGCTAAAACCAGCAAAATTCCAACATTAATATTTGATGAAGTTGACAGTGGGATTGGCGGAGGGATTGCTGATATAGTCGGCCAGCACCTGGCTTCACTCGGCCAGACTAATCAGCTGATCTGTATTACTCATTTAGCGCAGGTAGCCTCACAGGGACAACATCATCTGCTGGTTGAAAAACATACACGCAGTCATAATGTTAGTAGTCATGTCGTCAGCCTGACCCCAGCACAACGTATAGAGGAAATTGCACGTATGTTAAGCGGTGTTAAGATTACCGCACAATCTCGTGTACATGCAGAAGAAATGCTCACGCATGCAAAAACAGACAACGCACATTAACCTGCCATACCTGCCCGCATAGAATTATAATTCTATGCGGGCATTCACTATCGTTGCAAACGATTGCTAGTTATCACAATTTAACAGGGCGCAACATCCTCCGCCTGAAAACCTTTTTCACCTTTAACAACAGTAAACTCAACCTGTTGTCCATCAGCAAGTGATTTATAACCATCCCCTCGAATCTGGTTGAAATGCACAAACACATCTTCACCATCTTTTCTTTCAATAAAACCAAATCCTTTTGAGTTATTAAACCATTTTACGGTACCTGTTTCACGTTCAGCCATTCCAGCTCCATTTCTTGATTTATAGTGGAAGCTTAATTGTATATCAGGCGGGTAAAAAAAAACAACAAAAACTTTTGCTAAATCAATACATTAGAATATTAAAACAGTATGATATTGCTCCAGTAGTCTGTCTGAGAACAGAAGCCATGGTAAGGGAAAGCTGATTTGAAACAGATCTTAACGGCCAGAAGTCTGGTGCCGTGAGTTAGAGGGACAATCTCTGCCCAATAGTAAGCTGATGACCGTCTGGATCAAAAATAGTAAATTCCCGCATACGGTAATCGGTATTGTATAAATGCTCAGGATGGTAGCCTTTTGCAATCAGATAATGATGCAGTGAATTTATTTCATCGGTATAAAAATACAGACGGCTACAACAAATCTGCTGTATATTATTATCAACCGCTTCAAGCATTAATGCGGTATGACTGCTTTTGAGATGCGCCCATCGTATTTTTTCAGGCATCACAGAACTATCAATACGTTGATTAACCATAACAAACTGAAATGCCTGTTGATAAAAAACCACAGCGTTATGTACATCTTTGCTTGCAAGTACAGGAATGCTGCCAAGTATTGTCATACTTTTGTTATTTATAGCGAAGTTGTTAGTATCTATCGTTAGTATCTAAGTAGAACCGAACCCCAGGTAAACCCACCACCGAAAGCTTCCAGCATTAGCACTTCACCGCGTTTGATACGACCATCACGTACCGCCGTATCCAGCGCCAGAGGAACCGATGCACTGGATGTATTACCATGTTTATTGACCGTCACCACGACATGTTCCAGTGACATTTTAAGTTTTTTTGCGGTGGCATTGATAATACGAATATTTGCCTGATGCGGTACCAGCCAGTCAATATCAGATTTATCCATATTGTTACAGGCTAGCGTTTCATCAACAATGCGGCCCAGTGTATTTACCGCCACCTTGAACACTTCATTCCCCTTCATCGCAATACCACCAGCGCCATCAAGCAGTTCAGATAAACCACGTGACACGCCATAAGGAGTATATAACAATTTTTCGTAGGCACCATCAGCATGTAGATGCGAAGATAATATCCCTGCTTCATTGCTCTGTTCAAGCACAACCGCACCAGCACCATCGCCAAACAGAACACAGGTGTTACGATCATTCCAGTCAAGAATACGTGATAGAGTTTCCGCGCCAACAATCAGCGCACATTTACTGGAACCAGTACGAAAAAATTTATCGGCAACACCCAGTGCATAAATAAACCCGGTACAGACTGCCTGTACATCAAAGGCGGCACAGCCATGGATATCCAGACGTTGCTGTAACAGACAGGCGGTACTGGGAAAGACCCTATCGGCAGTGGTGGTTGCCACGATAATCAGGTCGATATCAGCGGAGGTTTTTCCCGCTGCTTCAAGCGCACGACGTGCTGCCTGTTCAGCCAGGTCAACGGTAAACTGCCCTTCTGCGGCAACATGACGCTGCTCGATCCCCGTACGCGAACGAATCCACTCATCTGTGGTGTCTACCATTTTTTCGAGATCAAAATTGGTAATAATTTTTTCGGGTAGATAGCTACCAGTACCGATAATTCTTGCGTAGTTCAACTATTTTCCCCTTTATCTTTCTCAGTCAGAGGCACCAGTAAAGGAGCCATACAATGACGAATATATTCAGGTACAGATTTTTCTATTTCTAACAGGGCAATGTTAATGGCGTTCGCATAAGAAAAAACATCTGCCCCACCATGACTTTTGATAACAATACCATTCAGACCCAGCATTGATGCACCATTATACATACGTGGATCAATGCGTTTTTTAAGGGCTTTTAAAACTGGTAGCGCCAGTAAACCAGCCATGCGGTTATATAAGCCACTGGAAAACTCCTGCTTCATAAAATGACTGATCATTTTTGCCACGCCTTCTGATGTTTTCAGTGAAACATTACCCACAAAACCATCACAGACTACGACATCAACATCACCAAGGTAAATATCATTACCTTCAACAAAACCAATATAATTAATCGGTGCTGTATGTAAAATTTTATCTGCTTCCTTAATCTGAGCGTTTCCCTTGCCGGGTTCTGAACCGATATTTAACAAACCAATTTTTGGCTTGCTGACATTGTCTACAGCTTCAGCTAAAACAGACCCCATTACGGCAAACTGTAATAAATTATCGGCATCACAGTCCACGTTTGCGCCAAGGTCAAGCATATGGGTATGTCCATGCACAGAAGGAAGCGTTGTACTTATTGCCGGACGATCTATCCCCGGCAGGGTTTTAAGTACAAACTTTGCTGTTGCCATTAAAGCACCCGTATTACCCGCACTCACTGCAGCCTGGGCAACCCCCTGTTTCACCAGATTAATGGCCACACGCATGGATGAATCTTTTTTCTTACGCATGGCAATAGCAGGCTCTTCATCCATTGCTACCACTTCGGATGCATGGTGTACACTGATAGCATTATTAGTGTAATCAGCGCCATCTCTCATCAGTGTTATAGCATGATGTTCTGCATAACCGCGAATAGTCGGTTCATCACCCACTAAAATGATATGAATACGGTTATTTTTCTTTAATACATGTGCTGCCGCAGGTATAACAACATCAATACCAAAATCACCGCCCATGGCATCAAGTGCAATGACTGCCAGCTCAGACATGAAGCATTACTGATGTTGAAGAAGAATAATAAAGCGGTTGAAAAATAACCTGCTGTTAATCAGAGAATTGCTGATTACGTCCGGGTTAAACAGCTTGTGGTTGAAACATGCTGATTCAGTGCGTGTACTGCACACAATAACTGAATGTTGAGCAAGTCTATTGCAAAATTCTACAACAAAGAAACAGACAGTTTTAATCATAAGATATCGATTGATGAATTATTCAAAGGTCACTATTAATTATTCGTCATCAAAGGCATCGTCAGTACTAATAACTTTACGACCTTTGTAATAGCCATCAGCGGTAATATGGTGACGATAATGCGTTTCGCCTGAGGTTGAATCAACAGATAATGCTGGGTTACCTAATGCATCATGTGCACGACGCATACCACGTTTAGAACGGGACTTTCTACTTTTTTGAACGGCCACGGCTGTCTCCTGAAAATTAAATTTAACTATCGAAGAAAACACTGACACAGTCAGTACTTCCTAAAACTTAAAAAACTGATTATAAAAAAACACTAATCAGGAGCCTGCCTCAGGGTTAATACATTCCTGAGTTAACAGATTCCAGATCAATGGTTTCGGGTTTAATACCTGATTAATATTTAATACCTGAGTTTATTCTTTTGCTACTTTTAATGCCTTTAAAGCAGAAAAAGGATGTGATGCCTGTTTCTCTGCTCTTACCCGTTCTCTCTGTTTAGTCATATAATCAGAACAGGCCTGCTCATGCCTGGCTACCATTGGCAAAACCAGTAAAATCTCATCTTCAAGAAGATTTATTATTGACTGCTCATCACCTGTTATCAGATAAGGTTCAAATAGACCCGGTACAGAGTCAATTTCTGTTTCATCATGAATAAAAGCAAATTTGAACCGGTTATTGATTGCCAGAGGCATCGGCTGCATGCAGCGTTGGCATTCAAGCTGTAAATCAGCAACAATCTGTCCTTTTAAACTGGCATAACCGATACTCATACCGAATTCCAGCCCGACAGACACCTGCCCAGCCTGATCCAGTAATACATCTGCCAGGCGCTCGAACCGGGATAATGCCACCTGACCATCAAAACTAAACCGGGAGGCCACCTGATGCATAAAATTCATGGTATCGGATAACTGCATCGGCATAATCAGCATATTTTAAAGCAATTTAGCATTTTTGTATAGTTTACCAGGCTCCGTACTATGTCCTAAAATCATTAAAAACAAGCATATTTTTTTAAATCAGGTTAAAATTATATGTTTACTATTATCCGCTTCCTGCTATTCTCACCATAAGTGATCCCGATTGATGAAAATTGTGCTTGCCTCAACCTCCCCCTATCGAAAAGCATTACTGCAACAACTTCAGCTGGATTTTATCTGCGCATCACCGAATATTAATGAAACCGCACTGGATAATGAAACCATTGAAACCATGGTCGTTCGTCTGGCACGAACCAAGGCTGAAAATATTGCCAGCCATTATCCAGATGCACTGATTATCGGCTCTGACCAGAGTGCTATACTGAATGGCAAAAAACTTGATAAACCAGGAAATTTTAAAACTGCCGTGGCTCAGCTAAAAGCCGCATCCGGGCAAAAAGTTATTTTTCAGACCGGTTTATGTCTGCTTAATGCCACCAGCTCACATTATCAAAGCACCTGTGTGCCCTATACAGTTGAATTCAGGGATCTGGATGAGATAACCATTACCAGCTACCTGAAAAAAGAACAGCCCTATAACTGTGCTGGTAGTTTTAAATCGGAAGGTCTGGGAATCAGCCTGTTTAAACGCCTGAGTGGCGATGACCCTAATGCGCTGATAGGGCTGCCATTAATCAGGTTAATAGATTTCCTGCATATTGAAGGTGTGGCAATACCTGCTGACTGCTGAATATACTATGCATAAACTATATTTATGCATGAACCACATTCTCATACTCACCCCGGTATTTACCACGAGCATCAACAATTAATTTTGCTTCCCGTTGTATCATGGCATAGTCAAAATCATCGTGTTCCGTGCCGACTACCACACAGTCGTAATCTGCAATCGTCTGCGCGGTCACGGCTACGCTATTTAACTGGAACGCGTAACGCCGCATTTTTGGAAACACCGGCACATATGGGTCGGCATAATGAATTTTCGCACCACCATCATGGATCAACTGCATAATTTCAACCGATGGCGATTCACGCATGTCGTCAATATTCTTTTTATACGCAATCCCCAACATTAGAATTTTACTGCCGTTAATGGCTTTTTTCTGGTTATTTAGACCACCGACAATTTTATTCAACACATAATTCGGCATCGCACTGTTGACTTCACCGGCCAGTTCAATAAATCGTGTATTAACCCCGTATTCACGCGCCTTCCAGGTCAGATAAAAAGGATCGATCGGAATACAGTGCCCACCCAGACCAGGACCAGGGTAGTAAGGCACGAAGCCAAAGGGCTTGGAGGCGGCCGCATCAATGACCTCATAAATATCAACGCCCATTTTATCTGCCACGGTTTTCATTTCATTAACCAGACCAATATTCACCGCACGATGAATATTTTCCAGCAACTTTGTCATTTCAGCGGCACGGGTTGAACTCACTGGCACAACCTTATCAATAACATGCTGATACAGGGCAAGACCAGCCTGCTGGCTGGCTTCATTGTCACCACCACAGACCTTGGGAATCGTTCGGGTATTAAAATCTGGATTACCCGGATCTTCTCGTTCGGGTGAATAGACCAGAAAAATATTTTCACCCACGCGCAAGCCGGTACTCTCGATACGCGGTTTCAGTTCTTCATCCGTGGTGCCCGGATAGGTCGTGCTTTCCAGCGAAACCACCTGACCTTCTCGTAAATAGGGAAGTAGTGAATCCATGGTATCCAGCACAAAACTTAGATCAGGCTCACGGTGTAAATCCAGTGGTGTGGGCACACACAGGATTAATGCGTCAGCTTCAGTAGCACGACTAAAGTCAGTTGTGGCAACCAAACCTTTGTTGATCGCATTACTAATTGCCTGGTCAGGGATATGTTTAATATAGGTTTTACCTGCCGAAATTGCCTCAATTTTAGTCTGATCGATATCAAAGCCAAGCACTTTATAACCCGCATCGGTAAAAGTCATGGATAATGGGATACCAACATAGCCGAGACCTACCACACCGATAGTTGCTGTTTTATTTTCGAGTTTATTGATTAATGTCTGTTTCATTGCTTTCCTTTATTGTTTGTAACTACTCAGCGGGTAGTTAAATATAATCGTAACTGCTCAGATTGCCGCTGAAATTCGACAGATCAAGGCGAAAAATGTGAGTTTACAAGTGTAAATGTCCATTTTTCAACGCATAGCTGGTAGATTTCAGCGGTTAGCTGAGTAGTTACTATTGTTTTTGGTCATCGGCTGACGGCATCATTTTCTCACGGCCAATACTAATATAGTCAAATCCATGCGCCTGAATAACTTCAGGTTCAAACAGATTACGGCCATCAAAGATTAACGGCTGCGCCATCAATGATTTCATCTTTTCAAAATCAGGGCTCCAGAAATTTTTCCATTCTGTAACAATACATAATGCATCGGCACCTTCAAGTACATCACAACCTTCCTCACACAGCGTTAATCCTGCTTTATCTGGATAAACTCGTCGTGCTTCTTCCATAGCTTCCGGGTCATAGGCCCGCACACTGGCACCGGCATCAATCAACGCTTCAAGCAAAACCCGGCTGGGTGCTTCACGCATATCATCCGTATTCGGTTTAAAAGCCAAACCCCATAAAGCAAATTTCTTACCTTTCAAATCACCCTTAAAATACTGGCTTATTTTATTAAACAAAACCTCTTTCTGACGATCGTTGACATTTTCAACAGCACTGAGTAATTCGGCATGATAACCAACTTCCCTTGCGGTACGTTCCAGTGCTTTCACATCCTTGGGAAAACAGGAACCACCATAGCCACAGCCAGGATAAATAAAGGAATAACCAATACGCGAGTCCGAACCGATACCCTGGCGGACATTTTCAATATCAGCCCCCAGATGTTCAGCCAGATTGGCCAGTTCATTCATAAAACTGATTTTTGTCGCCAGCATGGAGTTTGCTGCATATTTGGTCAGCTCGGCAGAGCGGATATCCATAGCAATAATACGATCATGATTACGATTGAACGGCGCATACATGGCTTTGAGCAATTCAGTGGTGCGTGGATTATCAGTGCCGATAATAATACGATCTGGCTTCATGAAATCATCGATCGCAGCACCTTCCTTGAGAAACTCGGGATTTGATACCACATCAAACTCCAGCTTAAGGTTTCTCTGTTTGAGTTTACGGCGGATCATTTCGCGGACCTTATCAGCCGTACCAACCGGTACTGTCGATTTATCAATGACAATTTTATAGCTTGTCATATGTTCAGCAATCGTATCTGCCACGGCCAGAACATATTGTAAATCAGCTGAACCATCTTCATCCGGTGGTGTGCCGACAGCAATAAACTGAAACAGACCATGTTCGACTGCCTTTGCTGCATTAGCCGTGAAATTAAGCCGTCCAGCTGCATGGTTTTCTTTCACCATGGTTTCCAGTCCAGGTTCATAAATGGGGATAAGCCCGTTTTTTAGCTGTTCAATCTTGTTTTCATCAACATCCATGCATAAAACGTCATTGCCGACTTCAGCCAGACAGGTACCGGTTACCAGTCCGACATAGCCGGAACCAAATATTGTAATTTTCATTTTTGTTTAACTTTTTCCTTTATTGGTTTACGTGGAAAAGCTCTGACTGCTATCCGGTTTATTGCTGCCGACCATAGATATCGTCAAAGCGAACAATATCATCCTCACCCAGATAACTGCCAGTTTGCACTTCAATAATTTCGAGCGGTATTTTACCAATATTTTCCAGACGATGTTTCACGCCAAGTGGAATATAAGTCGATTCATTTTCAGTGAGCGAAAATATTTCCTCGCCACGGGTCACTTTTGCCGTGCCACTCACTATAATCCAGTGCTCAGAACGGTGGTGATGCAATTGCAGCGACAGGATAGAACCTGGATTAACGGTAATACGTTTAACCTGAAACCGTTCTGCTGCGTCAATACCCTGATAACAACCCCAGGGCCGACATACACGTTTATGTATCAGGACTTCATCACGGTTTTCATTTTGCAGTTCTTCAACAATAGCCTTTATATCCTGTACACGTTCCCTGTCTGCCACCAGTAAGGCATCATCGGTATCGACAATAATTAAATTTTCTACACCCAGCGTGGCAACCAGCCTGGTTTCCGCACGAACATAACTGTTACGGGTGGCACGACTTTTTACATCGCCGATGAGAATATTGTCATTTTGGTCACTGTGACCGATATCATGCAGAGCCGACCATGAGCCAACATCACTCCAGCCAATATCCACCGGTATCACCACCGCATTGGCGACTTTTTCCATAATGGCATAATCAATCGAATCGCTCGGACAGTGCTTAAATTCATCGATACCAATACGAATAAAGTCCATATCACGACTGGCTTTTTCACAGGCATGTTCGCAGGCAGCGGCAATCTCCGGTGCAAACTGCTGCAAGGCCACCAGATAAGCCGATGCCTTGAACATGAACATACCGCTGTTCCAGTAATAACCGCCCTCCTGCAGATAGAGCAAGGCATGTTCCGCATCGGGTTTTTCAACGAATTTATCTACCGGGTAATAATTATTCTCCCCCTGTGAGCGGTTGGCTTTAATATAACCAAAACCGGTTTCAGCACGATCCGGTACCACACCAAAGGTAACAAAATTACCAGCCTGCGCCTGTTTTAATCCGGTTTTTAACGCCAGATGAAAGGCGGCTACATTTTCAATCACATGATCGGCTGGCAGTACCAGTAAAACCGGGTCTTCATCATTTTCGGTTGCGTGAATTGCTGCCAGTGCAATCGCCGGCGCGGTATTTTTCCCTACCGGCTCAAGAATAATGTCAGACTGTTTGATCTGACTATGGTGCACCTGTTCGGCGACCATGAAGCGGTATTGCTCGTTACAGATAATAAGCGCACGGTTGATTTCCTCCGCAGCACCCAGGCGGTTAATCGTATCCTGCAACATAGATGTATCATTAATTAACGGCAATAACTGCTTGGGATGCATCTTTCTTGATAATGGCCATAACCGTGTGCCCGAACCGCCTGACAATATAACTGGTAATATCATATAGTTAACTCTTTAATTTTTATTTTGTTAAACCAGAAACCTGCCCGATTCCCTTTCATATTTAGACTATTGCAGAAAAACAAAAATCAGGAATAAGATGAATACTGGCACTAACACAGGGATTATAGAGACTTATTTTTAAATTAGTAAGAAAATACCCTTAACTCCCGGTCGTTTTTTTAGATGGGCGGGAGATTAAGTTTCTATAAGAGCCACAGGTTGATGTAGATCAAGGCATAAAATCAGGCCGAATATACAATCCTGTCATTTCAATTCATCTCCACTACCCTCTCCCCACTTTCATGAACAGACAAAATATTAGAGTGCCACTTGTTAAATATACAAATAACTTATATCTTACCTGACTATTTCTTGACATGAGTCAAGGAACTCACAGATCAAACCCTTACTATTACTGTGTCTTATAACGTAATTATATAGTCATATAACTCATTCATGAACAACAGGGGAATTGATATGCCAACAAAACCCGCCCTCTCTAAATTAGCTATAGTGCTAACAGGGCTATTACTCACAACGACAAGCGTCACAACACTGGCTGCCAGTAAAGCCACAATAAAAAAAGGCAAGCAATTGTATAACCAGAATTGTCTGGTTTGTCATCAGGCAAACGGTGTTGGTAAAGTCGGCTTTGCGCCATCCTTAACCAATCCGGAATTACTCAGTATTGCTTCAGATAAATTTTTTGAGAGCACCATCAAAGATGGTCGTCCGGGAACGGCTATGCCACCATGGGTGCAACTTGGTAAAAGAAAAATTAGCGATATTGTCGCCTATTTACGCTCCTTCTCAAAACGTTTCAATATTTCAGCACATGTTAATAATGAACCCAAAACCAAGGGTGATCCCGATTTGGGGAAAGTATGGTTTGTTGAAATTTGCTCTACCTGCCATGGCATAGATGGCAATGGATATGCATCTGGTGGTAGCGGTACTGCCATTGGTTTTGCGGGATTCCAGAGCAAGGTATCTGATGGTTTTATTCGCGAAACAATCAGTCATGGCCGCTCCAACACGCAAATGCGCGGCTTCAGCGGTTCGGAGGGCCTGGCGCATCTGACACCACAGAATATTGATGATGTTATCGCCTATATGCGAACCTTACCCGCAAAAAACGCAGCAAAAAGTAAATAAAGTAACAAGACAACGGCTCTATATAGAGCCTGAAAGAGGACATACTCAATGAAACGTATAAAAGTTAATCGCCGTAATTTTATGAAAGGCAGCGCCTTTGTCACCAGCGCAGCAGCAGGCACAAGTCTGTTTACCGCTCATAACCCGGAACTGGAAGCAGCAATCACCAACGAAACAAAATCGGCATCACGAACTACCGCTCTGGCTCAATGCCCGTATTGTGGGGTTGGCTGTGGTACCGTTATTCAGGTTGAAAATGGCAAGATTGTTTCCATGCGGCCAGATAAGCAACATCCAACAAACCGTGGGCTGCAGTGCATTAAAGGCCTGACAGCCGCCGAACCCATGTATGTTGACCGCCTTGAAGGTGACAGCTATGTACGCAAAGATGTCTGGGCAGAATGGAACAAACCTGGTCATGGTGACCTGAGTTATGTCAGTAAAACCAAGGGTTCATTTGCTGACGAACACTTCGTACGTGCCCCCTATGAAAAAGTATCCGAAATGGTGGCTCATAAAATCGCTCATTTTGTTAAAAAGGATGGTCACAATTCCATCGGCCTGTATGGTTCCGGCCAATTATCGGTGGAAGGTCAGTACATGGAAAACCTGTTTATGAAAGGTGTACTTGGTTCTAATACCATTGAAGCCAATGCCCGTATGTGTATGACATCCGCTGTAACCGGTTATTTTAAAACATTAGGCTCTGATACACCGCCGCTGGCATACAAGGATCTTGAGTTATGTGACATGATTATGCATTTTGGTCATAATGCGCGTGAATCACATCCTATTATTTTCTGGCGTATTGCCGATCACAAGAAAAAAGCGGATATTCCTACCGTTGTGGTTGACCCACGCCGTACAGGTACTGCACAGGGTTATGCCGATATCAACCCCGACAACTCTGTTCACGTACCTATTCTCAATGGTGATATTAGTTTCCTCAATGCAATTGCCCATGTTCTGCTAAAAGAGCATAAAGACGTCATTGACTGGGAATTCATGAAAGCCCATACCGATGGCTGGAAAAAATACACTGATGGTGTACTCAAAGACTATAGTCCAGAACAGGTACAGGATCGGATGGGTGGGCCGAACCATGATGTTTCACCCGAACTTATCCGCCGCATTGCCGGCATGTTTGCAGATGCAACTCGCAAACGTCTTGCCCGCAGCAAGAAAAAATCACCAGAACAATGGAATGTTAAAGACAAAGGTGGTTACGGTGGTGTGATAATCATGTGGGGCATAGGTTACAACCAGCACATTCATGGCCAAAATAATACTATCTCTATTGTCAACCTGCTGGCCTTAACTGGTAATCTTGCCAAACCGGGTTGTGGACCATTCTCCATGACAGGCCAACCTAATGCGATGGGTGAACGTTTTACCGGTGGTCTGACTGGACGTCTACCATTTAATATTGGTTTAAAAAACAATAAACACCGCAAACATATGGCAAAAATGTGGCGTATTCCAGAGAAAAACCTGACTATGGCCATGCATTCTGACAACTCCGGCATGGCCGTCGGCATGATGGAACGGGCACTTAAGGGTGATGTAAAAGCCATGTTTCTGGTCTATGCCACGCATATCGACTTACCCGATTCCTGGCATCTGTCACGCCCTGCGTTAACTAAAACCTTTACCATTGCCCAGGAGATTTATCGTCACGCACCCAATAATCTGTATGCGGATGTTATCTTCCCTGCCGCTACCTGGGGTGAGATAAATGGTACCTACATCAGTTCGGAACGACGCTTTAATATTCTGCAGAAAGCAGCAGAACCACCCAAAGGCTGTAAACCTGATATGGATATGGTTATGGATAAAATCAAGGAAGTGTCAACACTTCTGGGTATGGATGGCGACAAGATTATTCCTTATTCCAAAGATGAAAAAGGTTTTTATAATGCGGAAGAAGTTTTCCGTGATATATGTCGTGCATCGGTAAAGACTGATACTGATCTGACCGGTATTCTTGAAGTTGAAAAACGTGATAAAGTCAGCCCTTATCAACAACTGGCCAACCTGCGTGGTATTCAATGGCCTGCACCTACCTATGCTATTGCCAAAGCCGGTGGTACAGAACGACGTTATATGCATCAGGAAGGCAATTGGTCTGACCGTCCTTATGGTGATTTCCGTACTAAAGATGGAAAAGTCCATATGGTACTTTGTAAACAGGATTACACCAACCGTAAAGCCATTACCAAACAGCTGATGAGATTTGGTGCCGATAAAGGTTTCTATACCATTGATCACCATGACTTGCTGGTCAAAGCTCGCGATAATGGTTTAACCCCGGATTTACCTGACTTTGAACATCTGGGTAAACGCTGGGAAGATATTCCTAAAGACAAATATCCGTACTGGTTGGGGCTGGGTGTGGTATATGAACATTTCCATACTGCTAAATCATTACGTAGCCCAACGACCCGTCGTCTGGTACCTGAAATGTATGTAGAAATGGATCCTGACGATGCCAAAGAACTAGGTATTGAAGATGGTGACAAGGTGCGTCTGGTAACCCGTCGCGGTCATATGGAAGCGTTTGCACAGGTAGGCACCCACAGCCTGGTAAAACCGGCTCGTAACAGTGTTTCACGCGGTTATTTCTTCAGCCCCTGGAACCTCTCGGTTGCGGACAGTGCTGAGCCATCGAAAAATAAATGGCTGGCAAATGCTGTCACTAACCGTGCATACGACCCGGTTTCCGGTCAGGCAGATTTCAAAAAATCAGCCTGCCGAATCGAGAAGGTCTAAATGAGAAAATAGATGGTGTAAAGAGGTGAAACGTCGCCATTTTCTACAAACCTTAATTGCCAGCGCCTCGGCGCTGGCAATTAACCCTGCACAGGCCTTTACCGGACAACGCCTGTTATCACAACGTTATCTGCGCCCTCCCGGTGCACTTGCTGAAGCTGATTTTGTTGCCCGGTGTATCCACTGCGGGCAATGTGGTGAAGTCTGCCCGAATCGCTGTATTCGCTATTTTGGCCTGGAAAATGGCACCGCCTCACTCGATACCCCTTATATTATTCCACGTGATCAGGCCTGTATTTTATGTATGAAATGTGGCGATATCTGCCCAACTGATGCCATCACCCCTGTTCCCGAACTCATGCAACCCATTCTGGATAAGGTTCACATGGGGCACGCTGTGGTTGATCGTAGTCTGTGCCTGTCCTGGCAGGGACAAAGCTGTGGCGTCTGTTATCGCGCCTGTCCTCTGGCCGACGTAGCAATTCGTGTAGGCTGGATGGAACAACCCCATGTACTGGATAAATGTGTCGGTTGTGGTTTATGTGAACGCGCCTGTATCCAGATGCCACAGGCCATTCGAATTATTCCTGATTACGGCTAAAAAAAGAACGCTAAAAGTTAACCTATATCAATTTCCTCAAGGTCGTTGTTTGATAGATTAACAATACTTAAAATTTACTATTAGCGTTTTGTTACACCTGAACAAAGGATTAAAATCGTGAATAAAAAACCATTAACTTTATACCGACACCTTAACAAACTACGCTGGGTATCTCTTATTATAGTATTCAGTATGTTAATTTTGTTACCTTTTCTGCATATGTATCAAACTTTCGTCGCCGCACACGGTTATGATCTACTCAGCAATGCAGATAAAGACATTTACAATGTAATGGCAACTTTAACCTCCCCGTTCACCGAAAACCCGGCGAAAGGCCTTGATGTCATCAAGGGCAATACCTGGTCGGGAACTTTTTTTGGTTTACAACTGAGTGACCCGTTGTCGGTAGTTAGCCAGATTGCCGCGGGGCTCACTATTTACTGGCCATTCGTATTAACCGCATTAATCCCGGTTCTGTTAACGCTTATTTTTGGTCGTTTTTTCTGTGGCTGGATTTGCCCGGCAACTTTTCTGTACGAACTCAATACCAATCTGGCGGCCTGGGCACACCGTGCCGGACTGCCTGTTGGTAACCGACATTTTGACCGGCGGTTAAAATACCTTATCCTGCTAGTTGGCTTGATTCTATCCGCCATTACGGGTTCAGTTCTGGTAGCAGCCATTTACCCACCTGCGATTGTCGGACGTGAGTTATATTATGGTATTGCGCTTGGCGGGTTCGGTGCCGGCAGTATTTTTTTCGTTATCACTTTATTGTTTGATTTACTTGTCGCACGTCGTGGCTTCTGTCGTTACCTGTGCCCGGGTGGAGCCCTGTATTCATTACTTGGGCACTTCCGTCTGGTACGTATCCAGCGTCTGGTTAAAACCTGCAATGACTGTGCGATGTGTAACGCAGTATGTGAATTTGGGCTTGATCCGTTGCATGATAATTTTGGTCAGGAATGCAATAACTGCACAGCCTGTATTGCTATATGCCCGACCGATGCGCTTACCTTTGAAATAAAAATAACTGACCAGCCAAATCAGGGACCCGGACATCTTGGACACCTGTATAAACGTGAACAGGGTAAAAACTCATCGACCAAACAGGAGGCAATCAAATGAAACGGCGTAGTTTTATCCAACAGGTAATCTTTGGCACAGGTGTACTCGCTGCAGCCAGTCTGCCTTATGGTCTGTCATCACTGCTGTCACCTAAAGTTCAGGCAGCCACCCGCAGTCGACGTGAAATACCCTTGCCCGGTGCCTTAGCTGACCCGGAAGAATTTGCCAGTGCCTGTATCGGATGCGGGCTATGCAGTGAAGTATGCCCACCACATTGTGTGCTTTTTCATGAACGTGATGGCGGTGGACGGGTAAATATTCCTTACATCAACCCGGAGGAAAGGGGCTGTACCCTGTGCGGCAAATGCATGAAAGTTTGCCCAACAAATGCACTTTCCGTTACCGCCCGTGAAAAAGTTACCATGGGCATCGCTCAGATTGACCGCACGGCCTGTTATCCGTGGGTTGACCGTGGTATCTGTGGTGCCTGCGTGAGTGCCTGCCCGATTGGGGAAAAGGCTATTAACTTTAAATTATGGAATCAGTACCGCCCAGTGGTGCAAAAAGGTTGCGTAGGTTGTGGCTTATGTGTTGAGGTCTGCCCACAACCAAGTTTACCTATTCGCATCGTGGATCGTTCCATGGGCACCATCACACCGTCAAGAATATAAGTTGAACCTTTAGTAAATAACTTAAATGAGAATACAGATAAAACAGCTGATTTTAATTTTACTATTGCTACCGGTGATCCCTGTATCACAGGCACACCATGTACTGGGTCGGCCTGCCTATAGTCTGAACGAAGACTCTAACACACCACCCAGTATGCAGGTAGAAACACAGATTGGCGACTACTATGTTACCTATATGGTATTCCCTGCTTTCCCCCGCCCTAATCAACCGGGACGCATCAATCTGTATGCCAAACGTATCGACAATAATCAGCCTTTTACCGGCAAGATTACATTCAAGGTACGTGATGATAGCTGGTTTAGCAGTAATGAAGAAACTCTGGGGGTACAACCCCCTATTGATAATGTCTATCGGCAGAACTTTGAATTTTTGAAACGAGGCAGCTATATCATTAGTGCAAGTTTTCATGCTGGCGGTGCGCCCTATATTGTCGACTTCCCAATGCGCATTGGTAAGGCACCGGTTATTGGTCCGCTGGGGATAACGGTTGCTGTCATTGTTTTTGCTTTGGTTGCTGTCAATCTTATTCAGCGCAAACGTCTGTTACGAGCGCGTATTCGCCGCGCGCACCAGAGTCAGGTTAAACAGGATCAAAGCTCATGATGATGACATATCCCGGTTTACCGGAAAGTTGGGGTATTGCTGTACTGGTATTTATTGTTATCATCAGTCTGTGGCTGATGATTTCACCACAACCGCATTCCTCGACGACAAGTCACCGCAAATATTATTTCAGCCAGATACCTGTTGTGGGCAAATGGATTCATCGTATGACAACCAGTCCCTGGCCTTTGTTATCCATTAGAATACTGATAACAGCAATATTTTTACTGATTATCATCGCCGGCTTATCCGGTTCACAAATACCCCAACGCAATATTGCTACCCTGTTCACCTGGAACATCTGGTGGACGGGTATCATTATCTCCATATTTTTTGCCGGTTCAGCCTGGTGTGCCATCTGTCCGTGGGATGCTTTGGCTCACTGGCTGGTAAAACGCCGACTCTGGCGGCGCGCACCGGCTCATACCAGTCTGAATTTACGCGTACCACGGGTAATGCGAAATATTTTCCCCGCATTAATTTTATTTATTGGCCTAAGCTGGCTTGAACTGGGCGTAGGTATTACCACTAATCCATATACCACCGCCTTAATGGCTTTATTGATGGTGGTGATGGCAACTATGTCCATGTTAGTGTTTGAGCGTAATGCATTCTGCCGCTATTTTTGCCCAGTTGGCCGTACTATTGGCTGTTATTCACAGCTCGCCCCCATCGAACTGCGCCCCATCAATACTAAAACCTGCGCCGACTGTAAAACCCTTGATTGCTACCATGGCAACAAGGATATCGAACCCTGCCCCACCTGGTTGGTGATGGGGCGTATACAGCAAAACAGCTACTGTACCTCCTGTGGTAACTGTAGTTTAAGCTGCCCGCAGGAAAACGTTGACTGGCGACTGCGCCAACCCGGCAGTGAAGCCCTGCAAGGTGGTCGTCCTCATTGGGATGAAGCCTGGTTTATGCTGGGACTGCTAGCGTTAACCGGTTTTCATGGCATTACCATGATGCCATTTTGGGAACGTGATATCAGGTATCTGGCACAGCTTATCGGCGATTCCGGGCAATTATTGTGGAGTTTTACTATCGG
>WFMW01000047.1 GCA_015488885.1 Gammaproteobacteria bacterium | reverse complement strand
GCAGCGTCAGATGTGTATAAGAGACAGGCTTAGTTCTCTGGCAAATGATACACCATCAGATAGCTGAAATAGTATAAATCCCCATATTAATATTCGTATCGTATATTTCAAAATGTATACCCGATTTTATTTTATCTGCCTTATTTTATATGCCTTATTTTATCCGCAACTGCATATCACCAACCTGTATTGTTTTAAACCGGCTGACCGGATCAAGCTGGACACGTGTGTCTATTTCTATTCCAAAAAAATTATTTATTATTTTTCCTTGGACGGTGGTTTCATCAACATAACAGTATTCCGCTCTGGTATTGATGAATGTAGTATAGAATGAATTCAACAACGTTGCGGCCATTAACTGCCAGCGATGTAATACCAGAGAATTATTTATCCTGTCCTGCCATGTCAATGCCGCTGTGTAGGATAAAGGTAGCGTGGACAGAGCCAGAAATATCTTTTCAAGATACGGGTCATTGCCTTCTATGCTGTAAAAATAAAAATTACCATACTGTTTGCCAAAATACAGCTTTCCTCTACTGGTTTCAAAATAATAACCAGCTGCATCCGACATCTTTACCTGAAAAGAAAAACTGTCAATTTTATTTTCCTGAAGATAAACATCATAACTCAGTTTTTCATCGAGAACAAAATTGCTTAGCTGATCATAGTATAAATCAAACTGACAGTTTCTTACCTCGGTATGCACCTGTGGTAAACCTGATGAATGGAACCTGTGTAACTGTGCATAGTTTACAAAAACAAATGCCTGTGTGGCAGCCACATCGGAATAATCACTTTGTATCTGTATATGAATATGGGGTTGAGGAGAATTGCCCGAATTGCCACACAACCCTAACACCATACCAACATCCACCCATTGGCCTTCAATCACATGGATAGAATGACTGGCAAAGTGTGCAAGTTTAACGATATAGCCTCTCGAATCTTCAATTATGATCTCGTTACCCCAGTTATTGACTATATCAACCGAGCCAACTGTATTATCTGGCAGATAATGTATTACTTTTACCACACGACCACGGACAGGCGATAATACTTCCTGGCCAAAACAATAATAATCTGACAGTTTACTGCCATCATTAAGACAGGTTTTCCTGTCAGCATCAAGCATAACAAAATCATACGCATATTTATAAATACCCTTGTGCGTCCATTCACCATCAAAGCCCTGCCAGCAATACCACTTTCCTTTAAACGGTAATGACAATGCGGCATAATTACTGATAAATCGATCTTTACTGGTCAGATAATACTCCAGATTCTGCTCTGGCGTACCCAGATAAACCCGTGTTTGTAACGGGTACTTTAATAGATTCAGCGCGTAGATAAAACTCAGGGTTACAATGGTAAAAGGTAAGGTAAAAATCGGTAGTCCGTATTGGGAAAGGAACACATGCCCGGCACTTGCAATTAAGGTAGCAAATGCAACGCCAATTAATCCAATACTATAACTCTTCAGGGAGGGAATATTAAAAATACCACCAAGCCCCATTGCAATCAGAATATAGTTAAATCCACTAATATCCAGTGCCGCAGATTCAACCGAACCGGTAAAACTGCCATATAATACAATGCCAACAACAAATCCTGTCAAAGACAATATAAATAAAATACGCGAATTTAATAACAGTAATAAAGCAATAAGCAGGCCGGTTATTTCATTGGGCATAAAAATAATTGCACCCAGTGATTTCAGATAACCACTTAACCAGTACGGAAACAGGTTAAGATTCAGTAGATGCGACTGGGCGTATAAATCTGCCACATAGAGATTGGTAAAACTTGCTGCAGATAAATAAACGAGGGTACTGACAAGAATAAAAGGGATACTTAGAATCTGCAGACCAAAAAGCTGATAAAAAACCTGGGCAGTTACAATAGTAATGATCATTGTCAGGCTTCCGGCAATAATTACCATTAATATACTTAGCGCAGATATCTGGAACATATAGCCAATGGCCAGACCAACCAGTAAGGCATTATAGGTAAAATATCCCGTACTTAAAAAGGTTGACTGATAACCAAGAATACGTGCAATGGTATAAGCTGATAAAATCGATAGAATTCCAGAAAGACCGGCATTATAATTAATCAGGGTTATTAAAAGTATAATAATCCCTGAGATACGACCCCGCATAAAAAATATATCGGTATAGCTGTTTAGCAATGAACTAAACAGACTCTTGATGTCATCGGCCTGAAGCATTTATGAAACAGAATAGTTAAAATATTTATTCATAAATATAGCAGATACTGTATCTGTTTTATAAATATAGCGAAGTTTATCTAATGATGATGGCTGTGTGATGAAACAGGTCTGGCTTCCATCGACTCGATTTCCGTTTCCTCCATATTATGCACAAATGCGCGCCGGATCTTTTCCATAAGATCATCACCTAATACAATATTTGACGCACAAATGGCCTGTTCAATCTGCGCTTCCGTTGCCTGCATAAGATCATAGATAATGGTGATACGATCATCTTCTATTTCTACCTGTTTTATACCCATCATTGATGTCAGACATTCGATTACCCTGTTTTCAGTTTCATGTGTTAATGATTCAGATAGTTTAAGACGGCGTTTTTTTAATATCTCCACGCCTGCATGTCCAGGTGCTTCACTACCTGGAAAACCAATATACAAATGCGGACTGGATTTAAATCTTTCCAGGCACTGGTTTGAACAAAAGGCATAATGGCAACCCTGATAATCAGTAGAAATTTCATCAGAACCTACCATCATCCCACAAACTACATCCTTAAATGCTTCATTACTGTTTTTCATATTGCACCTTCTGGAATAGCAACCACCACAGCTCATTCTGTATCTGTCCTGTTGGCAGGATTTTATTACCCTCCTGCTATTTGGACTATTAATACCGCTTATAGTTTACTAAGACGAACACTGATTAGCATTAATCTCATACACAAACGTCATACTGGCATTTTTCTTTTGTACGGATGTGATACACCGATTCAACGGGCAATATCGCAACAATCCCGTCCCCTTCAACCCCGGTATGTGCTGCATCCATAACCGCTTTGGCAATTTCTTCCGCTCGTCTGGCAGCAACAAAAATTTCTATACGTACATGCTGACACATCCAGTCAGATTCATAGAAATTTGCATATTCTCCAAAGCCTTTTACTTTAGTGACGCTAATACCTGGAACATGCATTTTTTTCAGGCATTCTTCCACTGCCTCAAGATTTCCGGGACGAATAATGGCGGTTACTTTACGAAATTTCATGATTCACACCTCAGTGTTAATAAAGACGGTTATATTGATATTTTTATTATTGATATTTTTATAAACTCCTGAATTCAACTCATAAGTGCATAAGCCCTATAATTTTATTTTCCTTAAGCGCAGTGAATTCGTTATTACCGATACCGAACTAAAACTCATTGCTGTCGCTGCAATAACCGGTGATAATAATAAACCGAATACCGGGTACAAAACACCGGCGGCAACCGGCACACCCAGGGCATTATAGATAAAGGCAAAAAATAAATTCTGCCGGATATTATTCATTACCGCATGACTCAAGCGCCGGGCGCGAACAATACCCCGCAAGTCACCTTTTACCAGGGTAACCCCGGCACTTTCCATTGCAACATCGGTACCGGTTCCCATGGCAATACCCACATGTGCCTGTGCCAGTGCCGGTGCATCATTGATGCCATCACCTGCCATGGCAACGATTTTTCCCTCTTCCTGAAGTTGCTTGACAATACTGGCTTTCTCATCAGGTAATACCTCGGCTTCAACACGGTCGATATTCAGCTTGCGTGCCACGGCTGCTGCCGTCGTTTTACTGTCACCGGTAAGCATGACGACATGCACACCCGCATCATGCAGATCTTCAATAGCCTGTTTTGATGTGGTTTTTACCGGATCGGCAACACCGATCAAACCCGCAGCTTTACCATCTATGGCAACAAACATAACGGTCTGTCCGCCTACCCGCCTCATATCAGCCTGTTCAGGTAATTTACCAGTATCAATATTCAGGCTTTGCAGAAGTTTGATATTACCCAGTACAACCTGATGTTTTTCAACATAAGCTTTCACCCCTTTACCGGTGACCGATGCAAAATCCAGCGTCGGGGATAATTTAATACCACGAGCCTCTGCACCTTTAACAATGGCTTCGGCAAGAGGATGCTCACTGGCGCGTTCAAGGCTGGCAGCCAGACGTAATACATCATCGTCATCAAAAGCCCCGGTTGCAATAACCGATTCCAGCGCCGGTTTACCTTCGGTGAGTGTGCCGGTTTTATCGACCACCAGCACATTAACCTTTTCCATGGTTTCCAGCGCTTCGGCATTTTTGATTAATACGCCCATGGTGGCACCCTTGCCGGTTCCCACCATAATTGACATTGGCGTCGCCAGCCCAAGAGCGCACGGGCAGGCAATGATTAAAACGGCAACAGCATTAACGATAGCATGCGCCAGGCGCGGATCTGGCCCCCATAGACTCCAGACTATAAAAGTTATAATGGCTGATAAAACGACTGCGGGAACAAAATAACCCGAGACGACATCAGCCAGTTTCTGAATAGGTGCGCGTGAGCGTTGCGCTTCACTGACCATATGCACAATCTGTGATAGCAATGTGTCAGACCCGACCTTTTCTGCCTGCATAACCAGCCCGCCGGTACCATTCACCGTTGCGCCTATCACCGGATCACCGGCGGTTTTGGTTACCGGAAGCGGTTCCCCCGTAACCATGGACTCATCGACAGAACTGCTGCCTTCAGTAACCCTGCCGTCAACCGGAATTTTCTCACCGGGACGAACCCGCAATAAATCGCCAACCTTAACCCGTTCAAGCGAAATATCTTCTTCAACACCATCAGCACGAACAATACGTGCCGTATTCGGTGCCAGTCCAAGTAGCATTTTTATGGCTGAATTAGTCTGACTTCTGGCGCGTAACTCCAGTACCTGGCCGAGCAAAACCAAAGCAATAATCACTGCCGCAGCTTCAAAATATACCGATACCAGACCACCGTCCTTTTGCATAATGGCCGGAAAGATAGCGGGAAATAATAATGCAATCGTACTATAGACCCAGGTAACAGAAACACCCAGGCCAATCAGAGTGAACATATTAAGATTCCAGGTTTTTACTGATAATACAGCACGCACATAAAAGGGCCAGCCACCCCACAGTACAACCGGCGTTGCCAGTACAAATTCAATCCACTGTACCGTTTGCATAGACAGCCTGTCAGGAAGGAGTGATGGCATCAGATCTGCCGTCATAGCCAATAGAAAAACGGGAATTGCCAGTGCTGTGCTTATCCAGAAGCGCCGCGTCATATCTTCAAGCTCGGCATTTTTTTCTTCCGCTGCCACGGTTTTAGGTTCCAGTGCCATGCCGCATTTCGGGCAGCTACCGGGATGATCCTGAATAATTTCAGGATGCATGGGGCAGGTGTACTCGGTACGCGTTGTTGGCACCGGTTCTCCTGCCGCCTCTAAAGCCATACCACATTTTGGACACACGCCCGGATGTTCCTGCCTGATTTCCGGGTGCATCGGACAGGTATAAAAAACCGCACCTATATCACAGCTGCCATCAGGGCAGTAATCTGCCACCTCGGCAGTTGTATTGGTTTTATGCTGCTCGACAGATAAATATTTTTCCGGTGAGGCGTTAAATTTATCTTCACAACCCTGACTACAGAAATAATAATCATGATGATTATGTTGAAGATGATGTTCACTATCTGCCGTAACCTCCATCCCGCAGACCGGATCTTTTAACGCAACAGATTCATGCTTATCCGCCTGCTGATCATACGCCTCCGGGCTGGCAACAAACTTGTCACGACAACCACTACTACAGAAATAATACTGATGATGCTCATATTTAAAATGATAATCACTGTCCTCAGTGACTGTCATACCACAGACAGGATCAGTCAGATCACTTTTACTATTGTGGTTCGTTTTGTTCATAACTATCACCTCATCATTATTTATCATTACCGCACGAAACGTGGGAACAATATGTTTCATGCAAACACTCTACGTTAACACCAGCTTGCATCACCCTGATCCGGATCACGCAATAACTCACGTATATTTGCATCCATAATTCGATAACCAACATTGCCATACAATAACTGCCTGCCTTCATTTAATACCAGCGTTGGACTACCCGGAACCTGATATTTCTGGCTGGCTTTATCATCCATGTGCAGGGCAGCACAGGCTCGCCCGGAATCAATCAATTCATGAATAGCCGCTAACGGCAAATCAAGTTGTGTGGCTATTTCATCCTGTACCTGACGGCGTGCAATATCTTTACCCTGCGCAAAAAAACCGTGCCTGAATAACCAGATTATCTGTTCAAAACAGCTTCTGTTATCAAAATCCGCCACCGGTTGATTATCAATTTTCCCCTGCTCTGCCAGTAGCTGAATGGCTTTTAAATAAATATGTGCCGACGTCGATGACTCAGGTGAAACATTGATCCACAGATCGGTAGCCAGACTTATGTGCTGCCAGTCTTTCGCCACTTTTTGTAAATGTGCATTAAAGCCTGCTACACCACCTTTATCTTTCCACACCTGCTGGACATGCTGAACACCGGCACCAAACACAGGCACAAAGCGATAATTAATTTCAAGCTCATCCGCAAAGGTTCGTTTTAATTCATCCAGACGTATCTGCCCTGAATATGCCCAGACACATAACACATCGGTAAAATAATCCATTCTAATTTTCATTATCAATTGCTACCGGATTGGTTCATATAATAATTATTTATGCTTTTTCAAACCTATGCTTTTCCATACCAGAAATACAGCAGGTATCACAATTAAGGTTAATATTGTAGCGCTAACCATACCGCCTACCATCGGTGCTGCAATACGACGCATTACCTGTGAGCCGGTTCCACCGCCCAACATAATGGGTAACAGCCCGGCAAAGATAGCCGCAGCAGTCATCATAATCGGGCGTACGCGTAGTAGAGCACCATCGGTCACCGCCGTGCGTATTTCATCAACCGTTAAATCGATACCTTTACGGTTGGCTTCGTCAATATGTTTCTGTAATGCCTGCTTCAGGTAAACCAGCATGACCACTCCAATTTCAACGGTGACACCCGCCAGCGCGATAAAACCCACACCAACTGCCACCGACATATTGTAATTGAGTAAATACAGTAACCAGAAACCACCAACCAGAGCCAGCGGTAAGGTACCCATAATAATTAACACTTCGGTAATATTTCTGAAGTTCATGTACAACAGCAGGATAATAATGACCAGCGTAACCGGTACGACTGTTTTAAGTCGTTTAACAGCGCGCACCATAAACTCATACTGGCCGGACCATGACAAAGAATAACCGGTAGGCAGTTTAATATTCTCAGCCACTGCCTTTTGTGCATCAACAACATAAGACCCCAGGTCACGTCCAGAAATATCAATATATATCCAGCCATTAAGGCGGGCATCTTCGGTTTTAATTAAACCTGGGCCAGCATCAATACGAATATTGGCAACTTCGGCTAACGGGATGGTGGCTCCCGCTGGAGTAACTACTGGCAGATTACGAATTTTTTCCAGTGAATCACGAACATCCTGCGGATAGCGCATATTTACCGGATAACGCTCCAGTCCTTCAACCGTCGTGGTGACATTGACACCGCCTAATGCCGTGCTTACCACATCCTGAATATCGGCAATGTTTAAACCAAAACGTGAAGCAGCAATACGATTAATGTCAATGGTCACATAACGCCCGCCCGCCACACGTTCTGCATACACAGAGACTGTACCGGGTACTTTTTTTAATACCTTCTCAATACGTTTACCAATTTTCTGAATCTCATCAAGACTGGGGCCGGCCACTTTAATACCAACCGGTGTTTTAATCCCGGTGGCCAGCATATCGATACGATTCTTAATTGGCATTACCCAGGCATTGGTTATACCCGGAAATTTAACCAGTGAATTCAGCTCCTGTTTTAATTTGTCGATAGTCATACCCTTCCGCCACTCAGACTTTGGTTTTAGCTGAATGGTGGTCTCGATCATGGTAAGCGGCGCCGGGTCGGTTGCTGTCTGCGCACGCCCAACCTTGCCAAACACACTTTTGACTTCCGGCACAGTTTTTATCAGTCGATCTGTTTGCTGTAAAATCTGTTCAGCCTTACCAATGGATACCGCAGGATAGGTACTGGGCATATACAGCAAATCGCCTTCATTAAGCTCAGGCATAAATTCTGAGCCAAGATGTTTGAGCGGCCAGAAACCAATCACAACGATAATGAGTGAAAGCAGCAGAACAGTCTTTGGCGCATGTAATATGCCATTAATAAACGGTCGGTAACCGGCAATCAAAAACCGGTTAATCGGATTTTTATCCTCAGCCAGTATCTTGCCGCGAATAAAATAACCCATCAATACCGGCACAAGAGTAATAGAAAGAAAGGCTGCACCCGCCATGGAAAAGGTTTTGGTAAAGGCCAATGGTGCAAACATTCGCCCTTCCTGCGCCTGTAGAGTAAAAACCGGCAGAAAACTGAAGGTAATCACTAATAATGAGAAAAATAATGGCGGGCCGACTTCCAGCGATGCTTCTTTCATTATCTGCCAGCGATTTTCTTTGGTGACTTCTACGTGTTCCATATGCTTATGCACATTTTCAATCATCACAATAGCGCCATCGACCATCGCACCAATAGCAATGGCGATACCGCCCAGAGACATAATATTTGCACTGATACCCATGTGATTCATGACAATAAATGCAATCAGAATACCAACCGGTAACGACAATATCGCCACCAGTGCTGAACGCATATGAAAAAGAAAGATGGCACAGACTATCGCCACAACAATAAATTCTTCCAGCAGCTTATGGCCAAGTGTTTCAACCGAACGTTTTATCAAAGATGAACGGTCATAGGTTTCTTCTATTTTCACCCCTGCAGGTAAACTACGCGACAGTTCCTTTAATTTGGCTTTAACGGCCTGAATGGTGGTTAGGGCATTTTCACCAAAACGCATCAGGATGACACCACCCACGACTTCACCTTTGCCATTCAGTTCAGCAACGCCGCGACGCGCCTGTGGACCAAGACGAATTTGCGCTACGTCCTTTAATAATATCGGCACGCCGTCTTTATTTACCCCCAGAGGAATCGCCTGTAGATCCTTGATCGATTTAATATAGCCCGTTGCCCGAACCATATACTCAGCCTCTGCCATTTCGACCACCGAGCCACCAACTTCCTGATTTGCGCGTTTAATCGCCTGTTTGACTTTCTGTAATGGCAGATGATAGGCACGCAAGCTATCTGGATTGATAACCACCTGATACTGTTTGACCATACCGCCAATCGTGGCAACTTCTGAAACCCCCGGCACCGTCTGTAATTCGTATTTTAAAAACCAGTTTTGCAGTGTCGTTAGCTGTGACAGATCATGTTTACCGGTGTGGTCTACCAGTGCATATTCATACACCCAGCCAACACCGGTTGCATCAGGGCCTAATTCCGGCTTTGCTGCAGCAGGTAACTTGCTTGCCACCTGACTCAGATATTCCAGCACGCGTGAACGCGCCCAGTACAAATCTGTACCGTCCTTGAATATTACATACACATAGGAATCACCAAAGAATGAATAGCCACGCACATTCACCGCTTTGGGTACCGATAACATTGCCGTAGTAAGTGGATAGGTCACCTGATCTTCAACGACCTGCGGCGCCTGCCCAGGGAACGAAGTTTTAATAATAACCTGCACATCAGACAGATCCGGTATCGCATCCAGTGGCGTCTGTTTTACCGCATAAACACCCAGGCCGATTAAAATAGCGGTCAGCATAATAACCATAAAACGGTTATCAATAGACCAGCTTATAATTTTTCCAATCATTGATCTGCCCCCTGTGCTTTTATCTTATCAGCAGACATAGCCATGGCGCCGACCTGATGTAGAGCCGAGATCATATAATCATCGCCCATTTTCATTAGTTTGAAACTGACTTTTTCACCAGAGTGGAAAGTATCCAGTTTAATGTTTTTCATTACATTGAAATCCATTGTCATCGAAGGCCATGATAGCTCAGGAATTGCCTCATGATGTATAGTGAGTTTTCCTGCCTGTGAATCAATAGCTTTAATCACACCTTTTGCCTTAATCACCTGTGCTTTGCTGCTAGATGTTGCAGGGGTATTTTTATTATTTAGTTTTTTTTCTACCGGCGTCATACGTGTAATACTGGCACGCACACTGGCCTCTGAATCAATCAGGAACTGTGCCGAGGTAACAACTTTGTCACCGACATTAACGCCACTGAGTATTTCAACCTCATTGCCACTTTCTATACCACTTTTCACATGACGAGCTTTAAATTTACCATCGCCTAATGCAATAATCACTCGCTCATCATGACCGGTACGAATTAAAGCCTCCAATGGAATAGCAATCACATTTTTCTCGGGTTTAGCGTAAATCCTCACATTGGCATACATATTCGGCTTAAGTAATTCATCAGGATTATCAAACTGCATACGCACCTTTAATGTGCGCGTTACTGGATCCAGTGTGGGATAAATAAATTTAACTTTTCCCTGCCAGATTTTTCCTGGAATATAGGAAAGCTGCACCTCGGTTTTCTGCCCAACTTTAACCCACTCAAGTTGACGTTCAAAAACATTGGCTTCCAGCCAGACAGTTGAAAGGTCAGCTAATGTCATCACCTTCATTGACGGTTTAATGTACATACCCTCACGTACAGGAAAATCAGATACCACACCATCCTGTGAAGCATAAACTGAAATACGTTGTTTAACCTTGCGATTTTTCACCAGTGTTCTGATCTGATTTTTTGAAATACCCAACGCAATCAAACGTTCTTTTGAAGCACGAATAAGACCTTTATTTCCCGATGACAATGCTGTCACCAGCTCCTGTTGCGCATTCACCAGTTCAGGGGAGTACAGATCAAACAGACGCTCACCTTTTTTAACCCGGTCACCTTCCGACTTAACTGTTAAATTTTCAATCCAGCCGGTGGTACGTAAATGAATATGACTGACTTTTGCTTCATTAAAATCAATATAACCAACGGTATTAATATTTCGCCACAACGTTTTTCGCATCGCTATTTGCGTGCGCACCCCCAGATCTTCTTCAATGACCGGACTGATGCTGACATCACTACCATCATCCTCAGTCGCATAAACCGGTACCAGATCCATGCCCATCGGCGATTTTCCGGGTTTGTCACTTCTGAAATTTGGATCCATAGGTGCAGACCAGTATAAAACTTTCTTTTCACTATTAGCGGCCTGAACTGTTACGGGCATAACGGCACCAAGCAGGTTACCTGTAATGGCTGTAAACAGGACAATATGTTTAACACTTATCATTTCGACTCTCCGGTAATATATAACAATCTGGCCTGGGCGCGCACACGATCAACACGCACCCGTAAGTCACCCAGCCTCACATCCAGTTCGGTAAGCCTGGCACGCATTAAAGTAGTAAATTCTGTTACCCCGGCCTGGTACGCATTCAAGGATGCCAGAGAGTTACTTTTTGCCGATTTCAGCAGATCCCTGCTATAAATTTTCTGGCGTTCGGTCAGCCGTTTATATGCAGCAAGATTTCGTTCCAGCGTACGTTTCATATCACGTAATTTATCATCCAGCTTATATTGCGCCGCCGAGGTTTTTTCAACACTGGCCGCAACATTTTTATCCTGCCTGTTCTTTGTAAATAAAGGAATATCCAGGGTTACCATTGCTGCCAGCATGTCGGGCCGACTACTACCATTCGGGTTATCACCAAAGCGTTTGCGATATTCTACAAAAGCATTAACGCCGGGTTTATAATCCTGCTTAGCCAGGTTTACCAGACTGTTATCAGCTTTAACCTTTAACGCTTCCACCCTCACGGCAGGATGTCTGGTTAAAATTTCATTGATATCTATCGTAGCGGGAAGTGCAGGTAATTCAGGAAAAGTTATATCAATTTTTTCGTATGCCTTATTACCTATCCACTGTGCCAGCACGGCTCGGTATTCATTTTCCTTACCCTGAGCCTGGACAAAACGGTCATCAAGCCGGGACAACTCCAGAATGGCACGTAATACATCCTGCTGATTCACTGTACCCTGCTGTTTTACCCTGCCAATTGCATAATGTGCTTCAGTAATTTTTACCAGCTCTTTAAATAAAGCCTTACTGTCGCTGATAATTTTCTCAGCTTTTATTTCATAATATAAATTTAGAAAGGTATCACGCAGGTCACGGGTTATTATCAGCTTTTCATCGCTGGCATGTGCCAGTGATGAGCGTGCTAACCACTGCGACTGCTGCTGTTTATAATGCAGGCTGTCACCTTTAGGGAAAGCCTGTTGCAGACCAAGACGTAATTGTGTGGTTGGCTCCTGTGTCGTGCTAAAACCGTCAACAGGTAAATTAAACATACCCAGGCGTAATTTTGGATCGGGTAAAGTATTGTCAGCGATTGATTTCTTATCTAACGCACGTGAGCTGGCGTTAAAACTGTTTACCATTGGATCGGCATTTAGTGCAATTTTTTCTGCCTGTTGCAAGGTCAGAGAAAAAGCGCTAAAGGGTAGAATCAAACAACCCGTTAATACAGTAACAGCAAGCTGTTTTCTAAAAATACCTGAACAGGTATAAAGTGATTGACACATCGCCAACCTCCATAATTAAAGTAATAAATCGACATCGCGATAATACACGCAATGCAATCAGTATGCATTGACATCAGCATTACTGAAATATACCGTTAATTATGAAAGTATGAGAGGTGGCCGAAAAGGTGGTGTGAAGGCTTTGCCAAGAGGATGGTCATCAATATTTCCAGCCTGTGAAGCAAGTACCATGACAGGTGAAAACTGTTGTGTTTGTGGTATATAGACGAGCGGGGAACCCATATCACATTGATGGCCAGTACAATGATGCGCACCCTTGCAACAGCAGCATTTATGCGCCTTTGTCTGAGCCATAGCCATACTATGATTCATCCCGTTATGACGGGTCATATCGTGGTGAGATGATACGAGCATTTTATTGCTGTGATTTATCGACATCTGAGTCATCGACATCGTGGACATTGCCATATTTTCCATCATGGCATGTTTCATACAGGGAGCACTGCCTGCAAGTGCAGAACGCAACG
>WFMW01000046.1 GCA_015488885.1 Gammaproteobacteria bacterium | reverse complement strand
GTTTCCGGGCACGCCATAGTAGTTCATGGCTCCCTGTATGACTGACCTCAGTTTTTCGCCCTGCTCTTTTATTGAGCGGTGGCTGTTCTTCTTTAACCATTGACGGATTTCATTTAGCTTTGCCTTTTGTCGTTTCGCTATGGTTTGCCTTGATGTGGTCTAATAATATTTTTAGGATCACTTTTAGGTGCTGGAAAACCAGCACGCCTTATAATGAATCAACCTATCCCAAAGCACTGAAAAAAAGAGGTTCACCACTTTTGAAATTTTCTGCTGAAAGCTGATTTTTTACTTGCTGTCCACCTCAGGGCGTGTTGTTAGACCTTTGTTTGGTTCACTGTTTAAGTATGCAACGCACTATCGAGAGTTTCTGTCACCCATTGATTTAAGCTTTTTCCTTCAGCTGTTGATACACTTGCTATTTCCGCGTGTAAATTTTGGGGTATTCGTATATTGAATTTACCAGAATATTGTTTTTTTGGTTCAATGCCACGCTCTTTGCATGAGACAAGAAAGATCTTTAATGATGTAGCACCTTCTTTTTTTAGATTTTTAATATTATTTGCATAAAAATCTGCTCCACCGTTTAAACCAATAAATTCACCGCGAAACATTTCAATTTCAGGGTCGTACTGTATAAATGCACGATAACCATTAATATTCATTAAATTCATCATGGTGTCACCTTATTGCTTTTTAACCATTCTCTAATTGATGAAACTGCACCTTTATCGGTGTCAGGCTGCGGATGAGGACGATGAAATACCCTTACTTCATTAAAAAGAAATACTTCTACACGAGATCCTTCATGCTCTATTAATTCTGCTCCTAATGCTCGAAATAGAGATTCTATTTCTTTCCATTTTATATTCGCACTTACAGGGCGAGAATAAATCAGCTCTAATGTTTTTTGATATTTTCGCTTCACAACACATATGGTACTTAATAATAGTACTATATGCAAGTGTAGTTGAAATTTGGTTTGATTCTTTCCAGGCAGACGTGGTAGGAACACTGTAAGCGCCAACAAATCAGCCTATGCAGCTTGCACAGCAGCCTCCATCTGGGGTCTGGCATTCCAGGGTAGCAGTGCTTCCAGTTTTTCCACGCTGTCTGCAGCTGCGATATACTTCAATACATACTGGATATAAGCATAGGGTTCAAGACCGTTGGCTTTGGCTGTTTCAATCAGGCTGTAGCAATTTGCGCTCGCCTGTTCGCCTTTGGGTGAGTCACTAAACAGCCAGTTACGCCGACCCACCGCCAGTGGCCTGATTGTATTTTCTGCCAGTATATTACTAATGTGGCAATGCCCATCATTGCAATAGCCGATAAGCAGATCCCACTGGTTCAAGGTGTAATACATGGCGGTGTAAGTAACAAAACACAACTAGAACACAACTAGGAACACAACTAGACACCCATAAAATCAATTTTGTTACTCAGTAATTTCATCTGAGAGATAGTATTCACCACAATTGTCACAAATTTCTGCAGGCACACCTTTGATAATAATCGTAGCTTCTCTTCGATGCAGGGTAACCATTACCTTACCTGCATTCGTTTCACCAAATTTACAAATAATACATTTCATTATTTCTTAAAAATCAAAAAACAATACTTGAAATATGTAATGTTAGGCATTACACTATAACTATGATAAAAACCTTTTCACACAAAGGACTGGAACGGCTGTTTCTGACCGGTAACAAAAAGGGCATTGATGCAAAACATGCACCTAAGATCATCCGTTTACTGGACAGGCTGGACTCAGCAACAGAACCGGGTGACATGAACCTGCCAGGCTTTAGCTTTCACCCACTGACCGGCAAACGTAAGGGAACATATAGCGTCAAAGTTACGGGTAACTGGCGTATTACATTTACCTTCGACCAGGGCAATGCCCACAACGTAAATCTTGAGGATTACCACTAATGACAAAACGAACCAGAAAACCAACACATCCCGGTGCAATTATTCGCGAGGACATCATACCCGAACTGGGCATCAACCAGACAGAACTTGCGCAACGGCTTGGTGTATCACGCCTGACTGTTTCCGAGCTTGTTCATGAAAAACGAGCCGTATCCACGGACATGGCACTACGTCTATCACGCCTGCTCAACACCACCCCTGAAAGCTGGCTGAACATGCAACAGTCTGTCGATCTGTGGGAACTGCAAAACGCCAGGGCCGGTGAGTACCGAAAGATAAAGTCTGTGGCAGCTTAGGTGAAGAAAGATCAAACCGAGACACCCACAAAAGTGGGTTTTCCAGAAACCTATCGCCAACCCATCTCTATTTGTTCAAAAGTGACCCGATTTTACTTTTTTCCGGGTTTTAATTTATGGCTGTCTAATAATATTTTCGGTATTATTGGGCATTGGTTGTCACCTCATTCATTACAGGTATCAAGAACCAGCTTAATGAGACTGTTATCCAGATAATAGCCATGTTCAATTAATCTGTTAAGTAATGGCGCAGCTGATTTTATTCGCCCTGTTTGCTTCGCTTTAATGAGAATATGAAGACTGCCAATACAGGCAAGGGATTCTCTTCGAGCCATGCTCCTGCCCGCTTTCTCATCAATTAAAACAATTGCGCCAAGTTCTCTGGCTAAACTGATTGCTTCTGCTTCGCCAGCATCCAGTATTTCACCCAATAGCTGACAATATTCTGTGTCTCTTACCGCTTTTTCTATAATGAAATTTTGTTGTAATGCCTGCTTAATCGCTATCGATTTTGATTTTGTTAAGTCTTGCAGGCATTCCTGAACAACAGCATGTGGTACATATACTTTTTCGAATAACGCATCCAGCACGGGAAAAAGCTCCATAATTGCAATCGCAATCAATGGGCTTGTGTCAGCAACAATCAGTAATCCGCTGTTTTTTTTGATCAAAATCGGGATAACTCATTTTTTAATTCATCCGCGTCTCCCAGAACACAGACACCTGCACTACCAAGCATTTTAATAAATTCATCCGTTTTGACGCCCGCCAAACGGGCCGCCTTATTTAAGGTCAGCACTTCTTCCTGATAAAACTTTATTGCCAATGATTTGTGCGCCCCAAGATCAATAAGCATGTCGTCAAAAGGGATATTGACCGTTAGCGGGGTACCATTGCGAGAAATTATACTGATCACACCAGTTTCTGCCTGGCGAGTGAAATCACCAATTTTTTCTCGAAGATCTCTTATGCCAAAATATTGCATGATTACATTCTCTTATTTTGTGTACTCAAATGATAACACATTTTTATAGTTTTCATGCAAATGAACCCGGAATAGTCATGCATGGTAGCAACAAATCGAAACAAATCGAGACACCCATAAAATCAATTTGACAACCCCGCGACCAGACAGTAATCTATTTCATCATCAATCAGCCAGGGACAGCATGATGCCAACACCACGGAAGAATCTGGTCTCGCTTCAAGCCACGCCCTGTTACCACTGTGTTTCCGTTGTGTACGCCGCGCTTTTCTGTGTGGTGAAGATGCCGTTACCGGCAAAAACTTTGAACACCGCAGACAATGGATTAAAGCACCTGGCAAAAACTGGGCACAGGGCATCCGCCAGTGTGACGTGTATTTTTCCAGAAATCTATCGCCAACCCATCTCACTTTTGTTCAAAAGTGACCAGATTTTACTTTTTTCCGGGTTTTAAGTTATGGCTGTCTAATAATATTTAGGTGATGTGCCAGATATGTCCTGGCAAAAAATGTCGATTGGCGCGTGGCATTGGCTTCTCTCCTTAAAGCGGTGATTTCATCCCTAAAACAGGCTGTTTAAGCCTGATACTCATGCCTATTTTAAGTGTTTTTTATTTTTATTCAATCACTTAGCGTGGTCTGATAATCATC
>WFMW01000045.1 GCA_015488885.1 Gammaproteobacteria bacterium | reverse complement strand
TATTGAACAGCAAGGTGGCTGGTTACCATTAGCTGAAGGGCCGGTTCTTCAAGCTGGTATACAGAACAGGCAGGTCGTACAATTAAAGCAGAGGCTGGCGATCAGCGGTGATCTGACGAATAAAAAGTCATTATCACTGCCTGTATTTGATAATGAGCTTGTTGAAGCGGTTAAACATTTTCAACTCAGACAGGGACTAGCGGCTGATGGTAAGGTGGGGCCACAGACAAGACACAGCCTGAATATCCCGGTTCGCAGTCGAATTAAGCAGATACAAATAAATATGGAGCGCTGGCGCTGGATGCCGCGTAATCTGGGAAAAAAATATCTGATGGTAAACCTGGCCGGATTTAAGCTGTATCTTCTGGAGAATAATTCAGTGGTGATGAGCATGCCTGTCATTATTGGCAAGGCTTACCGATCTACACCAAGTTTTTCCGGTCTGCTGACTTATATGGAATACAATCCTTACTGGACGGTTCCACGGAGCATAGCCTTAAAGGATATTCTTCCTCGGCAGATTAGAGACCCCCATTACCTGGCCAGCAAATCAATCCACGTATTCAGCGGCTGGGGTGAAAAGGCGCGCCAGATTGATCCGCAAACGGTTAACTGGAGACAACTGAATAAAAATTATTTTCCTTACTGGTTACGCCAGGATCCGGGAGATAAGAATGCTTTGGGCAGAGTTAAATTTCTTTTTTCCAACCCCTATGCGATTTATCTGCATGGTACACCGGAAAAATATTTGTTTAATCGGCGTGTTCGCACCTTTAGTTCAGGCTGTATCCGGGTAAAAGATCCGGTGCAGCTGGCAGCCTATCTGTTAAATGATGGCAGTCAGCAGATACAGGAAAAGATACTGCAAGATATTTTTCTGGCGACCAATCAGAGTGTGAAATTACCCGTTGCTATACCAATCTACCTTGTGTACTGGACTGCATGGGTTGATCAGGGCGGAAGTTTGAACTTCAGACATGATGTGTATGGTCGCGATGCTCGTTTGCAAAAACTGTTTGATAGTAAATAAAATATATAAAACTAAAATATGACACTCACAAATTAAAAAAAATAAATACAATTTTATCAAAAATAAAGATCACAGATGACGCACTAAAAGATTTTTCAGAGTCGTAAGTATTATCGAGCAACTCAACATGCGACAGCAATAGAAAAGCAGGAATACCTTTAACAAATAAGGATAGATTGTGATCGCGAAGTAGAGATGCAATACATTGCGTTTCTACGGTGCTGGTGGTGTTTTTACCTGTTGATTCTGTTTTGTTTGCGTCGATCCTGCTTGTTGAACAGGTTACTGAGCTTGCGCCCGATGAAGGATTCCGGGTCATTTTTGAAGGTCATGACATAATCAAGGTTGGTACGTATGGCGAGCGTTGCGGTGAGGGTGATTTTTACTTTTCGGCTACCGCAGAAAAGCAGCTGATCACCGGGTTTTAAAACAAAATTTTCATCGGGTAAGAGGATATTTTTTTTGTCACGTTGAAGAAGCAGGGGGATACAACCAATCTTCTGCCGACGATTTTTCGGATTCTGAATAATCTGCCCAAGCGTAATGTGACGGCCCAGTGATAAAGCACGAGCCAGTGCGGGCGCGTTGTCCCTGTTAATGGTTATGGTCCAGTTATGCGGGGTACTTTTACCCACCACAGCAGTTAACCGGCTAATGGTTATATTGGCCCATTCTGTGCTTTCTTTTTTGGCCTGATTAAGAAAATCAAGTAATAATGGCGAGATAAGCAGAGCGCGAATTTTTCGCCCGATAATTTCCCGTGGGCGCATGATCAGATGGTTCAGTGTGTCGGGCAGGTTGTCGTCATGGCCGCTATCTGGCCTGTTGGCAGGTTCAATGTTGTTCTGGTTAATAGCGGTGTAAAGTTCGGTACTATTCAAACTGTTCTGCCTGGCAACAAAAAAGATCTGTGGGTTTAGCTGCCGTGCCGTCATAATAGCAGACAGGTTATTGGCATCATTATCACTGCCAACAATCAGCCCGGAGGCGGTTTCAATACCGGCCTGTTTGAGGCTTGCTGCATCGGTGCCGGTAGCGAGTATAAACTGGTCGTCCTGATGGTGGTGATTACTGGCATAAAAAACTTCCTGTGCTTTAACAGAAGGGTCAATCACAACGGTGGTTATTGCAGCGTTTTTTAGCTGTTGATGTAGCGCTTTACCCAGACGGCCATAACCAAGTAGTATCCAGGTTTTTTTCTCGAACTGAACCGGGGAGTTAAGCGTGGTATGTGTGGCACCGGTTAACCAGTCATAGATCATATATAAAGCGGGTGAATGTAGCGCCATGGCAAATACATTGGCAAAAACTTCAAACGGGTTAACTATGTAATCAGTATTAAATGATAACATATTATTCTCAAATGCTTTTATTTCTGAGCGGCAGATAACCGGCACACCGGGATGGAGTAATTTGCTGGTAATGGCGATTTGCAGATTGGTTTCATCACTGATGGTTACGGCAATGACCGCCTGACAGTTTTTGTGTTTAATGCCCGCGTATTCCAGCACCCGGGGCAGGGCGGCATTGCCGGTAAGTGCCGGAACATATTCTTTCATTTCCATAATGCTTAATTCATTGATGTTATCTGCGTTCTGATCCACCACAACAGCGCGATAATGTTCTTCCGTTAAGGCACAAACGACGGCTTTTCCAGTTTCACCCAGACCGCAAACCAGATAAAAAGGCTGGTAAATATTGTTAACTTCGCGCCTGAAGCGTGATTCACTGACTACCTGCTGGAAAGTTTTATCCTGAAATAAAGTGATAATTTTTCCCAGCGCATAGAACCAGGCAATGACTGTCGTGTAGATGGTGATTAATGCCCATAAGCGTTGCATATCGGTTAACGGGTAGGGGATTTCACCAAAGCCAATGGTTGTTGCCGTGTAGCTGACAAAATAAAAGGCGTGGAAAAAACTCATGTGCCAGAGCTGGCCTTTATCATCAACACCGGGGATAAGTACCATACCTAATATGGCGATACTGTAGACGATGATCAAAACCAGAAAAGGCGTGCGCATCCGTCTGAGGGTGATTGAGGTTACCTTGTTCATATCAGCAGATGAGCGTAGCGTAAATGCCGATTTAATGTTGAAAGGTGCTGGTTTCTATCATTAAAAGAATGACTGAAATAATATTCGCCACCATCGCACCACCGCTGAGGGCGACGATGGTTGACATATTGCCCGGTATAAAACCACCGGCCTGCATGTGTGCGGCATAGGCCCAGACCAGAGATGCTGAAAGCAGCTGTACATCAGCAACCAGACTGGTGGCAAGTAGCATGGCACCCATCTGTGATTTGTCACCAAATTTTAATACCGTAGCAATCAGATTAACCACGACAACGGCAAATAATTCATATACATTGTGGTGAATCGCGTCGTCTATCTGGCCATAAAAGAAGCCGAAGTTCAGGGTGAGAGCCAGTATCATAAAAAAACTGAAAGCAACTTTTTCTTTATTCATAATAAAATTCCCCGGGTTTTATTTTACAATGGGTTATTCAGGTATCAGTCAGGAGTAACGTTAAAATTTGCTGGTAAATATCGCTGAGCTGATCAAGCTGCTGAATGTCAATGTTTTCATCGATTTGGTGGATGCTGGCATTGACCGGGCCGAGTTCCACCACCTGAGCGCCAGTGGGTGCAATAAAACGGCCATCAGAGGTTCCTCCCGCCGTAGAGAGCTCGGTATCCAGCCCGCATACGCTGTGGATAGCGGTCCTGGCCGCATCAACCAGTTCACCGGCTGCCGTGAGAAATGGCTGGCCGGATAAAGTCCATGTCAGCTGATACTTTAATTTGTGTTTGTTAAGGATATTCTCAACCCGCTGCTGAATCTGTTCGGCGGTGATTTCAGTTGAGAAACGCAGGTTAAAAACGACGTCCAGTTCACCGGGAATGACATTGTTGGCACCGGTGCCGGCATGAATATTGGATATCTGGAAACTGGTAGGCGGGAAGAAGGCATTGCCTGTATCCCAGACTTCAGTGCACAGTTCATTTAATGCGTTGGCAAAATGGTGAATGGGGTTATCAGCCAGTTGCGGGTAGGCGATATGCCCCTGCTTGCCATGAATAATCAGCTGCCCGGACAACGACCCGCGCCGACCATTTTTGATGATATCACCAACTTGCTGTGTGCTTGAAGGTTCGCCCACCAGACAGAAGTCGATTTTTTCATTACGCTGTTGCAGGGTTTCAATGACTTTTACCGTGCCATTAACTGCCGACCCTTCTTCATCACTGGTTAATAAAAAGGCGATAGAACCGTTAAGGATTTGCCTGTTCGTAGCGCTGTGTTGCAGCAGTCGTTCGCAGGCGCAGACCATGGCGGCAATGCTGCTTTTCATATCCGCGCTGCCACGGCCATATAAGCGCTGATTTTTAATGGTTGCGGTAAACGGGTCGCTGTGCCATTGATCAACAGGGCCGGCAGGTACCACATCGGTATGCCCTGCAAACACAAACAGTGGTGCATTGTCGCCCAGCCTGACCCACAGATTATCGACATCACCAAAACGCAGGGTTTCGATACGAAAGCCGATATTTTTCAACCGTTCGGCAATAATCTTCTGGCAGCCATTGTCATCAGGTGTGACCGATTTTATATTGATAAGTTGTCGGGCTAATTCCAGCGTTGCTGACATCGTTGTTGGCGTCATGGTTAAAGTTGTTCCAGTAAAGCGGTTTTGAGTTTGAGTTCCGTTTCATCGCTGAGAGGTAGATCTTCTCTACTGGTAACATAAAAATAATCAATCACTTTTTCACCTGCCGTAGTAATACTTGCGCTTAACAGCCGGATATTATTATCGGCAAAGACTTTTGCAATCGTGAACAATATCCCGGGACGGTTGATGGTTTCAATTTTAACCCGGGTATCGTTCTCTTTTTCAACAAAGACAATATCGCTACTGGTGTCGAAATTTTTATACCTGTTAAGTGTTTTTATACCCTTTTTATCATGGTTGACCGGCGTTAATAAACGTTCGCTTAAACGTTGGGTAATTTCACTGGCTGCCTGCTCAAGTTCTGCCTCCGTGGTTTCGGTATCGGCTATATTAACAGGAATCAAACGAAACGTTTCCAGTGCAAAATGATTGCTGCAATTTACAATATGGGCACTGACAATATTCATCGCGCTGTTTGATAACAGACTGACAATATCAAGAAAAATATTATCACGTGATTTCATATAAACCATCAGCTCAATACTGTTACTGTGAGCATTAATGCGACTGTCAATAAGTACATTGCTGGCACTATTATATGTATCAGGATGATTGTCTGTATCAAGATGATTGTCTGTATCAAGATGGCTAATCAGTGAGGTATGCCAGACTATTTCACCTGCAGTATGATTCTGAAAATAATCATTGGTCATCGCTTTCCAGACACGCTGGGCCTGCTGCGGGTAAATGCCGAGTCGTTCAAGTTTACGTAAGGCATCCGTTTGTGTTTCAATAATGTTTTCCAGCTTGCTTAAGCGATTTTCCAGCCCTTTGTTCAGCAATGCGGCGGTCTTGTGATAAAGTTCACTCAGCAGTTTGTCTTTCCAGCTGTTCCACAGTTTGGTATTGGTGGCACGAATATCGGAAACAGTGAGCAGGTAAAGATAATCCAGTCTTTTCAAGGTACCGACTTTTCCGGCAAAAGTGGCAATCACATCCGGGTCGCTTAGATCCTGCCCCTGTGCTGTTCCCGACATAATAAGGTGGCTGGCAATCAGCCAGCTAACCAGCTGAGCCTCATGCTTATGTAATTTATGGCTGATACAGAAGTCATAGGCTTCGCTGGCACCAAGTTGGGAATGATCGCCATGCCGACCTTTGGCAATATCGTGAAACAGGCCGGCCAGATATAACAGCCAGGGTTTTTTCAGATGATGAAAAATACCGCTGGCGAGTGGAAATTCATGGCAGAAATCGGGGACTGAAAAACGACGTAAATTGCGGATCACAAACATGGTGTGCTGGTCAACCGTGTAAGCGTGAAACAGATCATATTGCATCTGTCCGGCAATGGCATCAAATGCCGGGATATACGCGGCGAGCACACCATAACGGTTCATCCGGCGTAACTCATGGGTAACACCACGCGGTTGTTTCATCAAAGTGATAAATAATTTTCTGGCTTCATCAGACTGACGAAAGTGATCATCAATGCGATGTAAATTCTGTCTGATTTCTCGAATGGTGAGCGCACGTACGCCCTGAATATCTGCGTTCTTCGCCAGGATTAAAAACAGTTCAAGTAACGCCGTCGGATGTTTTTTAAAACAAGTTGGATGTTTTTTTAAACAATCTGAATGACGAATTTCAAGATAACCGTGGCGCACCTGAAAGCGCGAATTAATGATCGTCGGTAAGGATTTTTCATCGGCATAAATGATGGCTTCACGGAAATGTTGCAACAGCATTTCATTGAGTTGTTCCAGTTTCATTACCGTGCGGTAATACTGTTGCATAAACTGTTCAATGGCCTGATTGCCGGGGTTGTCTTCATCATCACTGAAACCGAAATCGTCTGCCAGTTGACGTTGGTAATCAAACAACAGACGGTCTTCGCGCCGTCCTGCCAGGTAGTGCAGGCTGGACCTGATTCGCCAGAGCAAATACCGACCCTGATGTAATGTCTGGTATTCGTCTTCAAGCAGAAAACCGTTATCGACCAGATCTTTAAGTGTGCTGGCATTGAAGTGGCGTTTTGCCACCCAGACAATCATCTGGATATCGCGCAGGCCACCGCGGCTTTCCTTGATATTCGGTTCGAGGTTGTAAGCGGTGTCATTAAATTTACCATTACGTTGTATTTGCTCTTCCAGTTTGGCCTGAAAAAAAGCTCTGGAGTCCCAGATTTTATCAGGGCTGGTGAGTGCCTGCATCTGGCTGAACAGGGTCTGGCTGCCGACAAGCAAACGCGCCTCCATAATATTAGTAGTAACGGTAATATCTTTTTCAGCTTCTTCAACGCATTCGTGCAGCGTGCGGACACTGTGGCCAATTTCGAGTCGGCTGTCCCATAACAGCATGAGAAATTTCTCGATCCGGGCTTTTGTTTTTGTATCTTCACTTTCATCAAGCAGTAACATCAGGTCGATATCGGACATCGGGTGGAGTTCACCCCGGCCATAGCCGCCAACAGCAATCAGCGCAAGATTCTGTTGCAGATCGCTGAAAAAAAACTGGTACAGGCAGTCAAGCAGGCGATCCATCAACAGGGAACGGCCATAAACAATATCATTCACGTCACCGCCATGGGTATAATACTGGTGCAGGCCGTCGTTAATATCAGCCACCGCAGTTTTTACCTGTTTAACAGGATTGTCTGCTGTCTGTGCCAGTGCCCGGCTGAATGCAGCCGGATCAAACAGACGGTGAATCTCGGGGTTAACGCTACGTATGGTTGATATGTTATTTGTCGGCATGTTGTTTATAGGCATGTTATTTATAGGCACGTTGTCTGTTTGAATGTTTGTGCTGGCCATTAAATCTCATCTCCTTCGCACTGTGTCAGTACTTCATGGCCGTCTTCGGTGACCAGTATGGTGTGTTCCCATTGTGCGGACGGGCTGTGATCCTTGGTGACCACCGTCCATTGATCATTGAGGACTTTAACCTGTCGTTTACCGGCATTAATCATCGGTTCAATGGTGAAAATCATCCCTGGAACCAGTTCTATTCCGGTATGGGCTTTACCATAGTGCAACACCTGCGGATCTTCATGAAAACCGCGACCAATGCCATGACCGCAATATTCACGCACCACCGAACAGTTTTTTGATTCGGCATATTGTTGAATAACATGGCCGATATCACCCAGTTGGCAGCCAGGTTTAACCATGTCTATACCTCGGCGCAGGCATTCCAGTGAAACTTCGCAGACCCGTTTTGCTTTAATCGACGGCTCACCAACATAAAACATTTTACTGGTGTCGCCGTGGTAATCATCTTTAATAACGGTAATATCCAGATTAATAATATCGCCATTTTTCAGTTTTTTGTCACTGGGGATACCGTGACAAACCTGATGATTAACCGACGTGCAGATAGATTTCGGAAACCCATGGTAATTAAGCGGTGCTGGTATTGCCTGCTGAATATTGACGATATAATCGTGACACAGGCGGTCCAGTTCGTCAGTGGTAATGCCTGGCTGTACATGCGGGCGAATCATTTGCAGCACGTCACCGGCAAGACGACCGGCAATACGCATCTTATTAATTTCCTGTTTATCTTTAATTAAAATTGTCATAGTGTATTTTATATAATAACTTATTAAAACAATAGCTTATTGCTAATACTTGTCGAGATTTGTATTTTAAAACGTTGTGATCTTTCCTGCTTTATGGTATAAAGCGCACGCGTTAGTAAAAGCTGACGTAACAACGTGATACAGGTGCCTTATGGCTGCTTCATCGGTTTCCATAGTGCAACTATATCTTATTTAAATACGCACATATACCGTCACATGTGAATTGGGTGCTTTTCAGATTTAATCAATAATAATCTGAAGGGTTATCATATGGGGTATATGGAGGCCTAACCCCACAGGAGAAAATATAATGTCTAACGTTTCTATGCGTCTGATGCTTGAAGCCGGTGTTCACTTTGGTCACCAAACCCGTTTCTGGAATCCAATGATGTCCGAGTACATTTTTGGAGCTCGTAACAAAATTCATATTATTAATCTGGAAAAAACGCTGCCATTGTACCTTGAAGCCACCAATGCAATTGGTAAAATTGCTGCTGATCGTGGCACTATTCTGTTTGTTGGTACAAAACGAGCGGCGCGCAAAATTATTGCCGAAGAAGCCAGGCGTTGTGGTATGCCATACGTTAGCCACCGTTGGTTAGGTGGGATGTTAACCAATTATAAAACCATTCGTCAGTCGATTCAGCGTTTAAAAGAACTGGAAGATATGAGCGAAAATGGTGGTTTTAACCAGTTGAATAAAAAAGAACAGTTAATGCTAACGCGTGAAATGGAGAAGAAGGAAAAAGTGATTGGCGGTATCAAGGACATGAAAGGTTTACCCAATGCTGTTTTTGTGATTGATGTGGGCCATGAAGATATTGCCGTTCAGGAAGCAAATACACTGGGTATTCCTGTTTTTGGCGTTGTTGATTCGAACAATTCACCTGAAGGTATTGACTATGTTATCCCTGGTAACGATGATGCCATAAAAGCCATACAGCTTTATGCAGAAGGTATTGCTGATGCTGTGATTGAAGGCCGTGCTTCAGCCGTTTTACAACGCAGTAATGATGCGGATACCGGTAAAGTTAAATCGTCAGCCAAATCTGCTGCCAAAAAACCTGCGGCCAAAAAAGTTGCCGTGAAGAAAAAGCCGGATGCTGACAGGGCTGAAGCCAAAACAGAAGATATGGCGGCGGCAGATACAGCAGTAACTGATACAGCAGCAGTAGCAGAAGAAAAATAATCAGCCAGGTTATACTCGATATGTTATACCCCGATATAATCATGCTTATAGCATGGTTATAGCATGGCTTAATATCCATTTTTTATAGAACACGATTTTTATATCGAAGATCGAACAAGTTAAGAGGTTACTGTGATGAAAATTACAGCAAGTATGGTTAAAGAACTTCGCGAGCGTACCGGCTCGGGTATGATGGAATGTAAAAAAGCGCTGCAGGAAGCAGAAGGGAATATTGATACAGCAATCGAAAATATGCGTAAAGCTGGTCTGGCCAAAGCAGATAAAAAATCATCTCGTGTTGCGGCTGAAGGTCGAGTTGCTGTTGAAATGAGCGCTGATGGTAAATCGGCTGTGGTACTGGAAATGAATTGTGAAACCGATTTTGTATCGGGCGGTGATGAATTTATGTCTTTTGTAACCGCCGCTGCAAAAACAGCACTGGCTAATCGTCCCGCCGATGTGGCAGCTTTATCTGCTATGCAGCTGGATGGTTCGGATGAAACGGTTGAATCCGTGCGTCAGGCAATGGTGGCTAAAATTGGTGAAAATATTCAGTTACGACGGTTTGTTATTGTCGATACCGAGAAGGGTGCTTTTGGCAGTTATTCACATGGTACGCGTATGGCGGTACTGGTTGAAATGCAGAGCGGCAAGGATGATTTAATCAATGCAGATTTAATCAAGGATGTCGCCATGCATATCGCGGCAAGTAATCCACTCTGTGTCAGCGAAGCCGATGTGCCGACTGAAGTGCTCGAAAAAGAAAAAGAAATTCTACGTGCTCAGGCACTGGAAAGTGGTAAACCGGCTGATATTGTCGAAAAAATGCTGACGGGTCGAATCCGCAAGTATTTATCGGAAATTACCCTGTTAGGCCAGCCCTTTGTTAAAGACCCGGATAAAACCATTGCCACGCTGTTAGCGGATGCGGGCGCTGAAGTAACTAGGTTTGTGCGCTATGAAGTGGGTGAGGGCATTGAAAAGAAACAGGAAAATTTTGCCGACGAAGTGATGGCACAGGTAAATGGCTAACTCGACAGACTCCTGAGTAATCAGCATAGTATGATAAAAACAAGGCCGGGGAAATATCTCCGGTTTTTTATATTAACGAATGAAAAGGGGTAACCCTTTATAATGTTTCAGGATACTTTATAGCGTTTCAGGATAGATAGCGTTTCAGGGTAGCAGTTCAAGCAAACTAAAGAAGCAGAAATAATGACAACAATTTATAAGCGTGTACTGGTTAAATTGAGTGGCGAAGCCTTGATGGGGGAGCTAGACTTCGGTATTGACAGCAGCGTTCTGAACCGGGTTGCTGCAGAAGTGGTTGAAGTGACAAAAACAGGTATTCAGGTCGCTCTTGTCATCGGCGGAGGTAATATATTTCGTGGTGCCGGTCTGGTGCAGTCGGGTATCAAGCGTGTTTCCGGTGACCATATGGGGATGCTGGCAACCGTTATGAACAGCCTGGCAATGCAGGATGCTATTGAAAAGCAGGGGGTGAACTGCCGGGTGATGTCGGCGCTATCAATAAACCGTATGTGCGAAGATTATGATCAGCGTCGGGCAATGGAGCATCTGCAAAATGGTCGGGTGGTTATTTTTGCTGCTGGCACCGGCAATCCCTTTTTTACCACAGATACTGCTGGCTGTTTAAGAGCCATAGAAATTGAAGCAGACAGTGTTTTAAAGGCAACCAGAGTTGATGGTGTTTATGATTCTGACCCGCTGAAAAACCCGGATGCCGTTCGCTATAAAAAACTTTCCTACGATGAAGTGTTGAAAAAAAATCTGGCAGTAATGGATATGACCGCGATCATTTTATGCCGTGAAAATAAAATGCCACTACGGGTGTTTAATTTAAATGACCCCGGTGTATTACCAGCTGTAATGAAAGATGCCACTATTGGTACAACTGTTGTAAGGGAGGAATCATTAAGTGATTAATGAAATACTTAAAGATGCACAAACTCGGATGGGGAAAAGTGTTGATGCATTACGAACAGAACTGACAAAAATCAGAACTGGGCGTGCGCACCCAAGTTTACTTGATCAGATTCAGGTTGATTATTACGGTAGCGAAACCCCGATAAGCCAGGTGGCGAATGTGACGGTAGAAGATTCACGTACACTTGCTGTGGCCCCCTGGGAAAAACAGATGGTTTCCGTGGTTGAAAAAGCCATTATGAATTCCGGTCTTGGTCTGAACCCGTCAACGGCTGGCAGTTTGATTCGTATCCCAATGCCTCCCTTAACAGAGGAGCGTCGTCGTGAACTGGTGAAGGTGGTAAAAGCTGAGGGTGAAGCGGCAAAAGTTGCTGTACGAAATATTCGCCGTGATGCCAACAGTGACCTTAAATCTATGTTAAAAGATAAGGAAATATCGGAAGATGAATGTCATCAGGCCGAAGAAAAAGTGCAAAAAATTACCGACCGCTATGTAAAAAATGTGGATGATGTCTTACTGGTGAAAGAAAAAGAATTAATGGAAATATAGAGAGACCTTTGCGCGAGTGAATCCACGGCTAAAAATGGCTAAAATTTCCCTACTCTTCGTTGAAAAACTTGGCAATAGCTGATTATTACCTGCGTTTTGTGCCTCGATTAGGAAAATTTTATCTCATTTTTAGCTCGCATCTCACTCGTGCAAAGGTCTCAGAGACCTTTGGAAATACAGGGAACTTCTGAATAAGTTCAAGGTGGTAGTTTATTAATGTCTGATATACAACCGGAACATATTGTAGTAGTGATGGACGGCAATGGTCGGTGGGCCAAAAAACGACACTTGCCGCGTGTCGCTGGACATAAAGCCGGCGTTAATGCTACCCGTAAAATTGTTGGCAATTGCGTTAATGCTAATGTTTTAGCCTTAACTGTTTTTGCCTTTAGTAGTGAAAACTGGTCCAGGCCCCAGGCGGAAGTTAGTAGTTTAATGACGCTGTTTGTGACCACTTTATCGGCGGAAGTAAAAAAATTACATAAGCAAAATATTCGGGTTCGTTTTATCGGTGATCGGTTACGGTTTTCAGCAAAATTACAACAAAAAATCAAAGATTCTGAAGAACTGACTGCCGACAATACTGGTCTGCAATTTAATATCGCCGCCAATTATGGTGGGCGCTGGGATATGCTAAATGCAACCAGAAATATACTGGCTAAAGTACATAAAGGTGAAATGAGAGTAGAAGATTTAACTGAAGACAGTTTTGGTGAACAGCTGAGTCTTGCTGATTTGCCAGTGCCTGATCTGTTTATCCGTACTGGCGGTGAAAAGCGTATTAGTAACTTTCTATTATGGCAACTGGCCTATACTGAACTATATTTTACCGATACCTTATGGCCTGATTTTAGTGATAATGATTTCAAACTGGCAATAGAATGGTACCGTGGGCGGCAACGTCGTTTTGGTAAAACTGGTGAACAGGTGAATGACTCCAGCAATCTTAGTCAGGGGTTGGCTTAATGTTAATACAGCGTATCCTGACGGCGATACCTCTTGCTGCACTGGTAGTCTGGATTATCCTGTTTCAGCCAACACGCAGTGTCGATTATTTGCTGACTCTGGTCACTTTTATTGCGGCCAGTGAATGGGCAGGTTTAGCACTCGTCAAGTCACGGCTTTTACGTTATCTCTATGCTGGTCTGGTGCTTGTTATCCCCTGGCTATTCCTGTTGCGATTTGAACATCTGGCGATCTGGCTGGTTTATGCAGCAGTTATCTGGTGGTTTAGTCTTACCTATTATCTAAAACGTGCCTGTCCCCGTCACGCGGTTAGCGGTATTCAGGTAGACAAGCTGCTGATTGCACTGGTTATTCTTCCGGCCGCGTTTATCGCTATGCATCTTATTCATACGCTTCCTCCCATGGGTGATATGCCCGCTGGAAAGTGGTGGTTGATGTATGCACTGGCTCTGGTCTGGGTGGCTGATATTGGTGCTTATTTCAGTGGTAAACGTTTTGGTAAGACGAAACTTTCACCACAGATTAGTCCGGGTAAAACCCGTGAAGGTTTATATGGTGCATTATTGTTGACCACTTTATATACATTGATCGTCAGCTATTTTTTTAATCTGGACAGAGAAACTGCCATTTTATTACTGCTGTTATCCGTGATGATGACTTTAATTTCTGTAACGGGTGATCTTTATGTTAGTTTCCTCAAACGTGAAGCTGGGATTAAAGATAGCGGTATGCTGTTACCAGGTCATGGTGGCATGCTTGATCGGATCGACAGTGTGCTTGCTGCCATGCCGGTATTTATTGCCGGTTTCTACTGGTTAATCAGCCCGGTAACATTATCCTGATGAATCGTATCAAACAATCGATTACTCTGTTAGGTTCGACCGGCAGTATTGGGGTGAATACACTGGATGTGATTGCCCGACATTCTGACCGTTATAAGGTATTTGCGCTGACTGCAAATAAAAATATTGACCTGCTTGAGCAGCAGTGCAAGCAGTGGCAGCCGGTTTATGCAGTAATGGCGGATGAAAAAAATGCGCAGATACTTGAACAACGTCTACACAGAGCAGGGTTGTCGGTGTCAGTTTTATCCGGCCAATCAGGTCTAGTTGACGTGGCCTGCGATGCGGCGACAGATTGTGTGGTGGCTGCGATTGTTGGTGCAGCCGGGCTTGTCCCCACGCTGGCTGCAGCAAAAGCGGCAAAACGTATCCTGCTGGCGAATAAAGAATCACTGGTTATGTCCGGCCAGTTATTTATGGATACAGTGCAAAGCAATCAGGCACAGTTATTACCGGTTGATAGTGAACATAATGCCATTTTTCAGTGTTTGCCAGATCGCTGTAATGATGGTGTACTAGATAAATACAACAAAGGTGTTAAGCGGCTATTGTTGACCGCAAGCGGTGGCCCGTTTCGGACGCTTTCACTAGATAAACTGCATTCAGTAACCCCGGAGCAGGCAATCGCCCACCCAAACTGGGAGATGGGTAGAAAAATCTCGGTCGATTCAGCGACAATGATGAATAAAGGCCTTGAACTGATTGAGGCGCACTGGCTGTTTGGTGTGGCGCTGGAAAATATAGAAGTGGTTATTCATCCGCAGAGTATTATTCATTCCATGGTCAGTTATAACGATGGCTCGGTGCTGGCACAATTGGGCAACCCGGATATGCGCACACCCATTGCGAATGCACTGGCCTGGCCTGAAAGAATTGAATCAGGGGTGGAACCACTGGATATTTTCACGGTCGCACAACTTGATTTTGAACACCCTGATCTGACACGCTTTCCCTGCCTGGCCTTATGTTTTGCAGCAATTAAAACGGGTGGTTCAGCAAGTATTGTATTGAATGCAGCTAACGAGGTAGCCGTTGATGCATTCTTAAACGGCCAGATCAGGTTTACTGATATTGCAACAGTGGTTGACGAAACATTATCACGGGCATCTATTTCCACCGAGGTTGATACACTGGCATTAATTCTTGATGCAGATAAAAAAGCAAGAGATATTGCGCGTGCAACTGTTTCATCCCGTGGAAGCTGATTTCCTGCATAATGACCTAACAACCCGGGCCAGGAGCTTGTCCGAAAATAAAACATCAGGGAAACTGCTGAGCATTTATTTGATATAATCTAATTATGAGTGTTATACATAATATCTTCTTTTTTATTGTTGCCATCGGGGTACTGGTTACCTTTCACGAATTCGGCCATTACTGGGTGGCGCGTATGGTTGGGGTGAAGGTATTGCGATTTTCGATTGGTTTCGGTAAACCTTTTTTTATCTGGAAACGAAAAACCAGAGAAGGTGACAGCATAGAATACGCACTTGCAGCTATTCCACTGGGTGGTTATGTCAAGATGCTGGATGAACGTGAAGGTGAAGTGCCTGCCAATGAACGTAAACGTGCCTTTAATCGGCAACCGGTATCAAAACGTATTGCTATCGTAGCGGCGGGCCCGATATTTAATTTTGTTCTGGCCATTATTTTCTACTGGATTGTCTTTCTTATGGGGACAACCGTAGATCGTCCTCTGGTTGGTAAAGTGGTGCAACATTCCGTTGCCGCACAGGCAGGGTTTGAAAATAAAGATGAGATATTGCAGGTTGGTGATAAATCGGTCGATTCATGGGCTGGTTTCCGTCTGGCATTGCTTGAAAAAGGCCTGAATGGAGGCGAATTAAATATACGTGTAAAAACGGCAGAAGGTTTAAGTGTTGAAAGACACCTGCAGTTAGGCAATAAACAGCTGCTGAAAACAACGGGTGATATCATCGGCCAACTGGGTTTTCATCAATGGTGGCCGGATCTGGATGCAAAAATTGGCGGTATTATTAAAGCGAGTCCGGCAGAAAAAGCAGGCTTACAAAAAGGTGATCTGGTTTTATCGGTTGGTGGCAGGAAAGTTAAAAACTGGGCCGATCTGGTTGCTTTAATCAAACAGAAAGCCGGGCGTCCCATGCTGTTTGAAATACAGCGGGACAATCAAGTCATCCATTTAACCATTATTCCAGGTGCGCGCAAGGTGGGGGGTAAAACTCAGGGCTTTATTGGTGCTTACCAGAAAATGCCTGACGGGTTACGCGAACAATTAACCAGGCGAATACAATATGGCCCATTAGATGCGACTGTTCATGCACTGGAAAAAACCTGGGATATGTCAGCACTTACTTTACGTGTTATGTGGAAGATGATTTCAGGTGAAGCTGCACTGGCTAACATATCTGGCCCGATTACGATTGCAACCTACGCAGGGGTGACGGCTTCAATCGGCCTGGTTCCTTTTCTTTCTTTTCTTGCTGTTATCTCGGTAAGTCTTGGGGTGCTAAATTTGTTGCCGGTTCCATTACTTGATGGTGGTCATTTATTTTATTACCTGATAGAGATTATTAAAGGTTCACCTGTCTCACAGGCTTTTGAAATGCGTGGACAACAACTGGGTATGGTGATTCTTGCTTTACTGATGGGTATTGCAATATTTAATGATATTCATCGTTTAATGCAGTGAAATGGTAAAACTGACTAGCTGTATGCGTATTTCTTTCTGTACTGTTTCTTTATTGTTGATGGTGTTTTTGTTGCGGCCAGCCTATGCAAACACAGATACTGCAATGTCTGATGGTGAAACAATGCCCTCTGATGGTTCGGCAGATTCTTTTATTGTCAGTAAAATAAAAATTGAAGGGCTTAAACGCCTGCCAGATGGTACCTTGCTAAATTACCTGCCGGTTAGTGTGGGTGATCCCATGGATGAAAAACAGGTAATCTTTTCCATTAAAGAGTTATATAAAACCGGTTTTTTTACTGATGTTGCTCTGTTTCGTGATGGCACAACTTTAATTGTGAAGGTAAAAGAACGGCCTTCAATTAATGAGGTAACGTTTACTGGTAATAAAGATATTGATGATGATGCGTTAAAAAAAGCCTTAACCGGCATTGGTGCAACCAAGGGACAGATATTTAATCGCTCGCTGCTGGATAGATTGTCTCAGGAACTTCAACGTGTTTATTTCAGCCAGGGGAAATATGGCGTAAAAGTAAAAACCAAAGTAACAAAACTGAATAAGAACCGGGTTGATATAGCGATTACCATCTCTGAGGGACAGGTGGCATTAATTAAGCATATTAATATTACTGGCAATAAAGTCTTTTCTAATAAAATCCTGCTGGGTGAATTACAGTCAGGCATTCCGAGCATGTGGGATTTCTTTTCCAGTAAAGACAAATATTCAAAACCAAAATTAAATGCCGACCTGGAAACCTTACGCTCTTATTATCTCGACCGGGGTTATATAAAATTTGCCATTAATTCTACTCAGGTATCTATTACGCCGGACAAACAGGATATATATATTACAATCAATATTACCGAGGGGCAGCGGTATTCTATCTCATCGAGTCAGCTAACCGGTAAAATGGTGGTAAATAAAGCGGTACTGAAAGCACAGATGTTAACCAAACCCGGTATGATTTTCTCGCGGCAGTTAATGACACTGACCGAAAAGAGGCTTAATGAACAGATGGGTAAAATTGGTTATGCGTTTTCAAAAGTAAAAATAACCCCTGTTATTAATGATAAAAAGCGAAAGGTTGCATTGACCTATCAATTGATCCCCGGTAATAAAGTCTATATCAGGCGAATTGAAATTCATGGTAATGATGGTACGGACGATGAGGTGTTTCGACGTGAAATGCGTTTAATGGAAGGTTCCATACTGGCGAGTAATCGGCTGAAACGTTCAAAAATACGTATCCAGCGCCTGCCTTATGTTGAGTCTGTCGATATACAAACCGTACCGGTAGCAGGTACTAATAATCAGGTGGATCTGAATGTCAAAGTCGTTGAAAAACTTGCAGGCAGTTTTAATATTGGCGCAGGGTTTTCGCAGGTTCAGGGTCTGGTGTTTAATGTTGGCATAACCCAGCAAAACCTGTTTGGTACAGGCAAACGTTTAAGTCTGAATGTCAATACTGACAAGGCTAATACTATTTACAGTGCCGCTTATACAAATCCCTATTACACCCTTGATGGCATCAGTCGTACCTTGAGTTTCTCTTATCGTAACCGTAATGCCAGTCGAGAATTAATCAATAATTTTGAAACCAGTTCGGGTGATGTCAATATTGGTTACGGTATCCCATTAACTGAATTTAATACATTAAATCTTGGTTATGGTTATAGCCATATACGCATTACCCCCTCGACGCTTAATCCATCCAATGATGTGACAGATTTTGTCAATAAAAACGGCAGTCTGTTTAACAGTCTGACCCTGAATGCCAGCTTCTCTCATGATACGCGAAATCGTACCGTCTTTGCCACCAGAGGTATTCAGCATATTATTGCATTGAAGATGACCGTGCCGGGTAGCGGGCTTGAATATTACAAGATGAGTTATCTGACAAAAAATTTCCTGCCATTTACCACCAATACTACTTTTCTGGTACGTACAAATATTGCTTATGGTAATGGTTATGGTAGAAATCATGAGCTGCCCTTCTTTGAAAGGTATTTTGCCGGGGGTATTAGAACCGTCCGTGGTTATGACAGCAACTCATTAGGGCCGCGTGATCCCGATACCGGCCTGCCAATTGGTGGTAATTTACGAGTTACAGGTGGCATTGATTACATATTTCCTATACCATTTATGGAAAAACCACCGAGTTCGTTACGCTTAAGCGGGTTTTATGATATTGGTAATGTGTTTCTTGACAATAAACCAACCTTTAATTCGACGGTTGACGGGTTTCAATTTAATCAGTTACGTACTTCTGCAGGGTTGTCAGTTGTCTGGATTTCACCGATTGGTCCACTAAGGTTTAGCTGGGCAAAAACGCTTAATGCAAAACAGGGTGATAATGTACGTGCATTCCAGTTTAGTATTGGTTCTTTCTTCTGAGGAGATATAAAAGTGAAAAAGTTATTATTAGCAAGTGTGTTTGTTGTATCTGTTCTTACTACGGCATCGGCAGCAGCAGGGCTTAAAATAGGTGTCGTCAGTGTACAGGAAATATTAAGTAAGGCACCACAGGTTGAGGCGGTTAATACCAGGATGCTGGAAAAGTTTGGCCCTAAACGTGATGAGTTGAAAAAAATGGGTGAGGGTATTCAGAAACTACAGGAACAATACAAACGTAATGAACTGGTGATGACTGAAGATAAACTGAATGATCTGAAGAAAAAGATTATCAACAAAATTCAGAGCCTGAAACAGAAAGAAGCTGAACTGTCACAACAGGTATCAGTCATGCGCACAAAAGAACTGGCTAAACTGCAGAAATCAGTACGTGAAATTATTAATAAAATAGCTAAAAAAGGTAAATATAATCTGATTCTCAGTGATGGTGTGGCATATACCGATCACAAGCTGGATATTACCAACAAGGTTCTTAAGGCCATGAAAGCGCAATTTAAAAAATAACTGATAATTAGATAACCATTATTAGATAACCTTTTATGGTTTTTCTGCTTTCTGATATTGCCGGGCGTACAGGCTGTGAGCTGGTTGGCGATGACTGCGAAATTAAAAATGTTGCAGATATTTCTCAGGCGACAAGCGGGTATCTGGTTTTTATTAATCACGCGAAATATCTCGATGCATTAAAAACAAGCTCTGCCTCAGCAGTTATTCTGAAACCTGCCTGGCTGAAAGAATGTCCTGTTGCGGCACTGGTTACGGATAATCCACGACTCATTTTTGCCCGTGCAGCGGTATTGCTTAACCCTGAGCATAAACCGACGGCGGGTATTTCCTCACTGGCAGTGGTCGCAGACAGTGCCGAGCTTCACCCGTCTGCAAAAATTGATGACAATGCCGTTATACGTGCCGGTTGCAAGCTTGGCGAAAATGTTTACATCGGCGCAGGCTGTGTACTGGAAGAAAATGTAATCATCGGCAGGAATACACGTCTGTATGCCAATGTTACACTTCAGCATGATTGTTATATTGGTGAAAACGGTATTATTCACTCGGGTGTGGTTATTGGTACGGATGGTTTTGGTTTTATCAAGGATGGTGATGCCTACCTTAAAATCCCGCAGCTTGGTTGTGTTCGTATTGCTGATAATGTCGAAATTGGTGCCAATGCAACCATCGACCGGGGTGCATTGCTTGATACAGTTATTCATGAAGGTGTTAAACTTGATGATCAGGTTCATGTCGGACATAACGTTGAAATTGGCAGACATACTGTTGTTTCCGCCTATACAGGTATTGCCGGCTCGGCTAAAATTGGTGCGAACTGTTTGATTGGCGGTGGTGTTGGTATTCGCGATAATATTGAAATTAGTGATAATGTGGTGATTACCGGTAGAACATTTGTTTCCTCATCAATAAAACAGCCCGGGGTTTACTCCTCCAGTGTACTGGTTGACACAAACAGCAACTGGAAGAAAAATGTGATGCGTTTTAAACATCTGGATGAAATGGCAAGGCGCATCAGAAAACTTGAAAAACAGCCTGCTGAATGAATCGCCTGTTTAATCATTCTGTAACTACCTGGCGAGTAGTTAAAATTAACAGTAGTTACCTATCTTTTAACTTAATACAGGAATAACGTTTTGAGTGAAATGTATATTGAAGAAATTCGACAGTTTCTTCCACACCGTTATCCGTTTTTATTAGTTGACCGGGTGCTGTCGTGTACACCGGGTGAATCTATTACGGCCATTAAAAATGTTTCGGTTAACGAACCTTTTTTTACCGGACATTTTCCGCAACAGGCAATCATGCCGGGGGTGTTAATTATTGAAGCACTTGCACAGGCGACCGGTTTGCTCGGTTTTCGTACTATGAGCGAGATGCCAAGTGACGATATCCTGTATTTACTGGTCGGTGTTGACCATGCACGCTTTAAACGGCAGGTGGTTCCCGGTGATCAGTTGATGTTAAAAGCAAGCATACTCAAACAAACTCGCTCAGTATGGAAATTTTCATGTGAAGCATCGGTGGATGGACAGTTATGTGTTAAGGCGGATATGTTGTGCGCTGCTCAACAAATGTCGGATAAATAATCATCAGGTTTAACCTGAATTAACCATGATTCATCCCCAGGCCATTATTGATCCCACAGCGAGTATTGATGAGAACGTGTGTATCGGGCCGTTTACGGTAATTGGTGCCAACGTTGAAATTGGTAGCGGTACGGATATTGCGTCACATGTGGTTATCAATGGGCCAACCAAACTGGGCAGGAATAATCACATTTTTCAATTTGCTTCGGTGGGTGAAAAGCCACAGGATTTAAAATTTCATAATGAACCAACCCGGCTCGAAGTGGGTGACAATAACACTATCCGTGAATATGCAACTTTACATCGTGGTACGCCTGGTGGTGGTGGGGTAACACGAATTGGCAATAATAATTTATTTATGGTCAGTAGCCATGTCGCGCATGACTGCCAGATAGGTAATCACTGTATTCTGGCAAATGCCACCGCGCTGGCTGGTCATGTTGAAGTTGGTGATTATGCCATTTTGGGTGGCTATACCACCGTTCACCAGTTTACCCGTATTGGAACACATGCTTTTTCAGGGTTCTCGACCGCGATAGATCGGGATGTCCTGCCTTTTTTTACGGTTGCAGGTAATCGTGCCAGAGCAGTGGGTATCAATAAGGAAGGTTTAAAACGTCGAGGGTTCGATCCAGAATCGATCAGAGCTTTACAGGCAGCATTTAGGCTTCTGGTAAAATCAGCTTATTCACACCGGCAGGTTTTGCAGGAAGTCGAATTGCTGGCCGATACCCATGAAAATGTGCGTTTAATGTTAAATTTCCTCAATAACAGTGAGCGCGGCTGGATTCGGTAATACTGGATCGGATATATTCGATTAGATCATTTTCGACGAGAGCATTACTGGTTAATGTCTGAGCATAATAAAAATCATACTATCTGGGCCATTGTTCCGGCAGCGGGAATCGGTAAACGGATGCAATCGACCCTCCCTAAACAATATCTGCTGCTTAATGAAATCCCTATTCTTGCGCATACCGTTAATCGTCTGTTAGCCTTCGACTGTATTACTGGTCTGGTGATTGCATTGCAGCCAGACGACCTTATCTGGGATAGTCTGAATATTGATAAACGTAAACCAGTGATTAGGGTGGCAGGCGGGCGTGAACGTTGTGACTCGGTATTAAATGCATTAAGGGGTTTGACTGGGCAAGCGGGTTTTAATCCTGATACTGACTGGGTTATGGTACACGATGCAGTGCGTCCCTGTCTGCGTGCGCAGGATATTTCCCGGCTGATTACTGAGGTTAAAACAGATGATGGCGGCCTGCTGGCTTTACCAGTACGTGATACTATGAAACGCCAACACGTGAAACAAACAGAAAACAGCTGCTCACGGGTGGCCACCACGGTAGATCGTGAAGGTCTATGGCATGCTTTAACGCCACAGTATTTTCCCTGGAAACAGTTGAAACAGTCACTGGATACGGCCATATTACACGGCTATGCTGTTACCGATGAGTCCTCCGCCATGGAGCAGGCCGGGTATTCGCCACGACTGGTGTGCGGGCATGAAGATAATATAAAAATAACCCGGCCAGATGATCTCGAACTGGCAGGCCTGTATCTTTCTCATATAACAGAACGGAGTCGCTAATGGCGGATAAATTGGTACAGGAAAATCCAGAGGTTCAGCAAACATCAATAGCTGATGGTACAGATGCCAGGAGCCTGCCGTTTCGTATAGGTCACGGCTACGATGTACATCGTTTTGGTTCTGGTGATCATATTGTCCTGGCGGGAGTAAATATTCCGTATCATGCAGGATTTATTGCACATTCAGATGGTGATGTATTGATTCATGCTTTATGCGATGCCCTGCTAGGTGCCATCGCTGCGGGTGATATTGGCCGACATTTCCCGGATAATGACAAGCGATATAAAAACATCAATAGCCAGATATTATTAGAAAAAGTGATTAAGATGGTTTCTGAAAAGGCTTATATAGTGGCAAATATAGATACTACGATCATTGCCCAGACACCAAAATTATCTGCTTATATTCAGCCGATGCAAGACCGATTAGCGACAATATTTTCACTGTCAGCTGAGCAGGTAAATATTAAAGCAACCACAACTGAACATCTGGGGTTTACTGGCCGAGAAGAAGGTATCGCTGTTCACGCTGTGGTAATGATTTACAAAAAACACCCTGATGGCTGATTTTTTGCTGATAGTAAGCAAAAATACCCTTAAATTGCAATAATATTGAAAATATTTTATAAAAATGTTGTAAAAACTATTTACTTTATTGTATTTAAGTTATAAAAAGAGTCATCAGTTTTTTTATTAGGGAAGAGCTAAAAAAAATCTGTTTATTGCTTTGATATTTGTATCGATAGATAAATAGATAAAAAGCAGAAAGTTTATAACGGAAAAGATGGGGCAGGATTACTTTATTCAAAGATAAATCAACGGGCGGAAATAGAATGGCAATAGCAAAAAAGAAAAAAGTCGTTAAAAAAAAGGTAGCAAAAAAAGCTGCGGTTGCTGCGAAAAAGATAACAGCAATCAGAAATGCTTATACTAAAACACAACTATATGCGCAACTGTCTGAAAAAACTGGCCTGGCCAGGAAAGACATTGCAGCAGTCTTTAATGAATTAAATGATATTATTGAAGGCCATATTAAATCACGTGGTGCAGGTGAATTTAAAGTACCGGGCTTATTAAAAATTAAAGTGAATAAAAAGCCTGCAACTAAAGCCAGAAAGAACGTTCCCAACCCATTCCGGCCGGGTGAATTTATGGATGTTGCCGCTAAACCTGCACGTAAGGTGGTAAAAGTTTTACCGCTGAAAGCCCTAAAAGATATGGCGGCAAAATAAGGCAAACTGGTTACTGTCTTTATTTTAATGGTTAACATTAAAAAGTTAGTAACTGTCTAATAACAATAATAAGTAAAGCAGCGCATGAGGTTAACCCTGTAAAGCATAATCGTTTTTACAGGGTTTTTTATGTTGAAAAAGAACAAATTACTTTATCTACATGGTTTTAGTGGTTCACCGCAATCGCATAAGGCTCAGCAACTGTTAGCGGTTATGCGGCAACAGGGCTGTGATGATTTACTGGTGATACCACAAATTCCTGTTGTCCCCGCAGATGCCGCCAGCATGTTGAAACAGTTAGCGGAATCTATTCTGACAGATTATAATCTGAGTGTGGCTGGCAGTTCACTGGGTGGTTATTATGCAACATGGCTGGCTGAACAGTATGATTGTACCGCTGTGTTGATTAATCCGGCTATTGAACCGTATAAAACACTCGAAGCACATCTGGGTGAAAATAAGTTTTATTATAGCGAACAAACCTGGGAGTTTAAGCCCGTTCATATTGATCAGTTACGGCAAATGGATGTGACGGAAATATCCCATCCGGAAAATTTTCTGGTTTTATTACAAACCGGTGATGAAGTTCTTGACTATCATCATGCGGCCAGAAAATTCAGTCAGGCAGAGTGTGTTATTGAGCCGGGGGGTAATCACGCGTTTAATGGGTTTGAAAATCATATAAAACGCCTGTTAAACTTCAGTCATATTATTTGCCCAGCGCCGTAATCAGTATGGTAAAACAGCGGTGAAAAGCATGTCACTAGGCCCATTGATGATTGATCTGTCTGCGCCCCAGATCAGTGATGATGAAAAGAATCTATTACTTAAGCCTGAAGTAGGCGGGGTTATATTATTTGCCCGTAATTTTGCGTCATTACCGCAAATTGAATCACTGGTTAGTGAAATCCATGCTGTAAGAATGCCGCATTTGCTGGTTGCTGTTGATCATGAAGGGGGGCGTGTACAGAGGTTTCATGATGGTTTTACCACCCTGCCACCAGCAGCCATTTACCAGCAAAGCTATCAGCATGACAAACAAAAAGGCAGGCAACTGGCTGCGACAGCAGGCTGGCTAATGGCGGCGGAACTGCGTGCTATCGGTGTAGACTTCAGTTTTGCACCAGTACTTGATCTGGCGCATGGTGTGAGTGGGGTTATCGGCGACCGTGCTTTTGCTGCCAGTCCTGCAACGGTTGCGACACTGGCGTATGCGTTTATGCATGGTATGGCAGCCGCTGGTATGAGTGCAGTAGGCAAACATTTTCCAGGTCATGGTGCGGTGGTCGAGGATTCACATATTGCCATGCCTGTTGATCATCGTGAATTCAAGGTTATTTTTGAGCATGATATCATTCCGTTTCAACGGATGATTGATAACGGTCTGCCTGGCATCATGCCCGCCCATGTTATTTATGATAAAGTCGATCAAAAACCTGCTGGTTATTCTACATTCTGGTTAAAGGATATATTACGCCAGCGTCTGCATTTTCAGGGTGCCATTTTTAGTGATGACCTCAGTATGGAAGCAGCAGGTGTTGCCGGGGGCTATGGTGAACGAGCTGAAGCAGCATTATCTGCTGGTTGTGATATGGCTCTGGTCTGTAATCATCCTGAAGGGGTGGTTGAAGCGATTGAGGCTATTCACGGATATATCAATCCAGCCAGTCAGTTACGCTTAATGCGAATGCATGGCCAACAGCCGCTAACAATGGCTCGCCTACAGTCAACAAAACGCTGGCAGCAGGCCAGGAAAATAATCGATACTTTAATCGATTCGCCAGAACGTGAGCTGGATATATAACCTACGGATTCAGGTATAAATTAACGCAAAGAATAACTCTGTTTGACTTTATTTGAAAAAAACCATGAATAAAAAAAAGTTACTGGTGATAATGGCTAACTCTGATCCAAACCATCCAGAAGGTTTTTATGCCCCCCTGTTTCAGGCAACTGTGGCAGCAGCCATGGCGCATGAGGTAGAAGTGATTTTTACCGGCCTTTCAGGGATACTGGCTATAGCAGGTAAAGCGGAAACGGTTGAATTAAATATTGATACCCATCGAACCATGTATGATGTTATCAGGGAGGCACATCAGGCGGGTGTGGTTTTCAAAGTCTGTACACCATCATTAAAAATGTGGGGTGAAAACCTGATTGAGGAAATTGAAGAAACAGTGGGTGCCGCCTATGTTATCGGTGAAGCCATGGAAGACGATACCGTCACTTTTACTTATTAAAATAATACATAGCCTTTATTTACGTTTTGGTCATATGTCATTATGTTGCCTGAAAATTCATCCTTAATCTTTAATAACCAGCAGATATTGTCGGCGCTGGATAAACTGGCGGCCAGTATGAATCGATCTCTGGCAGGTTCCAACCCACTGGTATTATGTGTGATGCAGGGGGGGCTGATTTTCTCCGGGCAGCTAATTCCCCGGCTGCATTTTAATCTCGATATTGATTATATTCATGCAACACGATATAAAAATGGCACTGTAGGTAGTGACATTAACTGGAAAGCAAAACCGGCATCCAGTGTTAATAACCGGACGGTTCTGATTCTTGATGATATTCTCGACGAAGGCGAAACTTTGAAAGCTATTACCCATTATTGTATAAAACATGGTGCGAAAGAAGTGATTAGTGCCGTGTTGTTACATAAACTGCATCAACGTGGTGATAATAAGGTGCAGGCAGATTTTGTTGCGTTAAATGTTGAAGACAGATATGTTTTTGGTTTTGGTATGGATTACGAAGGTCACTACCGACAGCTTGATGCAATCTACGCTTTAGGGAAGCGCTAAACAGGACATGCTCGATATCCTGTAATCAAGACGTTTCTTAGACAGGAAAGACAAAGACAAATATGAAATATGCAGTTATTGGCGGTAGCGTATTAACCCAGATTGATGGTCTGGAAGCGGATAATATTCTGCATGAAGAAATTATTCGAACCCCTTATGGCCAGACATCTTCAGCATTTACTGTTTATCAGTACGCGGGGAATGAGCTGGTTTATTTTAACCGCCATGGTAAAACGCATACTATTGCCCCGCATCAGGTTAATTATCGCGCTAATATGTATGCACTCAAACAACTGGGGGTGACACATGTTATTGCCAGTGCGGCAGTCGGTGGTATTCATACAGAGATGCCTCCCTTGCAGTGTGTTATTCCCGACCAGATTATTGATTATAGTTATGCTCGTGAGCATACTTATAATGAAAAAAATAACCAGGAAGTTAAGCACATTGATTTTAGTTACCCTTTTACCGAGTCCTTACGTCAGAGATTAATTTCAGCTGCATTCAGTCAGCATATAAACTGTCGAACCTGGGCTACTTATGGGGTGACACAGGGACCACGACTGGAAACCGTTGCTGAAATCAGGCGTATGCAAAATGATGGTTGCGATATTGTTGGCATGACTGCTATGCCCGAAGCAGCACTAGCCAGAGAACTTGAGATGGCGTATGCAAGCTGTGCAATAGTGGTTAACTGGGCAGCTGGAAAAATGCCGTCCGTTGAAAATACAACTGAGAATATTGTTCGCGATGTTATCTCCGTGCAGCAAATTAAAACCTGTATTGAGAAAGGCAATAAACAACTGCAGAAAATAGTTTCTTTTGTTGTGTCAGGTGAGTTTTGTTGATTATTGTCGTAGCTTGTTTACTAATATGAACATTGAATGTCGCTTGATCAGTGTCCGTATTAGTTAAGCTTATCATCTTTAAGATCATCATCGTTAAACAGATCTTTTATATCCATATCATCATCAGGTGGATTGCCGTCATAAATCAGGTACTGGCGACGTTGTAACCAGGCATCACGAATAAATGCATATTTATCAGGTGCAGTCTGGTCGATAATATCACTGGCTTTTATTAAATCGGCGCGTTTATCAATATATTTGACGAACAGTGTCGGCAGGCTCTGCCTAAGTGTCTGGTGTTTGAAAATCGGGTCGAAAAAAGTCCAGTCAACGGTAAGACCGGCAGTATTTCTGATATTCGATGGGCCAAGAATCGGTAAAACAAGGTAGGGGCCACTGCCAACGCCCCATACGGCCAGGGTCTGACCAAAATCCTCATCGTGTTTCGGTAGATCCATCTCAGATGATACATCAATAAATCCCAATAAACCAAACGTGCTGTTAAAGACAAAACGTGCTGAGGTTGCTGTTGCCTGATGAATTTTAAATTGTAAAATTTCATTGAAAAAAACCACAATATCATCAATATTATTAAAAAAATTGGTGATACCTTTATTGGCAAAGTCTGGCATGACATAGTTATAACCTTTTGCGATAGGTTTGAATGCGTATTTATCAATGGTGTCATTCACGGCAAACATACTGCGGTTATATCTTTCTAACGGGTCATCGGGATTGGGTGGGCCATTGAGTGTCGCACAGCCCGTTGAGAAAAAAATACCAAAGAGAATGACAGGCGCCCTAAGCGTAGATAGTATTTTTTGAATGTTCATTGTTTTATTATAGTTTTTTATTATTCTTTTTCATTCACTAACTGCCAGGCCAGTCTGGCAATATTTTTACATCCATTACCGCTACCAAGCTGTTTTCTGATTAAGGATAATTCGTGACGCATTGTTTTGTTGTAGTCAGAGTCATTTAATAAACGTAAAGTTTCATTAGCGATATTTTTCGGTTGTGCTCTGTGTTGAATAAATTCTTTTACAATTTCTTTATTGGCAATAATATTCATTAACCCCAGGTGTTTTACTTTTACCAGTCGGTGCAGGATAAAATAACTTAAGGGTGAAATTTTGTAAACAATAACCATTGGAATGCCCAACAGGGTTATTTCCAGTGTTGCCGTTCCAGAAGCAGTTATAATAACATGACATGCCTGACTAACAGTATAGAATCTATTGTTAATAATGTGTACGTTTAACTGCTGTAATTTAACGGCAAAGGGGGCAAGCTCTGTCTGACAGATGGTTGATGCGAGTGGTAATACGAACTGTATCTCAGGTTGTTGCTGGCGTAATAATGCCGCGCTTTCCAGTAATATGGGTAAAATACGTTTGATCTCAGTCGAACGGCTACCAGGGAAAAGCCCAACGGTGGTTTTATCTGCCAGTGCCAGTTGTTTTTGTGCCTGTAGTGGTGTTTTATCAGCAATAACCTGATCTGTCAGTGGGTGGCCTGTAAAGGTAACTGGGACATTTGCCTGTTTATAATAGTCTACTTCAAAGGGGAGAATGACCGCAATATGGTCAACAATAGTGGCCATTTTATAAACCCGTTCCGGTCGCCAGGCCCATACCTGCGGGCCGATATAAAACAGTACTTTAACACCCTGTTTTCTGGCAAAGGCGGCTAGACGTTGATTAAATTCCTGATAATCAACCAGAATGAGTAGATCCGGTGTGTGTTGAACGATATAATTCTGCAGGTGTGATAATTCAGCTTTAATGCTACGGTATTTTAGCAATACCTCAACCAGACCGACCACTGCCATTTTTTTTATATCAGTGATGATCTCCACGCCGGCTGCAGCCATATTATCACCGCCCATGCCAACAAATTTTATCTGCGTATCAAGTTTTCTCAGCTCTTTAACCATGCAGGCAGCATGCGCATCACCTGAGGCTTCACCGGCACTGATCAGAATAGTTTTACAACGCTCAGCCATATAGAATTAGTCCAACATGTCTTTTGTTAATGATGTCAGGGGATATAACTTTAACCTGGATATCGATAGCGATATCCACTACATAGTGTATTTTACTAATATACCAATATTTATTAATATATTCTCATGTTAAAATAAATTTGTAGTCTTGCTGTGAAAAATCCAGGTTTATGATAATACGATTGCAGGATGATCTTCCACTGGTTAAGGGGTGGCTTGCTGGTACCGATGAAGCCGGGCGCGGGCCGCTGGCAGGCAATGTGGTGGCCGCAGCGGTTATACTAGACCCTGAACAATGTATTCAAGGCCTGGACGATTCAAAAAAACTCAGTGCAAAAAAACGTGAAATACTGGCACTGAAAATCAAAAAGTACGCACTGGCCTGGTCGGTGGTCAGTGTTCGCCCCGCGCAGATCGATACGATGAATATCCTGCGCGCTTCGCTGTTTGCCATGCAACAGGCGGTATTAAAGCTGGCTGTATTACCGGATCATGTTTTTGTGGATGGTAATCATTTACCCGATCATTTACCCTGTCGTGCTACCGCGATTATAAAAGGGGATGCCAGAGTGGCGGAAATAAGTGCCGCCTCTATCCTGGCAAAAGTGACTCGTGATAAGCAGATGCTGAGCCTGCATAAACGCTACCCCGAATATGGTTTTGATCAGCACAAGGGGTATCCCACTAGAAAACATCGTGAAATACTTAATAAAGTTGGCCCCTGTCCTCAACACCGGCGTAGTTTCGCACCGGTACGCACAGTTTTGGTGGACGGCTGCAAACGCTCTGAGTAGTTCAGGATTACTCTGAGTATGTCTGATTTTAATCCTGCCTGATCAAGATATCCTTAGATTTATTTTTTTATTCAGCCATGATTTGCTGTTTAGCCGGTAACGATTTGATAAACTTGTACCTTAATCTGTAAACCTTTCTGGTAACAACCAACGTGGCAGTACAACCTGATTTTATCCATCTTCGTCTCCATACTGAATATTCGCTGGTCGATGGTCTGGTACGGATAAAACCCCTGATGCAGGCACTCAGCGAAGCCGGAATGCCCGCTGTAGCACTGACTGATCAGAGTAATCTATTTGCTATGGTGAAGTTTACCAGCGCAGCACTTACAGCTGGCATCAAGCCGGTTCTGGGTGTCGATGCCGTGGTCAGCAGCGATGGTCAGGAAGCTCCGTTTCCGCTGGTTTTACTGGCGCAGAACCGGCGTGGTTATCTAAATCTTTCCGAACTGATTTCGCGTAGTTATCTGGAAGGCCAGCATGGCGGTGTTGCAGTGATGAAAGCACAATGGATTGAGCAGCATGCTGAGGGTATTATTGCGCTGTCTGGCGGACGTAACGGAGATATTGGCCGAGCTTTAATTGCTGGTCAGCATGCACAGGCCAAACAACGGTTACAACAATGGCGGAGCGTTTTTGGCGACCGTTTTTATCTGGAATTACAGCGTACCGGTCGGCAAAATGAAGATGATTATATTGAGGCGGCAGTTAGACTGGCTCTGGAAACCGATACCCCGGTTGTGGCTACCAACGATGTACGTTTTATACACAGTAGTGAATTTGATGCCCATGAAGTGCGTGTCTGTATTCATGATGGGCGCACACTGGATGATCCACGACGCAGCAAAAATTACAGTCCGCAACAATATTTACGCAGCGCCGAAGAAATGCGGGAATTGTTTGCTGACATTCCAGAAGCACTGACCAATACTGTCGAAATTGCCAGACGTTGTAATTTCGAGATAAAGCTTGGAGAAAGTTTCCTGCCGCAATTTCCGATTCCTGAAGGTGAGACGGAAGATGAGTATTTTACCCGTCTGGCTTATGAAGGGCTGGAACAACGACTGAAAGTCTTACTTGATGAAACAGCAGCAGACTACTCTCAGCAACGTCAGCCTTATCTGGAACGTTTGCAAATTGAGCTTGATGTTATTCTTAAAATGGGGTTTCCAGGTTATTTCCTGATTGTGGCCGATTTTATTCAGTGGTCAAAAAATAATGCTATCCCGGTCGGCCCGGGACGGGGTTCAGGCGCTGGTTCACTGGTGGCTTATGCCTTAAAAATCACCGATCTTGATCCGCTAAAATTTGATCTGCTGTTCGAAAGGTTTCTCAATCCTGAGCGGGTTTCATTGCCTGACTTTGATGTCGATTTCTGTATGGAGGGTCGCGATCGGGTCATTGATTATGTTGCACAAACCTATGGCCGCCGTAGTGTTTCACAGATTATCACCTATGGCACTATGGCAGCGAAGGCTGTGGTGCGTGATGTGGGTCGGGTGATGGGGCAGCCTTATGGTTTTGTTGATCGCATTGCCAAGCTGATTCCGTTTGAACTGGGGATGACGCTGAATAAGGCACTGGAAACTTCCGAAGAATTAAAAGCAGCCTACGACAACGAAGAAGATGTTGCCAGTATTATCAATATGGCATTAAGCCTGGAGGGCCTGGCGCGTAATGCAGGTAAGCATGCTGGTGGTGTGGTGATTTCGCCAACTGTGCTAACCGATTTCTGCCCGCTCTACTGTGAGGAAGATGGGCATAGCATTGTCACCCAGTTTGACAAAGGGGATGTGGAAGCGGTGGGGCTGGTCAAGTTCGACTTTCTGGGGTTACGTACTCTGACCATTATTGACTGGGCAGTCAAACACATTAACCGGCGTCGTGAAAGCGAAGCGGAACCAGCGTTGCTGATTGACCAGTTACCACTGGATGATGCCGAAACCTTTGCCCTGTTGCAGGCGGCAAACACCACCGCAGTGTTTCAACTCGAATCACGTGGCATGAAAGACCTGATCACTCGCCTTAAACCGGATAGTTTTGAGGATGTGGTGGCGCTGGTGGCATTGTTCCGCCCGGGGCCACTACAGTCGGGGATGGTCGATGATTTTATCAATCGCAAACATGGGCGTGCCCAGGTTGATTATTTTCACCCTGATCTTGAACAGGTGTTGACCCCGACTTATGGCGTTATATTGTATCAGGAACAGGTCATGCAGATTGCCCAGGTGCTGGCAAATTATACCCTGGGTGGTGCGGATATGTTACGCCGTGCCATGGGTAAGAAAAAACCCGAAGTGATGGCCGAGCAACGGGTGTTATTTATGGAAGGTGCCGTTAAACGTGGGGTGGATGCAGATCTGGCTACGATGATTTTTGACCTGATGGAAAAATTTGCCGGCTATGGTTTCAATAAATCACACTCAGCCGCCTATGCGCTACTGTCTTACCAGACTGCCTGGTTGAAATGCCATTATCCGGCTGAGTTTATGGCCGCAGTCATGTCTGCTGATATGGATAACACGGATAAAGTGGTTACTCTGATTGAAGATTGTCATGCACAGCAACTAACCGTGTTATCCCCGGATATAAATCAATCGGATTATCGTTTTAGTATCGCCAACGCACATACTATCATTTATGGACTTGGTGCTTTAAAAGGTGTAGGTGAAGCAGCAATTGAAGGTATTATTCAGGAACGTTCTGCCAATGGCTTGTTTACAGATTTATACGATTTCTGTCGGCGCAGCGATACCCGGAAAGTTAATCGACGAGTGATGGAGGCGTTAATCAAGGCTGGTGCAATGGATACTCTGGGTAATAACCGGGCAAGTTTAACTGCCAGTTTAAGTAATGCGGTACAGCTGGCTGAACAGGATCAGAAAAATGCCAGCATGGGCCAGGATGATATGTTTGCTTCTCTGGATGATGGCCCGAGTGATGCACCGGTACCAGTTATTATTGTTGATGACTGGGAGGATGATGTTCGGCTGGCGAATGAGAAAGAAATACTCGGGCTTTATCTGACTGGCCACCCGATTACTCGTTTTGAAAAAGAGCTGAGTCATTTTATTGAATGTCGTTTTGTTGATGTCCCGGCGCTGGTTCCTGAAGCCGAAAAAAATAGTAATACCTATGGTGGTTATAGAAAGAATAAAAAACAGGTTTGCCTGGCGGGTTTATTGATGGGGTTAAGAGTACGGAAAACCAGTCGCGGCAGTAAAATTGTTACGGCTACCCTGGATGACAGAACGGCACGTATTGATATGGTGATGTATGAAGAAGTTTATGCGCAATATTCACCTTTACTGGAAAAAGACAAACTGTGCATTGTTGAGGGCAGTGTGAGTTACGATGACTTTAATGCTTCCTACCGTATTACTGCCAGTGCTATTTATGATATAACCGGTGCGCGTGAAAAATTCTCCCGCGGACTGGAAATTAAATTTGATCGTTCACAGGCAAATGGTAGCTGGTCGGATACAAAAATATCCCAGCAATTAATGGCTGTATTACAGACTTACACAGATGGTTCCTGTCCAGTAACCATCAACTATTATACTGGTGCCAGTCGTTCGCGGATAAAACTTGGTGATAGCTGGCAGGTTTCACCCTCTGATGAATTATTAACCCGGCTGTATAAAAATTTTGGTCATAATCAGGTTGTGTTTCTATATTAAGCGTTTGCGATATTAATCAGGTATAATCAGGGTTATGCGTCGTCATACCCGTCAAATAAAATATCGTTTTCTGCGTCCTGAAATGCTCTACATTCATTTTGTCTCCTGGGGCGGGGCAATTTTAGTTGGTGTGGTAGCGGCCGTATTCGCAATTACCAGTGGCAAGGCCGATCTTTTTTATCGCTCAATATTCGCCTGGAATCCCTATATCCCTTTTCTGCTTACCCCGGCGGGTTTTGTTTTAGGGGTTTTTCTAACCCGCAAATATTTTAGCGGGGCAGAAGGTAGCGGTATTCCCCAGGTATTAATCTCACTGGGTGAGTCCGGCGGCGGTCTGAGTAACCGCCTGCTTTCTATGCGTATGGTAGTAGGTAAGGTGGTCATGACAGTGATGGCGCTGGCAGTTGGTGGGTCAATGGGGCGTGAAGGTCCGACCGTTCATCTGGGCGCAGCGATCATGCATTCGTTAGGTCGATATACACATTTACCGGCGAGTTATATCGAACGTGGGCTTATTCTTACTGGTGGCGGTGCAGGTATTGCTGCTGCCTTCAATACCCCGGTGGCAGGCATTATGTTTGCTATCGAAGAACTGGCGCGTTCCTATGACCGGCGAAATAACGGCATGATGATGATAGGCATCGTCCTTGCTGGCATGGCGGCAGTTGTCGTGCATTACGACAATTACCATTATTATGGTATTTCACCGGCAAATATAGATTTTAGCTGGGTCTGGCTAATCGCAATTATCTGCGGGGTATCAGGTGGCTTACTGGGTGGTATTTTCAGTCGCATTCTCATCGAAGGCTCAAAAAAACTTGCCCCTTTGATGCCGCAACACTGGGCAAAAATTGCCCTTGTTTTTGGATTGGTAATGGCTATGTTAGGTTATTTAAGCCATGGCCTGGCATTTGGAACCGGCTATCTCGAAGCAAAACAGATTGTGATATGTACAGGCACTACACGTTGTAATGCCGATATTGGGATGATGTATCCTGTCTATAAAATTCTTGCGACCATTGTCACTTATCTAACGACATTACCCGGTGGTCTATTTGCACCTTCACTGGCCAGCGGTGCCGCGCTGGGTGCGGATCTGGCACACCTGTTCCCACCTGAATTAAGCTCCATTGTGGTGGTACTGGGTATGGTCGGTTATTTTACCGGTGTCGTACAGACACCCATCACCTCCTTTGTTATCGTTATGGAAATGACGGATAATCAGGATCTGGTACTGGCGATGATGGTAACTGCGCTGATTGCCGCAGGCATATCAAAACTGATAAGCCGGAAACCTATTTATGAAGCTCTGGCAGAAAATTTACTGGTTATGTTCTCTGATCAGCGACAATGGGAGAGAGAGCAGGAACAGGAATCACCAGTAGATGAAATTGAAAAATAGTTCATCTTCTCCGCCATATATGCCAATTGCCTGTGCATTGCACGATGAATATGAAATTGCCATTATGCATAAAAAACGGCTGCATCTGAAATGGAAGGATGCCGCTGGTAAGCGGTATGAAGAATCCGTGTTAGCTATTGATATTGAAGTTAAACAGGGAGAAGAACACCTGCTGGTTAAATTTATACATAGCGATATTTGTCAGCGTATTCGTCTCGATAGAATTATTGACTGGTCTTACTGATCAATAAAATCTATCCGCTCACTTAAACTGTCAAGCGCCTGCCGTGCGCAGTTTTCATCAAGATCACCACCAGGTGCGCCACTGACGCCGATCGCGCCGATACGTGAACCGGCCACATTAATCGGCAAACCACCCTGCATGATAATCATGCCATCAATATGTTCCAGATCAGCGCGAATATCACCACGATTTTTTCTGAACTGACCCGAACTGACGCCAGAAAGAATCACGCTATTGGCTTTGCCGCGAGCAATTTCCAGCGTAAATCGCGGTGCCAGGTCATCGCGTAATGCTGCCCGGATTAAACCGTTGCGGTCAACCACTACCGCACTGACCTGATAACCTTTTTTCCTACATGCCTGAATACTTGCGCTAGCAATATCGCGAGCCAGTTCCATACCGATATTACTGGTATGTATCATGTCACTGGCAACGCTGTTTGTGGTGGATAGTAAAGACAGCATTATGGTGATAAGCAGTATGGCACCAGCAGGCAGTCTCAGAGATGAAATATACTGCTGAAAATGACATTGGAAAAAATCAGTCATGTTAAGCCTCCTGGTCAATAACAGTAGTGGTTATAGAATACATATAAAGCATAACATACTGAACGATGCTTTATTTTTAAGCTTCTTCTTAGTATATTACCATTATAATTCAGGAAAATTCGCTGACCATGAAAAACAGTCATCAATGATTTTTTAGTGGGCAATGATAATAATTCAGGATAATCTGTCTATCTCTTCTATTTTATCGAGTTATTTATGAAAAAATCTTCAAATAAGGCAGCATCGGGTGAGCGGCTGGATCGGCTGGTAGCAAAAGCCAGGCAGGAAAGTGAACAGCGTGGCCATGGTTATCGCGAACAGGCATTAAAGCTGTATCCCTGGATATGTGGTCGCTGTGGGCGGGAATTTACCCGTAGCAACCTGGCTGAGTTGACGGTACATCATAAAAATCATGACCACGATTACAATCCTGCTGATGGCAGTAACTGGGAATTATTGTGTCTGTATTGCCATGATAATGAACATCAGCGCCACACTGAAGCACTTGCCAGCCAGGGGATTGCGCTGGATGGGACAAAAGCACCGGCGGCAACCTTTAACCCATTTGCTGGCCTGAAAAATATGCTGGACAATAAAAAGTGAATCAATATTGAGTCAATACTCAGTATTATGCCTAATACTGATGTAATTTTGCATGTAAGGCATCAATCTGCTCAATCAGTTCCAGAGCCAGTGCAATACCGGCCAGATTAATCCCCAGATCACGCTGTAGATGTTTTGCCTTGCGCACCCGGTTGATGCTGATACCATTAAAGCACCAGTGTGATTTTTCCATACCACTGGGTTCAATAATGCCTTCATTCACCAGTTCAATCACATATTCAGCATGAACAGCGCAACTGTCACATAACTGGCGCAATGTTAACCGGGTTTCATTTTCAATGATGTGACCGTTTAAAATGTCCATTGTCTGCTGCATCGTTTTACACCCCTAACTTTGCACGTGGATTAAAGTTGAATGTTTTCTGCAGCCTGGCGTAAGCCGCTTTCTCCTCGGTGGTTTTTGCCGGTGGTAGCGCAATTTTTAATACCACATACAGATCGCCGGGCATATTATTACTGGAGCTGGCTGGAATACCGCGTCCTTTCAGGCGCATTTTGTTACCGCTGGTCGAGCCCGGTTTAATTTTCATATCAACAGTACCTGCTGGTGTCGGTACTTTTATGCTGGCTCCCAGAGCCGCTTCCCAGGGGGCAACTGGCAGGTCGAGATACACATCGCGGCCATCAACACGATACAGGCTATGCGGGTTAAATTCAATTTCAAGGTATAAGTCACCGGCTTTACCCGTGCCCATGCCCGGATTACCCTGGCCGACAAGCCGGATATGCTGGCCCTGCTTAATACCTTTGGGAATATTGATTTTGAGTACCCGTTCTTTGCTGGTGACATGGCCGCTGTTATCGACATCAGGTACCCGTAAGCTGATGGATCGGCTTGCGCCATGCATAGCATCTTCCAGATCAATGAGAATTTTGGCATGATGGTCGCTGCCCCTGGCCTGAAATCCACCTTGCTGTTGGTACCCGCCACCACTGCGGGCACCGGCCTGAGAAAAACCCTGACCAAACAGAGATTCAAAAAAATCACTGTAAGCACTGGCGTCGGCACTGTTAAACCCCTGTGACTGGGTGCGACCGGTGAAGCCTCCACCACCAAATTCAAAACCCGCGTCCCAGCCGGGTGGGGCATTAAAGTCCTGGCCTGCTTTCCAGTTGGCGCCTAACTGGTCATAAGCTGTACGCTTTTCAGGGTCTTTAAGTACCTCATAGGCTTCGCCTACTTCTTTAAAGCGTTGTTCAGCATTGGCCTCTTTACTGACATCGGGGTGATATTTTCGTGCCAGTTTACGATAGGTGCGTTTAATTTCGTCCTGAGTCGCACTGCGCTCAATACCCATAATCTTGTAATAATCTTTATATTCCATCGAAGTCTGTTTTTCAGTTAATGACTTAAGGCTCCTCTGCTCATCGAGGAGGTTGAAAGTTATATCGACATATTGGGGGTAGTATGGATACAAATCAATAGCTAATGAATATATAAAGCTGATAAAATCCAGTGTATAAAATCCAGTGTTATGGGTCACTTTCACCGGGTAGCTGAATTGATCGCCTGTTTATACGTTTCCATAAAATATCCGGGTTAAATATAAGGTATACAGACAATTATTCAATCAACCATGAAAAATGCCATGGATGTTTTTTATGGTTGATCAGACATGTGTTTCTTGAATTATCAGTACAGCACCACCATTAATTATAGAAAGTGGTTTTTAAGTTAAACAGAGGTTCTTTATATCTCACCATTGCGGAAAAATAAAATGAAAACACCACAGCATGATCCCATTGATGTACTTGGCGAAGTCTATGAAAGTATGTATGAAGATGTCGCGAAAGATTTTCATCAGGCTGAACACAAGAGTCGGCCATTATTGCATGCGTTAATTGATGATGCGCAGGCGAAGGCCATTAAACTGGAAAAGGTTTCTGAAACTGATGCAGTCAGGTTAGGTGACTGGTTGAAACGAGATCTGGATGACGCAGTTAATTACCTGGCCGAAACTGATTATGAGCTTAAAGACTGGCTGGGGTTTGAAACCACCTTTCTTAAAGACGAATTTCTCGATGCCCTGTTAAAAACAGCCGATAAAACCACTGTTGCTCTGCTTGCCTTAAAAGAAAAAGCCAGCCATTCAGTTTATCATACTGGTGAAGTTGTCGGTCCTGGCACACTGGTTTGTGATAATTGCGGTGAGAAAATTCATTTTCACCGGGCCGGAAAAATACCGCCATGCCCGAAATGTCATGCCACAGATTTTCATCGGAATTTTAAATAGCCGGGTTAAGAAGTAAGCGATAGTAGTAAGTGATGTTTTAAACAGAGTTCATCAAAGCAGCGAATATCATATAAACTACTTTTTAGCATATATTCATTTTGGGGATTTTAGCATCGGGCTGGTTTCGTATATAGTAAGCGATATTTCATAAATCTGTCTGGAGAATTTTATGCAATTCGGCCCCCGTCAAATTGTTACCCCGTTTCGTCCTATTCCACTTGATGTGCCTGAAGGTATGGCACCGAATGAATTTTTTAACAGCACAGAAAATCTTAATGACCTGGCAAATAATAATGGCCTGCTGAAGAACCCTGAAAATTTATTGATGTATCGAAAAGCGCTGGGGCACAGCAATGAATTTGATACGTCAATTATCTATAATACTTCTAAAAAGATACTGGATCCGCTGGGGCGACCGGTACGACGCACACAGGTACCGACAGCCACTAAAAAAGTCTGGAATCGGATGAATCAGGTACTCATCAACTATATGATTGAAATTTATCCTGATCCAGAACAGACATTACTGCTCGCTGGTGAAGCCAGTCTGGATGCTACCTGGTCATTAACATCGCCGGGAGTGCCCAGTATTCGTATGTTGCATAACCATTTTATGGCATTTGATAAAAACCGGCTAAGCAAGGCAGACATGGCCGACCAGAATAATCCAAATTTAACCGATGGTGGTCAGAACAGTCTGTTTCAGTCCTATATGCGCGATGTTTATAGCGATTTTTTCTCTTCACTGAATTTTAATATTTTAAAACAGACCAGCAAAGGTTCGTCAAAAATCGAACTCACCGGTTATCCGCAAGGTCTGCCCAGCTGGAAAATTCAGGGTGGTGTTGACGCACTTAAAGATATCTGTTTCTGGCGTGAATATGATCAGGTATTAAAAGGGTTTCTGGATTTTTATCGCGCCTTCTTCTCACAGGTATCCACGCGTAATGCCCCGGTGCCGGAAAAGGCATATTTCCCCGATCAGATTGAACGCATTCTATTATTTAATAATGATTTCATGGGGGCTGCAAAAAAAGTGCGTGACCAGTGTATTAATAATGCTAAATATGCCAATGTAATTCGCTGGCAACCGGCCTTTAAACAGTTAATTTACCGTAATGATGAAGGTGATCTCATCGTTACCATCAGCCAGAACTCCATCGGCAATGCAATTACTGAATTGCTGGGGGTGGTCGTTAAACGTGAGCCCAATGCAGAAGAATATGAAAAAGCTGAACCAGCATTAATTGAAAAATTACTCGAAGTCAGGAAGCGTTTAATTAATGCCGACCTGGGCGAGGGGATTGAAACCCCTTATTGGGGCAGCAGTTGAGCGGATTATTCCCTTCCCGGGCAGGTTCAGACGAAAATAGATTTCGTTCTTTATCTGTTCAGGCATTAGCGATTCTTCTTTTGCCAACATTTTGCAGATTATATTGCTTGAGTTTGCGGTATAAAGTACGCTCACTAATGCGTAATTCTTCAGCAACTTTTGCTCGGTGGCCATCATACTGATGTAATAAAGATTCAATATGTGTGGCTTCTATGTCATTTAAAGATCGATTGGTCGTGGGGCTATGGATGTGGAAAGCTGCGGGCGACTCTACGTTGCTATTCGTCAAATCTGTATAGCTGTTAGTCAGTGTATTCAGGTTTAACATGTCCGTTTCTATTATGCCATTAGTGGCTAATGAGGTGGCTTTTTGTAGAATGTTTTTCAGCTCACGAATATTGCCGGGATAATCATATTGATTCAGGTCTGCCAGGGCTTCGTCAGTAATGCGGGGAGGCCCTCCCATCCTTGTTCGGTTTTTTCCAAGTATAGCTTTTACCAGTGGAGAAATATCCGGGCGACGTTCCCTTAATGGTGGAATGGTGATACAGATACCTGCGATACGGTAGTAAAGATCAGCACGGAAGCTACCCTGTTCAACCATTTTTCTTAAATGACTGTGGGTTGCGCAGATGAAGTGGACGTTAGCATGTATGTCCTCACGTCCACCCAGACGTCGGTAGTAACCGGTTTCCAGTACACGTAACAGGCGTCCCTGAAGTGCCAGGGGTATTTCGCCGATTTCATCAAGAAACAGGGTGCCGTTTTCAGCTGATTCTATTAAGCCGTGTCGGCGTCCAACACAACCGGTAAAGGCACCACGTTCATGGCCGAATAATTCACTTTCAAAAATGCCTTCAGAGATAGAGGCGCAATCGATAGAAACAAAAGGATTGTGTTTTCGGCTGGATTTTTTATGGATGAACTGTGCGGCCAGTTCTTTGCCAACACCGCTTTCACCATTAAGTAAAACAGGCATATCAGAGCTAGTTGCATTGGCCATTTCTTCAATACAGGCAAGAAAGGCGGGTGATGTCCCAAGCATTCGCTGCTGATCACAACCCAGATCATCCGATTTTGCTACCGGGAAAACAGCCTCACCAAGAAATAACTGACCATCAGTACCATAAATTGGAGAGCCTTTTATGCGTACATGCTCCTCCTCATTGTTCTGATCATAATGAATGTGTAGGACATTATGGGCTTTTCTGCTGGTAAAAACGGCTTTATGTGGGCAGTCTTCATTATTGAGGTGGCAGGGTACCGAAGAGTGATGAGAAATTTTATGACATTTCTGGCCGATAATCTCTTCTTCATTAACGCCATAGGCGTTACAGTAGGCTTTGTTCGCAGCGACAATCTGATAATTTTCGTCAATCAAAACAAAAGCGTTATCAGTGGCATCAATAACACTTTGTAGATTGATTGAGATATGGTTGGTGTATGACATAATGTCATCTTTTCCTGTTAATTTGACATGAATATGGCAGATTATAGCGAGATCATTGGTTAAAAACAAGCCTGAAATGACTGTGGCGGTATTAATAAAGAGATTAACCCGAATATTTCATGGGAACGCTATAATTTTTGTTTAACATCATGAATTAACAAGTAGATATTGGTATATTAGAAAAATACACTATGTACCTGTTGCCCGCTATACCGTTTTTGGACCAATCTCAGTGGCCCCTTTGAATGATTCGCCTGTAACCGTAGCTATGGCTACGCTTTTTGGCGAATCATCCAAATGGACGCACTGAGATTGTCCCAAAATCCTGCATTCCCATGAAATATCCGGGTTAAATCCTCCTGTTTTTCTATTTATTTTCAATAAATTTAAAAAAACTATACGGTTGGTGATTGAATCCCTGACATTTTCACGTAATATACGCGCCTTGACTCGCGCATCCTGATGCATGCTCGGTTCAAACGAAACCGGAAGGGTGGCTGAGCGGTTGAAAGCACCAGTCTTGAAAACTGGCATGGGTTTACGCCCATCGAGGGTTCGAATCCCTCCTCTTCCGCCAAATATAAAAACGCCCCGTTTTATGGGGCGTTTTTATATTTGGCGGTCTTCTCATGCAAGTGATTGTTTAAAAAATCAATCCGTGCCCCTATTATAGTTTTAATAAATTATATAGAAGGTATCGATTCATGAGTGATTTAAAACATGTAGTTTGTCCGGCGTGTAATGCTGTTAACAGAATTCCTGAGACCAGGCTTAAAGCAGAACCGAAATGTGGGAAATGTCATCAGCCTTTATTTACCCGACATCCTGTGACACTGAATTCGGCTAATTTTCAGCAACATATTCAGCGAAATGATATTCCTGTGGTGGTGGATTTCTGGGCACCCTGGTGTGGCCCCTGTAAAATGATGGCACCGGCTTTTGAACAGGCGGCAGCACAGCTTGAACCACAGGTACGTCTGGCAAAGCTAAATACAGAAGAAGAGCAGTCAATAGCGGCACAGTTAAATATACGCAGTATTCCGACTATGGTTATGTTTAAAAATGGTCGAGAGGTGATGCGCCAGTCTGGTGCCATGCAGGCGGCGGATATTGTACGCTGGGTGAATGCTACCAGGTAATGAAAATGGTGGATATTTGATACGAACTAGACTACTTTTATAGTCTATCGTTGTTAAATAGCGTCCATTATGCCTTCTAAAACACTCAATCTTGCTATACAGAACACTGCATTGATATTTGTAAAAAATATTGATCATGATGATCGTATTGAACAAACCCAGATCAGCCGTTTAATTGAGGCTTCCAGCTTTAGTAATCTGGCGGGTATTTCCATGGCAATTATCTGGACTGGTCTGTTATGGAATAGTCTGCCCAGGCTGGTACTTAGTGTGTGGTTGGGTATGATGACAGCTTTGTTTCTGTACCGTGCAGTGGTTCATTATTACCATCTTTATGAAGCTGATAACCGGCTTAAAATAAACAGTGATATTGTGCGGCGCTGGTATCTGATTGCTGTTTTATTGACTGGCGCAGGCTGGGGAATTACACCTGTTTTAATGTTCCCCTACAATGAAATAAACCAGATTGTACTGGCCTTTTTACTGGTGGGCGTATCAGCCAGCGGCGTAACCTATGCTTCTGTGGCCTGGGTTTATTATGCCTATGTCGGGCTGGTTCTAGTGCCTTTAATGATGCGTTTATTTTATATTGGCGGTGATGTTTATTATGCGCTGTCTGCAATGACTGGTTTTTTTCTTGGGGTGATGATTATGGCTGCGTACCGGATGCATCAGCTGACCAATACTGAATTAAAGTTGTCCTATCGTAACGAGGAATTAATCAATGATTTAACCATAGCAGGTAAAAATCTGGAGGAACTAAACAGTAATCTGAAGGCTGAAATAAAACACGGCAAACAGATTGAGCTTGAGTTGCAGCAGGCAAAAAATAAAGCGGAGAAAATGAGTCAGGCCAAAGGCGAGTTTCTAGCAAATATGAGTCATGAAATTCGTACGCCTATGAATGGTGTGATGGGTACCTTGCAGTTACTTGAAGACAGTGAACTGAATCAATCTCAGCATGAATATGTAAAAATTGCCAATAAATCAGCTGAAGCATTATTATCCATTCTGAACGATATACTTGATCTATCTAAAATTGAAGCAGGTAAACTAAGTTTTGAAATCATTCCGTTTAACTTACCTGAACTCATTCAGGAACTGGTTACCTTACAGTCATTAAAAGCCGAGCAACAGGGGGTTTTTCTTGATTATCATATTGATAATCATGTTCCTCAAATATTGCGGGGTGATCCAACCCGGTTGCGTCAGATACTTGTTAACCTGGTTTCCAATGCGCTTAAATTTACCGAACAGGGAACGGTAATTATTAATGTTCGCGGTCTGACAAAAAGTGAAACCTGTATGGATCTACGTATAGAAGTTAAAGATACAGGTATTGGCATCCCTCATGCAGTACAGTCTAAACTGTTCAAGGCGTTTACTCAGGCCGATGGATCTACCACGCGTAAATATGGTGGTACGGGTCTGGGGCTTGCTATAGTCAGTCAACTTGTCGATTTAATGCACGGTGAACTTGGTGTAGACAGCAAAGAAGGTGAAGGCTCATGTTTCTGGTTTGTAATACCTTTTGAAATTTCACATTTAACGGTGAAAAAAACTGAAAAGATGATCAAGGATAGTCCGCTTGAAGCACTTAAAGGTAAGCTATTACTGGTTGAAGATAATCCTGTCAACCAGATGGTTGCCAGTAAAATGCTGGAAAAAATAGGTTTAATTCCCACCCTGGCCAGTAATGGTAAAGAAGCCCTGAAAAAACTGGCAACACAGTCGTTTGATCTGGTGCTGATGGATTGTCAGATGCCGGAAATGGACGGATTTGAAGCCACTCGCCAGCTACGTAGTAAAAATGTTCAATCTCTGAAGCAAACCGCTATGCCAATTATTGCTATGACGGCTAATGTAATGGAAGGCGATAAACAACGTTGCCTGGATGCCGGCATGGATGACTATCTGGGCAAACCGGTTAAAATGGATGAGCTTGAAAGTTTGGTGCGACGCTGGTTATGATATATTTATCACTCTGTTATTGATGGTATAAAACGATGAAAATGACTATGCTGACATTTGGGGCAGGGTGGAATACGTGAAGGTTTATGAAAATGTAATAACTCGCCACAGTTATCACACTTTAAGATAGCTATACCAATTAATTCACCACTTTTATATTCAGCCATGATGGCATCGGTCTGTAGTTGAGAAAGTTCGACAGTGGTTTTATCGGCAGCATCGAGAAAAGCATTCAATAGCGTTTTTTCAATAATAGTAACATCTAAATCCAACCAGCTTTTTAAATCATCTTTATTCGATTTAAGATATTCCGCTGCACTGCTTAAATCATTTTTTAAGCTACTCGCAAGCTGCCTGGTTTCATCGACACTTAATTCTTCGGCATCAGCAAGTTCATTTCCCACTATATCAATGGCTTTGAAAAAGGAGCTGCCAGATTCGTGCTGCAGGCTGTTAAATTTTGCCATGGCATTATTTAAAAGTTTTGTATAATTTTTACTGACAACATCGAGTGAATGCTGAAAAAAGTGATTGTGCATGACCGGTTCCCTATAATTGGATAATGTTAATTTTAATTTTTCAACGTTTTTTGTGTAGCATGTTGAAACATGACGTCTAAGAAGACATAGTTTATTTATTGATAGAATAAATACCTTGATTTTACTCAATTAATCTATTGCCATTAAGCATATTGCCATTAAGTAATTGACAGGTTTTATTATAACATTGTGTTCATTAACTATTCTTTTTATCCGTTTTAGTAATAACATATTGAATAATAGGAGATTTTATATAAGACAGGCGTCAGTAAACGGGGCTGTTCTCCCAGTTATTTCTGGAAGTAATTGAATATTTTGACAAAATTCAAATTTTCGGGGAAACTTAAGCTAATGTTAAATATTTAATGAATATGTGCTGGTCATTCATGTATGATAAATTAGCATTTACTTTTAGCGCTTAATTTAATGTATCAAACACAACAAAAGGGTTAATTAATGGCGGAATTGTTCTCTAGAGAATGGGCAGATGCCTACATGGCTGCCTGGAATGATGATGAAAATATTACCACAACATTAGCTCGTGCAGGCTTTAGTTCAGTGGTGGCTTTTGGTTACCCTGATGAGCCTGAGCCGGCATATATTATGAAAATTCAACTAGGTAAGGTTGTCTCGGTGAATACTATAAATAGCGCTGAAGCAAACTGGGATATTCGTGCTACGCATGATAACTGGCTATCCCTTATCGTAAAACCACCTGGTTTAATGAAGCTGGGTATTGCTTATACTTCACGTAAATTACGTTTTACCAAAGGTGATTATGCCACGATGATTAAAGACCCCGGTCTGGCTGGCGCTTTTGTTAAATCATTTGGCTTAATGGGTAAAGTACTATAGAAGCCTTTGCACAATACCTTTATGAAAAAAATGATTAAACATTCAGACTTTTTTTCTGTTGCATCTCTATCGTATAAAATCTTTTAGAAAAAATAAAGATGAAAGATACACTAGAGCTTTTGCGTAAAACAGATTTTCCATCGTTAAAACGCAGTACACTGGATACTCTTCAGGTTAATCTTGGTTACCTGTGTAACCAGCAATGTCTGCATTGTCATGTTGATGCGAGTCCGCGTCGTCATGAGATAATGGATACCGCAACAATTCATTCGGTATTAACTTTTCTCCAACATCGACATATTCAGACGCTGGATTTAACCGGTGGGGCACCGGAAATGAACCCTGATTTTCAGTATCTTGTTCGTGCGGCATGTGATCTTGGTGTTCACGTTATCGACCGTTGCAATCTGACCATTCTTGGTGAGGAAGATTATACTGAACTGGCTGGTTTTCTGGCCGTAAATCAGGTCGAAGTGGTTGCATCATTACCCTGTTATCTACAGCAGAATGTTGATGCGCAGCGCGGTAATGGCGTCTTTGAGAAAAGCATTCAGGGTTTGAAACAATTAAATGAACAGGGTTATGGCATCAATCCCGCATTATCGTTAAATCTGGTTTATAACCCACAGGGTATTAATCTGCCACCGGCTCAACAGGAACTGGAACTGGCCTATAAAAATGCATTAAAACAGAAGTATGGTATTGTATTTAATCATTTGTTCACCATTGCCAATATGCCAATAAAACGCTTCGGTAGCACGTTATTGTCAAAAGGTCTATTTGCTGATTATATGCAGCTACTCAAACAGTCACATCAGCAGGATAATGTAGCTTCTGTTATGTGTCGTTCAACCCTTAGTGTTGACTGGCAGGGTTATGTTTATGATTGTGATTTTAATCAGATGCTGCAACTACCTGCCGGGTTTGCAGCACGAAAAAAGCATTTAAATGATTTGCAGGATATGCGTTTTGTGGGTAAAGATATTACCATCATGGATCATTGTTATGGCTGCACAGCAGGTCAGGGTAGCAGTTGCGGTGGTGCATTTGTTTAATAGGGCGATCTGATAAAATGCATTTATCGATTATTCTGCCGGTATTAAATGAGGACAAAAATCTGTCCCGAACATTGAAATCATTGCAGTCCTACCGCAAACAAGGCCATGAAATCATTGTCGTTGACGGTAGGAGTGAAGATGCTTCGATAGATATTGCTCGCGCACTGGCCGATCATACCCTGCAAACGAACCCGGGGCGTGCCCGGCAAATGAATGCCGGGGCAGCGATCGCCACAGGTGACCTGCTGTTATTTCTACATGCAGATACCCGGTTGCCGGAAACCGCCATTGACCAGATTCAGGCGTTGTTCGATAAACAGCAGTCAGCAGCTAATCTCTGGGGACGATTTGATGTGCGTCTATCCAGTGATAAAATAATCTTTAGAATAGTAGAAAAACTGATTAATTTACGTTCACGTCTTTTTTCTATTGCAACGGGGGATCAGGCAATCTTTATTCAGGCCAGTCTATTTCGACGTATAAATGGGTTCCCTGAAATTGATTTAATGGAAGATATTGCAATATCCAGACGACTTCGCCAGCATACATTACCTGCCTGTTTATCTGCGCAGGTAATAACTTCCAGTCGGCGTTGGGAAAAGCAGGGAGTTATAGCAACGATAGTCTTGATGTGGAAGTTAAGGCTATTGTACTTCATCGGTATATCGCCATCACGACTGGCGAAAATGTATTATCCTGAAAAAATCAGTTGAATTATCGATGTCTTGATACCTCGTTAATTTTAGTTTAGTCAGTTTGTTCAGCGCCTGTCATCAATGATGAAATATAAAGATACTGTCATTCTTCTTTATGCCAAGGCACCCTTACCTGGTAAGGTAAACACCCGCCTGATTCCGTCAACAGGTATTCAGGTTGCCACCCGGTTGCAGTATAATCTTTTACACCAGCGCTTATCATCATTAACAACATT
>WFMW01000044.1 GCA_015488885.1 Gammaproteobacteria bacterium | reverse complement strand
GTTTGCGGGCAGACCCAGCTGCTGCCATAGCCGATGGCATCACCTTTGTTCAGGGTTTTAATGGCAAGCAGTGTGGATGTCACCTGCATGACTGGCTGCAAACCGAACTGTGCAGCTGACTGAACCGGCAAAGGTGAGCTACCGTATAACATGATCCCCGGCCGTACCATATCAAAATGGCTGGCGGGCAATTGCATAATGGCCGCTGAATTAGCCATACTGGCAGGCAGTTGATAGCGCTCAACAAGCTGCTGAAAAATAGCCAGCTGCATTGAATTCAAGGGGTGTTCGGGTTCATCGGCATTGGCAAAATGCGATATCAAAACGATTTCATCGACTTTTCTGCAGGACGCAAGGCGTTGTAATACGGCATCCACATCAGCCGGTGAAAAACCCAGCCGGTGCATGCCGGTGTCAATTTTCAACCACACGTTCACTAACGGCCCGCTAAACCGTTCCAGCAAATCCACCTGCCAGGGCTGGTGAATCACCATCTCTATCTGCTCTGCGGCCAGTTTATCGAGTTCCGCCAGGCTGCTAAAACCATGAATGACCAGCAGCGGTTTCGCAATACCCTGCTGGCGTAAATACAAAGCTTCGCCGGGGCTGGCAACCGCAAAATAATCTGCCTGATCAAGTGCCTGCGCTGCCCGCAATATACCATGACCATAGGCATTGGCTTTTATCACCGCCATTACCCGGCTATGTGGTGCGAATTTTTTTACCTGGGCGAGATTATGCTGTAATGCCTGTTCATCGATGCTGACATGAACCCGACGCAGTGCTGACTGACAGACACCGGAACTCATTCAAACCCGTCATTGCTATACATTTCGGGAATATAATTCTCGAATTTGGTGTATTTACCCAGAAAAGTCAGTATCGACTTTCCAATCGGGCCGTTACGTTGTTTGGCGATAATAATTTCTGCCGTCCCTTTCTGCGGACTGTCTTCGTTATAAACTTCATCGCGATAGATAAACACAATCAGATCGGCATCCTGCTCGATGGCACCCGACTCACGCAGGTCTGACATCACCGGACGTTTATCCGGGCGTTGCTCCAGGCTCCGGTTTAACTGTGACAGTGCAATCACCGGCACGCTCAATTCCTTTGCCATTGCTTTCAGACTGCGTGAAATTTCCGAAATTTCTGTCGCCCGGTTTTCGCTGCCACCGTGAACCTGCATCAACTGCAGATAGTCGATAACAATCAGCCCCAGACCATGCTGGCGTTTCAGCCGCCTGGCTCTGGCGCGCACTTCATTGGGGGACATAGCCGGCGTATCATCAATAAAAATTTTGGCTTCCGATAAAATCGTAATTGCCGAGGTGATTCGGGCCCAGTCCTCGTCGGTCAGGTTTCCAGTACGGATATGGTGCTGATCAACGCGACCCAATGATGAGATCATGCGCATTGCCAGCGCGTCTCCAGGCATTTCCATACTGAATACCGCTACCGGCAGTTTATTACCAATCGCGGCATTTTCAGCAACATTCATCGCAAAGGTCGTCTTACCCATTGAAGGCCGCCCGGCCACAATTACCAGGTCGGCTTCCTGTAAACCGGTGGTCATTTCATCAAATTTATCAAAGCCGGTTGAAACACCGGTTATGGCACCATTACTATTAAACAGCAGATCAATTTTATCGACAGTTTTTGACAGCAGGCTTTTTATGTCCTGAAAACCGCTCTTGCCGCGAGCACCCTGTTCGGCAATACGAAAAACATTTTTTTCGGCCTCATCAAGTAATTCCCGGCTGTCACGTCCCTGTGGCTGAAACCCGCTACCACTTATATCCGTGCCCACAGCAATAAGTTGACGTAACACCGATTTTTCACGAACAATTTCCGCATAGGCCAGAATATTGGAGGCACTGGGCGTGTCTTTGGCCAGACGCCCAAGATAAAGCAGTCCACCGGCACGTTCCAGTTGATCATTTTTTTCCAGATATTCGGCCAGTGTCACCACATCAAAGGGACTATTCTGTGCTTCCAGGGCACGAATAGCGGCAAATAACAGGCGGTGGTCGTAACGGTAAAAATCCTCATCCACCAGTTTATCTGCAATCTGCTCCCAGGCGCGATTATCCAGCAATAAACCGCCAATTACTGCCTGTTCGGCTTCAATAGAATGCGGTGGTACGCGTAAATTATCTGCCTGATGATCTGACTGATTATCTGTACTGGTAAAAAAAGCTGTTTCTGACATAAGGGACTCAGATAGAGAAAGAGGTTCAATTATAATGGGAATGTGTGGCAGACGAAAGAAAATAAAAAAACCTGCATAAGCAGGCTTCTTTATTATCTAAGTGATACTCTGATTAAGCAGGCTAAGAATTAGGCCGAAATAAAATGTGTTGTATTTTTCATGAAATAAGGCACCATGTATTTAGACACACGCGGTTATTCTATTACAACGAACTTCGAGGCCAATATATCATTTTGGACGGCACATTTTGGCCAGCATAAAATTATCATACTTGATATTAATAAGACTATCCCTAAGGTTTATTACCCCGAGTCTATCGGGATAAACATATCCGAAGTAAATTACGGATATTACGTGGTTTCTTCACCAATAATGGTAATATTTGCAATCACATTGACATCGCTATGTAAATGCAGGGTAATTTCATATTCACCCGCCTGACGAATTGGCCCTTCAGGTAAACGTACCTCGCGTTTTTCTACTATTACACCCGCTTCCGTTATCGCTGCAGCAATATCAGTGTTGCCGATTGAACCAAATAATTTACCTTCTGTGCCTGATTTTGCGGTAATACTCACCGCCAGTGCCAAAATACTATCACGTCGTGCTTCAGCCGCGGCAATGGCATCTGCTGCCATTTTTTCCAGTTCAACCCGGCGTTTTTCTATTTCTGCCTTATTTTCATCAGTGGCAACTTTTGCTTTGCCCTGAGGGAGTAAAAAGTTACGCGCAAACCCGGCTTTAACATTGACCAGATCACCAATATTACCAAGACGATCAATTTTTTCAAATAAGATGACTTCCATCTTTCTAAACCTCTATTGTAAATGTTCTGCTGTAAATTATTTGTTCTATACAAAGCTTGTTAAACAGCCGACTTTGGTGTAAGACGGCGTCTTATATCAACCCAGCTGTCCGCCAGGCCGATAAACACCATTATCAATGTAACCTGTGGTATAAACATCATTAAACCATATATCACTGCAATCCAGAATTTATGTAACTTTCTTATCCGAAAAACAGCATGCATAATAGCCGTTCCCTGTATAAGGTACAAAATTATCACGATTATCATCAATGAATACAACATATAGGACTTCATCAACAATGCCAGGGTGATAATCAGCAATGCCACAATCGCTGAAACTCTACCCAGCGACAGGGACTGAAACTCTTTTGCAAACCCACCAGGGTTAAAATACACTGCCTGCCACCAACGCCCCAGAAACAGGCTGATGAGTGTGCCTAACATGATACTGCTCACAAATAATCCGGGCAAAAGATTAATGATGCCTTTTTCCACCAGTTGCAGGGTAGCCAGGGTTTCCTGGTCAGCCTGGCTGGCTAACTGCGTAGATAACTGATTAAGGTATACACGCCAGTTTTCACCAAAATCCGGGTATAACACATAAAACACTGCCACAGCTGCCAGACTGAGCAACGTTAGCACCTGCAGGCTATATGCCAGTGATACTGTGCGCTTTAATATACTTGCTTCAATCCATGCCGGTAGCCAGATCATCAGCATAAAATAAAACACCATCTCAAGCGCATCTGACGGGGTAAAACTGGCATTAACCTTGATATTTGCAAAAATAACATATGCCAGTAATGCGGTGCCAATAAAACCCACCGCCGAGGTTATTAAGCCCTGTTTATAACCCTTAACCAGCGTTACCAGCACAATAGCTGCGGCACTTATCCAGGTAAATGGCGGCAACAACAGGCCTAATAATGACATTGCGGCAACGACTAATGCCGCCTGTAACTGACCTTTTAATATAAATCCGGCTAACAGAATCATGCTTAAACGTGAATTCAGTTAACGGCGGGATATAGTCTCAAAACAAATACCATAGCGATAATCCATGCCGCAAAGCACTGGATCAAGATTTATGACTATCAGTATAAGGCATTAATGCCAGATATCGGGCAACCTTAATCGCACGTGTCAGCTTACGCTGATAGCGGGCTTTAGTACCGGTAATCCGTGCTGGAACAATTTTTCCACTTTCTGAAACAAAGGCTTTTAATAATTCGATATCTTTATAATCAACATCAGTAATGCCTTCAGCAGTAAAACGGCAGTAACGTTTACGTCTAAAATTTGCAGCCATCAGATTCTCCTATTTAGTTTCGACCGTTGCAGCAGCATTTTCATCTGCTTTTTTATTAACGGCTGTTTCAGTAGCGGCTGTTTCTGTAGCGGCTGCTTTAGTATCACTGGTTTTAGCGGCTACAGGTTTCACATCCGCTTCCTCTCTGGATTTTGCCAGTGGCGACTGCTCTGTTTTAGCTTCATCACACTTCATAATAAGATTACGGATAACGGCATCGTTGAAGCGGAAAGCGGTTTCAATTTCTGCACGTACATTTTCATCACATTCGACATTCATCAGAACATAATGAGCCTTGTGAATTTTATTGATTGAATAGGCAAGCTGACGGCGACCCCAGTCTTCAAGGCGGTGAACTTTTCCACCATTGCTCTCAACCATTGATTTATAACGGTCGATCATGGCAGGTACCTGTTCGCTCTGGTCAGGATGTACCAGAAATACGATTTCGTAGTGACGCATAATATTCCTCTCGGTTAACGCCCCCCATCAGTAAAAAAACGGTCAAACTGTGGTGGAGCAAGGGATAATCAAATTGTAGGGCGCGAATTATACCTGAAGCTCATTCAATTATGAAGAGAAAAAAGACCAAAAATGTAAAATTGAATCTCATCTATAGAGGATCTCTGAATAATTTACTGGTATAGTTATTAAATTAACGGTCATCTTCACCACTTTGAAAAAAACAGTTCAGCCCATTTAAATAAATGCAGCAAAAAAACACACCTGGCTGGGCTGAAAATGACACGGCCTGTTGCTGGCACCCATACAGTGCCTTCCCTTCTGCCAACCCGGTTTATCCGGTTAAATCAGCGGATGGATTTTCTATTACTCTGGCTGATAATCGTGTATTGATCGATGGCATGTCATCCTGGTGGTGCGCCATTCATGGTTATAATGTGCCCGCGTTGAATCAGGCAGTTAGCACACAGCTTGATGCCATGGCGCATATTATGTTTGGCGGGCTTACGCATGAACCGGCAGCAAACCTGGCCGATAAACTGGTTGCTATTACCCCTCCGGGTCTGGATAGTGTGTTCTTTACTGACTCAGGTTCAGTGGCCGTTGAAGTGGCACTGAAAATGGCTATTCAATACTGGCAGGCCAGAGAAAAACCTCATAAACAACAATTTATTGCCTTGCGCAAAGCTTATCATGGCGACACATTCGGGGCGATGTCGGTATGCGACCCGATTACCGGCATGCACAGTCTGTTTAATGAGGTATTACCAGAAAACTATTTTATCCCTTCACCAGCCTGTCGATTTAATCAACCCTGTGAAACACAAGATATTCTTGAACTTCGGCAAACTCTGGAAAAACATCACCAGACCATTGCAGCATTAATTCTCGAACCCATCGTGCAGGGCGCTGGCGGCATGTGGTTCTACTCGGCGGACTTCCTTAAACAGGCTCACGCCCTGTGCCATGAGTATCAGGTATTGTTGATTGCGGATGAAATCGCCACCGGTTTTGGCCGTAGCGGCAAACTGTTTGCCTGCGACCATGCGAGTATTTCCCCCGACATTATGTGTGTCGGCAAGGCTTTAACCGGCGGTTATATCACCCTCGCCGCCACCCTCAGCAGCACTAATATCAGCCAGACTATCTCCAGCGCGCCGCCCGGTGTATTTATGCATGGCCCGACCTTTATGGCAAACCCACTGGCCTGTCGTGTCGCCCTGGCCAGTATCGATTTATTACTCGCTTCTCCCTGGCAGGCAATCATTAAGCATATTGAGAAACAGCTTATCAACGGATTGGCTCCCTGCAGAGAACTGGATGCTGTTGCTGAGGTACGCGTCCTCGGTGCCATTGGTGTGGTTGAAATGTTGCAGCCGGTTGATATGACGGTGATTCAGGCCAGATTTGTTGAAGCCGGTGTCTGGATCCGCCCTTTTGGCAAGCTGGTATATCTGATGCCACCTTATATTATTTCTGATCAGGCACTACAGAAACTTTGCCGTGCTATTTATCTGACCCTTAGTCGTAAATAATCGCTGTTTCAGTGACTTTTGCGGTAATAGATCAAGTCAAATCCGACAGAATGCTTAAGTATTTATTAATATTAAAAATAATCATAGCGTTTCCATAAAATATTCGGGGTAGTTGAAGCACCAAACTTAGGATAAAATCCACTGCTTTATCCATTAAACAACCCTGCGCCCATGCAAGTCAAAGTCTGTGAATTAATTGTCCGCTACATGGAGCGAATCGGCGTTGAAACTATATTCGGTATGCCGGGCGCGCATATACTGCCGGTTTACGACCGGCTTTATGACTCAAGCATTCAAAGTGTTCTGGTTAAACACGAACAGGGCGCGGCATTTATGGCCGGTGGTTTTGCACGGGCTTCCGGCAAAATTGGTGCCTGCATTACTACTGCCGGGCCGGGTGCAACCAATCTGGTTACCGGGATTGCCAATGCCTATGCGGACAAATTGCCCGTGCTGGTAATTACCGGTGAGGCACCTACCTATGTTTTCGGCAAAGGCGGCCTGCAGGAGAGTTCTGGTGAAGGCGGCAGCATCGACCAGGGAAAACTGTTTGCGGGTATCAGTCGTTATCATAAAATTATTGAACGTACCGATTATCTCGGTAATGTGCTCAATAATATTTCAAAAATCCTGTTTTCTGCAACCTCCGGCCCGGTCATTCTCAGCCTGCCGTTTAACATTCAGAATGAAACGGTTGATGACGCTATTCTGGATACAATAAAAACCTGCGGAAAACCTGCCACCTGCCAGGCCGATGACAGCGACATGCAGATTTTTGCCAACTACCTGATAGCCGCAGAAAAACCTGTCATTATCTGTGGTTATGGCTGCATTAAATCCGGCGCGCAAACTCTGGTCAGGCAGCTTAGTGAGCAGCTGAACATTCCGGTGACCAGCAGCCTGAAAGGCAAAGGCAGCATCGATGAAACCTCATCACATTCACTTGGTAGCCTGGGGGTGACTTCCAGTGGTTACGCCTGTGAGTACATGACGCAGCAGGCCGATTTAATTATTATCCTCGGTGCGGCCTTTAATGAAAGAACCAGCTACCTGTGGGATAAAACCCTGCTGAAGGCAAAGAAAATCATTCAGGTAGACATCAATGAACAACAGCTTGAAAAAGTTTATCTGGCTGATCTGGTTATTCATGCTGATATCAAACAGACTTTGTTAGCATTACAGGCAACCTTACAGACTTTCAACCCTGTAAAAAAACAGCTCGATAATCTTCCTGAATTCAAACACCAACAGCAGCAACAGGCAGATCAATCGGGCCATCGAATTTTTAATGATGATTTTGGCTTAATCCGGCATTTTTATCATTTACTCAATACCCGCATTACCGAAAATGCCATTATTGTCGATGACAATATTATTTTTGCGCAAAACTTCTTTCAGGTTCTGGCAAGCATACAGTATTTACCTAATTCCGGCATATCCTCACTGGGTCATGCCATCCCCGCTGCCATAGGCGCACAATTTGCCGAACAGAAAACAGCATTTGTTATTATTGGTGATGGCGGTTTTCAAATGTGCTGCATGGAACTGATGACGGCAGTCAATTATAATATTCCGCTGAATGTTATTATTATTAACAACAACACTATGGGGCTGATTCGCAAGAACCAGGTGCAGACTTATCAGCAACGTTTTATCAACTGTGATTTTATTAACCCCGATTATGCGCTACTGGCCAAATCGTTTGGCATCCATTATTTTCATATCAAGGATGAAAATGCCAGCAAAGATTTTTTTGCACAGGCCGATCTCAAAAAGGCGATTAATCTTATTGAAATACCACTCGATAAAAATGCCTTCCCTAACTATTCATCCAGAAGATAGACCCATCCCGATAACTGCCCTGGCTGATTCATCACCGTGAAATCCATTCTTTCAACAGCACAATATAATGCACTGAAACAGGCGGTTTCCAGTCCACGCGATAAGGAGACCGCTTATCAGCAGGTTAACACACTGATAAAAAAACTTAACCGGCAGCTACAGCAACGCGAAGCAGAGCTGTGGACGGATACAGGCGTCGAACAAAATAAATTAGCCCGATATCAACATCTGTTCAGGGAACTTGAATCGCTCTACACGCTGTTAGCCGACGACCAGCGCCAGCATTTTTATATCACTATCCCTGTTGCCGACCGCCCGACCCAGCTAAAACAATGCCTGCACAGTCTGCTAACACTCTGTCAGCTTTATAACTATGGCGGTATGCTGAATCATCAATATCAAAAAATACACGTTATTATTGCTGATGACTCCGCAGATAAAAAAAATATAGCATTAAATCGCGACATTACCGAGTGGTTTAATGCGCATGGTCTGGATACCGAATATTTTGGCATAACAGAACAAATACATAGTATAAAAAAACTTGAACCACAACAGCGTATCTCGATTGAACGTATCATTGGCAACAGTGAGCAACTCTTTAACAAGGACATCTCCTCCGGATCTTCCACAGCTGATTCTTCCTCACTCAACGCCTTCTCACACAAGGGTGCTTCAATAACCAGAAATATCTGTTACCTGCGCTTGAATGAAATTCATAAAAGCCGCCCTGACGAAAAAAAATTATTTTATTTTATCGACAGCGACCAGCAGTTCTGTATTAACAGCAGCGATGGCAATCATGATTACGCCATTAGTTATTTCCATCATTTAAATACGATTTTTGAAAAGGATAATGTGGCTATTTTAACCGGTAAGGTAGTTGGTGACCCGCCGGTTTCACCGGCAGTGATGGCGGCCAGATTTGAAGATGATGTATTACATTTTCTCGATACGCTGATACCGTTAAGCCCTGACGATGACTGCCATTTTCACCAACATCATCATAAAAACATCAATGATGCTGCGTATCATGATATGTCTGGATTGTTTGGCTTTAAACAGCAACATGCCGCCTTTGATTATCGCTGCCGACTTACAGGCAGGCATAATAATAGAGACTGCCTGAATGATTTTGCAGCCCGGCTTAATGGTTTTTTCCACGGCGAACACATTACCCGTGACACGGCTTTTCATTACACCGCCCCGTTTACTACGACCACAACTGCACGCACGATTTATACCGGTAATTATATTTTCCGCCCTGCCTGTCTACAATATTTTATCAGCTTTGCCACCCTGAATCTGCGTATGGCCGGGCCGGTTTTAGGACGGTTGTTAAAAATCAGACTGGCCGACCGCTTTGTTTCTGCCAATCTGCCCATGCTGCATACCCGCACGGTCAACAACACCGGTAGAGCTGAATTTCGTGCTGGTGTTGAAAACCACAGTAGCCTGATTGACCTTTCACATGAATTTGAAAAACAGTATTTTGGCGATGTCCTGCTTTTCAGTATCGAGAAATTATGCCAACAGGGATTCCCGCAAAGTACAGTGCAACACAAAATACTACTGCAAACTTTACAGGCAACCAGTAATGAATTGCTGATCCACTATGCTGACAAACATGAACAGATTCTGCATAAAATAGATAATATAAAAACACTTGTAAGCACGAATGAAAAAAAATTTAAAGCTGTAATAAAACATTTTAACCAGTTTATTGACAATATATTGCATAACTTTGGCAATACTTCAAAAGGTTTTGTTTTAATCACTTCCGCGCCACATCGGGAAAAACGCTTGAGTGAAATAGAAAATGCACTGGCACACTATCCGTTTGATCTGGACAACTGGTATAATTTAATTAATCAGCCGAATACCGCTACCGGCACGCGGAGCCTGTCTGAATGAATATCTTTATTCTTAATAGCGGGCGCTGTGGTTCAAGCAGTTTTATCAAGGTCTGTCAGCATATCAGCAACTATTCAGCTGCACATGAATCACGGTCACATTTAACCGGCAGCGCACGAATCATTTACCCGGATAATCATATTGAAGCCGATAATCGTCTATCCTGGTTACTCGGCAGACTGGATCAACAATACGGCGATGCTGCCTTTTATGTGCATTTAATCAGGGATTCGTCAGCCACGGCCAGCAGTTTCGAGAAACGCAGTCAGTTTGGTATTATGCGAGCCTATCGCGAGGGTATATTACTGAATGCAGCAAAAAAAATAACTGACCGGGAAATTGCGCTGGACTATCTCGATACCGTCGATGCAAACATTCAGTGTTTTCTTAAGGATAAAAGCCGCAAGCTGACCATGCGCCTTGAAAATATACAGGATGACTTTAGAGAATTCTGGCAACAGATTGGCGCACAGGGTAATCTGACAGAGGCATTAAACGGCTGGCAAATCCATCATAATGCCTCTTGACTCAGGAGAAACCCTCAACAAGTCGTGAATACATAGACGAAACTTGTTCAGCGCTTCCCAAGCATTGAGCAACCACGCCCGGTTTCAAGATAACGATGTTCAAACGCCGGATACTTTTGCAGCCAGCGTTCGACTATTTTCTGTTCATCATCCCGTGCTGCATCATCCAGAAAAACAACCGCGTTAGCCGCCAGCCTGGATATCAGCAGGGGCAAAGCCGGGTAACGCGACTGCTTCTGGATAAAACCGGGAGGACCATCAATCACCAGCATATCAATCGGTTCCACCAATGCTGACAGTTTCTGGCTGTCATACCATTGATAGCTATTACCATCAATATCTGCTTCCTGTAATGGCGCGTGTAGAATACTGGCCTGTGATGAAAGCCCAAGCTGCTCCAGTTCTGACGTTGTTTTTGCCACATACTCACTGCCATTTTCAAGACTGAATACATGCCCCTGTTGATTCAGCTGGCAACACCGTGCCAGTACCAGTGTCGTTAGACCACTGCTGCATTCAACAATAGTAAGCGGTTTGTTGGCCAGGCAGGAATCTGTAATGATACCGATAAAATCTTCTTCGGCAGACCAGTTTTGTGTAAAAGGCAATTTCTGGCTGAAACCCAGTCTGCTGGTAATTTCTGTGTAAGGATAATCTTGTGAGAGTAAATCAGCTTTAGTCATTTATTTTTGATTCGTCCTGCTCTGTATCAACAAGCTTAAAATAACCTCGATTAAGTGCGTGCTGCAATGCAGTAAAACCCTCTGTTGCCTCTTCATACATGGTTCGCATGCCACGTAAAACCGATATATCTTTACCACTAATATCATCAGAACTTTGTAGTTCAATAACTTTTGCCAGATATTTTGCACGTAACCGTGCGACTGTTGAAGCGGCATTAATAAATGACTCCCTGGAAACATCGCCAACTATTTCAGAGATTTTCTCATGATTAATACCCTTGATAGTATGTTCAATCTCCTGAAAAAAACGTCGTATATCAGCGTCATCAGAGGTTACTTCAAAATGGTCACTCATAATACCCGTCTCCGCAAGCTTTTTTATACTCATATGTGATGAATTTTTTATCATTATGCTTCATCCTCCCGCATCACGTTTAAATTGTCATTACCTTCTGGTGTAGAACATAGTAATAGCCTGATTGGTCGGCAACAAACCGGGCAATCTTCATAGTAGTCCTGTTGCCCGGCTGAATAATCAAGCAACACTGTAATGGTTTCGCCACAATAAGGGCAGATAATACTCTCCTCTGTCAATAATGCGCTCATTCAGTCGAGATAATTTTCTGTAATCCGGCAACGGATCTTATCCACGGTTTTGAACCCGTTTTCTTTTGCAGATAACCGGCGGCCTGTTTTGCACTGGCTCGATCTGGGTGAATATCTACCAGTACATAAAAAATGTGACCATTACGGTCAGTGCGTACGGACATCAGATCTTCAAGGCCTTTTTCCTTTTTATATTTATCCATATTGGCAATGGTTTTACCCGCATAAACCTGTACCGCATAATTGCTTGCTGGCATAGCCAGAATTTCCTGCTCAGGTGTTTTTTCCTCACTAACCGGTTCAACAATAACCTCAGGTTTAGGCGCTGCGGCTGGTTGCTCCAGCACAACCGGCCTGGTCATCGGATCAGGATCAGCAAGCAGAACCGGGTCTTTAAGACTTTCTGCATCCACTTTTTCTGCTGGTATTCCCGGTTGTTCGGCTTCGTGTTTCGATGTCCAGGGTGAATCATCAGTCTGTGCCCAGGGAGCCGGTGTACTACTACATGCCGATAAACCGATTACCAGAATATTGACTATTGCTGTGGTACGAATTTTTTTTGTTGTTATATGCATGCTTCCCCCGGAAAAGGCCTGTTTAGTATCTATCTTATAAATAGTGAGTGTAGACTATTATTGTATTAACGATATAAATCACCAATATCTTTTACACCCGGATATAAAAAAAGAGCCGAAGCCCTTTTTTTATATCGAACAGACCATACAGCTAATCAGCAGGCAACAGCATCCTCAGCTTCTTTCATACTCAGACGGATACGTCCCTGACGATCAATTTCCAGAACTTTTACTCTCACTACATCACCTTCAGATAGCTTGTCACTCACGTTTTCAACACGCTCATCACAAATTTGTGATATGTGCACCAGACCATCTTTGCCGGGTAAAATTTCAACAAAAGCGCCAAAGTCCATAATTTTCTTCACCGTACCATCGTAGGTAACACCTACCTCGGCATCGGAAGTAATTTGCTCAATGCGACGTTTAGCTTCTTCTGCAGCAGCCAGATCACTGGAGGCAATCTTAATAGTACCTTCGTCATCAATATCAATGGTAGCACCGGTTTCTTCGGTCAGGCTACGAATGACTGCACCACCTTTACCGATAACATCACGAATCTTGTCAGGGTTAATTTTGATAGTCAGATAACGTGGCGCATAGCGCGACATTTCTGGATTGGTTTCAGAAATAACTTTATTCATTTCACCAAGAATGTATAAACGCCCCTGTTTGGCCTGTGCCAGGGCTTTTTCCATAATCTCACGGGTGATACCATCAATTTTAATATCCATCTGCAGCGCACAGATACCATCAGCAGGCCCGGCAACTTTAAAGTCCATATCACCAAGATGATCTTCATCACCAAGAATATCAGACAGAACAGCAAATTTATCACCTTCCTTGATTAAGCCCATGGCAACACCGGCAACCGGTGCTTTAACGGGTACACCTGCATCCATTAATGACAGGCTGGTACCACAAACAGAAGCCATTGAACTGGAACCATTAGACTCGGTAATTTCAGAGACAACACGGATAGTATAGGGAAACTCTTCTTCGGTCGGCATAACACCAAGCACACCACGTTTTGCTAGACGTCCATGACCAATTTCACGACGTTTGGGTGAACCAACCATGCCGGTTTCGCCCACACAGTATGGTGGAAAATTATAGTGCAACATAAAATTTTCACGGTAGGAACCACTTAATGCATCAATAATCTGTGCATCACGGGCGGTACCCAGCGTGGTTACTACCAGCGCCTGGGTTTCACCACGGGTGAATAATGCAGAACCATGGGTACGCGGTAAAACACCGGTACGTACCGTAATAGGCCGGATATCATCATTATTACGCCCGTCAATACGTTTTTCACCTGCCAGTATGCGACCGCGAACAAGGCTTTTTTCCAGTTTACCAAAGGCTGCTTTAATATCATCTTCACACCAGCCGACTGCATCCGGGTCGCTGACGGCAAGCGCGTCAACAGCGGCATGACGGGCAGCTTTTACAGCATCCTGCCGTGCCAGTTTATCGGCGATCTGATAGGCGTTGGTAATGGCATCGGTAGAAAGATTAGCCACTTTTGCAGCCAGTTCATCATCGCTTGCTGGTGCCTGCCACGCCCATGACGGGGTGCCGACTTCGGCGGCAAATTCTTTTATTGCCGTAACCACAGATTGCATCTGTTCGTGGCCAAACATGACTGCTCCCAGCATAACCTCTTCAGATAAGGATTTAGCTTCTGATTCCACCATTAAAACGGCTTTATCAGTACCTGCCACAACCAGATCAAGCGCCGATTCTTCCAGTGCTGCTTTATTCGGATTAAGCAGATACTCGCCATCTTTATAGCCAACACGTGCCGCGCCTAATGGCCCGGCAAAGGGTACACCGGAAATAGACAATGCAGCAGAAGCGCCAATGATGGCAGGAATTTCTGCATCAATTTCATCACTAAGTGATACCACAGTAGCCACAATTTGCAGATCGTGATAGAAACCTTTGGGAAATAATGGGCGAATTGGACGATCAATAAGACGGCAAGTTAAGATTTCCGCTTCACTGGGGCGACCTTCACGTCGGAAGAATCCACCGGGTATTTTACCCGCAGCATAGGTTCTTTCCTGATAATTAACCGTCATCGGGAAAAAATCGCCACGTTCATTGGGTTCTTTCATTGCCACGGTAGTAACGAATACCACTGTATCACCCATACTAATTTTAACGGCGCCGCTAGCCTGACGTGCTATTTCACCTGTTTCCATGGTAACGCTTAAATCGCCATACTGAAATGTCTTTTTGATTGCTGTAGGTATCACTGTTCTCTGTCTCGGTTATAATTCCACCTGGAACGATTGATTCAGGAAATCAGCGTTCATGGAATAGCTTGTTTATGCCAAAATCTGGTTCATGTCCAAATAATGGACGGGGACACTAAAACGCGGATTAACGATTTAGTCATAAAAGAATAAATCTAACGACGTAGACCAAGACTTTTAATTAATGCCTTGTAACTATCGACATTTTTACCTTTCAGGTAATCAAGCAACTTGCGTCGTTGATTAACCATGCGCAACAGGCCACGACGTGAATGGTGGTCGTGAGTATGTGTTTTAAAATGTTCGGTTAACTGTACGATACGCGTGGTTAAAAGTGCAACCTGTACTTCAGGCGAACCGGTATCACCTTCTTTACGGCTAAACTTGCCAATCACATCGCCTTTTTCTACGGTCGATAATGCCATGTAAACTCCAAAAATATTAACCCCGCCATTGGCTGGGGACTGCTTCAAAAATAAAAGGTTAGCGATTTTATCACTTATTTAGCTGACAAAGAAGCATTGTTTGTCATCTTCATCAGACACAACTCTGAATCATTCGCCGGGGCGCAACCAGTCCGTCTTCCTGAACCTCGCCAACACCCAGAAACTTGTTATGGTTATAGATCCTTACCCAGCCACTGGTGGGTGCATGCGGCACCAGCACTGCCTGCCCCTGAGAGATGTAAAATGCCGCATCTGCACCCAGATGGACATCCGGCCAGTCTGCAACACCACTATCAATGGGTAGCAAACAGCTATCCAGTGCCTCCCTGCCCTGTTCCGCCAATATTTCTAACTGTGCCAGGGTAACCATTTCAGCGGAATACGGCCCCACACTCAGACGACGCAAGGCGATGATATGCGCATAATTATCCAGCCTGGCGGCAATATCTTCAACCAGGGTACGCACATAAGTCCCTTTTGAACAAGCCACTTCCAGCTCCAGAATACCCGCCTGCAAACTGACTGGCTTAATCTCATAAATGCTAATCTGACGAGGTTTTCGCGCCACTTCAATACCCTGCCTGGCAAGCTTGTATAAACGCTCACCATTATGCTTGAGCGCAGAATACATCGGTGGCACCTGTTCAACCTCACCAGTAAATTCGACTAGCACGGGTTCAATATCAGCCAGTTGAATATGACCGGCATCACGGCTGGATATAATTTCACCTTCAGCATCACCAGTCGTCGTACTCACTCCCAACTGACAGGACAAATGATAACGTTTATCCGCATCAAGCAGAAAAGCTGAAATTTTTGTCGCTTCACCAAAACAAATTGGCAACATACCTGTAGCCAGCGGATCAAGACTGCCGGTATGCCCGGCTTTTGCTGCACCAAACAGGCGTTTCACTTTTTGCAGCATGTAATTTGAACTACCACCTGATGGTTTATCAAACAACAGAACACCATTAACGATACGACCTTTATTTCTTCTTCTACCCACTAAACTTTCACCATCATCTATCAATCAGTTTTTTGATATTTCCGTATCCACATTTTCAGCTGCTGCCACTGCATCATCAGTCGGTGTATGAGCCTGCTTCTCGTGCAGACGATCACTATTTATAGCCTGATTAATCAGTTTATCCATGGCCGCACCCCGGGTAACACTGTCGTCCAGAACAAACTTGATGGTTGGAGCCGTCCTGGCATGGATGCGATGGGCAATAAGCTTGCGTATAAAGCCATTTGCACGATTTAAGGTATCCAGCGTTTCCAGTTGCTGCTGTGGATCAAGCACGGAACAATATACTATCGCATGGCTAAGATCACGGCTCAGTTTGACTTCAGTAAATGAAGAAAAACCCAGACGCGGATCTTTTATTTCACAACGTACAATTTCTGCCAGTTCACGGCGAAGTTGTTCGGCCATTCGCTGACTACGGGTAAACTCTCTTGGCATAATCGCTAATATTTCTATTATATACAGCAGGTTAAATTATCATTGACAGGTTATATTTTACAGATTATAACTTATAGATTATAACTTGCGTTCCATCTCAATCCGCTCAAATACTTCTATCTGGTCGCCTACTTTTACATCATAGTTTTTTACTGCAATGCCACATTCAGTACCACTATGCACCTCTTTAACATTGTCCTTAAAGCGACGTAAGGATTCCAGTTCACCTTCAAAAATAACCACATTATCACGCAATACACGAATAGGCGCATCTTTACGTACCACGCCTTCAGTTACCAGTGAGCCAGCAACCTGACCAAATGCCGGTGAGGTAAAAACCTCCTGTACGGTTGCCATACCAATAATTTGCTCACGGTATTCTGCTTTTAGCATACCGGTAAGCGCTTTGGTAACTTCATCAATTAACTCATAAATAACACCATAATAATTTAGTTCGACACCACGTTCTGCCGCTGCCCGTCTGGCTGACGCATCGGCACGTACATTGAAACCAATGACAATAGCGCTGGAAGCAGCAGCCAGGCTAATATCGGTTTCGTTAATACCACCAACACCAGAACCCACAATACGCACATCAACCTGATCATTGTCTGCGGCAAGTTTTAACAGTGAATCGCTGATCGCGTGCAGGGTGCCCTGTACATCTGCCTTGAGCAGAATATTGAGTTTTTTGACTTCACCTTCTGCCATCTGATCAAACAGGGAATCAAGTTTATTGGCCTGTTGCGCAGCAAGACGCATATTTCTGGCTTTGACCCGACGATTTTCAGAAACTTCTCTGGCGGTACGCTCATCTTCCAGCACCAGCATTTCATCGCCAGCATCCGGGGTACTGGAAAGCCCGATAACCGCAACCGGAATGGAAGGGCCAGCAAACTCAACATTATGACCATATTCATCATACATGGCCCTGACACGGCCAAAATACTCACCGGCGAGCATAATATCACCTTTTTTCAGCACACCTTCCTGAACCAGTACGGTTGAAGTAACTCCCCGACCTTTATCCAGTGATGATTCCAGCACGACACCTTTGGCAGGGCCTTCAACGGACGCCTTAAGTTCGAGTAAATCCGCCTGCAGTAAAATAGCATCAAGCAAATCATCAACGCCCTCCCCCGTCAACGCAGAAACATTGACAAATATGTTTTCACCCCCCCATTCTTCAGGAATAATCTCATAATTACCAAGTTCATTTTTAACCCGATCAGGATCTGCACCTTCCTTGTCTATCTTGTTAACGGCAATAATGATGGGCACTTTTGCCGCCTGGGCATGTTGAACCGCTTCGATGGTTTGTGGCATAACACCGTCATCGGCTGCTACTACAATAATAACGATATCGGTGGCATGGGCACCGCGTTCACGCATGGCGGTAAAAGCAGCATGACCCGGAGTATCGAGAAAAGTAATCATCCCTTTACCTGTTTCAACATGGTATGCCCCGATATGCTGAGTAATACCACCCGCTTCACCTGAGGTTATTCTGGACTTGCGAATATAATCCAGCAATGAGGTTTTACCATGATCAACATGGCCCATAATAGTTACCACAGGTGGTCTGGCTTTTTCTTTATAAGTAGAAACATCACGCGCCAGCAGAGACTGTTCATAATCATCCTCATTTACGACGATAACCTTATGTCCCAGTTCTTCAACAACCAGTACCGCAGTGTCCTGATCAATCACCTGATTAATCGTTGCCATAACACCCATCTTCATCAGCTGCATCATCAGTTCTGCAGCTTTCATTGACATACGTTTTGCCAGACCATCAACAGTGATGGTTTCTGGAATAACAACTTCATGAACAATGGGGGCAACCGGTTTTTCAAAAGCATGCCTGGTATCTGCAACCACACGTGCAGACCTTGCACGTTTACCTTTTTTCTTTTTACGCCGGTCAGAAGCCGATACATGTAATTCTTTACGTCCATATAAGGTTTGATCTTTCTGGTGACGTGCAGTGGGTTCTGCCTTGGGTTTCTTCGATGATGTTTTCTGACGTCGGGTTTCTTCTGCCTGAACAACATCCGGCGTTAGTGCCGGTTTCCCGGTATCAGCTTTTTCTTTTGTAGCGGACTTTTTACCCGTTCTGGCTGTCTCAGTATTTTGCTGAGCTTCGGCTTTAAGTTGCGCCTGGTGAGCCTGTTCAGCCAATTCTGCCTGTTCACGTTCAGCGATACGTTTGCGTTTGCGCTCACGTTCGGCTTCACGTTCGGCTTCACGTCGAGCCTGATCAGCACGGAGTTTTTCCAGTTCCGTCAGTTCAGCTGCCTGTTCACTCTCCCCGGCGATATCCGCAACGGGTTCCGAAGGGCGGACAATAGCACGTTTTCGACGCACTTCAACGGCAACGGTTTTACTTCGCCCACTGGCTGTATTGAGTTTTACTTCAGCCACAGATTTTCGTTTTAAGGCAATCTTGCGTGGTTTTGCTGCACCATCGGCACCAGGCTTACCATGCATACCTCGTAGATGAGCCAACAGTTGCATTTTGTCATTATCTGAAACCAGTGCATCTGGACTATCCAGCGATAAACCCGCATCCTTAATTTGTTCCAGCAAACGTTCGACAGGTGTTCCAACCACCGTTGCTAGTTGTTTTACAGTTACTTCAGCCATTCCAATCTCGTTTCTATTGTTCTTCAGTCTCAAACCAGGGAGCACGCGCTGTCATAATCAAAGCCGCTGCACGTTCTTCATCCATACCATCAACGTCCATTAATTCATCAACCGCAAGTTCGGCCAGATCTTCCATACTACAGACACCTTTTTGCGCCAGTGCATTTGCCAGTTCTTCATCGATACCTTCCATCGCCAGCAGGTCTGCTTCCGGTTTGTTATTTTCAAGGACTTCTTCCGTCATGATAGCCTGGGTTAACAGATAATCACTAGCACGACTACGCAATTCAGCAACAATATCCTCATCAAATTCTTCGATTGCCAGCAGTTCCGCTTCCGGTACATAGGCAATTTCTTCAATGGTGGTAAAACCTTCAGCAACCAGAATTTCAGCCACTTCAGCGTCTACATCCAGACGTTCGGTAAACACCTGAAGATATCGGGCACTTTCTTCAGAATTCTTAGATTCAGCTTCCTGCTCTGTCATCACATTCAATTCCCAACCCGTTAATTCACTGGCCAGGCGGATATTCTGCCCACCACGACCAATCGCCATTGCCAGTTTATCCTCATCGACAGCAATATTCATACTATGGGCTTCTTCATCAACCACCAGTGATAGAACCTCGGCAGGTGACATGGCATTAATCACAAACTGTGCCGGATCTTCATTCCATAAAATAATATCAACCCGTTCACCACCAATCTCATTAGATACCGACTGCACACGTGAACCACGCATACCCACACAGGCACCAACAGGATCGAGGCGATTATCCAGTGCCCGGACAGAAATTTTAGCCCGTGACCCCGGATCACGCGCACCACCCAGAATCTCAATCAGGCCCTGATCCACTTCAGGGACTTCAAGTTTAAACAGTTCAACCAGAAACTCTGGCGCAGTACGACTAATAAATAATTGCGGACCACGGGTTTCTGAACGCACCTCTTTCAGATAACCACGCAAACGATCACCGGGGCGTACCGCTTCACGTGGGATCATTGCTTCACGCGGAATAAAACCATCTACAGCATTGCCTAAATCAAGGTACACATTACCCCGTTCAACCCGTTTAACTGTCCCCATCACCAGTTCACCTTCGCGACCGTGATAAGCTTCAACAATACGTTCGCGTTCTGCTTCACGCACTTTCTGTACAATAACCTGTTTTGCTGTTTGCGCGGCGATGCGACCGAACTTGACTGAATCGATCTGCTCTTCAACATAGTCACCCGGTTGAATATCCGGATTTTCTATCTGGGCTGCATCCAGCGTGGTTTCGCAAAGCGGATTTTCCATCGGCGTTTCTTCATCCAGCACCTGCCAGCGGCGAAAAGTATCATATTCGCCCGTTTCACGGTCAATGGCGACACGCACATCAATATCCTGCCCATGTTTTTTACGTGTTGCTGTCGCCAGCGCGGATTCAATTGCGCCAAAGATAACATCCTTATCAACATTTTTTTCATTAGAAACCGCATCGACAACGTAAAGGATTTCCTTGTTCATAAATTTCTACTCTCAACAATATTATTTATCATCGTTTATACATATCAAAAATTAAATTATACCTGAGGAACCTAAAACTGTGGTACCAGCCGGGTTTTATCAATGGCGGCCATTGGCAATGAAATTTCTTCTGTCTCTGTTTCAATAACGACTGTTTGTGCATCAGCTGTTAACAGACGCCCTTTAAAATTACGCTGACCATCCATTGGCATAGACGTCTTTATTTTTACTATTTCACCCTCAAATCGCTGATAATCCTTTAGACGATTCAGTGGTCTATCCAGACCCGGTGAAGAAATTTCCAGATTAAAATGTCCTCTTATCGGTTCTTCAACATCAAGCAGCGCGCTTATCTGATGACTTACCACCGAACAATCATCAATATTTACCCCTGCATCATTATCAATATACAGGCGTAACACACCATGCTTCGGGTTGGCAACATGTTCAATGTCAATCAGCTCAAAACCCATGCCATTGATCACAGGCTCTAACAATGCCCATAATTTCGATAAATCCTGTGCCATAAGCAATAACTCTTTACAAGCAAATATTTCTGTCTATTAACAAATTTCTGTCTATTAACAAAAAGGCTCCGTAAACGGAGCCTTTTCAACATTCCTGATACATTTTTATACACCAATCAGCAATTAAACCATATATTTACTGATTGTAAATCTGGCAGTTTACCACTAAAAACTGGTAGCGGGGCAGGATTTGAACCTACGACCTTCCCTCTGGTTATTATGCATGAGACCGACATTTCTCGTCGGGCTCATAAGCCGAAGGTTTTACCTGATAATCTGGCAGTTTACCATTAAAATCTGGTAGCGGGGGCAGGATTTGAACCTACGACCTTCCCTCCGGTTATTATGCATGAGACCGACATTTCTCGTCGGGCTCATAAGCCGAAGGTTTTACCCTATAATCTGTCAGTTTACTACTAAAAACTGGTAGCGGGGGCAGGATTTGAACCTACGACCTTCGGGTTATGAGCCCGACGAGCTGCCAGACTGCTCCACCCCGCAACAACAGGAGGCAAATGATACGGAAATCATCTATAAATTGCAAGGCATATGGCGCCTCATTTAACTATTTATTTAACCTGTATAGATTGTCCATAAAATTGTTAACCATGAAGAACATCTACCACACTATTTATCATAATCAGCGTTAGCATAGAGATGACTACTTAAACACCGACACACATAGCGCCATCAGTGCAGCAGGATACAGACCCAGTGCCAGAATAGCCAGACCATTGGTGCTTAGTGTTAACTGCATATCACGACCACATTCAATGGGCGTGTTTTCAGTGGCTTCATCAAAATACATAACCTTGATAATTCGGATGTAATAGAACACCCCAACGATAGAAAAGATCACTGCCAGTATCGCCAGCCAGACCATATTAACATCGATAACCGCACTAATAACGGCCACTTTTGCCCAGAAACCAAGTGTGGGTGGTACACCGGCCATGGATAACATCAATATTGACATAATAAATGCAAACCATGGGCTGCGTTGATTAAGACCAGCAAAGTCTGCAATATTTTCAGCTTCAAAACCTTTACGCGCCATTAGAATTATCATACCAAATCCACCCAGCGCCATGAGTGCATACGAAATAGTATAAAACATTGCCGCAGCGTAACCATCCGGTGTGGTTGCAATAATCCCCAGCAACAGAAAACCGATATGTGAAATCGTTGAATAAGCGAGCATCCTTTTCAAATTAGCCTGAGCAATGGCGACAATATTGCCGACTGCCATCGACAGCACGGAAAGTACAATAACCATCTGCTGCCAGTCCGCCTGCAAACCACCCAGTCCTTCAACCAGTAGCCGCATAAACATCGCAAAACCTGCCAGTTTTGGCGCACTGCCGATAAACACAGTGACTACGGTGGGTGCGCCATGATAAACATCGGGTATCCACATATGGAATGGTACTGCACCAAGTTTAAAGCCGATTGCAACAACAATAAAAACCAGCCCAAAAACAAGACCAATATGTTGTGCACTGTTCGTGCCAGTAGCAACCGCCGTTGCAATATCAGTAAATTTCAGACTACCGGTTAAACCGTAAATAATTGACATGCCATAAAGCAGCATACCGGAAGCGATCGCACCCAGTATAAAATATTTCATCGCCGCTTCCGAGGCTTTAGCATTATCCCGATTATAGGCAACCAGGGCATACAGACAAAGCGATAATAATTCCAGCCCCAGATAAAGCATAAGCATATTATTTGCCGATACCATTAGCATCATACCTGCAATAGCAAACAGCCCCAGCACATAAAACTCACCTTTAAAAATATTGCGTTGGGCAAGATAATCACGAGAATAAACAAAAACACCAAAACTAATGATTAAAATAAAGGATTTTAATACCTGAGAAAGCGGATCATGGATATAAAATTCATTAAATGCCAGTGTAGTATGCGTTACTGGATTCATTAACATGAGCACCAGAGTAATGATAAGGCTTAACTGCGCTAACAAATAAGTTAACTGTCGTTTTTCTGCTGGTAGATAGAGATCAACCAGTAATACCAGGCAGGCCATAATCAATAGAAAAATTTCCGGCATAGCCGTAACAATATTCAGAGAACCCATGGTTATTATTTCCGCAGTCATTATTTCAGTTTATCCATATCGACTTATCCATATGAATCAGTGTAGTGGCAACTTGGTCATTGAAATATGATGTAAAAAGTTTGTTACCGTGGCATGCAATACATCAATAATCGGTGATGGCCATAAGCCAATAGCCAGTACTGCAATGGCCAGCAAAATCATAATCAGCAATTCTCGGGCATTAATATCCGCTAAAGCCCTGACATCATCATTAACCACCGGGCCAAAAAACACCCTTTTAACCATCCACAAAGTATAAGCCGCACCCAGAATCATGGTTAAACCGGCAAGAAAGGCATACCAGAAATTAGCATGGAAGCTGGCAAGGATAACCATGAATTCACCGACAAAACCCGATGTACCGGGTAGCCCAGCATTAGCCATGGCAAAAAACATCGCAAAGCCGGTAAAAATCGGCATGGTATGAACCACACCCCCATAGGCAGCTATTTCACGAGTATGCATTCTGTCGTATAACACCCCGATCATCAGGAACAGGGCACCAGCGATAAAACCGTGTGAAATCATCTGAATCATGGCACCTTCTACAGCCAGCGTGGCTGCTGATCCAGCTACACCTACCGGGTTAGATAGAATCTGGAAAATCACAAACAGGCCGAGGGTGACAAAACCCATATGTGCAATTGAGGAGTAGGCAATCAGCTTCTTCATATCTTTTTGTGCCAGCGCCACAAAACCAATGTATACGATAGCCACCAGAGACATCAGAATAACCAGCCAGTCGAGTAAATGGGCAGCATCCGGCGCAATGGGCATGCTAAAGCGAACAAAACCATAACCACCAATTTTCAACATGATGGAAGCCAGGATAACCGAACCCCCGGTTGGTGCCTCCACGTGCGCATCCGGTAGCCAGGTATGTACTGGCCACATGGGAACTTTTACCGCAAACGCCATCAGGAAAGCAATAAAAATCAACGTTTGCTCATGTAAATTTAATGGCAGCTGATGCATCGCAAGAATGTCAAAGCTGCCTCCTTTGTAATACAGGTAGATCAATGCCACCAGCATAAAAACCGAACCAAAGAATGTATAGATGAAAAACTTAATGGTGGCATAAACTCTTCGCGGCCCGCCCCAAACACCGATAATAATATACATGGGTATCAGCATCGCTTCCCAGAATACATAAAACAGCATTGCATCCAGTGAAGCAAACACGCCAATCATCGTACCTTCCATAATCAGGAAAGCCGCCAGATATTGCGATGGTTTTTTCTTAATCACATCCCAACCAGCCAGCACCACCAGAATAGTGATAAAGGTGGTCAGAATAATCAATGGCATGGAAAAACCATCGACCCCCAGATGATAATTAATTTTAAACGCAGGTATCCAGGCTGCCATTTCTTCAAACTGCATAGCAGACGTTGAGGTATCAAAATCCACATAAAGACCAAGACTTATGACAAAGGTAACAACGGCAATAGCCAGTGCCAGTCTGCGTACACCCCCAGCATCACCTTTATCACCCGCAAGCAGTATTGCAATACCACCCAGTATAGGGAACCAGATTGTCAGGCTCAGTAATGGTAAATCAGCTAACATAACGCTCCTTTATCCCCGTACTGTATAATACATAACAATGCATAATAACCATGCATAATAAATTTAAACCAGCTCAGCTGTGCAGATAGTATCATCAACGAAACAGACCCAGACCAAACAACATCAGTAAACCAATAATCATGGCGAAGGCATAATGATATAAAAATCCGGTTTGTAATCGGCGTGTAACCAGCGCAAACCAGGCGACCAGTTGCGCCGAACCATTGACCAGTAAACCATCAATAAACCTGACATCACCAAACGTCCACAAACCTTTACCCAGTAAACGGCTACCACCGCCAAATAACCATGCATAGAGCTCATCAACATAATATTTTTTCACCAGCAACGTATCAATCAAAGCAAACTTCTGTTTGATTACACCGGCTATTTCAGGACGCTTCATATAAATAAACCAGGCTGAAAACACCCCGAACATGGCCAGATAAAAAGCCGGTCCGACAAAGCCTTCCTGCATAAAGGCCCAGGCGCCATGAAAATGTTTACCGAGTTCCGCCAGTGCTTCATGATGTGGCGATATATAAATCGCACTACCAAAATAATTCCCGAATAAAACATCACCGATGGTAAAACCGCCAATAAAGACAGAAGGAATGGCGAGCATAATCAGTGGCAGCCACACCACCCAGGGAGGTTCATGTAAGTGCGCTTTAGTGTGTGCATCCATACGGGGTTCGCCGTGAAACACCAGGAAAAACAGACGGAATGTATAAAACGCAGTAATAAACACCGCACTCAATACACAAAGATAAGCAAACCCATGACCACCTGTTGTGGAATGATGAACAACATCTATAATCGTGTCCTTGGAGAAAAAACCGGAGAACCCCGGGAAGCCGATTAAGGCCAGCGAGCCAATTAATGATGTCCAGTAAGTAATTGGCAGATATTTTTTCAGTCCACCCATCTTGCGCATATCCTGTTCATGATGCATAGCAATAATCACCGAACCGGCAGCAAGGAACAACAGGGCTTTAAAGAAAGCATGGGTCATTAAATGGAATACCGCTGCAGAGTAGGCAGATGCACCAAGCGCCACGGTCATATAACCTAATTGCGACAGGGTTGAATAGGCAATAACACGCTTGATATCATTCTGCACAATACCAACCAGCCCCATCAGAAGAGCCGTTAGTGCGCCGGTCACCATCACCAGGCTTAAGGCACTTTCTGATAACTCATATAGTGGTGACATTCTGGCCACCATAAAAATACCGGCAGTTACCATGGTGGCAGCATGAATCAAGGCAGAAATCGGTGTCGGGCCTTCCATGGAATCGGGCAACCAGACATGCAGTGGAATCTGTGCAGACTTACCCATGGCACCGACAAACAGTAATACACAGATGACCGACACAACATTCCAGTTATGGCCGGGAAACAGACTCATCGTTTCGGTAGACATAAGATGCGCTTTCGCAAACACATCCGCATAGTTCAGGCTGCCTGCATACATAACAACCGCCGCAATACCCAGCATAAAACCAAAATCACCGACCCGATTCACAATAAAAGCCTTTAAATTAGCATAAACTGCAGAAGGCCTTACCGCCCAGAAACCAATCAGCAAATAGGATACCAGCCCGACGGCTTCCCAACCGAAAAATAACTGCATAAAGTTATTCGACATCACCAGCATTAACATGGAGAAGGTAAACAGGGCGATATAACTAAAAAATCGCTGATAGGAATTTACCCCGGCAAGGCTGTCTTTGGGCCAGTTTTCCAGATCATCAGACATGTAACCAATGGTGTATATATGCACCATCAACGACACAAATGAAACCACTGTCATCATCATCACAGTAAGGTTATCAATCAAAAAACCTACCTGAAACTGAATACCGCCGACTATCATCCAGTTATAAAGCGTGGCATTAACAGCCGGGGCGTGCTGATACAGATGCTGATACAGTACAACCAGAGACAATACGAATGAAACAGCAACCCCGAGAATAGTCACCGTATGCGCACCTCGGCGACCAATCTGCGCACCAAAAAACCCGGCGATAACAGAACCCACTAAAGGTGCAAGGGGGATAGCAAGATACAGGTTTTCCATTATCGTTACCCTTTTAACTCATTGAGTTCATCAACATCAATCGTCCGACGATTACGGAACAATACCACCAGAATAGCCAGCCCGATTGCCGCTTCAGCTGCTGCCACGGTGAGAATAAAAAACACAAACACCTGACCGGCACTGTCATTTAAATAATGAGAGAAAGCGATAAAATTTGTATTGGCAGCCAGTAACATTAATTCGATACACATCAGCAACACCACAACATTCTTCCGGTTTAGAAAAATGCCCGCAACGCTGATAGCAAATAAAATTGCCGATAGAATAAGGTAACTACTCAGGGTAATCATTTTTTAACCTCAGCTTCCATTGAAATGATTTTAAGGCGGTCATCACGTTTAACTTTTATCTGCTCACCGGGTATTTGATGTTTTGTACCCGGACGTCTGCGCAAGGTCAGAGAAATAGCCGCGATAATAGCCACCAGCAAAATGACGGCAGCAATCTCGAATGCCAGCACATAATCGGTATAGATAATTTTACCCAGCATTTTGGTATTACTGTAATCCGCACCATGCGTGACTGCCTGATGTAAAGCCGCAGTATTACTTACATCGGGACTGGCAGGGCCAACCACCCAGACCATGATGGCCAGTATTACCACAGCAAAAGCAATACCGACAGGTAAATAACTGACAAAACCCTGGCGCATTTTAACGATATTGATATCCAGCATCATCACCACAAATAAAAACAGAACCATCACCGCGCCCACATAAACCAGAACCAGGATGATAGCCAGAAATTCTGCTTCCAGCATCAACCAGATTGCAGCACTACAGAAAAAGGTCAACACCAGAAACATAATGGAGTGTACCGGATTTTTTGAGGTGACCACACCCAGTGCAGACATAATAACCATGCCGGCAAAAACAAAGAATAAAAAATCTGTTATCGTCATATCTAGCCTACCGGTAAACGGCATCCGCCTGTTTATTGGCAGCAATCACTGCCTCATATTTGTCACCGACTTCCAGCAACATCTGTTTTGTCATCACCTGTTTACCATGTTCTTCAAAATGATATTCAAAGATATGGGTTTCAACAATCGAGTCAACCGGACAGGCTTCTTCACAAAAACCGCAATAAATACATTTGAATAAATCAATCTCATAGCGTGTAGTGCGCCGACTACCATCGGCACGTTCTTCGGAATCGATCGTTATTGCCAGTGCTGGACATACTGCCTCACATAATTTACAGGCAATACAACGTTCCTCGCCATTGGCATAACGGCGTAGCGCATGCAACCCACGGAAACGCGGTGACATCGGTGTTTTCTCTTCCGGGTACTGTATGGTAATTTTTGGTGCAAACAGGTATTTACCGGTAACACTCAGCCCCTGAAATAATTCCCAGAACAGAAAACTTTTAAAAAAATGCTTTATTTTTTGCATATTAATATTCTTTGCATATTTCTAACTCAATACCGTTGCAGACAAAGCCGGACAGGCGCCTAAACAGACCAGGGACCAATTTTTGCTACCACCATAATCAATTCTACGAATATCCAGACAATCGTAACCGGAATAAACACTTTCCAGCCCAGTCGCATAATCTGGTCATAACGATAACGTGGGAAAGTTGCCCGGAACCAGAGAAAACAAAAGGCAAAAAAACAGGCTTTGGCAAAAAACCAGAAGAAACTGGATTCGCCCAGCCAGCTGTTAGCACCGGTTAAACCTTCAAAAGGTGATAACCATCCCCCCAGAAACAACAACGCCGTTAATGAAGAAATTAAAATGATATTGGCATATTCAGCGAGGAAAAACACCGCAAATGCCATGCCGGAATATTCAACATGGAAACCGGCTACAATTTCTGATTCACCCTCCGCAACATCAAAGGGCGCACGGTTGGTTTCGGCAACGCCGGAAATAAAATAAACAAAAAACATCGGCATCAATGGCCAGATAAACCAGCTTGAAATACCGCCTGCCTGAGCATCAACAATGGCACCCATATTCAGACTACCACTGGCCATTAGCACGCCAATTAGCGCAAAGCCCATGGCAATTTCATAAGCCACCATTTGCGCACCCGCGCGCAATGAACTTAAAATAGCATACTTGGAATTGGATGCCCAACCGGCCAGAATAATACCGTACACACCCATGGAGGACAAAGCCAGAATATACAGCAGACCGGCATTGGCATTGCTCAACACCACACCATGGTCAAATGGTATGACTGCCCAGGCTGCCAACGCGGGCATAATCGACAGTACCGGTGCCACCAGGAACAGAAATTTATCAGCCTTGGTCGGTAAAATAACTTCCTTAAACAGTAACTTCATCGCATCGGCAATGGGCTGCAACCAGCCTCGAGGCCCGACCCGGTTTGGCCCGATACGAATTTGCATATAGCCAATAATTTTACGTTCTGCGTAGGTAATATAGGCAACACACAACATTAACGGGATAAGAATAAGAATAATCTTACCAAGAATTAATAACAGGGTCTGCCAGTCAGCGGGAAACCAGTTCCATATAGCAAGACCTGTGGCAATTAAATGATCAATCATGTCAGTCAACCCCTACCCTATACCTGTTCCCGGTTGTTTAAGACATTCATCTAACACATTGTCGATACTTATCGCAGCAAACGCCGAACCCAGTATGGCATTTCCTTCAACAGCAAGTGGCATCCAGGCACAGTTATCAGGAATGGAATCATCGACAGCAAGGGTTAAATGTATTGCATTTTCGTCCTGTTTTACGTTTACGACTGAACCAGGTTCCAGCGCCAGAGCTTTTATCTGCGCGGCGTTCATGCACACACATAATCTCTGTGCGTCAACAGTCTGTTGTAAAGATGAAGCCCGACGCACAATCGCATCCTCAGCATAAATGGGAACATCCGAGGCACGATGCAACGTGTTAGCCTGTGACGGCGGTTCAAGTTTTACTGTCGATGCAAGCGAATTGGATAACTCAATACTCTCACACAAACCACGGACTTCACTGGCGACCTCAGCAGATGATAAATACTCAAAACCGTCAAGCTCTACCAGATTAGCCAGTACCCGCAATATCTTCCAGCCGGGGCGGGCTTCGCCTGCCGGTTTCAGAATACCTTTAAAATTTTGCCACAGACCTTCGACATTCACATAGGTACCGGACGTTTCGGTAAAATTCGCGGCTGGCAGTAACACATCAGCAAGCTGTTTTAACGAGGCTGACTGATAACTGGATATGGATACCACAAAATCAGTTGCCTGTAATGCTGCCATCAGCCGGTTTGCATCCGCTGCATCGGTATCCGGTTCAATATGCACCAGCAGGCAGGCTGCCAGTTTTTCTGCGCTTAGTTGAGACAAATTTTTGCCGGTGATAACACCCTCCGTCCTGCCACCGGCACCACGGTGAGGCACGGCACCAGCCAGCCATGCACCGGCAGCATTACAGCCATCGGTCAAATAACCGAATGTACTTGATGTTGCTTTTGCAATCGCATCAGCAAGCTGTCGTAAAGCGGAGAACTGCGGGTGCATCTGTGCCAGATTACCCAGTAACACGCTGGTGGTTTTGCCAGCTGCCAGCTGTTGAGCCAGTTGTTTATGCGTGGTCGTAACTTCAGCCTGGCGAATCACAGCTGATAAATGTGCCGGTATATCTGTATCACTTACAGCATAGACTGCTGCCGCCACAGCAGCCAGTTGGGCAACCATATCCTGTGCACAGACGGAAATATTCTGCGCTACAGGGTAGTTAAATTCAAAGACTCGCGGATTAAGGAAGGCGATTTTTGCCTGATTATTGAGTACCGCTTTACGCAGGCGTAAATTAGCAATTGGCTGTTCCTTGCGCACATTGGAACCAATTAACAATGCCGCATCCAGCTGTTCGAGCTGCTCAATGGTCTGCCCCAGCCATGGCATAACCGGTGCCACATCCTGATCAGAAAAGTCAGCCTGGCGCAGCCGAAAATCGACATTACCGCTACCCAGACCACGGATAAATTTCTGGGTTAAATACTGTTCTTCCAGGGTCGCACCGGGTGAAACCAGTGCGGCTATCTGAGGACTATCTGTAGCGGCCTGTGGTGTATCATTACTAACTGCTTCATTATCGACATCTTCCACCGAAGACTGCGTGGCAGCGTTGTCACCCTGCCCGGCCAGCTGTCTGAATTTATCTGCCACAACTTGCAGCGCTTCATCCCAGCTGGCTTCATGCCATTGACCGTCATGTTTTATCATTGGTGAGCTTAAGCGATCTGCGGTATTAATACCCTGATAACTGAAACGGTCACGGTCTGATAACCAGACTTCATTAATGGCTTCATTTTCACGCGGCACGACGCGTTCAATCTTGCCACGCAAGGTATGCACATAAATATTTGAGCCGATACAGTCATGCGGAGCAATGGACGGATGCTGTACCAGCTCCCAGGCTCTGCCCTTGAAGCGTGACGGTTTTGCAGTTAGCGCACCCACCGGGCAGACATCAATCACATTACCGGACAGCTCTGAATTGACACAGTCACCGATAAAGGTAGCTATCATCGAGTTTTCACCCCGACCAGTCATACCCAGTTCGCGCATGCCAGCTATTTCCTGACCAAAACGCACACAGCGGGTACAATGAATACAACGCGTCAACTCGGTAGCGATTAACGGCCCGATATTTCTATCCAGAACAACATGTTTGCTATCGACATATTGTGAGGCATCCTGGCCATAACCGACTGCCAGATCCTGTAGTTCGCACTCCCCACCCTGATCACAGATCGGGCAGTCCAGCGGATGATTAATCAGTAAAAATTCGAGCACCGCTTTCTGTGAATGCCGGGCCGCTTCTGAGCGGGTATGTACCACCATGCCATCCATCACCGGTGTGGCACAGGCAGGTAAGGGTTTAGGTGCTTTTTCCACTTCGACCAGACACATACGGCAGTTTGCGGCAACGGATAATTTTTTGTGATAACAAAAACGCGGCACATGAATATTATGTGCATCGGTCACCTCAATCAGCATGGCACCTTTGGGAGCCTGTACTTCCTTACCATCAATAGTAATGGTAATCCATTCTGTACTCCTTGCTTGCGTATTCGTCGCTTGTGTATTGCTTGTATCTGACATGATATTTATTTACAAACCTGTACGTTAAGCCGCCTTTACCATGCTGTGTTTATGTTCAACATAATATTCAAATTCATCACGGTAGTGTTTAAGAAAACTACGCACCGGCATGGCTGCTGCATCACCCAGCGCACAAATGGTTCTACCTTCAATTTTACTGGCAACATCATCGAGTTTATCCAGATCCGCCATGGTACCCTTGCCTTCGACAATACGACTCAGAATACGGTATAACCAGCCAGTACCTTCACGGCAGGGGGTACACTGACCACAGGATTCAGAGAAATAAAAGCGTGAAATCCGTCGCAACACCTGCACCATGTCGGTGGTATCATCCATCACAATTACTGCACCGGAACCCAGCATGGAGCCCGCCTTTGCAATGGAGTCATAATCCATATTTGCCTGCATAATAATTTCAGCGGGCAAAACCGGAACCGATGAACCGCCGGGAATAACCGCTTTCAACTGACGCCCTGCTTTAACGCCACCAGCCATTTGTAATAAATCGACAAACGGGGTACCCATCGGGATTTCAAAATTACCTGGCTGATTAACATGCCCTGATACAGAAAACAGCTTGACACCACCACTGCCTGGAATACCCAGATTCTGAAACCACTTGCCACCATTACGCATAATGGCTGGAATCGATGAAAGTGTCTCGGTATTGTTAATGGTGGTAGGTTTGCCATAGAGGCCAAAATTAGCTGGAAACGGCGGTTTATAGCGGGGCAAACCACGTTTACCTTCCAGTGAATTTAACAGCGCAGTTTCTTCACCGCAAATATAGGCACCGGCTCCCAGCGTGGCATAAAGGTCGATATTTATCCCGCTGGAAAGAATATTTTTACCCAGCAGTCCTTCTGCATAAGCTTCTTTTAATGCCTGTTTAAAATGCACTGCCGGTTCATCCATAAATTCACCACGCATATAGTTATAACCCACCGTTGCACCCATCGCATAACAGGCAATCGCCATGCCTTCAACCAGTGCATGCGGGTTATAACGCAGAATTTCTCTGTCTTTACAGGTACCCGGTTCACTTTCATCGGAATTACACACCAGATATTTCTGTACTGGCGCGGTACGGGGCATAAAACTCCATTTTAAGCCGGTAGGAAAACCGGCACCGCCACGACCACGTAAACCGGATTTTTTAACTTCCTCAATCACCTCATCAGGCGGCATTTTCTGTTTAAGAATTTTTCGCCACGCCGTATAGCCACCTGTTTTAAGATAGTTTTCATAAGACCATGGCGTGTCTTCAAATTTCAGGCTGGCATAACAAACCTGCTCATTTGCGGTATTCACCATGGGTCGGGTGCTGGTTGGCCGGATTTGTTTGGTCGTGGATTTAGCTGACATAAGACCGGTTACTCCAGAGAATCCAGGATTTCATCGACTTTTTCAGGGGTAAGATTTTCATAATAAACATGATTCACCTGCATCATCGGGCCACCCGCACAGGCAGCCAGACATTCTTCCTCTTTTTTCAGGTAGATACGGCCATCGGCGGTACTCTCACCAAGTTTAATACCCAGTTTATTTTCAATATGATCAACAATACGCTGCGAACCCATCAGCATACAGCAGACATTGGTGCAAATTGCCACATTATGACGCGCCACCGGTTTCAGTTCGTACATGGAATAAAAACTGGCCACTTCATAAACTTCGATTTTTGCCAGATTCAGGTAATCGGCAACAGCAACCATCAGGGTTTCTGTCAGAAAGCCGTTGTTTTCATGCTGAACGATATTCAGGGCACCCAGCAAGGCCGATTTTTTCTGCTCGGGGGGGAAATGCGTTAACAGTTCATCAATAGCTTCCCTGCTGTGAGCAGATAAAACTATCTCGGCCGGGGTTTCAATAGTATCCATCGCCGCGCTGTTAGCCATAGGTGTTTTTGCTGTCATTAACGATCTACCTCACCAAATACAACATCCATGGTACCAATCACTGCCACCACATCTGCTAGCATATGACCGCGCACCATCTCATCCATCGCCGACATATGAACAAAACCCGGCGGGCGGATTTTTAATCGATACGGTTTATTGGCACCATCGGAAATCAGGTAACAGCCAAACTCACCTTTAGGATGTTCTATCGCCGCATAAGCTTCGCCTTCAGGCAGACAGAAACCTTCAGTAAATAATTTGAAATGATGAATCATCGATTCCATATCCATTTTCATTTCTTCACGTTTTGGCGGGGTTATTTTATGGTTTTCCAGTAACACCGGGCCGTCATTCTCACGTAACCAGTCGATACACTGTTTAATGATACGGTTGGACTGACGCATTTCTTCAATACGCACCAGATAACGATCATAACAGTCACCATTGCTGCCAATGGGAATATCAAAATCCATACGCGCATAGACTTCGTAAGGTTGCTTCTTACGCAAATCCCAGGCAACACCCGAACCGCGTAACATCGGACCGGTAAAACCCAGTGCTTTGGCTCGCTGGGGTGAAACAACAGCAATATCCACGGTACGCTGTTTCCAGATACGATTATCGGTTAACAGGGTTTCATACTCATCCACATAACCCGGAAAGCGGTTTGTAAAGTCTTCCAGAAAATCGAGCAAAGAGCCCTGACGATTCTCATTGAGTTTGCCAACTTCACGTTCACTGTGCCATTTGGAGGCTTGATACTTTGGCATGGTCGTCGGCAGATCCCGGGCCACACCACCAGGTCGATAATAGGTTGCATGCATGCGTGTACCTGAGACAGCCTCATAACAGTCCATCAGATCTTCACGTTCGCGGAACGCATACAGAAACATGGTCATCGCACCGACATCCAGCGCGTGCGCACCAATCCATAACAGGTGATTTAATATTCGCGTCACCTCATCAAACATCACCCGGATATACTGAGCGCGTTCAGGAATGCTTATACCCAGCAATTTTTCCATCGCCAGCACATAGCCATGTTCATTGCACATCATCGAAACATAATCGAGGCGATCCATATAACCGATACTCTGGTTATAGGGCTTGGACTCGGCCAGCTTCTCGGTGGCACGATGCAGCAGGCCCACATGCGGGTCGGCACGTTCAATAACTTCACCGTCCATTTCCAGAACCAGCCTCAACACGCCATGCGCAGCAGGATGCTGTGGACCGAAATTGAGGGTGTAATTACGAATTTCCGGCATGATTATTCTTCCTCTGCATCGCTCAGTTCGTGATAACGCTCATCATGACGAATCACTCGCGGTACCAGTACCCGTGGCTCAATACTCACTGGTTGATAGACCACACGTTTCTGCGTCTCATCGTAGATCATTTCAACATTGCCAATAAGGGGAAAATCTTTTCTGAACGGGTGACCGATAAAACCATAATCGGTCAATATACGACGTAAATCAGGATGCCCGGAAAATAAAATACCGTACAGGTCGAAAGCTTCACGCTCAAACCAGTTGGCGGATGGCCATATTTCAACGACAGATGGCACTACCGGCATAGCTTCATCATCACAAAAAACACGCAGGCGTAAACGATGATTATGGCTTAGTGACAACAGGTGGTAAACCACTGCAAAACGTGGTCGATCTGTATTCACGTATGCGGGCTGGTCACCAAAACGTAACCGGGCACCGGCAGCCGGTTCTACCGCACGACTAAAACCGCTGTTAGTCGTGGATTCAGTAGCCCACTCGATATTGCCATAAGCAGAATAATCCACCCCGCAAAGATCAATTAACTGTTCAAACTTCAGGTTTTCATCATCACGCAGGCGGGTACACACAGACAGTAGATGAGCTGCCGAAACCTCAACAGTAACTTCATCATGTGCAATTACATTTGATTGTAATTCACTGGGGAAATGGCGTGCTAAAGCCTGAGATAAGTCCGCCGTGTTCATTTGCCTGCCTCAACCTTTTTTTGCTGAACCTTTGCGCCGGTTTTGTCGGTATCGGGCAACCGTGCAATGGTATTGGTGCGACGGATTTTATTCTGCAATTGCAGAATACCGTATAACAGGGCTTCTGCCGTTGGCGGACACCCCGGCACATAGATATCAACAGGAATAATCCGGTCGCAGCCACGTACAACCGAATAGGAATAATGGTAGTAACCCCCGCCATTGGCACAGGAACCCATTGAAATTACCCAGCGTGGTTCTGCCATCTGGTCATAAACCTTGCGCAGAGCGGGTGCCATTTTATTACACAGCGTACCTGCCACAATCAAGACATCGGACTGCCGCGGGCTGGGGCGAAACAAAATACCAAAACGATCCAGATCATAACGTGAGGCACCTGCCTGCATCATTTCCACCGCACAACAGGCCAGACCAAAGGTTACCGGCCACAGTGAACCGGTACGTGCCCAGTTAATCAGCTTATCAGCAGAAGTGGTAACAAAACCCTTTTCAAAAACACCTTCTATTGCCATTCCAGTGCTCCTTTTTTCCACTCGTAAATAAAACCGATTATCAGTATGGTGAGAAAGATAACCATTGCAAAGATGCCGAACAGACCGATTTTATCCAGTACCAGTGCCCAGGGAACCAGAAAGGCCGTTTCCAGATCAAAAATAATAAATAAAATGGCAACCAGATAATAACGCACATCGAATTTCATGCGGGCATCTTCAAAGGCTTCAAATCCACATTCAAAGGGGGAGTTCTTGGCTTCATCAGGGCGTGATGGTGCCAGCATAAAACCACCCATAAACATAGCGCCGACACCCACCAGCAAGCCGATAATCAGGAAGATTAAAACTGGTAAATAATTTTCAAGCATTTCCCCGGCCTTTTAAGAAATAGTAGTTTGACCCGATACAGTCATATCAACCCGACACGATCATATCGACACAAGTCGGTCGTATTATACCTGACTATGCATCACTGTCAGCCCATCAAGTCCATTATATTTTTGTTATTGCCTGATAAGCAGAACCGTAAAACAAACAAGGTACAAATATGGTGCCGATGGCCGGAGTCGAACCGGCACAGCTTTCGCCACTACCCCCTCAAGATAGCGTGTCTACCAATTCCACCACATCGGCTATTAGAGCATACTCTTGATAAAGTATTATTTTGTCTTTGTTGCTTTACCTTTGGCGGCAGGTGGTACCGTTGTATCCGGGATAGTTGAACCATGAGCGTTTGTTACTGGTTCAGCTTGCTCTACAGCAGCAGGTGGTGGTATATCAGATGTTTCAGATGCTGAAGTTTCCGGCGCCATCGCTTGCCCGTGTGTTTTCAGTTTACCTGCTGTCTGCCCGGCTGATAACTGCCCAGCTTTTTTTGCTGAATTAGTGGTTACTGTTACCGGCTGGGTAATTTTTGTTAACGGCGCAGTTAACTTATCAATGACCGTGTCGCCCGTTACATTACGATGCGCAGCAAGATAAGCCAGTGCCACACAGTTAATAAAAAAAAGCGTTGCTAGAATAGCCGTGGATTTACTTAAAAAATTTGATGAGCCACTGGCGCCAAAAACGCTGCCAGCACCGCCACCACCAAATGCTGCACCAGCACTCGCACCATCACCTTTCTGTAATAAAACAAGTGTGACAATACATATCGAAAGGATCACATGTAAAATCATTAAACCAATATTCATACCCAATTAACCCGCTACTAATTTAACCTGCTACTAATTTGCTGCCTGACAAATAGCCAGGAAATCATCTGCCTTGAGTGAAGCGCCACCAATTAAACCACCATCAATATCCGTCTGACCAATCAGCTCTGCGGCATTAGAAGGGTTCATGCTGCCACCATATAAAATACGTAAGCCAGCGCCGACATCCGCATCCAGCGCGGTAATTTTTCCACGAATAAAAGCGTGAACCTGTTGTGCCTGCTCGGGGCTGGCTGTTTTACCGGTACCGATCGCCCAGATGGGTTCGTAGGCAATAACCCCATCAGCCAGTGCGGTAACACCTTCGAGCGCAATCACCGCATCAATCTGCCGTGCGCATACTTGATTGGTGACCCCGGACTCACGTTCATCCAGCGTTTCGCCAATGCATAAAATGGGTTTGATGCCATTACGGCGGGCTGCGGCAAAGCGTCTGGCCACCAGTTCGTCACTTTCACCATAAAGAGCGCGACGCTCCGAGTGACCAACAATGGCATAGTCACAACCCACATCTTTTAACATTGCGCCCGAAATTTCTCCGGTAAATGCACCGTTGTCCTGATCACAGATATTTTGTGCGCCAACTTTAATTACGCTACCATCAGCTGCGCCAGAAACACGTGGGATATATACGGCTGGTGGGCACACAACAACTTCGGCATTTAATACCGCGCTCATGCCCGCCTTAATACCAACCATCAAATCTTTGACTGATTCACTGGAACCATTCATTTTCCAGTTGCCAGCAACCATCACCTGACGCATTTCTTTCTCCAGCTATATGATTAAAGGGTGAGAAGGATACCTGCAGGAGGCAAATAAATCAATCTTGATGTGACGGGTTTTACATGAAAACGCTATAAATTTATCTTAACGCTATGAATATATTAATAAATACCTATATATTGATAAAGTACACTATATATCAGCTATCCGCTATGCCGTTTTTGGAAAAACATCCATTTATCATTTGCCAGCTACTTTTACGCCGCTCTGGTGACACAATCAGCAATTTCGCGGGTTAATTTCTTAACCAGTTTTTCATCTTCACCCTCAACCATCACCCGCACCAGCGGTTCAGTCCCGGAGGGTCTTAGCAAAACCCGGCCACGGCCATCCAGTGTCTGTTCAGCAGCCTGCACGGCTCGCTGCACACTGTTCGCATGTATTGGGTCGGCGCCATCATGGAGAGGTACATTAATCATTGCCTGAGGAAACTTGGCCATACCGGATTTTGCTTCATGCAGACTGATACCTGCATCAACCAGATAGGCCAGCACCTGAAGCGCTGACACAATGCCATCTCCAGTCGTAGTACGATCCAGACAGATAATATGGCCGGAGGATTCTCCACCCAGAAACCAGTGCTGTTGCTGTAATGTTTCCAGCACATAACGGTCACCAACCTGACTGCGTGCAAACTCCAGTCCCAGCTCCTTGAGTGCGATTTCCATCCCCATATTGCTCATTAAGGTACCGACAACACCATGAATATCCGCACCGCTATGCTGGCGTGAGCGCGCAATAATGTATAAAAGCTCATCACCATCAACCACTTCACCATTATGATCCACCATCACCACACGATCACCATCACCATCCAGAGCAATACCCAGATCAGCTTCTTCAATGAGGACATGCTTGCGCAGATGAGATGGACAGGTAGAACCGCAGCCATCATTAATATTGACGCCATCGGGATTATGACCGATACTGATCACTGTTGCACCCAGCTCTTCAAATACCTTGGGCGCTATGTCATAAGTCGCACCATTCGCACAATCAATGACTATTTTCAGGCCGCTAAAACGTACGCCAATGGGGATACTGGCTTTGCAGGCTTCAATATAACGACCCTGAGCATCTATCACACGACTGGCTTTACCCAGTTGTGCTGGTGCCACAATCTCCATCGGTGAATCAAACATGGCTTCAATGGCTAGCTCTATTTCATCATCAAGCTTAGCGCCCTGTGGTGAAAAAAACTTCAGCCCGTTATCATAATAAGGATTATGCGACGCGCTGATAACCACCCCAGCTGATGCACGTAGAGTACGGGTTAAATAGGCAATCCCTGGCGTTGGCATCGGCCCCAGCAGACGCACATCAACACCTGCTGCAGACAGCCCTGACTCCAGTGCAGCTTCAAACATATAACCGGAGATTCGTGTATCTTTACCAATAACCACCAGATTATTCGTCTGCAGGTTACTAGTCTGACTATCATCTTTGGGTTTATTCGATTCTGCTGCCAGCACACGACCAACCGCCCAGCCCAGCTTTAACACCGATTCAGGGGTCATTAAACCACTACCTACCCGGCCACGAATACCATCAGTACCAAAATATTTCTTACTCATAAAACTTTTCCTGTATCATGTCAGGTCTTATGGCTTATCAATCTACGTCAGCGCCTGACAGAGTTTTAACGCATCTACGGTCTGTTTTACATCATGCACTCTAAAAAAACGCGCCCCGCGAGTATAGGCCAGTACCGCCGCAACCACACTACTGGTCATACGTTGATCAACCGGTAAATCCAGTAACATACCAAACATACTTTTACGCGAAACCCCAACCAGTACCGGATAACCGGTCTCTACCAGTTCATCGATCCTCGCCAGCAGTTGTAAATTATCTTCAAGGCGTTTACCAAAACCAAAGCCGGGGTCAAGAATAATATGCTGCCGCGCAATACCCGCCTGCCGACAACGCGCAACCCGTTCAAGTAGAAAAGCCTTGACTTCGGCAACTACCTGTCGATAAACAGGATGCTGCTGCATGGTTTCCGGCTTACCCTGTTTATGCATTAAACACACCGGTACATCCAGTTCAACACAGGTCTGGATTGCACCTTTAGCCTGTAAAGCACTGACATCATTAACCATATCGGCACCCGCTTCTACAGCGGCACGCATTACTTCAGGTTTTGTTGTATCAACAGAAACAGGTATAGCAGAATTTTTACGAATTGCCTGAATGACCGGGATAACACGAGAAATTTCCAGCGCCGTACTTATTGCTTTTGCGCCAGGACGGGTTGACTCCCCACCTATATCAATAATATCGGCGCCATCAGCCTGCATCTGGCAGGCACGCGCAACGGCATCATCAAGCTGATTATAAACACCACCATCAGAGAATGAATCGGGCGTGGCATTAAGAATACCCATGACCACGCACTGATTGGCATGTAGCCGGTTTAGAATCTGTTTCATTAAAAAGAAAAGCTGGCAATAAAAACGAAGTTTTTAAGTTGGCAGTTGGCAGTTGGCAGTAAAAGCCTGAAAGAACTCAGAACGCTCTGTCAAATTTCTGTTTTTACTGCACTGCCTGCTATCAATGTAAAACTTTAATTTTAATGTTGACTGGCCGGGTCACCAATCGAACCTTCTTTATTAGTGGATTTATCCGTTTCTGCTGACTTCCCCGAACCCTTACCGGCATCACCACTATCAATATCGGTTTCAACCCAGTCTTTTGGCTGTGGTACTGGCTGACGTGCCATTAATGCATCGATCTGATTGCTATCAATGGTTTCATACTTTATTAAAGCAGCTGCCATGGCCTTTAAGATATCCAGATTTTCCTGCAGAAGTTTCTCTGCACGTTCATAGTTCCGGTCAATAAGCAGACGAATTTCTTCATCAATAATACGAGCCGTATCATCACCCATATTTTTGTGCTGGGTAACAGAACGCCCCAGAAATACTTCACCCTCATCTTCAGAATAAACCAGTGGCCCCAGACGCTCGGACAGCCCCCATTTGGTAACCATATTCCGGGCGATATCCGTAGCCCGCTCAATATCATTGGAGGCACCGGTGGTAACATTATCCTTACCAAAAGTCAGTTCTTCAGCAATTCGCCCGCCAAACAGGCTGGAAATCTGGCTTTCAAGCAGCTTCTTACTGTTACTGTAACGATCTTCTTCCGGTAGAAACATGGTAACGCCCAGTGCCCGACCACGTGGAATAATACTCACTTTATAGACTGGATCATGCTCAGGCACCAGACGGCCAACAATGGCATGACCGGATTCGTGGTAAGCCGTTAACTCTTTTTCTTCCTCTGACATGACCATGCTACGGCGTTCTGCCCCCATCATGATCTTGTCCTTGGCACGCTCAAAATGTGACATATTAACGGTTTTGGCGTTTTCCCGGGCAGCAAACAGGGCCGCTTCATTAACCAGATTAGCCAGATCCGCACCGGAAAAACCCGGCGTACCGCGTGCAATAACCGCAAGGTTAACATCGGTATTTTCCGGTATTTTACGTGCGTGAACTTTGAGAATTTGCTCACGACCACGGATATCCGGTAACGGCACCACCACCTGACGGTCAAAACGACCGGGGCGCAATAAAGCTGGATCCAGCACATCAGGACGGTTGGTTGCAGCAATCACTATAACGCCTTCATTGCCTTCAAAACCATCCATTTCAACCAGTAACTGATTCAAGGTCTGTTCACGTTCGTCATGACCACCACCCAGACCAGCACCACGATGGCGACCGACAGCATCAATTTCATCAATAAAGATAATACAGGGAGCATGCTTTTTGGCGGTTTCAAACATATCGCGTACCCGCGAAGCGCCTACCCCAACAAACATTTCGACAAAATCGGAGCCTGAAATAGTAAAAAACGGTACTTTTGCCTCACCGGCAATGGCTCTGGCCAGTAGAGTTTTACCGGTACCCGGCGAACCTACCATTAACACACCACTGGGTATACGCCCACCCAGTTTCTGAAATTTACTCGGATCTTTTAAAAACTCGACCAGTTCCTCAACCTCTTCCTTGGCTTCTTCAGCACCGGCAACATCACGAAAGGTAACCTTGATATCATCTTCACCCAGCATCCGCGCTTTACTTTTACCAAATGACATGGCGCCGCGACCACCTGCACCGCCCTGCATCTGGCGCATAAAGAAAACCCAGATACCAATTAACAGCAGGAACGGGAACCAGGAGATAAAGATAGTCATTAATAACGACTGTCCTTCCGGCGGTTTGCCACGTATTTCGACATTATTATTAAGCAGGGTACCAATCATGGCAATATTGTCTGTTTCTGGACTGTAGGTAGAAAAAGGACTGCCGCTGGCCATTTTACCCTTGATATTACGACCATCAATCGTCACCTGCGCGACCTGGCCGGATTTAGCCAGCTCAAGGAAACTGGAATAAGGCACCGCCTGAGCATGCCGGGTCGTTTTGCTAAAATTACTGAATACCGACAACAGTACAACCGCGATAACAGCCCATAAAATCAGATTTTTTGCCAGATCGTTCAAATGATCGCTCCAAAATTTAAATAATAATGCCAGATGATAACCCATCAGGCTACAGGGTCGATAGCTACGGGAACCCTGATTATATCCCGGATAGCCTGTTCATCGGGAATTTACAGACTAAACGTTACACTACTTTATAGTATGTTTCTAGTTTCTAGTTTATACCATATTTTCAGGCATGCCCTGAAAACCCCATCGCCAGCGCATATATTTCCCGACTTCGTGCACGTGATGCACGCGGCTTACGCATGACCACCTTTGAAAAACGCTGTTTTAAGGTTTTATTGTAGGTATCAAAACCCTCACCCTGAAACAGCTTAACCAGAAAATTACCACCCGGTTTAAGAACCTGAGCAGCAAAATCCATTGCCAGCTCAGATAAATAGTAGGCACGTGGCATATCAATAGAACCCATTCCGCTTATATTGGGGGCCATATCGGAAATAACAAGGTCTGCATGTTGATTGTTGATTAGCGACATCAAACGTTGATATACCGCTTCTTCTCTGAAATCACCTTCAATAAATGCAACCCCGTCAACAGGCACCATCGGCAATATATCCAGCGCAATAAGTTTGCCCGTTTTACCGACCCGTTTTACCGCATATTCCGACCAGCTACCGGGTGCAGCGCCAAGATCCACAACCGTCATCCCCGATCTAATTAGTTTATCTTTCTGGTCGATTTCTATTAACTTATAAACCGCCCGCGAACGATAACCATCCTGCTGTGAACGTTGGACAAATTCATCCCTGAAATGTTCGTTCAACCAGCCTTTACTGCTTTTACTTTTAGCCATGGCAATGAAGTTTTAACCTGAACCCACGGATTCAGGTTAAAGCGTTTTCTGTGGATTATGCCGGTATACTGACAGGGTTTTACCCATTGACTGAACTTTCTCAGCCTGCATTTTCTGACATATTTCTGTTGCCAGCTGACAACGTTGTTCCCGATCACCTACTGCGAGCTTTATTTTTACCAGTTCATGGTAATCCAGCGCTATATTCAATTCATTGAGTACTTCATCCGTCAGGCCTTTCTGCCCGAGCATAACAACCGGACTGAGCGCATGACATTTTGCCCGCAAAATTTTAATCTGTTTTTTATTTAATGACATAAACTCGGGCTTTACTGTTTTACTTCTAACTGACGGCTGTCAGCTTGCTTTTCATATATACCGGACTTCAACAATTTCCAGTGAACGTATACCGCCGGGTGTTTTAACGTCAACAATATCGCCTTCCTGTTTACCGATCAACGCACGGGCAATAGGCGAACTGATAGAAATCATATTCTGTTTGATATCTGCCTCATCATCACCCACAATCTGATATATCACTTCATCGCCAGTTTCTTCATCAGCCACATTAACAGTGGTGCCAAACACAACTTTGCCAGTATTACTTAAAGTCGTGACATCAATGATCGTAGCATTACTGAGTTTGGCTTCAATATCCTTAATACGGCCTTCGATAAAACCCTGCTGCTCACGCGCTGCATGATATTCGGCGTTTTCTTTTAAATCGCCGTGTTCACGGGCGGTAGCGATGGCTTCGATAACTTTTGGCCGATCAATGGATTTGAGCTGATGCAGTTCATCCTGAAGTTTTCTGGCACCACGCACTGTAATAGGGACTTTACTCACCTTAAACCTCGCTATAAAAACTGTAATGTATATTTATTAACATGATATTGATTAAACTAATATGATATTAGAGAACATAAGCTAGTCACTGAACGAATTTGAACGAATTTTTTAACTATGCGACGACTGAAGACAATGTACATCCGTCACCGCCAGATAATCCAGCGCCTGTACCGTTGCACTGGCACCCGCAATTGTCGTGGTATAACTCACCTTATGTTGTAACGCTGAAGCACGTATTGTATAGGAATCGGAAATGGCCTGCTTGCCTTCAGTGGTATTAATGATCAACGCAATTTCATCGTTTTTGATCATATCGACAATATGTGGACGACCTTCATAAACTTTATTCACCTGTTTACAGGGTATGCCTGCATCCTGTAACGCCCTGCCCGTGCCTTTTGTCGCCAGCAACTCAAAGCCTTTTGCCGCCAGTTCACGCCCCAGATCAACCGCATAATGACGGTCACGCTCACGCACACTGATAAACACCCGTCCGCTTGTTGGCAACACCATGCCTGCCCCCAACTGTGCCCGGGCAAAAGCCATGGCAAAATTTTCACCTACCCCCATTACCTCGCCGGTGGATTTCATTTCCGGCCCCAGCAATGGATCAACGCCCGGGAATTTAACAAATGGAAATACCGATTCTTTTACCGCAAACCGGTTCGGTATCGTTTCACGGGTTTTTCCCTGGGCTTCAAGCGATTGCCCCACCATACAACGGGCAGCAATTTTTGCCAGTGACACGCCAGTTGCTTTCGATACAAACGGCACCGTGCGTGATGCGCGCGGATTAACTTCCAGCAGGTAGATGTGGGCACCAGCATTATCAAACTGTATTGCAAACTGAATATTCATCAAACCTACCACCCCCAGCTTCAATGCCAGCTGGCACGTTTGTTCACGTAATTGATCCTGAACCTCCGTAGACAGTGAATAAGGTGGTAGCGAGCAGGCCGAGTCCCCCGAATGCACCCCTGCCTGTTCAATATGCTGCATAATACTACCGATCAGCACATTCTTGCCGTCACAAATCGCATCCACGTCAACTTCTACTGCATCATCAAGAAAACGATCAAGCAACACCGGGGCATCGTTGGAAACACTAACCGCACTGCGCATATAATATTTAAGATCGGTTTCGTTATAGACGATTTCCATGGCCCGTCCGCCGAGTACATACGAAGGCCGCACTACCAGAGGAAAACCGATGTCTGACGCGCCCTGCAGCGCCTCTGTAGTAGAACGAGCCAGACGATTGGGCGGCTGCTTCAACCCCAGTTCATTAACCAGTTGCTGAAAACGCTCGCGGTCTTCGGCCAGGTCGATGCAGTCGGGCGTGGTACCGATAACCGGTACCCCTGCCGCTTCCAGATCACGCGCCAGTTTCAAGGGTGTCTGGCCACCATATTGAACGATTACCCCGGCTGGTTTTTCCTTTGCCATAACCTCAAGAACATCTTCCAGCGTTAGCGGCTCAAAATACAGGCGGTCAGACGTATCATAATCGGTGGACACAGTTTCCGGGTTACAGTTAATCATAATGGTTTCATAACCATCTTCACGCATCGCAAACGCGGCGTGCACACAGCAGTAATCAAACTCAATACCCTGGCCAATACGATTTGGCCCACCACCGAGAACAACAATTTTTTTTCTGTCCGTCGGCTGGGCTTCACATTCTTCCTCATAAGTGGAATACATATACGCCGTTGAGGTGGAAAACTCTGCCGCACAGGTATCCACACGCTTGTACACGGGATGAATATTTAATTCGTAACGATAACGACGCATGCTGTATTCAGGTATTCCCAGTAACTGAGCCAGACGGCTGTCTGAAAAACCTTTACGTTTCAGTGCGCGTAATTCAACGCCATCCAGTGTGTCCAGTTGTCGGCCGGACAGCGCGATTTCAGCCTTGATAAGGTCCTCGATCTGCACCAGGAACCAGGGGTCGATGCTGGTTAGTTCAAACAGATGCTCAATACTGTAACCACGGCGCATTGCCTCACCAACATACAATAATCGATCTGCACCCGGGTTACCCAGCTCTTTATTAAGAAAAGATTCGATATGATCCTCGGCAATGTCTTCATCCAGTATCGGTGACAGACCATTGATATCCACCTCCAGACCACGTAGCGCTTTCTGTAATGACTCCTGAAAATTACGCCCGATGGCCATCACCTCGCCGACCGACTTCATCTGTGTAGTAAGCCGGTTTTCCGCCTGCGGAAATTTCTCAAAGGTAAAGCGCGGAATTTTTGTTACCACATAATCGATACTGGGCTCAAACGAAGCCGGGGTGATGCCACCGGTAATTTCATTTTGCAGCTCATCAAGGGTATAACCAATCGCCAGTTTAGCGGCAATTTTTGCAATCGGGAAACCGGTAGCTTTCGATGCCAGTGCTGATGAACGGGACACCCGAGGATTCATTTCGATAATCGTCATGCGACCATCTTGCGGATTGACTGAAAACTGCACATTGGAACCACCAGTCTCCACCCCAATCTTGCGCAGTACCGCAATTGAAGCATCACGCATACGCTGGTATTCTTTATCGGTTAAGGTTTGTGCCGGGGCAACAGTAATGGAGTCGCCGGTGTGAATACCCATCGGGTCGAGATTTTCAATTGAGCAGATAATAATGCAGTTGTCATTTTTATCGCGCACCACTTCCATTTCATATTCTTTCCAGCCAGTGATGGATTCTTCTACCAGCAGCTCATTGACCGGCGACAGATCCAGCCCGCGCAAGCAGATTTCTTCGAATTCATCCCGGTTGTAGGCAATGCCGCCACCGCTGCCCCCCATGGTAAAGGAGGGCCGGATAATAGTCGGAAAACCCACCTGTGCCTGCACCTGATATGCTTCTTCCAGACTGTGCGCAATCGCGGCACGGGGCATTTCCAGACCCAGTTCATGCATGGCGTTTTTAAACCGTTCACGATCCTCGGCCATATCAATGGCTTCTTTGCTGGCACCAATCATTTCAACATGATATTGCGCCAGCACGCCCTCACGATCAAGATCCAGTGCACAATTTAACGCTGTCTGCCCACCCATTGTCGGTAACAGGGCATCGGGTTTTTCTTTAGCAATAATTGCGGCCACAGTCTGCCAGGTAATCGGCTCGATATAGGTGGCATCTGCCATCTCCGGGTCAGTCATAATGGTTGCCGGATTAGAATTAACCAATACCACCTGCAACCCTTCCTCGCGTAACGCCTTACATGCCTGCGCGCCGGAATAATCAAATTCACAGGCCTGACCAATCACAATCGGCCCGGCACCAATGATTAAAACTTTTTTTATATCCTGTCGTTTAGGCATGCTGATTAGGGTTCCACGGAAGTAGGAAATTTTTGCTGCTGTTCCATTTGATACCGAGTCATCAACGCAATGAAGTGATCAAACACCGGGGCGATATCGTGTGGTCCGGGACTGGCTTCGGGGTGCCCCTGAAAACCAAATGCCGGTTTGTCACTACGTTCAATCCCCTGTAGAGAGCCATCAAACAGGGAACGATGCGTTGCCCGCAAATTAGTCGGCAGGGTATTTTCATCGACGGCAAAACCGTGGTTCTGGCTGGTAATCATTACCTTACCGGTGGACAGATCCTTGACTGGATGATTTGCACCATGGTGACCGAATTTCATTTTTTTCGTACCCGCGCCACAGGCCAGCGCCAGTAACTGATGCCCGAGGCAGATACCAAAAACAGGTATTTCAGTATCAAGTATTTCCCTGATTGCCATAATTGCGTAATCACAGGGTTGTGGATCGCCGGGTCCATTCGACAGAAAGACCCCGTCCGGCTGCATCGCCAGCACGTCAGCTGCCGTTGTTTTTGCCGGTACTACCGTTACCCGACAGCCACGTTGCACCAGCATGCGCAGAATATTACGTTTAATACCATAATCATAAGCCACCACATGATAACTGGCCGCAGTGATTTGTTCATCCGGCTGATTGGTGTCCAGATTCCAGATACTGTACTGCCATTCATAACGGTCGGCCGTAGTCACCACCTGCGCCAGATCCATACCCTGTAAACCAGCAAAGGCACTCGCCTGTTGCATGGCAGAATCTGTATTGATATCACCAGCCAGAATACAGCCGCTCATGGCACCTTTATCGCGCAGTAACCGGGTTAAACGCCGGGTATCAATATCCGCAATAGCCACGACCCTGTGCGCAACCAGATAATCAGGCAGACTTTGCTGGCTACGCCAGTTACTCACCAGCATACTCATATCACGAATTACCAGACCAGCGGCATACACCACTGTTGATTCAGCATCACCTTCACAGCAGCCTACATTGCCAATATGCGGATAAGTCAGGGTGACAATCTGGCTGGCGTAAGAAGGGTCAGTAAGTATTTCCTGATAACCCGTCATCGCCGTGTTAAACACTACTTCGCCGACAGTTTTGCCGGAAACACCAATAGATTTGCCATAAAAAAGGCTACCATCTTCAAGTGCTAAAACGGCTTTGGTCAATACGTTCTCCAGTCAGTGACGAACCCGGCAGGCGGCTTGATTCGACGACAATTGATACATTGCCGGAAACCAACATCCTCCTGAAAATTTTGTTCGATATTATACCCAATAGATTATACCCGATAGCCGGGAAAATACACGGGCATGAAAAAGGCCGGTGCAAATCCTGTCGAATTTGGCCAGCCTCGATTCTAATGACACCAGTGCACGCTACAATTATTCATACAAATAAGTAGTATATGGCGTCCCCAAGGGGAGTCGAACCCCTGTTGCCGGGATGAAAACCCGGTGTCCTGGGCCTCTAGACGATGGGGACACACGAACGCTGTAACATCATTTCAGGCCCTGTTACAACGGGCGGGAAGTGTACCGGTGAAAGCCTTTCAGGTCAATAGAATTTTTCAACAAAACCCGGTATCCATTTACCTGCCATACAGGACGTGTCAGAATATGCGGCAACATATCAAACTTAATTAGGCATAAATATGGAACCTCAATACCTGAAAAGTAAAAAATCAGCCCTTTTTATCCTGTTAATTCTGGGACTCTTCAGCACTAATCAGGTTAATGCCGGCTGGCTTGACTGGCTTAGTGGCAATTCCGATAAGATAAAATCGGCTATTAGCACTGGCGAACCATCAAAAATAGCTAAAACAGCACTAAGTAATAGCCAGATTGTAAAGGGTTTAAAACAGGCACTTGCCAAAGGCACGGATTACGCTGTGGCCTCATTGGGTAAAACAGGTGGCTTTATGAATAATAAAGCCGTACATATTCCTATGCCTCGGTCACTACAGAAAATCGAAACTATTTTACGTAAAGTTGGCCAGGACAAGTATGCTGATCAGTTTGTTGCTACCATGAACAGTGCTGCTGAAGCAGCAGTTCCATTGACCAAAGACATTATAAAAGATGGCATAAAGAAAATGAGCGTTAAAGACGCGAAAGCCATCCTTAGCGGACAGGAAGATGCCGCCACCCAATATTTACGTCGCGCTGAAAGCAATCGTTTACAGCAGAAAATAGCCCCCATTATACAACAGGCAACGGCTAAAGCCGGTGTTACCAGCGCATATAAAACCATGTACAGCAAGATGGGATTTGCCGGTCAGTTCCTTAACCTCAAAGATTACAACATAGATAACTACATCACCCAGAAAACTATGGACGGTTTATTCACCATGATTGCACAGGAAGAAAAGAAAATACGTGACAATCCGGTTGAACGTACCACAGACCTGTTAAAAAAGGTGTTTAGCTCTGCCACCACCTCTAAATGAAATAAAACAGGGAGCGTAAAAACCAGCCTGCTGAATTTGTTCGTATTATGGCGTAATTTTACCTCCAGTAGCACTTCACCATCCTTAGGTCCGTAAGCGCTACTTTCCTGTAGCACTTCTCCGTGTGATCCGTGGTTAATCGCCTTTAACCCGAATATTTCATGGGAATGGGAATGCAGGATTTTGGGGCAGATGTTATATAAAAGCAGTCAGTATGTCAGTTTTGTCGATTCACCGAAAAGCATAGCCATAGCTATGGTTACAGGTGAATCGTCAAAAATGACCGCTGAGCCATGATTAATAATAGCGCTCCAAAATTGCATAGCGTGCAATGGGTACATGGTGTATTTTTCTGATACCAATATTTATTTGTAAATTCATTATGTTAAGCCATATTTATAGCGTTCCCCTGAAATATTCGGGTTAACTTTGTTTCTAGCTTTTTTCCGTGCATCTTATAGACTTTTAGCAAAACAGCCTTTATTCATTACCAGTCTGAGTTTAAATCAACAGGCTGTGGTACATTATTTGGGCATACTTTGCATTTCAACAAGTCTTGTATGTTAAGTCTGACTTCTTGAAATGTTACCAGATAGTTTTTACATATTTATAAGCCCTGATCTTTTCATCACTTGTAACCAATGCGGCTGAAAGATGTCTTGCTAATGCAGTAATGATTCTATCGGCAGGGTCAGGATGAAAGTCCCCCGGCAATCTTACCGATTGAATAGCCACATCATTATCGACGGGTACAAAACGGACCTGTTCAATCGAGGCAACGGTGTTAATCCAGTCATCAACATCCATTGTCAGTGCCAAACATCCTTTTTTTATTAAAAGAGCAATTTCCCAGCTTGTAATCGACGAGATGATCAATTGCCCGTCTTCATTGCTCATTTCTTTATTAATCGCTTTACTTGCCTGGCTGGATAGCTTTTTATCATCATTGACCCACCAGATGAGTACCTGTGTATCCAGTACAATCACGTCAATATCTCCCAGTCATCCTCACCGACAGGTTGATCTGGATCAATATATTCGATCACACTGCCTTTCAATAATTGAAGGGGTGTATTTTCCGTCGCATGATACTTGCGCACTTCAATAGCCGGGTTTCCATAATCCGTCACAATAACCGATTCATTTGTAGCTTCGACATGACGAAAGATTTCCAGCGCCTTTGCTTTAAATTGGGATTTTGAAACTTCATTCTGCATAATTATCACCATAGTCATATATCCATGGTTATAATTATAGCAAAATAAGACTGTAAAGTATAAAATCTTTTTCTACCACGGAATACACAGAAGTAAAACAGACCACTTACAACTTTCAAAGATTTGTAAGCGTCCGGCAAACCACAGTATTCTCCCCAAAATATTGGCAAAAAAAAATATTGGGGTCTACTCGAATTATTTCTTTGGTCTTCCTCTAAGCTTTGCGATGGTACGTCGCCCGGATAAGCGTTCAATTTCTGTACAAAATTTATTTCCACCCAATGCCCAGCCTTTGTTGGTCGCCTCACGCAAAGTAGCAAGATCAGATTTACCAGGGGGTATTCGAAATAGCTGTCGGTAAGCGGTTTGTCTTTCTTCCTTACTCTTCCCCAGCTTCCTGTAAATAGGATGTGCTTTGATCAACTTGCTGGTTTTTCCTTCTGCGTTGACGGCATAACTTGACCAGGGATACTCTTTTGGCTTTTTCACCATACCCGAGCGAACAGGGTTAAGTTCTATGTAACGCATACAGGTTAACAGGTACTGTTCACTATCAATAACGGTTGCTTTATATCTCCCTTCCCACAAAGTACCTGTTCGGCTATAGGTATGGTTAAAGTATTGAACATACCGCCGCCCAACAGACTGCATCGTTTTTGAAATACTCGTTTCCAATTCCGGACTTGCAAGCAAATAAACATGGTTGGTCATCAGCACATACGAATGAATCAATAGGTTATTTTTCTCTATCTATAGCGTCCTGCAAGCACGCCAGATAAAATCGGTAGTCATCATCATGCGCAAAAATTAACGCCCGGTTATTCCCCCGTTGAATGATATGCTGAGGCTGGCCGGATTTTATATCACTGCAACAGACACATCCTTATAGTTTAGCGCTGCTACACCATCGCTGAATGTCCGGTTTTCGCCACTGTAAACAATATAGCTTTTAGCCAGTGGGTGAATGGCTTTGGAAAAATAAAGCAATGCCTGCTTAAAATCCTTATGCCATGTACTTGATGATTTAATTTCTATACCGCTAAACTGCCCGCCAGTTTTATACAGCAAATCAATTTCTTTCCCCTGACTGTCTCTAAAAAAATAAAGATTCGATTTTAGCCCCTGGTTATAACGCGCTTTTAGCGTTTCTAAAACAATGAGGTTCTCAAATATATTGCCAATTAGCGGGTCACGTGCAATTTGCCCGGCTTTTTCTATGTCCAGCAAATATGACAGCAGCCCTGTATCGGTAAAGTAGTATTTTGGTGATTTAATTATCCGCTTGCCAAAATTTTCAAAGTATGGCGGTAGTTTAAAAATAATAAATGATGCTTCCATAATAGAAAGCCACTGCTTGATTGTTTTGGCATCAACACCAACGTCGTTAGAAAGTGACCGGTAATTAATCAGCTGCCCCACCCGCCCTGCCAGTAGCTTGATAAACTTCTCAAATAAGGTAGCATCTTTTAACTGTATTAACTGCCGGACATCGCGCTCTACATAAGTCTGGTAATAATTAGCGTAGGCTATATGTGGCCTCTGCTTCTGATCATAGATACGCGGCAGAAAGCCATGGAAGACATATTCATAAAAAGAATCAAATTGAATTTCGACTGCACTTAATTCGACAATGGACAAAGGCAGCAAATGCAATATTCCTGTTCGTCCTGCCAGGGTTTGAGTGATAGCCGCTCTCAATTGAAGCTGATGTGAACCCGTTAAAACAAATTGCCCGTTTCCACTGCGCTCATCAACCATGCCCTGTAAATAACTCAGCAACTCAGGCACTCTTTGTATTTCGTCAAAAATAACTTTTTCTGAATAATTCTTCAAAAATGCTTTTGGATCCTGCTCTGCAAATTGCCGAACATCGGGTGTTTCCAGATTGACATAACGATAATCAGGCAAGGCATCTTTCACTAAAGTGGTCTTTCCCGCCTGCCTGGGCCCCAGAATAGTAACCACGGGATATTCATCCAGCTGTTTAATGAGTTCTTTTTTTAATAGTCGAGGGATCATGAATAGAGTGTATTCCATGTAAAACAGGAGTTCAAGTCTTTATTTACAAAAAATAATAAAGCGGGATACCGCCATTTTCTGTGTATTCCATCCTTAGGTCCGTAAACGCTACCTCCCTGTAGCACTTCTCCATCCTTAGGTCCGTAAACGCTACCTCCCTGTAGCACTTCTCCATGGTTAATCAGCTTTTGTTTTATTTTTCAGTATTGTTGTTATTATCAATACGTTATTATCAATACGCATTCTTATTAACAAAACCACGGAACACGGTCATAATGATGATCTTGATATCCAGCCACAGTGACCAGTTTTCAATATAATACAGATCATGCTCAATGCGGGTATGCAAACAGGTATTACCGCGCCAGCCATGCACCTGCGCCCAGCCGGTCAGACCCGCTTTAACCAGATGTTTTTTCATATAATGCGGCACTTCATCCTTGTATTTTTCAACAAATACCGGCCGTTCCGGGCGCGGCCCGATCAACGACATTTCCCCTTTCAACACATTAAATAACTGTGGCAGTTCGTCGAGGCTGGTTTTTCTTAAAAAAGCCCCAAAGGGTGTCGCCCGTTTATCCAGCTTACTCGCCCACACTGCCCCGGTTTTGTTCTCGGCATCTATCGGCATGGAGCGAAACTTGAACATGGTAAATGCCTGGCCGTTCCAGCCAACCCGTTCCTGCCGGTATAATACCGGCCCCGGTGAACTTATTTCTGAGTCTGACTCCAATATTTATCAGGATTTTCACAGTCCCAAATACTTTTTAATGTGTTTTGCGAGTCTGTCATCTATTTCCGAGTGCCTTGGAACAGGTTGCTTTAAGCTATTATCAGGATTCATGTAAATATCATGCCGACCTCCATGTCGAAGCAGGCAACATCCTTTGCATTCAAGAAATCTGATCAGTTCATTGCGCTTCATATGGCTATTTCTTTAGTATTAAACCTCTCTGGAACGTCATCCATCGCCATCAACATATATGCATCTTTTATATTTTCTTCCAACTCCTCAATTGTTTCCCCCTGCGTCATAACTTCTGGATGTTCAAGAAGTTTCCCCAGCCAGTATTTCTCTGATTTCCAATAAATCATATTCATTTTTGAGCTCATAGCTTATTCACCTCTATTCTCTCTTCATGTGCAAGTATAATAGTGTTTCTTTCAAGTATAAATTAAGGAAGAAGAATCGTCCACCTTCTCAAACCGATCTGCCGGTTCCGCCAGCGGTTCAAAGGAATCGATCCGGGCATCCGGAAAACACTTGCGCGAGATGAGGGCGAACTGACCGCAGTTGGCACCAATAACCACGGCATGTGCGCAACATGATAAACAGCGCCAGGAAATTCAATGCGTAATGGACGAACCATACCCAGGGTATAAACCCGGCATATTCAACTTTCAAGACCCCAAAACACAGTAACAACCAGTATGGTTGTCAATTGACAACTATACTGACCCGGATATTTCATGGAAATACAGACATAGAAAAATCTCAGACGGGACATCTTATTGCAAGGTATAGATCTGACCCAACTCATTGTTGCACACTTAATTATTGACAAATATGAAGTTAAAGTTCATATTATCCGAATGTGGATACATCGTGACATCTCAATTTTAATATCAAAAATAAGCAAAGAACGGCCTGCACTATTGCTGACAGGTGCTCGACAAACTGGGAAATCCAGCCTTCTTCAACATCTTTTCCCCGATCAGCCCTATGTCAGCCTGGACATCCCCCTCAATGCTAAGCAAGCCAGTGAAAGTGGACAATATTTTTTAGAAAAAAATAGCGCCCCCATAACCATTGATGAAATCCAATATGCGCCTGAATTATTCCGTCAAATAAAAATTAACATCGACCAAAAACGTCAATTAATGGGACAATATATCATGACAGGCTCTCAGAAATTCTCTTTAATGAAGGGAGCTTCTGAAAGCCTGGCTGGAAGAATATCCATTTTAAATTTACACAGCCTTTCAGCACGAGAACTGGCAAACCATTATCAAATTAAACCTAATGCCATGCAAATTGCAGAGTGGATCATTAAAGGTGGTTACCCCGAAATTTACGAACAAAACCTTAATCACACTCGATATTATGGTGACTATATCGCAACCTATATCGAACGAGATGTACGGCAGCTCATTAATATCCGCCATATTCGTGAATTTGATCAATTTATGCGTTTATTAGCCATACGTTCTGGGCAGATATTTTCTATGAGCCGAATTGCTATGGAAGTTGGTGTTAGCACGCACACCATAAAAAGCTGGATTGGCGTTTTAGAAGCATCTAACATTATTTATCTACTAAAACCTTTTTATAATAACTATGGCAAGCGGCTCATTAAATCTCCCAAGCTTTATTTTTTAGATACAGGCTTACTGTGCTACTTAAGCAACATTCAATCAGCCGATATTTTACTCAATTCTCCATTGCTGGGGGCATTTTTTGAAACTTATGCCTTTGGGCAGCTATTACGAAGCCTACATAGTCAAGGAAAATCAGACGAAATCTATTACTTTAGAGACAAAGATGACAGAGAAGTAGATTTTTTGATTCCGCAAGGAAACTTACTTGATCTTTACGAATGCAAATGGAGTGATGAGAGTGGGGAAATACCTAACAATATAAACAAATTAATACCCATTTTCAATAAAGACAATATCAATTCAATAACCACCCTCACAACCACAGCACAACGCACGCGTATTAGTGAAAAATTTACAGTCAGTAATGTGATTGAGCTATAGTAATTACCGAGCATTTTAATACTGTTCTACTGCTTGTAGTTTATAGGATTGTGTATATTTTATAGCCATTTTATTTACCTCTAATGAAAAAGATTAGATGCGACAACTATCCTGACACAGGGGACCTGTTAAAATCGTAGTGTAACCGGTATTTTAATTCGACCATTCACGCTTTGACCCTTCACGCTGGATCATGCTGCATTTCAATGAGAATGAATAGACCGTGCAATTAACTGAACGCCAAGTGCGGTACAAACACGATTTATGGTGTCAAACCGTGGTTTTGCGTTTGGTTTTAGTGCCTTGTAAAGAGCCTCCCGACTTAGTCCTGTTGCCTGGGCTATCTCACGCATACCACGAACCCTGGCGGCAATACCCAGAGCGTGAGCGAGTTCTGCGGCATCTCCTTCTTCAATAACCATGGTTACATAAGCAGCAATATCATCATTATTCTTAAGCTGCCGGGACATATCAAAATCCGGTAGATCAGCAATACGTATTTTTTTGGTCATAACTTAATCCTCTAGCAAAGAACTACGATGTTGTGCAGTGGCAATGTCCGATTCCTGTGAAGCTTTGCTGCCTCCACCAAGCATGATAATCAAAGTTTCACCCCGCTTAACATAATACATTCGCCAACCAGGGCCAAAAAACTCTCTCATTTCAAAAACACCATTTCCTACGGGCTTAACATCACCAAGATTGCCACGCTGCGCCTTATCAAGGCGGCGACTTAGCCGGAGTCGTGTAATACGATCTTTCAGGTTATCGAGCCAGGCATCGAATTCCTGGAGAGTTTTAACCGTATACATAAATCATAAAGTAATCGAACGATTACAACTTGTCAAGCATTCATATAAAAAACATCACGTTCAACCCAGATATTTCATGGGAATGCAGGATTTTGGGGCGGATGTTATATAAAGCAATCAGTGAGTCCATTTGAATAATTCGGGTTAACCCTACAAGATTTTCCGTGTATTCCATCCTTAGGTGCGTAAACGCTACCTCCCTGTAGCACTTCTCCATCCTTAGGTCCGTAAACGCTACTTTCCTGTAGCACTTCTCCGTGGTTAATCAGCTTTTGTTTTATTTTTCAGTATTGTTGTTATTATCAATACGTTATTATCAATACGCATTCTTATTAACAAAACCACGGAACACGGTCATAATGATGATTTTGATATCCAGCCACAGTGACCAGTTTTCAATATAATACAGATCATGCTCAATGCGGGTATGCAAACAGGTATTACCGCGCCAGCCATGTACCTGCGCCCAGCCGGTCAGACCGGCTTTAACCAGATGTTTTTTCATATAATGCGGCACTTCATCCTTGTATTTTTCAACAAATACCGGTCGTTCCGGGCGCGGCCCGATCAAGGACATTTCACCTTTCAGTACATTAAATAACTGCGGCAGTTCGTCGAGACTGGTTTTTCTTAAAAAGGAGCCAAATGGCGTCGCCCGTTTATCCAGTTTACTGGCCCACACTGCCCCGGTTTTGTTCTCGGCATCGAGCGGCATGGAGCGAAACTTGAACATGGTAAATGCCTGCCCATTCCAGCCAACCCGTTCCTGCCGGTATAATACCGGCCCCGGTGAAGTCAATTTGACACCAATCGCGATAACAGCCATTAACGGACTGGCCAGCAGCAGTAACACCAGCGACAGAACATAATCTTCAGTTAATTTAACCACCCGGCTTACACCATCAATGGCTGAATAAGAGATATTCACCACCGGCACCCCGGCCAGCTCGGATAATGAATGATGCATTAACTGGTACTGAAAAATATCCGGCACATAACGAATCTCTGCCACCGAACCATCCAGCACAGCAATCACCTCACGAATCGTCTTCTCCTCACTGTGCGGCAGGCAAATCCAGACCTGGTCAACCTCATTAGTATCCACATAGGCACGCAGATCATCAAGCTTATCAAGACGTTTTTTAGCCGGATAAAGTGCCAGAAAGGGCGCTGTTTCAGGTCCAAAAAAAGCAGATATTTCCAGCCCAAACCAGGTTGAATGCTGCAACCGTTTGGCAACCACCGCCGCCTGATCACCGGTACCCACCATAACAATATGACGCTGGTTGAAACCGCTGGCACGCAACCAGCGCAAGATAGTTCGCATAAAAAATCGCAGCCCGATAAAGGTCAGCCAGGCAGATACAAACCACAACCCCATCCAGACACGTGAAAAATTGATACCTGATTTGGTCGCAAAAGCGATGCCGGTTAATAGTAAACCTACCAGTAACCAGCCAATCGTTATGTTCTTTATTTCAGATAAAACAGAAGTCCCCCGCCAGACACGGTAAACCGTACACACAGGAAAGACCATCGCTGTCAATATAACCGCCAGCAATACCGCTTTAAGATAATGCTCCGGCGGCCCCTGTACGCCCATAGCAGTATACGTGGTATAAGCAGGTGAAAAGTAATAAGACATCACGCCGCTGAACAAAACAACAGACAGATCCATACAACGAAGAAAAAAATTCAGGACACTGGCATGTCCCTTTAAAAACCCTTTTTTTATCATAATCCTGTAAAACTTCAATACTCTAATCAGGTGAATTATACATCAATATTTAACCGCCAAAGAAGCCTTTATTCATTGCCAGTCTTCGTTTTAACCATGAAGGCAGTTTGTTCTCGACTAACCCCAGGCGAAAACCGATATAACCGAAAACCTTTCTTAACAGCCCTTCCGGTATCCGCCAGAATGCATGCCGGAGTAGATACTTCACTTCAGATAAAACAAACTTCAACCCTTCGCCTTCCGCACCACCGAATTGCTGCCGAATCCACGGTTCACGTGCATGAAACACACCCATATCAAAATAACGCCGGAATTCCTGTAACAGGCTATAGTCGTGGGAATGATAAACACAGGCATCCGCCGCATAGGCAATTTTATAACCTGCTTTCAGCATCTTTGCGGCAACATACATATCTTCACCAAAAATAACATTATCAGGAAAACCACTCACTTCCTGTAATACTGAGATACGATAGGCCGCAAAGGAATTGGAAATAAATGCCGTTTTCAGACCGTAATGTTTAACGTCATCCATTGAACGGATGAAAGACTTGTCACCGTAATTAAAAAGGCGCGCATGAGCTTCGATGGGTTTGGCCTTTTTCTTGGGAAGCTGGCGACCACAGACTGCTGTTACCTGATCATCTTCAAAGGGCTGAAGGATTGATTTGATTGCATCAGGAGTGGCAAGAATAGCATCCTGTGTGAGGAAGATAACCAGATCAAAATCATCGGCATCATTAACTGCTTGCTGGCGGGTAGCGCCATGATTGAATTCTGACTGATTGATATGCTTGACTAAAAAGCCAGCATTAACTGCTTTTTCTACAGTACCGTCAACAGAACTCGAGTCAATTATAAGTGCATGAAATAACGAATAATTCTGCTTCCCTAAAGCCGTCAGCCATTTATCAAAAAGTGGCTCTGGATTTAAGGTCGGGCATACCAGTAATACTTTTAACGATGCACTCATTAATTAAATATCAGTATAAAGTCTAAGAGGATATTTTTTGTGTGTAACATGAAAACAAACATTTTCACCTATATTGACAACATCAATATCATGAAAATCCTTTGCGTCAATATTATTGGAACTGGAATTTATCAGCAGCACCTTTTTACCAAGGCTGCATCTATGTCTCTTGCTGAATTTCTTTATATACCCTTCACTTTTATGTGAGACATAAATTGTAATGACAGAAACATTGTCCAAGCCAATCATATCTCCAAATATTAAATAAACTTATGGCTAAAATACTAAAACCATAATAGCAGTGCTAAATTACGTATTACACCATATTTGAGGAACCCCATTCTGATTAACACAGCACGCCTGCGAAACCATCCATAATTAAATGAATCAATATACCTTGTTACGATTATTTTATCATTTTCTTTTAGTTGGCGAGAGTTAACAAGTGAAATAGCCTGTTCCCGCATTTGCATAAATGACTTACGATACTTTTTGCGCCGGGTGAAAATTGTTGTAACAATATATTTCAGCCCCCATTTCTTTGCACCAGCAACATTCTCACTATGCTGTCTGTATTTAACCGTTTTATCCTTGATACACATAATATGTCCTAATGATACTGCAAGTAATGCACACCACCAATCATGCATTATGGCCGTTTCTGGAACAGGTGAAGCTTTATTCACCAATGCTCTGTTTATCAATGTTGCACACCCTGTTACACAATTTTGCAATAATAGTCTTTCTAATGTCTGCATTTTGACAGGATTTAAATGCTGGTACTTCCAGAAAGAACACGAAAGCTCACTCATATCGGCACCAACAACCTCTAAATCAGAATGAACCAGAAGCGGAGTATTCGACCCAAATCTATCTTCTTCACGCTGAATACATGCCTTTAACAATACTAATTTATCAGGCAACCAGACGTCATCCTGATCACTGAATGAAACATAAGGCGCACCACTGTATGCCAATAACACACCAAAGGAAGCTGATGGACCAACTCGACCTAAGGAGTCCTCCAGTAAATCTATTTTCTCAGGATATAATTGCGAATATTTCAGTAAAATATTCTTCGTATTATCAGTCGAACCATCATCACGAATAATTAAATGCCAATGCGTATATTTCTGTTCAACAATAGAATCTATTTGCTGTTCCAGATAGCTCTCACCATTATATGTTGATAACAATATATCAATGGGATCATTCATTTTAATTACAATACAGTAACCTGAACAGGCATATCAAAAACCAGCCATTTCAACTTGTGCCAGTTCATAATCTTCTGGTATACCAATATCAATAAAATATCCCCGAGTCACAAACAAGTCTATATCTACCAACTTGACTGCATGCTCAAGATAGTCACTTTCCAGTGAGAAAGTTGAATTTACAGTAAATTGATTAAGTTGATCCTGATTGAACACATAACAACCTGCATTTATCATTCCTGCGCCGGAAACTCCTTTCTCAGAGAAACCCGTCACTCTACTGTTGTCAGTTATCAAACGACCATAGCGGAAAGTATCTGGTACCTGCCTGCCAACAATAACTGGATTATTATTTTTTTGCCAGAATTGTTCCAACCCATCCACTTCAAGATCAAGATAGGTATCTCCATTAAAAACAAAAACATGATCAGCATAGCTGTTGCTCATAGCAAGCCGCACTGCACCCCCAGTCCCCAATGGTTTTTTTTCAACAACATAGACAAGTTCCATCCCCTGGTATTGATTACCAAAAAAAACCTGAATCTTTTCAGCCATAAAACCAAGCGACAAAATGACACGCGAAAAGCCCTTGGAAGCAAGCGAATCAAGCACATAAGTAAGGAACGGCCTACCAGCAATGGGTGCCATTGGTTTAGGAAAATTCGGCACTATATGTTGTAGCCGAGTACCAAAACCCCCAGCAAGAATAATAGCTTCCCTCACTACGTCTCTGCCTGAAATATAGCATTTTCTACCAGACCACAAAGAATATGCCCCAACACAAGATGCCCCTCTTGAATCTTGGGTGTTTCATTTGAAGGAACTTCGAGAAAAAAATCACATAGCTCTCGCATGGGACCAATATGGTTACCAGTAAGGCCGATACAAACCAAACCATTTGCTCTGGCTTCTTCCAGTGCAAGCAATATATTCCGTGACGCACCCGATGTTGAATAAGCAATCAATACATCACCTTTTTGGCCTTGTGCCTGTACCTGACGTGCAAACAACATGTCGTAGCCATAATCATTACCAATGGCCGTCAGAATCGACGTATCTGTCGTCAATGCCATTGCAGGTAAGCCGGGTCGATCAAAAGCAAAACGACTGACTAACTCACCAGCAATATGTTGTGCATCAGCAGCACTGCCACCGTTACCTACCAGAAGAATTTTGCCCTCTGCCCCAAGACATTCGATACAGGCTTTAGCAGCAGCTTCAAGCACAGCCTGCAACTCGCTATCCAGCAACATATCTGACATGACTTTTTGAGCCGCTGCAACTTGTGCAGTAATATATTCATTCATCAAACTCTCCATGCCTGTGAGCCATGTTTGGTAAAGTGGCAGTTACTGACCTGTCCTTTGAATTGATTTAAAGCACGGATAACATCCATTCGTCTCTCAGTGGGTGCAAAAAAAAGCATAAAGCCACCACCTCCCGCACCCGATACCTTGCCTGCTAACGCACCGGCATTTAATGCTGCATCGTAAATTTCATCAATATATGGAGAAGATACCGTTTTTGCTGATTTTTTTTTGTTTTTCCAACCCAGTTGCATGGATTCCACCAACCCATCAAAATCCCCTCTGAGCAAGAATTCTTTCATTGTCAGCGCTTCTTTCTTGATGCCATGCATAGCTTCGATTGCTTCGATTTTACCATCTTTTACGTTACTGCTCTGGTCAGCAATAATTCTGGCTGACTGTCGTGACACCCCTGTAAAGAACAGAACCAGTGATGCTTCCAGTTCACAGATAATCCAGTTTTTTATCCGTAGCGGATTAACAACAGTGCGGTTCTCAGCATAAAACTCCATAAAATTGAATCCGCCAAAGGTGGCAGAATATTGATCCTGCCGCCCTCCTTGCAAGTCACAATCCAGCCGTTCGATCTTATAAGCAAGGCTTGCAATCGTATAATCATCTAGTGGAAGATTAAGTAACTCACAAAATGCACGGATCATTACAACGACAAGGGTAGAAGACGACCCAAGACCAGACCCCGCAGGCGCATCACAAAAAGTGCTCAACGCCATCATAATCGGCTTGCCATCATTATAGTGCTTAATCATATGGTTGTAGACTGCCTTATGTAGATCAAGCTTGCCGTTAAGCTGTAATGATGCAGACACAGGTTTTACTTTCTCAATCTGCTGATCTGTAGCCAGGAAGCGAACCACCGGTACATCTAAAGTTTTTATAACCGCATAGGCATAGCGATCAATTGTGGCATTCAACACATAGCCACCATGTACATCACAGTATGGAGAAACATCTGTACCTCCACCGGCAAGGCCGAGGCGCAACGGAGCACGTGCACGGATTATCTTTGTCATAAACGAATCTAACTCATCGATTGAGTGGAATTTTCCCTTTGGCGATTTCTTCGCGCCAGTGACTCAGTAAATCCTGAAACATCTTTCTTGCGGTAATCTCGGGTTTCCAGTTGATCGCAGAGCGAATTTTTGTGTTATCAAACATTTGATAATCAGCATCGATCGGTCGCAACCTTTCTTCGTCCGTTACCACCCTGATATCTTTTCGTGTACTCATACCCAAAAGAATATCGATAACTTCTGGTAGCTTAAAGGCCTCTTCACCCGCGATGTTAAAATAATCACCGCACTTGATCTTTCCTTCTTCACTCGCTTTAAGAAGCAAAAAATACGCTCTGACGGCGTCTCGAGCATCCTGAAAAGTTCGAGTGCTTGAGAGGTTGCCTACCCGAACAACCGGCTCTTGATAACCGGCCTCGATTAATGCAATTTGTTTCGCAACCGTACTCTCAAAAAACACATCACTACGTCTGGGACCGGAATGCGTACCCATCCGTGTCATAAATGTTCGAATGGCATACGCCTCGCCATAAAAGCGCCCCAGATAGTCAGTTCCAATTTTGCTAATACTGTAAGGACTGGCACCATGAAAGGGGGTTTCTTCCGCCAATCTGGTACCCGGCTTTGCACGTCCATACACCTCACTAGATGAACAAACATGCACAACAGGGTCATATCCATCTTCCTCTTTCTGTTGGCGAATAGCCTCAAGAAGCGTTGCCGTTCCTACAATATTTGTTTGCAACGTTTCGATGGGGCTATTAAACGAGGTCTTTGGATAAGACTGCGCGGCAAGATGTGAAATAAACTCAGGCCTGACATCCTTAATCATTCGTGTAATCGAGGCATAGTCATTGAGATCGGCGTAGTAAAGGCTGATCCGATCCTTGTCGTTGATGCGCTCAGTCAAGTGATAGAGATTGTCCATCGGCTCCTGCCAGCGCATCATACCCACTACATCGTATTGGGTATTTTCAAGGATATAGTCCGCAAGTTGTGACCCAACTTGACCGGTTATGCCCGTAATTAATATCTTGTTACTCACTTACTCGACCCTCATTTATTGTTTGTTCAGTTTTTTCTCACCGAACTCAATCTAACTATTATTCCTTGCCAACTCAATTTAATGATTGATTCGCCCTTAGTTTCGAGCATTTTTCCAATTATTAACATACCAATCATAGGTAAGCTTTACGCCTTCTTCTAGATCAATCTTTGCTTTAAACCCAGTTTCATTGAGCTTATTTAGATTATAAAATCTAACTAATTGACCATCAGGCTTATTACTGTCCCATTCAACCTCTACCCCTGTAATCGATTGTAATATATCAATAATATCCCGTATTGGATGACGCATTCCACTTCCCATATTAATAGGTCCTTCAATATTTCTCCATATAGCAAGTAATGCTTTTGCAACATCAGAACTATAGGTAAAATCTCTTATTGCAACACCACTACCCCAAACACTAACAGGCTTATTATTGCAGTAGGCATCAAAAAATTTAGCTACTAATGATGGTGTTACGTGACCTTCATCAATATTGAAGTTATCATCAGGTCCATATAGATTACCACTAATGACAAATGCTGAAGATAGTCCGTATTGTTCTTTTGCTGCATCAAGTTGAGCCATCATAAGTCGTTTAGAATGTGCGTATGAATCTTCAGATGAATGTGGCGGGCCAGTCCATATTTGATTTTCAAAAAGTTCTTCATGCCCTTTGAGTTCAGGGTATACACAGCCAGAACCCATGGCAACAATTTTATCAACGCCAGCACGTCGAGCCATTTCTACTACATTACTGTTAATCATGACATTTTCATAGAGAATATCAGACTTGTATAACGTATTACCGCCTATACCATGGACACGTGCAGCAAGATGAAAAACATGCTTAGGGGAAACATTTTCCATCAACAAAGACACAGCAGTGCTATCACGCAAATCACAGTCTCTACTACCTATACTGATTACGTTTGTGTATCCCTGACTGGCCAATTGTTTAGATAGCGCCTTACCAACTAGACCCGTGCCACCAGTAATTAATATACTTGTGTCTTTATTAAAACTACTTGATCCAGCCATGATTTCTCCAGATATTTTATCAGTATTTATATTCTTTACTTATATTGATTAAAGGCTTTTCAACGAGTACCCATGACACTATTAGTCGGTACTGTAAAAGCACGACTATTAATATCAACTGCAACAGCAAAAGTATTACTATAACCTTTTTTATCTAGTAAACTCTTTTGAATGCTTATAACGTTCTTTAAATTTAGTAATACATGCAGTATTTTTTGAGGTAGAATATAGCAATAGTAACACCACCTTGATAGTATCAAACCATGAAACTTGTAATAGGGATTTTAATACATCAAACCAACTATCTGGTTCATATAAAAATCGAATAACATCAGAACTCATGATAGGCGCCAGTGAACTAACAGGTAATCCACTTAGCCGAAATAAATGATATTTAGTAATAATAAATTCAGCCTGGGAACGTGCAGATTTAACCCTTACTCTAGATGTTACTTCGTGCTCTCTGAAATAGCTTAATGCAGTATGATGAAATATTATCCGCCCACACTTCATAACCTCACCCACAAATAACCAGTCACCTGTTAAACGTAGGCGCTTGATAAATGGTTTAAATGATTTTCTAAATGTATTAGCAGTAAATAAAGCCGAACTCATGTTGGGAACAGTTTGGCCACGTAATTGAAAGTTTTTTAGTTCACTCTTCCCATCAGAAGTAAAATTAGTATCCCAACGACTTTCTTTCCATATATCATGAAAGTAATTATCTGTATGCCCCATTTCTTTGCCATTTTCATCAATTATGATCGAGCTACAATAAAACATGACAGCACGAAGGTCAGATGCCAGGCTAGTAACCGCTGTTTCAAGAAACTTAGGGGCGGCAATATCATCACTTTCACATACCCAAATATACTTTCCGCTAGCTAATTTGCAAACATCCTCCCATGCTGAAAATGGCGTACCTGAATTCTTTACTCTCTGTATATACTTAAATCCATATTTATTTTTTAGTTCTGTAATTACTTCAATCGAGCTATCCTCAGATTCATCATCAATAACAATAAGCTCAATATTTGAATAAGTCTGTTTTAATATGGATTCAATACGTTGGCGAATATATTTAGCATGATTATACGATGGTACAATAACGGTAACCTTATCGGGGAAATTATTCATCCAATACTCCCAAGTTATAAATATTACGTATTATTTTTGATTTTGATTGCCAGGTATATTGACTTAAACATAGCTCTCTAGCTGCGCTCCCCATTTTATCATTAAGCTCTGTATCGTTTAATAGCAGAATACAGTACTCGGCAAAATCTGAATAACGTTCAGCAACAAAGATATTTTTACCATGTTTATACGATAAGCCTCTAATAGATATTGGTGATGCTACTGTTGGTAATCCCATTACAGAATATTGATTAATTTTACCTCTAAAACCTGCCCCCCCTAGCGCTGGTGCTATACACACTCTTGAATTTATTATATAAGGCGGTAACGAATCTACTTCCCCAATAATGTCAATAGAGCTATCTACTCTGTTTTTAAATGAAGAGAGATCACCACGCCCAACGATAGTAATCTTGTAGCCCGGGATATCTTCTTTTATTATTGGGTGGACCTTATCCAAATACCAGTGTAAGGCATTTATATTAGTTTCTGAACCAAAATATGCAATATACAAAATACTAATATCTCTTTCAGATGAAGGGGTTGTAACAAATTCTGGTGACAAGGAACTTGCGAACTCAAAGCCTGAGATACATGTATCCAGCCCCCTGATATTTCGACATGATGTGATAGATTTTAAAAATGCAGCATCGGTCTTCGACACACATATAACTTCATCAACCTTCGGTAAAAAGGTTAATTCTTCAGCAGCATAATGTAACGATCGTGCTGTATTTGATAAAAGAAATAAATTTTTTATTACTGATTTAGTACGCACATCCAAATAAAACGATTTAGCTAATGACTCCATGGGCGTATAAATGACTTTACCACCAATTTCACGGTAAGAATCAATATTATAACCACATTGATGAAATTGCAGGTCTACAACATCATATGACAGTTTTTTTCCTATTAATAGTTCCAGTCCTTTGGGACTTAAATCTTCACTAGAAGATAAATAGACATTATCAAAAATATCATATATATCATTTATTTTCCAATCAATATCAGGTCGATGGTGGGTATAAATATCAATTTCAACCAACGGGTAGTTCTTATGTATAAAATCATACAAATCAAGAATCCTTAGCCCACCTGCATGTGCACGTGTAGGGCAATAAAAACTAACTAACAAGATTCGGTGATGCGATAAATTTATTTCTATATCATTTGGTAAAGAAATATCATTATCTGCATCAGGTATCATTACTAATTTTGATGCAGTATTGTCGAGACTGTCATCAGGCTTGGATACTAATAAATTAAACATTCCAGAAAACCAGCGAAGGGGTTTTGTAGCACGCCATATTTTAGAGTTATATATAGCCTTCAGATTATTCTGTAGCTGGCCAATGGCTTCTCGATCCGCAATGATGGCATCCAGACTTGAGCCAAGCTTGTCGATATGCGTCTTGTTTTTGGCAGTTATTGTAGCCAGATTATTCTGCAGTTGATCAATGGCTTCTGCTTTGGCATCTCGATCCGCAATGACGGCATCCAGACTTGAGCCAAGCTTGTCGATATGAGTCTTGCTTTCGGCAGTTATTGTAGCCAGATTATTCTGCAGTTGATCAATGGCCTCTGCTTTGGCATCTCGATCCGCAATGACGGCATCCAGACTTGAGCCAAGCTTGTCGATATGCGTCTTGCTTTCGGCAGTTATTGCGGCCAGATTATTCTGCAGTTGATCAATGGCTTCTGCTTTGGCATCTCGATCCGCAATGACGGCATCCAGACTTGAGCCAAGCTTGTCGATATGCGTCTTGCTTTCGGCAATTATTGCGGCCAGATTATTCTGCAGTTGATCAATGGCTTCTGCTTTGGCATCTCGATCCGTAATTAATGAATTTATTGTTTTCTGTAATTTTTTTATGTGTTCATTTTTTTTAGCATCAATATTTTCAATATTACCTTCATACATACTATTTCTAATCAAAGGAATATTTTCATTAGATGCTATTGCAATGTCATATTTTGAACGCATCTGCTTACTTTCAACTGCAGAAGGATCTAACTCACTTGAGTATGTCACTAACGAAGTATCACAGTGGTTATTTAAAATAATCGAGCCATAAGCAACCTGTTGGCTAAATATAACAATATTAGAGAAATACTTATTAAGCAAGGCGGTTAGCTCTTCTCTATATAATTCTTTTACATGAAAAGGATTTGTGTAATTTGGTATATCAGAATACTCATACTTATTTGGACTAGATATAATCAATAATCCATCAGGTCGTAAAATACGTCTAATTTCCAATAACATTTTATCGTGCTGATTGTGATGCTCTATAGTTTCAAAGCTAACCACGATATCAATGCTATTATCATCTAGTGGAATTTCTTCGCATGATCCAATCATGTACTCAAGATTCTTTCGTTTATATTTCGATTTAGCATGTTGAACAACATATTTTGCAATATCCACGCCTATTACATGCTTTGCGACTGATGATAAAATAAAACTACCATAGCCTTCACCTGATGCAATATCTAAAACACACTTGCCAACAACTAACTCTTTGGCGATAACATATCTATGCATATGCTCAAGCTTTATTTGTCCGCCAGTCTCAGGAGTGAAGCGCTCTCCAGTAAAAGCGAGTTTATTATTAGCTGACATGACTACTCTTACCAGTAATAGATTTAATTACAATGGATGAGGTAGTCTGAAAAAACAACTGAAACATAAATACCACCTTGATTATCATAATACATTCATTTTGATATTAACCATTTGTAAACCAACCAGTCCCAAACAAACACTAGATGTGTGTACCTTAAAAATTACAGCATCATGCACCCAATGATGTTGCACATGTTCTTCTTGAGTACCAGCTGCAATTGCTGGTGATATTGAATAATCACCTACCGGTAAAACTGGCATATAAAATTCAAAAATGGCATTAAATGACCTACTTGGTTTAATACTTAGAGGGTTATCTATATATGTTGTATAAGTATTGTCTGCGAAAACCACTTGGCCCAACCTGTCTTTTATCTGAAAACCAACAATTGGGCTTAATAGAAACTCATTAGTAATACAGTAGATTACAAGCTTTACTTGTTCACCACCAACCACCCATTTCAGTTCATTTTCTTGTTCATCAAAGAATTTAACACTCAAAATTTCTGCCCCCTTCTTCCCAAAACTAGATGCATCTGAAAGAAAAGGGAATAACTCTATATCATTACGTAATGTAGTTTGATTAATGAAATCTAAACGCATATCTCTTCTTCTGTGTTTACCATTTAATTCAGGAATCTCAGTGGTGGCGACTTCACTATTAGTATTAACACTATCACCTTGCTGCACTTTATATAATTCTTCAAGATATAACTTAATAATTTCTTTTGATTCACCTTGTACTATAATTGCTCCATCCTTCAAATAAATACTATTCGCACATAGACTCAGTATGGCACCGGTATCATGACTTACAAAAAGAACCGTTCCTGTTTCCATAAAATTGCGTAAATATCGCATGCATTTTTGTGTAAAAAAAGCATCTCCAACCGCCAACGCTTCATCAATCACAAGAATATCTGCATCAACATTTATAATTACCGCAAATGCCAACCGTACATACATTCCACTTGAATACGTCTTAACCGGCTGATCAATAAAATCACCAATATCTGCAAAGGCCACAATATCATCATACTTTGCGTCAATTTCTTCTTTACTTAAACCAAGAATGGATGCATTCATATAGACATTTTCTTTTCCGGTAAAATCGGGGTTGAACCCTGCCCCAAGCTCCAGAAGTGCAGCAACACGACCATTTACCTGAACCACTCCTGATGTCGGTGCCAATGTGCCACAGATAATCTGCAGTAAGGTTGATTTACCTGACCCGTTACGACCAATAATCCCAACTGTTTCACCTTTCTTTACCTCAAAAGACACATCGTCTAGCGCCTTGAATTCACGGTAAAACTGTTTATGCCCCCGCCACAGCGTCTGTTTCAGACGATCCTGTGGCTTATCGTATATCTGGTATGCCTTACTGACATTTTTTACTCGAATAGCTATATCAGAGCACATCAGCAAACCCCTGCCTAGTTTTCTGGAACCAGGCAAAACCCAGCCATGCCACAATCAGGCTGACTATATAGGCGATTGCCAGACCTTGCCCGTTTGGCAGCTTACCCCACATCAGGACATCGCGAGACTGTTCGATAATAAACGTCAATGGGTTGATATAGATAAAGGTGCGATACGGCTCTGGTAGATGGGTTGCCGGGTAAAAAATGGGGGATAGAAACATTAATATCGTTGTCATCACACCCATCATCTGACCAATATCGCGGATATAGACCCCGATTGAGGCGAGCATCCAGGAGATACCCAGTGAAAACAGTATAAGCGGAAGCAGGATTAACGGGAAAAAAATGGCTGTCCAGTGAAATGACAGGTTGACCACAAAATAGAATAATGACCAGACCAGTACACTGATCAGTGCATGAAACAGGGTTGAACCCATGGTAATACAGGGCAATATTTCCAGTGGAAATACGACTTTTTTTACATAACTAACATTACGTAACATAAGCGAAGGTGAATTCATCAAACTTTCTGCCAGTACACCGTGAACAATCATTCCTATAAAGAGCACCAGAGCAAATTCGGTTTTGCTAGTGTCGCCGGTATGCCACTTTGCCTGGAAAACGGTGCTAAAGACCAGTGTATAAACTGCCAGCATAATGAGTGGGTTAAAAAACGACCAGGCAATACCCAAGATAGAACCACGGTAGCGGCCTATCACTTCACGCTTTGTCATTTGAACGACCAGATCATGGTTTCGCCAGACACTGTTTAGCATTTCCAGTGGCGAGATTTTGTGTTTAGCATTGGGATTCATGAAAGCGAAGTTAGCGGTTGGGGTTGGCAATTATATTGCCAACTGTAACCTTCCATTTACAATATTATACTTTTCAATAAGTTATGGTTTTGTTGCTGTATTTTTTTTGGCTATTATACCTGATTTTGCGATAAGCAGGTATTTTACAGGGAGAGCAATTTCCCTGGCGCAGTGATGACTTTTACAGGCAAGTGTTTAAAATGTTTATCCATGGTCACCACAGTAACATGGTGGCGGTTTGCAATGACTGCGATTAATGCATCAGTTAGTGGTACGGTAATGCCCTTTTGCCTTAAGTTTTGCAGCATCAATCCAGCTTCATGCCAAACAGACTCATCACAGGGCAAAGATTCGATACTCGAAAACAATAAATCCAGCTGTTTATTTTCTTTCTTGCTTTTTGCTCCCTGCAACAGCTCGGTGGTGATCACACCACACAGCAACGCAGTATCATTTTTTAGCGCATCTTCCAGTAAATTGCCCGCTTCACCCTCTGTAGAACGGAGAAAATCAATCCATACACAGGTATCAAACAGTACTTTGTCCGTCACTCTTCTATTTCCAGTTCACGGAGTTTTTGCCAGTTATCATCAATATCAACCTTACCACGTAAGGCTAATATTTTATTTTTTCTTTGTTGTTGCAAATAGCTGGATAGTGCTACCCTTATGGCTTCTGATCGGTTCTTTTCCCCTGTTGACTGCATCACATCTGCAAGCAAATTATCATCAATATTTAATGAAGTTCTCATTACACTTCCCTCAAAAGTATATGTAATATATAGCTTATATTGACATATAATATCATAAATTTTTAAGCTTCATAATGCAATACCTGTTAATTTTGCCTGCTCATGAATTGGAAGTTTCAGAAATCAAGGGGTCAAGAAATCAAGGGGCCAGACTCCTTGAAATACTCGTTGCTAGTTGCTAGTTTCTAGTGGCTAGTTACTCATTGCTCGTTGCTCGTCACTGTAGTGGTCAAGACTCCTTGTAATACTTTCTGTTAAAAACCTTTAAACCATAAACCCTTTATTACCACGACACACAAAGAACTCAGAGCCATTAATATTTAGGTATCTTTTTACTTTTCTGTTACCAAACCAATGAACCAGATTTTACCTTTTGACTTGGCAGGTAAAAAACGAACAGACACATGATTATCAATAAAATCGGGGTTTGGGGTTTAAACACTCCCGTATCTGATACTAAAAAGAGGATTTCTGGCATTCGTAACCGGCATGTGAACATTATCACTCTTTATTAGCGTTTTCTTACTCTACTCCTAAATTTTTTAAAATTTTCTTTGCCAGTGGTTCTTTGATTTCCTTATGCCGTGGAATAGCCTCAATAACCCCATTTTTTGGGTTCATCCATGAGAGAATGAGAGCCGCCTTCTCTTTTTAGATAACAGCCAACTATTCGAAGCTTTCGCTCTAGCTCCCGTCGCTTCATGCAACCATTACCTTGTCGCGTATTACATCATCCGGTAACCCACGAAAAATATCTTCTCTACGATCTTCAAGAATCAGTTCGATTGCCCCTCGAAGACCATCTTTTGCTTCTTCAATTGATTCTCCCTGACCATTTGCACCAGGTATTTCCGGGCATATTGCCCAATATCCACCTTCAGGGGCTTTTTCTATAATAGCAGTGAATTCTGATTTCATAATTTTCTCCTCTCAGACTAATAAATCAAGGGTCAGACTCCTTGAAATAAAATTCTGTGTCGTTATATTTATGAAGTTTTCAAACAGCTGCTTATTATACACTAATGTGTAGTTTCTAGTTGCTTGCCCGCTCCCGAATCAGCTCATCCTGATTGAAGAGGTTGCCCCTGTCTTCTATTGACAATATCATCCAAACGTTCCACCAGATAAAGCGGGAGGGAAAGTAATTGATACCTGACCTGTTTCCGCTGTTTATTGATGGTAACAACCGTATCCACCTGCTGAAAATCAAGGGGTACAAGACTCATTGAAATACACGGATTTTCATCAAACAACAAAAATTTAGCGTGGGTAACACTTTGTCTGTTCATTACAGTGGCTGACGTTCAGCTGTAAAACCTCTATTTTCTATTTCTTTAATAATATTGTTTATTACACATTTTAAGGTGGGTCAGGATGATACCAGAGAGACTATCGTGTTAACTCCACACCTGTTTCAATCGCTTTTTGTGTTACCAGCTTTTCAGGACGCTGAGTTGACTGCATAATAAGATCAACCGGTAAATCCAGTGTTTCTTCTATTTCTGGCCTTAGCCATAACTGCTTGTGTAGTAGCTCCTCCGGGGATTCATCCGCAATAATACATAAATCAACATCCCCACCTTTTAGCTGATCATTGACTCTCGACCCAAATAACCATAGTTTCCAGTTCTGCTTCTTATTAAAAGCCCGCGCCACCAGCGTCATAATTTCATGTTTTTCCTGCGACGTTAATCTCATCTTATATTCTGTAGATAATTTCTGATACTAGGAGCCTGTCCGAGAATAGATAGCCTACTGCGGAAAAGTGGAATTTGGTCATATTTTCCTCTATTTATCGTTAAATAGCCGTGCTATTCTCCTCAAAATAGTGAAAAATATGCCTCAAATCCACTTCCCCTCGCTACGGCTCCTATT